>NZ_JBPAXY010000002.1:0-658541 GCF_050897975.1 Pseudooceanicola aquaeponti
CCTAAGAGCGCGATATACAGACGTTCATTCGTCGAATGATCCAAACCGCCCGCATATCTCTTCAGATACTCGCGATGTCAAAGAGCGTAGAGACAAAAACCAGACCAGTGCGCCCTAACTTGCGGCGCGCCCGCCCGACAGTACCTCTGAATTTCCTTCAACCCGTCCGCCTCGAACCTCCCTCAGCAGCGCCGCCGCTTCGTTCCGTCCGACCCGTCCGGGCCGCCCCGCAGCGCCTCAGCGCCGCCGGTGAAGGGGTATTTACGGATAGAGCCGGGGACCCGCAAGCGCTTTTTCCGAGAAAGTTTGAGATTTTTGCGACATCCTCATAATTCAAGTAAATACAGATACTTAGATACCGCCTCTCTCGCGGAACCCCGCCGAGGGCGAATTGATAACCGATGCAGCCCGGGCCGCTGCCCCCCATATCTTGGGGTATCCACAGAGTTATCCTCAAGAGGGCCGAGACTCGGGGCGGAATCGGCCCGGACTCGATGACGACTCGGCGGGGAATCGGGACGTCTCGGGCGACTCGGCGCGGCTCCGGCGAGTCGGGGAATGCAAAAGGGGGCCGCAGCCCCCTCTTCTCCCCTCCCTGGCAGATAAGTCCCCTTCAGGGATCGGATTGGCCCGACACGCTCCGCTCCATCAGCCGTTGGAAGAGAGAGGGGGAAAGGCGGTTCAGCCACCAGGCCAGACGCGCCACCCGACCCACGGGGATCATCGCCCGCCCGCGCTCGACCCCGCGCAGGATCTCCGCCGCCGCCGCCTCGGGTGTCATATAGTCCATCCCGTCGGCGGCAGAGCCGGGCCGGGCAATGCCCGAGGCCTGACGCTCGGGCTGGCCAATGTTGGTGGCGACGAAGGACGGGGCCGCGATCAGCACCCGCACCCCATGGGCCCGCTCTTCCGAGCGCAGGGATTTGAACGCCCCTTCCAGCGCATGTTTCGACGCCGCATAGGCGCAGCGGTGCACCAGCGGGGTGAAGCCCGCCACCGAAGAGATCGCCAGATGGGTTCCGTGGCTGTCACGCAGCGCGGGAAGGAAGTGCTGGGCCATGGCGGTGGCGGCGAAGTAGTTCACCTCGAAGACCTGGCGGTGTGCGGCCTCGGTCAGCTGGGCGAAGGGGCCGATCTGGGTGATGCCTGCATTGTAGATGACCAGGTCAGCGCGGCCATGGTCGGACAGCACCTGGGCGCAGGTCCGGGCCAGCGCCTCGGGCCGGGTCAGATCGCATGTATAGAGAGAGAGGCCCGGCACGGGATCCAGTCCCGCCACATCGCGGTCGATCGCCGCCACCTGCCAGCCGCGCGCGAGGAGGGCGGCGGTCAGCGCCCGGCCGAGCCCCCCAGCCCCGCCGGAGATCACCGCCACGGGGGCGGCGCCCCCCTCTCTCTTATTAGAAGCGGTCATGGGCGCACCTTTCTACAGTCCGGCCTGGGCGCGCCACAGGTCGAAGACCTCGGCGCTGGTCTTTTCGGGGCGGTAGCCGAACTGGGCCTTCAGCGCGTCATTGGCCAGCACCGGGCGGTATTGCAGAAAGCGCACCTGCTCTGGGCCATAGCGGGTCAGGCCCAGGGGTTTGGCCAGGGCCAGGGCGGTGCGCAGGGCCCAGGCCGGCAGGGTGCGCACAGGTTTCCCCATGCGCCGCGCCAGATCGGCCACCGACAGGGCGCCGTCGCCTGCCACGTTATAGATGCCCGCCGGGCCATCGGTGGCGGCGCGTTCGATGATCCGGGCCAGATCGCGGGTCCAGATGAAGACGAAGGGGCTGTCGCAACCCGCGATCGCCAGCAGCCGCGGCTTGCGGAACAGCGCCGTGATCTGGTTCTCGGTGCCCGCGCCCAAAACGGTGCCCACGCGCAGCACCACCTGTTCCAGCCCCGGCGCGGCGCGGCGCGCCTCGGCCAGCATCTCTTCGACCTGGCGCTTGTGGTCGGAATAGGCGAACTCGACATTGCCGCGCAGCGCATCGCCCTCGCGCAGCGGCACCGGGTTGTCGGGGTGATAGCCATAGGCCGCCCCCGAGGAGGTGACGACCAGGCGGCGCACCCCGTTGGCGATACAGGCGTCGATCACATGGCGCGAGCCGGTGACATCGACGCGGTAAGCCAGGTCGCGCCCCTGCCCCGGTGCGGGCGTGACGATCGAGGCCAGATGCACCACCACGTCCGGCTTCACCGCCGTGATGACGCGCATCGCATCGCCCCCCGTCACGTCCAGGGTTTCAAAGCGCACCCCGGGCGGAAGGTCGGCGGGGCGATGCAGATCGCTTGCCACGACCTCCACCGTCCCGCCGCGCTCCGCGAGTGTGCGGGTCAGGGTGCGGCCGATCATGCCTGCCGCCCCGGTGATCAGGATACGGGTCATCGTGCGGCCTCCGTCCGGCGCCAGATCTGCGACAGGGCAAAGCCCGAGACCGCGTGCCAGATGCCCCAGAAGGCGGCGACCACCGCCATGCCGCCCAGCCCGTGGAAGAAGCCGAAGATCAGCACCAGGCCCAGGCCCGAGTTCTGGATGCCGGTCTCGATGGTCACCGCCCGGGTGTTGAAGGCCGACAGGCCCGCCAGCCGCCCGGTGCCATAGCCGCCCAGCAGGGCCAGGGCGTTATGGGCGATGACCAGCCCGGCGATGCCGCCGGCGAATTGCAGGAAGTAGCTCCAGTTCGAGACCAGCGCCGCCAGGACGAAGGCCACGAAGATGGCCATCGACACCCATTGCAGCGGCCCGCGCAGCCGCGCGGTGATGTCGGGGCGGCGACTGTTCAGGGTCACCCCCAGCACCAGCGGCAGCACCAGCATCAGGCCCACGGTGATGGCCACCGAGACCGGGTCGATATGGGTCTCGCGCAGGATCTGCCGCGAAGGTTCGTAGAGCGACCCCCAGAAGGCGATGTTCAGCGGCGTCAGCAGGATCGCCCCCACCGTTGCCAGCCCGGTCATCGACACCGACAGCGCCGCGTTGCCCCCGGCCCGCTGGGTGAAGAAGTTCGAGATATTGCCGCCCGGGCAGGCCGCCACCAGGATCAGCCCAAGCGCGACCGAGGCCTGGG
The DNA here is from genome assembly GCF_050897975.1 of Pseudooceanicola aquaeponti. Taxonomy (NCBI): domain Bacteria; kingdom Pseudomonadati; phylum Pseudomonadota; class Alphaproteobacteria; order Rhodobacterales; family Paracoccaceae; genus Pseudooceanicola; species Pseudooceanicola aquaeponti. Next base: position 3,054 of record NZ_JBPAXY010000002.1, read on the forward strand.
GCTGCGTCGCCAGCACCAGCAGGAAGGTCAGCACCGGCAGCACGGCGAACTGCGCGATGAACCCGGCGATCAGCGGCTTGGGCCGCCGCAGCAGCTCCAGGAAGTTGGCGGGCGTCAGGTCGATGGCGACAGAGAACATCACCACGCCCAGGATCGCGTTCAGCAGGCGCAGCGCGCCGGGGCTGAAATTCAGAATGACCTCATCCATCAGGCTTTGGCCCCGCGCAGCTTGTCGATCCAGCCGGTGACGGCCTTCCGATAGGTCGCCTTGTCGACGTAATAGGCCATCCGCGCCAGTTTCAGATAGCGCGTCCCGCCGGTGGCCCGTTCAAAGCCCTTGGCCTTTTCGTCATGCAGGGCCTGGGCGGCGGGGCTACCCGCGCGGCGCCCGGCGATATAGCGGGCGACCATCTCGGCCTGTTCATGACGCCCCTGCCAGCCCAGGCCCGAGGCCTCGACCATGCCCAGCACGAACAGGTCGTCGCGCGTGGGGTGCATGGCGTTCAGGTAAAGATGCGGCGCATCCCCCTGCCAGTTCAGCAGATCCTTGTCGATGAAGGGATAGTGCAGCTTGTAGCCCGTCGCGGTCAGGATCATGTCGTAATCGGCGCGGCTGCCATCGGTGAAATGCACCGTGTGGCCCGACAGGTGGTCGATGTCGGGGCGGATTTTCAGATCGCCATGGCCCGCGTGGAACAGCACAAGCGAGTTCACCACCGGATGGGATTCGTACAGTTTGTAGTCGGGCTTGGGGAAGCCGTATTTCGACGGGTCCCCGGTGAACCATTTCAGCATCAGCCCGTCGACCCGCCGTTTCAGCCACATGGGCAGACGGATCGCCCCGCCCAGCGTGTCGGCGGGACGGCCGAAGACGTATTTCGGCACGAAGTAATAGCCGCGCCGCATCGACAGGTCACAGCTCTTGCCGTGGTGGATGGCATCGACCGCGATATCGCAGCCCGAGTTGCCGGCCCCCACCACCAGCACCCGCTTGCCGTCGAACTGGCGCGGGTCGCGGTACTGGCTGGCGTGGATCAGTTCGCCCTCGAACCGCCCCTTGAAGGCGGGCCGGTTGGGCTCGGCCAGGGTGCCATTGGCGATCAGAACCCCGGCAAAGACCGCCTCGTGCTCCCCTTGCGCGTCGCGCCAGTGCACCCGCCAGCCCGCGCCGTCGCCGCCCAGGGGCTCCAGCTTGGTGACTTCGGCGCCAAAGGTATAGTCGCGGCGCAGGTCGTAGTGATCGGCGAAGTCGCGGAAATAGCGCACCATGTCGCGATGCGACGGGTACTCGGCCACTTCCTTTGCCATGGGGAAATCGGTGAATTCGGTCATCGTCTTGGACGAGATCAGATGCGCCGTTTCGTACATGGTCGAATGCGGCGCCTCGATGTCCCACAATCCGCCCACATCGGAATGCAGTTCGAAACCATGGAACGCGACGCCCTGTTCGCGCATTGTCTTGGCTGCGGCCAGGCCCATGGGGCCCGCTCCGATCAGGGCGAATGTCCCTGTCGTGTCATGCATGGTAGTCCTCCCTGGCACCCCTCCCGGTGCCTTGATACTAAAATGAACATACGTTCAAGATAAGGCAAGTAAATTCATGTCGCTGGAAAACACCAATGGGAAACAACGGCAAAGGGCCCCCCAGAAGCGCGCGCTGGAAAGCCGGCAGAAGATTCTGGATGCCGCCGAACGGGTGTTTGCCAAGGGGGGATTCGATGGCGCCACGGTGCGCGACATCGCGGCCGAGGCGGGGGTGCCCGTCGGGCTGGTGCATCACCACGGCGGCGGCAAGGAGGCGCTCTTTGCCGAGGTCGTCGCGCGCCGCGCGGGCGCCCTGTCGGATCTGCGCCGCGCCGCGCTGGAGGCCGCCCGCGCCAAAGGGCCGCTGGATCTGGACGCGGTACTGCGCGCCTTCATCGCCCCCTATTTCGAACGCGCCCGCGATGGCGGGCCGCAATGGCTGGCCTATGCACGGCTGGTGGCCCTCGTCTCGGCCGATCCGAAGCTGAACGCCCTGTCGGCGGAACATTTCGACCCCACGGCCCAGGTCTTCATCGCCGAGATGGCAGGTCTGTTCCCCCAGGCCCGGCGGGCCGAGCTGGCGGAATGTTTCGTCTACATGGTGTCCTGCATGTTGGCCCTGCTGACCTCGCGCTTTCGGATCGCCACGCTGGGCGGCGACGAGGGCGGCGAGATGGAAGGGCTGATCCGCTTCTGCACGGCGGGGATCGAGGCGCGGCTGGCCGAGACCACCTGAGGGGCGGCACGCCGCGCGAGGCACCGCCGCAAGGGACCGCAAGGCGCCCGGCGGACGCGCCACAGGCGCCGGGGGTGGGCCCCCGATTACGCCAGATCGCGATTTCTAGAAAATTGGTCGGAGCGAGAGGATTCGAACCTCCGGCCCCTGCCTCCCGAAGACAGTGCTCTACCAGGCTGAGCTACGCTCCGACCGTGAAGGGCGATCTACAACCCGGGCCCGCCCTTGGCAAGAGCGAATCCGACGCAAATGCGTTTGCCCGCCGCGCCGCCACAGCTCGCCCCCGGCCCGACTCCCGCGCCGGGCTCAGGCGCCAGAGCGGCGCGCGCCCGCCGCGCCCTGCACCGGGCGTTTCGAGATCATCCGCATCAGCGGCCCCACACGCAGCGCCGCCGGGGTGCCGGTGCGGTTGCGGGTGCGCAGCACCGGCTGGATCGACACGCTGTCGGGGCGGGATTCGCGGAACACGATATAAAGGCCCGAGGCAATGATCAGCGCCGCCCCCGCGGCGGTGTTCATCCCCGGCAGTTCGTTGAACAGCAGCCAGCCATAGAAGGTGGCCCACAGGATCTGCGAATATTGCATCGGCGCGATCAGCGCCGCCTCGGCGTTGTTATAGGCCGCGATCATCAGCAGCATGGCCACCGTCGACAGGGCCGCCACGGCAAAGAACCCACCCATATGCGGCAGGGGCACCTCGGCGAAATTGCCCGGCAGCGCCATCAGCCCGCCCATCAGGACGAAGTTGGCGATCAACGGATAGATCAGCATGACCACATTGCGTTCGTCGCGACCGATCTTGCGCACGATGACCGAGGCCAGGGCGCCGCAGACCGCGCCGCCCATGGCCGCGAAATGGCCCGCCGACAGCTCGGACTTGCCCGGTTGCAGCACCACCGCCACGCCGATCAGCCCGACCAGCACCGCCAGCCAGCGCCGCAGACGCACCTTTTCCCCCAGAATCGGGATCGACAGCACAGTGATCAGCAGCGGCGTGGCAAAGAGGATCGCATAGACATCCGCCATCGGCAGCACCGAGAAGGCGAAGAACCCGCAGGCCGCCGCCACCACCGAAGCCAGGGTGCGCACCAGCATCCACCAGGGATGCACGGGGCGCAGCGTACCGGGCCGCGTGTCGCGGATCAGAATCACCGAGGTGACCGGAAAGCTCATCAGCACGGTGAACCAGACCAGCTGGAAGGCACTGTAATTCGCCCCCAGAATCTTGATGATCGCGTCGTGCCCCGAATAAATCGCAAAGGCCAGAAGCGCGAAACCGATGCCGCGTGTGGTGCCGGACATAAGATCCCTTTCCGGAAATCAGCAAAGAAAAACCCTTCCCGGCGACTATGGCGCGGGAAGGGTCAATTTCAAGCGTCAGCCGGAAAAAGCTGGCCCCTCAGGGCCTTGGCTGTCCGGCTGCCGGAAATTCGCCCGCCATGCGGGCTAACACCTTACAGGCTGGCGTCCAGGGCGGCGACCACGGCATCGCCCATCTCGCTGGTGGTGGCAGGCGTGCGGCCTTCCTCGTTCAGCAGATCCGCGGTGCGCACACCATCGGCCAGCACCTTTTCCACCGCCGCTTCCAGGCGGTCGGCTTCGGCGCCCAGGTCGAAGGAATAGCGCAGCGCCATGGCGAAGGACAGGATGCAGGCACAGGGGTTGGCCTTGCCCTGACCGGCGATGTCGGGGGCCGAGCCGTGCACCGGTTCGTAGAGCGCCTTGGGGCGGCCATTGGCCATCGGCTTGCCCAGGCTGGCCGAGGGCAGCATCCCCAGCGAGCCGGTCAGCATGGCGGCGGCATCCGACAGCAGATCGCCGAACAGGTTGTCGGTGACGATCACGTCGAACTGCTTGGGCGCGCGGCACAGCTGCATGGCGCCGGCATCGGCGTACATATGCGACAGCTCGACCTCGGGGTATTCCTTGCCCACCTCGGTGACGACTTCCCGCCACAGGATGCCCGATTCCATCACGTTGGCCTTTTCCATCGAGCAGAGCTTCTTGCCGCGCTTCATGGCCAGTTCAAAGGCCGAGCGTGCGACGCGGTCGATCTCGCTCTCGGTGTAGCGCTGCGTGTTGATGCCGACGCGCTCGTTGCCTTCCTCGATGATGCCGCGCGGCTCACCGAAGTAGATGCCAGAGGTCAGTTCGCGGACGATCATGATGTCCAGACCGGCGACCACGTCCTTTTTCAGCGAGCTGAAGTCGGCCAGGGCGTCGAAACACTGGGCCGGGCGCAGGTTGGCATACAGGTCCATTTCCTTGCGCAGGCGCAGCAGGCCGCGCTCGGGTTTCACGCTGAAATCCAGCGCGTCGTATTTCGGGCCGCCCACGGCGCCCAGCAGGACGGCGTCGACCTCCTGGGCCTTGGCCATGGTGTCGTCATGCAGCGGCGTGCCGTGCTTGTCATAGGCAGAGCCGCCCACCAGATCCTCGGACACGTCGAAGACCACATCGCGCTTGGCGCCGAACCAGTCGATGATCTTGCGCACTTCGGCCATAACTTCGGGGCCGATCCCGTCGCCGGGCAGGATAAGAAGCGAGGGGTTGCTCATGGGGGTGTCCTTCCTGATCTAATCGTTGCCTTCGCGTAGCGGGCGATGCGCGAAAGATCAAGAAACGAAAGGCCTCAGGCGAGGTAGGAAAGCAACCCGGCGGCCAGCCGATCCCACACCGCCGCAACGCGCGGGGTGGGCCGCAGGCTTTCGTGGGCGGCGATCCACAGCGGCAGCACCGGCAGGTCAAGGCCGGGCAGCACCTGTTCGACGCAGTCATCTTCGCGGATCAGCGGGATCTGCCCGAAACCCAGGCCACAGCCCGCCCGCACCAGTTCCCAATAGGTGACCTGGTCGTCGCAGCGGGTGGCGAAACGCGCCCGGTCGGGCGGCAGGCCCAAGCGCTCCATTTCGCGCAGGATCAGGTCGGACCGGTCGTAGCCCACCAGGGCGTGATGGGCCAGATCCTCGACCCGCTCGGGTCGACCCACCCGGTCCAGATAGGCGGTGGCGCCGAAGGCCCCCAGGGGCACGTCGCCCAGGTGGCGGGCGATCAGGTCGGGCTGGGCCGGGCGGTACATGCGCAGGGCGATGTCGGCTTCGCGGTACATCAGGCTGTCGGTGTCATCACTGGCCACCAGCTCGATCTGCAATTGCGGCAGCTCGGCCCGGATCCGCGCCAGGATCGGCGGCAGCACCCGGGTGGCCACCATCTGGCTGGCCGTCACCCGGCAGGTGCCCGCCAGCCGGTCGTCGCGCGCCACCGCCGTCAGGGCCAGCTCGCCCATGGCGCGGGCCATGCGACGCGCCGGATCCAGGATCAGCCGCCCCTCGTCCGACAGGACCAGCCCGCGCGGCTGGCGCAGGAACAGGGTCAGCCCCAGGCGTGCCTCCAGCGCGCGCACCTTGCGGCCCAGGGTCGGCTGCGACTGGCCCAGCTGCCGCGCCGCCGCCGACAGAGACCCGGTGTCGGCCACCGCCAGAAAGACCTGTATCGCGGCCCAGTCGAGGGTTTGAAGACGTGCATCCATGCATGAATGAATACCCAATGGTTGATTTCGGTCAATTTCCATTCCGCAGAAACAGGCGCAGGGTGGCGTCATCTCCGCTCACTCTCCCCTGATGCGAAAGGAGGGCAACGATGCCCGGCAAGGTTCTTATCCTCGGTTCCCATGGCCGTTTCGGCCACCACGCGGCCCAGGCCTTTGGCGCGGCGGGCTGGCAGGTTCGCGGCTTTGACCGCCAGCACGACGATCTGGCTACGGCGGTGGCGGGTCAGGACGTGATCGTCATGGCCGCCAACCCCGGCGGCTACCAGCATTGGACGCGCGAGCTGCTGCCCGCACATCGCGCCCTGATCGAGGCCGCGCGCGGCAGTGGCGCCACCATCCTGCTGCCCGGAAATGTCTATGTCTTCGGCCCCAAGGCGCCCTTCGGCTGGGACGCGGACACGCCGCATCTGGCGACCAACCCGCTGGGTCGGCTCCGCATCCAGATGGAGGCCGAGTATCGCGCCTCGGGTCTTCAGGTGATCGTGCTGCGCTGTGGCGACTTCCTGGATACGCGCCCCTCGGGGAACTGGTTTGACGCCCATATCGCCAAGGGGGCGCGGCGCGGGCACTTCGCCTATCCCGGGCCGCTGGACCGGGTCCATGCCTGGGCCTATCTGCCCGATGCCACCCGCGCCGCCGTGGCCCTGGCCGAGGCGCGCGCCACCCTAGCGCAATGGGAAGACCTGCCCTTCCCCGGCTACAGCCTGACCGGCGCCGAGCTGGCCGCCGCCACGGGCCGGGCGCTGGCGCGGGACATCCCGCCGGGCCGCATGGCCTGGTGGCCCCTGGCGCCCCTGCGCCCACTGGTGCCCGCCCTGCGCGGCATCTTCGAGATGCGCTATCTGTGGGAGCTGCCGCACCGGCTGGACGGGGCCAAGCTGCACCGCCTGCTGCCCGAGTTCCGCGATACGCCGGTCGAAGAGGCCATCCGCGCGGGTCTGCCGCAGCGCTAGCGACAGAACGCGCCACGACACGAGGCGAGGCCCGCGCCCAGGTCGCCCCGCCCCCGGAGGCGCGACGGCACGGCCCGAGAACGGCCCGCTACTCCAGCCTCAGATCGACCCAGACCGGCCGGTGACGGCTGGCCCGGGCCACCGCCTCACCCATGGGATCGGAGGGCTGGGGCCAATAGACCCCGGCGCCGACCACCCGGATCCCGGCAGAGGGCAGGACATAATCCACCCGCATCCGCCCCGGCCCCTCGGCGGGCCAGTCGACCGTGGTGTCGCCCTCCGCCGGATCGGCGGATTGCCAGCGGGGCGCCGGGTCCTGCACCCGGGGGTCGGCCAACAGTTCACGGATTGCCGCGCGCCGGCCCGCGCCGCGTTCGGGGTCCAGGTTGCCACCGCCCAGGATCACGAAGGGCGCGGGCAGGCCCTCGGGCCCCGCAGCCGCACCGCCCCCAGGTCCGGCCAGGGGCGCGCCCGGCGGCAAGGCCCCGTCCAGCAGCAGGCGCCAGAAGCGCAGCTCGTCATGATTGCGCCGCCCGTTGCGATCCTCGGGTCCGTCGAAAACCGGCGGCGTGGCGCGGAAGATCCCCAGGTGCAGAGGCCCCTGGGGCGTCTCGACCGGCAGCACCCAATGGGCCATCGACGACAGGCGCTGCACCCCATGGCCCGGGTCGTCCGCGGCGATCAGGCTGTCCGGCAGGGCGCGCCACAGCAGCGCCGAATGATCGGCCCCCGTCCCCAGGGGCCAGCGCGACAGCACCGCCAGCCCGCCCGCCCCGGTGAAACGGCCATAGCCCTGCGCATCCCGCGCCTCGCCCTGGCGGCCGTTGCCGTCCAGGTCCAGCCCGGTGGGCAGGCCTGCATTGGGCAGGGCCGAGAAAAGATGCGGATAGGGCGCGGCAAGGGTGGCGTTCAGCGCCGCCAAGGTCCGCCCCTCGGCGTCGGCATCCACCCCGGCCAACACCAGCACATCCGGCGCCAGGGCGGCGATCACCTGCGCCACCGCCTGCGTCTGGGCATCGTCGCCGCCCGCGATGTCGCGCAGCAACAGGCCCGGCCCGTCGCGCCCCAGCTCGGTGTCGTACCAGACCAGGCGCAGCGGCTCGGCCCGCGCGGGTGCGGCGCCGGTCACCCAGCACAGACACAGCAGTATCAGGAAAGTGGCCCAGCCCCCGGCGCCCAGACCAATCAGCCCCCGGCCAGGGGCCCTACGCGGCGCCCGGCTCAGATCGCCAGGATGCCCTCGGCCTTGGCGGCGGCATAGGTGCGGCGCCGCTTGGCCTCGATCATTGCCGCGATCCGGGCCAGGGCCACGCCGCGCATGATCAGGTTTGCCGGAAGGAAGGCCCATGCCACCATCGTCCAGATCAGGGTCTGCGGCAGTTCCAGCGCGTGCAGATCCACCATCGGCATCACAAAGCGCAGCACCACCGGCGCCAAGAATGGCAGCAGGAAGCCTAACAGGATGTTAACCACCGAATCCCGCTTCAGCCGGGCCAGCACGTCGCCGCCCCCGGTAGGGTCGAACAGCGGCAGGTTGATCCAGACGTTGAAGGCGCCGTAGCGAGCGGGCCAGCCATGCACCCGCACCAGGATGCCAAAGGCCACCAGCCCGCAAAGCGAGGTCAGATAGGCGATGCCAGCGGCGGCACGCACCGTCTCGATAAAGGCGGCAGAGGCGTCCGACGGCAGCGCCAGGATCACCAGGCGCACCGGCGAATAGGGGAAGTCGACCGCGTTCACCAGGATCTGGCCGACCCGTTGCAACAGGTCCGAGATCGGCGAATCCAGCGCCGGGCCGGATTGATAGACGGTCAGCAAAAGGATCATCGCGAAGGCGGTGAAATAGCGCAGACGGTTCACCGGCGGGGCGAATCGGAATTCGATGATCGTGGGGAACTGGCTGAAATATTCGATGAAGGTGTACAGCGCGCCCACCATCGCCACCAGCACCACCACCTGCGCCGCATCGGCGGAGATGTCGGGCAACAGAAGCGACGGCGTGGCGATGGCCAACGCAATCAGGATGGCCCGCATCAGCGCGCCGGTGACTCGAACGATCACTGCTCGTTTTCCTTCAAACTGGCCCGGGCGTCTTTTGCGCTTGCCCGTGTTTCCACTTTGATTCCGCTGCATGGCGGACTGCCTCATTCTTGCCACGATTAAGACACTCCTTCGCCCAAAGGCTCAAGAGCTGCTCTTAGAAGACACGGATATTGCGGCGAAATACGGGCCAAACTGGTGCGATCTTGCATCATTTGCCGCTCGGGCCGGCAGGGCGCGGCGGACGCCCGCCCCGGCACCTCAAGATATGGCGGACGGACCCCTACCCGCCACAAGATGCAGCAGTTCCGAAAACGGGCGGTATCAGAACCCGCGATGCCGGGTGATCAGGCCGAAGGCAAAGAGGCCCGCCCCCTCGGCCACCAGCTGAATCCCCAGCAGCAGCCCCAAGAAGGTCGTCGCCGCCGCGCCCACGTCGAACAGCACCAGCAGGCCGATGGCCAGCGAGGCGCCCCCCGACAGCAGCACCAGCCAGAAGAAGGGCGCGCCGCGCAGCGAGGCCGCCATGGCCAGGCGCACGAATCCCATGACAAAGAAAATCGCCCCCAGCAGCAGGGTCAGCGACAGGGTGCCCGACAGCGGATTGGCCAGCAGCCAGACCGCCGCGACGATGGTCAGCAGCGCCACCAGCGCATTGCGCCGCCGCCCCTGGTGCGGTCCGGCCTGGAACTCGACCCAGGCCTGGGCCACGCCCGACACCATGAAGACGACCCCCACCAGCGAGGTCACGGCCAGCGAGGCGGCAAAGGGATTGGCCAGGGCCAGGAGCCCCATCACGGCCAGGACGACGCCGATCAGCAGAAAGGTAGTGGACAGTTTCATCGGCGGTCTCCTGCGTGGGCGGGGCCCATATTGGGGACGAATACATCAGGCAAATCACGGACTTCCCCCAAAGACTGCCCCGCTTTCTTGTGTGCAACAACCCCGTTTCCGGCGCGCAGATGTCAAAACACCTTTACAGGTATCCGCAGGGCGCGACAGCCGCGGTGCGCCCGCGCCCGCCCTTCGCCCCGGAGGGGTGGCAGAAACAGAACGGGGGCCCGAAGGCCCCCGTTCGCGATCTGGTGGATCAGGCGATCAGACCCAGGGACGGGCCTGTTCCATCTGCCCCTCGAAGGTGTCGATGGCCGCCGACTTGGCCAGGGTCAGGCCGATGTCGTCCAGCCCTTCCAGCAGGCAATGCTTGCGGAACGGGTCGACCTCGAAGGGGAAGACCTCGCCATCCGAGGTGGTGACGGTCTGCGCTTCCAGGTCGATCTCCATCCGGGCGTTGGCGCCCTTCTCGGCATCCTGCATCAGCACGTCCACCACCTCTTGCGGCATAACGATGGGCAGCATCCCGTTCTTGAAGCAGTTGTTGAAGAAGATGTCGGCGAAAGAGGTCGAGATGACCACCTTGATGCCGAAATCCGCCAGCGCCCAGGGGGCGTGTTCGCGCGACGAGCCGCAGCCGAAGTTGTCGCCCGCGACAATGATCTGGCTGTCGCGGTAGGCGGGCTTGTTCAGCACGAAATCGGGGATCTCGTTGCCCTCATCATCATAACGCATCTCGGCGAAGGCATGGACGCCCAGGCCCGACCGCTTGATCGTCTTCAGGTACTGCTTGGGGATGATCATGTCGGTGTCGATGTTCACCAGCGGCATGGGCGCCGCGATCCCCGAGACTTTCTCGAACTTTTCCATTTGGCTTTCCTTTGGCTGTCCGGTGACGGAGGGGCCAGGCCCTCCGCCCGGGGATCACATCATTTCGCGCACGTCGGTCAGGTGGCCGGTCACCGCCGCCGCCGCCGCCATGGCGGGCGACATCAGGTGGGTCCGACCGCCGCGGCCCTGACGGCCTTCGAAGTTGCGGTTCGAGGTGGCCGCGCAGCGGTCACCGGGGGCCAGCTGGTCGGGGTTCATCGCCAGGCACATCGAGCAGCCCGCCAGGCGCCATTCGAACCCGGCCTCGGTAAAGATCTCGGCCAGCCCCTCTTCCTCGGCCTGGGCGCGCACAAGGCCAGAGCCCGGCACGATCATGGCACGGACGCCGTCCTTGACCTTCTTGCCCTTCAGGATTGCGGCGGCGGCGCGCAGATCCTCGATCCGGCCGTTGGTGCAGGAGCCGATGAAGACCGTGTTGATCTCGATCTCGGACAGTTTCTGACCGGGCGTCAGACCCATGTAGTCGAGCGAGCGCTTGGCCGCCTCGACCTTGCCACCGGCAAAGCTTTCGGGGGCGGGCACCACATCGGTGATCGCCAGCACATCCTCGGGCGAGGTGCCCCAGGTGACGACCGGGGCGATATCTTCGCCGCGGATGGTCACGACCTTGTCCCAATGGGCGTCATCGTCGGAATAGAGGGTCTTCCACCAGGCCAGGGCGGCCTCCCACTGGGCGCCCTTGGGCGCGTGCGGGCGGCCTTTGACATATTCGAAGGTGGTCTCGTCCGGCGCGATCAGACCGGCCCGGGCGCCGCCCTCGATGGCCATGTTGCAGACCGTCATCCGGCCTTCCATCGACAGCGAGCGGATGGCCTCGCCGCAGTATTCGATGACATAGCCGGTGCCGCCGGCGGTGCCAGTCTTGCCGATCACCGCCAGGGTGATGTCCTTGGCAGTGACGCCCGGGTTCAGCTGGCCGGTGATCTCGACCTTCATGTTCTTCGACTTGGACTGGATCAGCGTCTGGGTGGCCAGCACGTGCTCCACTTCCGAGGTGCCGATGCCGTGCGCCAGGGCGCCAAAGGCGCCGTGGGTGGCGGTGTGGCTGTCACCGCAGACCACGGTCATCCCCGGCAGGGTCCAGCCCTGTTCGGGGCCCACGATATGCACGATGCCCTGACGGATGTCGGTCACCGGATAGTAATGCACGCCAAACTCCTTGGCGTTGCTGTCCAGCGCGGCCACCTGGATGCGGCTTTCCTCGGGCATCTGGTCGGGGTTTTCCCGGCCCGGCGTGGTGGGCACGTTGTGATCCGGCACGGCGATGGTGCGTTCGGGCGAGCGCACCTTGCGGCCCGCCATGCGCAGGCCCTCGAAGGCCTGGGGGCTGGTCACTTCGTGAACCAGGTGGCGGTCGATATAAAGCAGGCTGGTGCCGTCTTCATCCTGCTGGACGACATGGGCGTCCCAGATCTTGTCGTAGAGTGTCTTGGGGGACATGGGTCCTCTCCCTTGATATTCGTGGAAATTCGCAAAATGGGAACGCGCGGGCCGCCCATGCCGGATCGGGCACGGGGCCTCGCGCCGGGCCTCATAGCGAGGCCAGGATCGTCAGCGTCGCACCGAAGAACCGCCAGGGCAGGCGGGCACGGTCGTCCATGTCGAAAATCTGCGTCATGACGGCTCAAATACTCTTCGCGCCGCGTTTCATCAAGCCTGTGTGTCGCCCCCGCCCCACGCCCGCCCGCCGGGGCCCGGGGCCGGGAAAGCGGGCGCCGCTGCGTCGGAAACCCCGCGCACCCCGCAAAGCGGACCGCATTCATTGAAAAGCGCCGCCCGGGCTGCTACCTTGGGGACATGCCCGGCACCGGGGCGTGGCCGGTGCGCATTAAGGGAGGACGATGTCCTGTCACTTGACGCAAGCGCGGATCTTTCCGCACCCTCGGGGGCCCAGATGATGGCGGCCCCGCAAGAGCTGAGTGTCAAAGACCAGCTCACCCTCATCCTGAAATCGCTGGAAGACGACAAGGCGGAAGAGATCGTGCAGATCGACCTCGCCGGGAAATCCTCTATCGGGGACTACATGGTCGTCTGTTCTGGCCGCTCGTCGCGCCAGGTGGCGGCGATTTCGGAAAAGCTGGTGGACCGCCTGAAACAGGCGACCGGCCGCACCGCCAAGATCGAAGGCAAGGAAACCGGCGATTGGGTGCTGATCGACACGGGCGACGTGATCGTCCATGTCTTCCGCCCCGAGGTGCGCGAGTTCTACCAGATCGAGAAGATGTGGATGGAGCCGGGCCAGAAGACACCGCTGTCCTGACCGGACCGCAACTGCCCGAGGCCCGATGAAACTGCATCTCTGCGCCATAGGCCGGCTCCGCAAGGGGCCGGAAAAGGCGCTGATCGACGACTACCTCGACCGCGCCGGCAAGACCGGCCGCGCGCTCGGGCTGGGGCCTTGCACGGTCTCCGAGGCCGAGGCGAAACGCGGCGGCGGCATGGGCGAAGAGGCCGAACTGCTTGGCCGGATGATCCCCGAGGGCGCGAAACTGGTCTGCCTGGATGAGCGTGGCAAGCTCTTGACCTCGCCCGAGCTGGCCGATCAGCTGGGCGCCTGGCGCGACGAGGGAATCCGCGACGCGGCCTTCGTCATCGGCGGCGCGGACGGCATCGACCCCGCCCTGCGGGCCCGCGCCGACCTGTCGATCTCCTTCGGCAAGATGGTCTGGCCACATATGCTGGCGCGCGTCATGCTGTCCGAACAGCTTTACCGCGCCACCACCATCCTGGCCGGATCGCCCTACCACCGCGTCTGACACGCGGCTTTGCCGCGAAATCGCCTGTGCCGGGCGATGCCTCCCTAGCGGGGATATTTTTGGCAATGAGAAGCGCAATGGCGTGGCACCTGAAAGCCCTGACCGCCCCCCGGCTGCGACGGAGGCCAACCAGGCGCGGCGCGCAGATGTTGGCGGACTTTGCAGCCGGGGCGCCGCCGCTGCTTTGCCGTGCCCAGCCCCCCTCTTCTCATTGCCAGAAATATCCCGGGGGGAATTGAGCCGCAGGCTCAAGGGGGGCAGAGCCCCCCGCCCCCGCCCCCGGATCGGGCAACGCCCCGGCTGAACCCCGCGCGCCTTACCGGCAGAGGTTTCCCCCCTGCCGCGAAGGGTCTAGAACAGCCTCAGACCTGGCCCATTACCGGAGACCCCGCATGTCCATTCCCAAACCTGTCGTCCTGTGCATTCTCGATGGCTGGGGCCTGCGCGAAGAGACCGAGGCCAACGCCCCGGCCCTGGCCGACACCCCCACCTTCGACCGGCTTTGGGCCAACTGCCCCCATGCCACCCTGACCACCCATGGCCCCGACGTGGGCCTGCCCAGCGGTCAGATGGGCAACTCCGAGGTGGGCCATACCAATATCGGCGCGGGCCGTATCGTCGCCATGGATCTGGGCCAGATCGACCTGGCGATCGAGGATGGCAGCTTTGCCCGGAACGAGGCCCTGCTGGCGATGATCGCCACGCTGAAAGAGACCGGCGGCACCGCCCATGTGATGGGGCTGGTGTCGGATGGCGGCGTGCATGGCTCGCTGACCCATATCCTGGCCGCGGTGCGGATCATCGCGGGCGCGGGCGTCCCCGTGGCCCTGCACGCGGTGACCGACGGGCGCGACGTGGCGCCCAGTTCGGCACTCGGCTACCTCGAGACGCTGGAGGCAGGCCTGCCGGAGAACGCCCGCATCGCCACCGTCTCGGGCCGCTACTATGCCATGGACCGCGACAACCGCTGGGAGCGCGTCTCCAAGGCCTATTTCGCCATGATCAAGGGCCAGGGCGAAAAGACCGCCGCCAGCGCGAAAGAGGCCGTGGAGCAAAGCTATGCCGCCGAGGCCAGCGACGAGTTCATCCTGCCCACGGTCATTGGCGATTACGCCGGGGTGGCCGAGGGCGACGGATTCTACTGCATGAACTTCCGCGCCGACCGCGCCCGCGAGATCCTGCGCGCCATCGGCGAACCGGGCTTTGCCGATTTCGACACCGGCCCGCGCCCCGCGCTGGCCGCCCTGCTGGGCATGGTGGAATATTCCGAAGGCCACAACGCCTATATGACCACCTGTTTCCCCAAGCGTGAGATCGTCAACACCCTGGGCGAGTGGGTGTCCAAACATGGCAAGACCCAGTTCCGCCTGGCCGAGACCGAGAAATACCCCCATGTGACCTTCTTCCTCGACGGCGGGGTCGAGAAGATCAAGCCAGGCGAAGAGCGCTACATGCCCAAGTCGCCCAAGGTGGCGACCTATGACCTGCAACCCGAGATGTCCTCGGTCGAGGTGGCCGACAAGTTCGTCGAGGCGATCGAGAAGGGCTACGACCTGATCGTCACCAATTTCGCCAACCCCGACATGGTGGGCCATACCGGATCCATCCCCGCCGCCGTCGCCGCCTGCGAAGCGGTGGACCGTGGCCTGGCCCGTGTCGTGGCGGCGCTGGAGAAGGCCGGCGGCGCGATGATCGTCACCGCCGATCACGGCAATTGCGAAACCATGGTCGACCCGGTGACCGGCGGGCCGCATACCGCCCATACCACCAACCCGGTGCCGGTGATCCTCTTCGGCGGCCCCGAGGGCGCGCAATTGCGCGCGGGCCGTCTGGCCGATCTGGCGCCCACGCTGCTGGAACTGATGGGCATGGAGAAACCGGCCGAGATGACCGGCGAGAGCCTGATCAAGTGAACCTGCCGCGCCGCCTGCCCTGCCGACTGACCCGCGCCGTCGCCCTGCTGGCGGCGTTGGCGCTGCTGTTGTTGGCGCTTTTCGGACAGGGGGCGCCCGCGCGGGCGGCGGCGGATGCGGGCGGCGACCCGGCGGCCCTGGCCCAGGCGGCGGCAGCCGAGCTGGAGGCGGCCCATGATCAGCTGGACGGGGCAGAGCGCGCCTCGGACCGGGTGGCGGCGCTGACCGCCACCATTGCCGCCTATGAAAAGGGGCTGACCGCCATGCGCGCCAGCCTGCGCGCCGCCGCCCTGCGCGAGGCGCGGATCGCGGCCCAGTTCGACGCCCAGCGGGACGAGATCGCGGCCCTTCTGGGCACGCTTCAGACCCTGTCGCGCGAACCCGCCCCGGTGCTGATGCTGCATCCCGACGGGCCCATCGGCACCGCCCGCGCCGGGATGCTGATGGCCGAGGCCGCCCCGGCCCTGAACCAGCGGGTGGCCGATCTGCGCGCCCGCCTGGACGAGGCCCGCACCCTGCGCGCCCTGCAACAGGCCGCCGCCGATCAGCTGCAACAGGCGCTTTCGGGGGTGCAGGAGGCGCGCACCGCGCTCAGCCAGGCGGTGTCGGACCGCACCGACCTGCCGCGCCGGTTCACCGCCGACCCGATGAAGACCCAGCTGCTGGTCGCCACTGCCGAGACCCTGCGCGCCTTCGCCTCGGGCCTGTCGCAGATCACGCAAGGCGCCGAGGATCCCGCGCCCCAGGACATCACCGCGCAAAGGGGCCAGATCCCCCTGCCGGTGCAGGGCACCGTGCTGCGCCGCGCGGGCGAGGCCGACGCGGCGGGGGTCACCCGCCCCGGCGTCGTGCTGGCCACCCGCCCCCGCGCCCTGGTCACCGCGCCGGTGCCTGCTACCATCCGCTATCTCGGCCCGCTGCTGGACTACGGAAACGTGATGGTCCTTGAGCCTCAATCCGGTTTACTCTTTGTTCTCGCCGGGCTGGATATCGTCTACGGAGAGATCGGCGAGGTGCTTCCCGAAGGGGCGCCTCTTGGCCTGATGGGTGGCGAAGATCCCGCGCCCGGTGCAATTCTGGCCCAATCCCGGGAGGGCACTGGAAATGACCGCTCGGAAACGCTTTACATGGAAGTCAGGCTGGGCAACGAGCCCCAGGACCCCCTGACCTGGTTCGCAGTCACGAAGGACACGCAATGATGAAGAAATTCGCCATGGCAGCGATCAGCGGGATGACCGTGGCGGTGGTTGCCACCACCCAGATCGCCCCGCCGCTGCTGGCCCAGGATGTGGCCCGGGAAAGCTCGGTCTATGAACAGCTCGACCTGTTCGGCGATGTCTTCGAGCGCATCCGCAGCCAGTATGTCGAAGAGGTGGACCCCTCGGACCTGGTCGAGGCGGCGATCGACGGGATGCTCAGCTCGCTGGACCCGCACAGTTCCTATCACCCGCCGGAAGAGGCCGACGATCTGCGCGTGCAGACCCGGGGCGAATTCGGCGGCCTGGGGATCGAGGTCACCCAGGAAGAGGGCTTCGTCAAGGTTGTCACGCCGATGGACGACACCCCCGCCTATGAGGCCGGGATCGAGGCGGGCGATTACATCACCCATGTGGACGGCGAATCGGTTCTGGGCCTGACCCTGGACGATGCGGTGAAGATGATGCGTGGCCCCGTCGGCTCGGAAATCGTCATTACCGTGGTGCGCGAGGGCGAGCCCGAACCCTTCGACGTGACCATCGTGCGCGACACGATCAAGCTGACCGTGGTCCGCGCCCGCACCGAAAGCGATACGGTGGTGCTGCGGATTTCCTCGTTCAACCGCCAGACCTACCCGACCCTGGTCGAGAAGCTGCGCGAAGAGATCGAAAAGGCCGAGGGCCTGGACAATCTGAACGGCGTCGTCCTGGACCTGCGCAACAACCCCGGCGGGCTGCTGGATCAGGCGATCCTGGTCTCCGACGCCTTCCTCGACAAGGGCGAGATCGTCTCGACCCGGGGCCGCGAGCCGGGCGATGGCGAACGGTTCAACGCCGAACCGGGCGATCTGATCGACGGCAAGCCCATCGTGGTGCTGGTCAACGGCGGCTCGGCCTCGGCCTCGGAAATCGTTGCCGGTGCGCTTCAGGATCACCGCCGCGCCATCGTCGTGGGCACCAAGTCCTTCGGCAAGGGCTCGGTCCAGACGGTGATGCCGCTGCGCGGTGACGGCTCGATCCGGCTGACCACGGCGCGCTACTACACGCCCTCGGGCCGCTCGATCCAGAACCTTGGCATCTCGCCCGACATCGTGGTGCACCAGCCGCGCGTCGATCCCACCGCCGACGAGACCGAGGAGGAAGACGATCGTCCCCGCCGTTCCGAGGCCGATCTGCGCGGCACGCTGGACAACGATTCGCTGAGCGAAGACGAGATCCGCCAGATCGAGGAAGAGCGCGCCCTGGCCGAGAAGGCCGCGGAACTGCGCGACGAGGATTATCAGCTGGCCTATGCCATCGACATCCTGCGCGGCCTGGCGGCCCTGGGCCCGCAATACCGCGCCCCCGCCCTGCTGCCCGAAGGCGAAGGCAACTAAGCCCCGTCTGGGCATGGCGCCCGCCCCCAAGACCAAAGACCCCCGTGCAGCCTGGCTGCGCGGGTTTTTTTCGTGGGGGCCCATGCCGGGGCGCCCGCACCGCTCAGGCCTCCTCGCGCCGGGTCATCTGCAACAGCACCGCGCCGCGCTTGTGGCGGCCCTCGACCCTTGCATGGGCGGAGCGGGCCTCGGCCAGCGGATAGCGGGCGTCGATCTGCGGGCGCAGCTGGCCTGCCTGCCACAGCGCCAGCAGGGTGGTCAGATCCTCGGCCCGGTCGGCGTTGACGTGGATCCGAACCGGCTTCAGCGCCCAGGGGCAGAGGGCGGCGGCGATCTCGGCCAGGCCGAAGTTCAGCGGCACGAAGACCCCGCCCGGGCGCAACAGGGCGCGCGCCTGGCGCACCGACAGCGCGCCGAAGGTGTCGAAGACCAGATCGAAGCCCCCCTCGGCCCCGCCTTCGATCCTGGCCAGATCGGTGGCGCGATAATCCCAGACCGTCTCGGCCCCCAGATCACGCAGCAGGTCCAGATTGCCCGCGCTGGCCATGGCGGTCACCCGGGCGCCCAGGGCGCGGGCGATCTGCACCGCCATGGCCCCCACCTCGCCCGAGCCGCCGGTGATCAGCACCCGTTGCCCCGGCTGCACCTTCGCCACATCGCGCAGAAAGACCAGCGCCGCCAGCCCGCCGAAGGGCAGCGCCGCGCCCGCCTCTGCCGACATCCCCTCGGGGCGCGCCACCACGCAGGCCCCGGGGCCGATCACCAGCTCTTCCGCATGGGCGCCTGCGGGGACAAAGCCCAGCGCCTGCTGGCCCGGGCGCCAGGGGGCACCCGGCGCCGCCTCTGTCACCTCGCCGGCAAAGGCGCTGCCCAGCACCTCGGCCCGGGGGCGCAACAGGCCGAACATCGCCCGCCCGACCAGGGCCAGCACCCCGGGAAAGGCCGCCGCGCGCAGCCGCCAGTCGGCGCTGGTCACCGCCGCCGCCTGCACCCGCACCCGCGCGCCGCCCTCGGGCAGGGCGGGGGCGCGCCGCTCGGCCAGGTGCAGCACCTCGGGCCCGCCGTATTTCGCATAGACAATCGCTTTCATAACCACGCTCCATCGCTGTTGCCCTGGATCTAGCGGCGCGGCCCCCTCAACGAAATTGACTGAATAGGCATAGCTGACATAGAAAAACGCATGGATATGTCCCAGATCGCCTTTGACTGGAGCCGCGCGCGCGCCTTTCTGGCCACCGCCGAAACTGGCTCTCTCTCTGCCGCCGCGCGGGCCCTGGGGCTGACCCAGCCGACCCTTGGCCGCCAGGTGGCGCAGCTGGAACAGGATCTGGGGCTGACCCTGTTCGACCGCACGGGCCGGGCGCTGGTGCTGACGCCTGCGGGCCGCGCCCTGCTGCCCCGCGCCCGCGCCATGGCCGAGGCGGCGCTGGCCTTTTCCCGCGCGGCGGCGGGCCTGTCGGACCAGATCGACGGGCGCGTGGTGATCACCGCGTCAGAGTTCTACGCCGCCTTTCGCCTGCCCGCGATCATCGCCACCCTTCAGGCCGCCCATCCCGGGATCGAGGTCGAGTTGCGCGCCTCGAACGACATCTCGGACCTGGCCGGGCGCGAGGCCGACATCGCCCTGCGCAACACCCGGCCCCAGGATCCCGATCTGATCGGCCGCCGCCTGCCCGACGATCAGGGGTTCTTCTACGGCAGCGCCGCCTATCTGGCCTCGCTCGGCCCGCTGGACAGCGCCGCCGACCTGGGCCGCGCCCGCTTCCTGGCCTGGGATCAGGGCCCCGCCCTGCCCGATCTGCTGGGCCAGATGGGCGTGCCCCTGGGCGCGGCCAGCTTTCCGGTGACCACCGCCAGCCACCTGGTGCAATGGCAGATGGCCCAGGCGGGGCTGGGGCTGGCGGCCTTTCCCCGGGCCGAGGGCGACGCCCATCTGACCCGGGTGCCGCATCTGGCGCCGGTGCCCTTCCCGGTCTGGCTGGTGGCGCATCGCGATCTGGCCCATTCCAAACGGCTGCGGCTGGTCTGGGATCTGCTGGCGGCGCGGCTGCCTCAGGCGGCAGAAAACCCCTCGGGCTCGTGACAGACGACGCAGATCTTGTTGCCCTCGCTGTCACGGAAATAGGCGCCGTAGAAATCCGCGTGATACTGCGGGCGCAGCCCCGGCGCCCCCTCGTCCTGCCCGCCCAGGCGCAACGCCAGGGCATGGGCGGCGTGCACCGTCGCGCGGTCGGCGGCCATCAGGCCCAGCATCGGCCCGTTGCCCGGGTCGGGCGCCCCCGCGAAGGGCCGCACCAGGAACAGCAGCGGGCGTGGATGCCCCGGCGCGCGAAAGCTCGCCTCCTCGCCCGGTTTCAACCAGCTTTCCTCATGGCCCAGACAGGCCATCAGCGCCCGCCAGAAGGCCAGCGCCCGGTCGAAATCGGCAACGGCTAGGGTGACATGAGAGATCATGCCGCCATCCTGCCCGCCCGGCGGCAAAAGAAAAGGGCGGATCCGCGGACCCGCCCCATTCGATAGCTGAAAAGACGTCCGGGGGCGTCGCGACAGGGGGCAGCGCCCCCTTGCCCGTCCGGCGCCCCTGTGGCGGCGGGCGGGCAACCCGCCGAGGATCAGAAGAAGGCCTGCAACCCGGTTTGCGCCCGGCCCAGGATCAGCGCGTGCACGTCATGGGTGCCCTCGTAGGTGTTCACCGTCTCCAGGTTCTGCGAATGGCGAATCACCTGATAGCCGACCTGGATCCCGTTGCCGCCATGCATGTCCCGCGCCTGGCGCGCGATCTCCAGGGCCTTGCCGCAGTTGTTGCGCTTGATGATCGACACCATCTCGGGCGCGGCGCGGGCGGCGTCGAACAGACGACCCACCTGCAAGGCCGCCTGAAGGCCCAGGGCGATCTCGGTCTGCATGTCCGCCAGTTTCTTCTGGTAGAGCTGCATCCCGGCCAGCGGCTTGCCGAACTGCTTACGGTCGAGGCCATACTGGCGCGAGCGGTGCCAGCAATCCTCGGCCGCCCCCATCACGCCCCAGGCGATGCCGTACCGCGCGCGGTTGAGACAGCCGAAGGGACCCTTCAGGCCCGAAACATGGGGCAGCAGGGCCTCTTCGCCGACCTCGACATCCTCCATCACGATCTCGCCGGTGATCGAAGCGCGCAAGGACAGCTTGCCCTCGATCTTGGGCGCCGACAGACCCTTCATGCCCTTCTCCAGCACGAAGCCACGGATCGCGCCGTCGTGGGCCTCGGATTTCGCCCAGACGACGAAGACATCGGCGATCGGCGCGTTCGAGATCCACATCTTCGAGCCCACCAGGCGATAACCGCCCTCGGTCTTGATGGCGCGGGTCTTCATGCCCGCCGGGTCGGACCCGGCGTCGGGCTCGGTCAGGCCGAAACAGCCGATCCATTCGCCAGAGGCGAGCTTGGGCAGGTATTTCATCCGCTGCTCTTCGCTGCCGTAGGCATAGATCGGGTACATCACCAGCGAGCTTTGCACCGACATCATCGAGCGGTAGCCCGAATCGACCCGCTCGACCTCACGGGCGACCAGGCCATAGCTGACATAGCCCGCACCGATGCCGCCGTATTGCTCGGGCACGGTGACGCCCAGAAGGCCCATCTCGCCCATCTCGGCGAAGATCGAGGCATCCACGCCCTCTTCCATGTACATCTTCTCGACCCGGGGCATCAGCTTTTCCTGGGCGAAGGCATGGGCGGTGTCGCGGATCATCCGCTCTTCTTCCTCCAGCTGGTCGTTCAGCAGGAAGGGGTCTTCCCAGGAAAAGCCCGACATGTTGGGGCGGTCCTTGTCCTTCAGGACGGGGCGGGGGGCGGTGTCCATTCTCTCTCTCCTCGGGCGGAAATGGCGGGGTCTGGACGGCAACCTAAGTCATGGACCTTCCCGCCGCCAACGCGTAATTCTGGCAAAGCTATGAGTTTCCCGAATAGGCATCCCGAAAATGCGCAAACCCTACATACCCTCGGTGGGAGAGCTTGAAGCCTTTTGCGCATGTGCCCGGGTGGGCACCACCACCGGGGCGGCGCGCGAGCTGGGGCTGACGCAATCCGCCGTCTCGCGCTCGATCGCGGCGCTGGAAGACCGGCTGGGGGTGGCGCTGTTCACCCGGGCGCGGCAGCGGCTGGCGCTGTCGGACGCGGGCCGCAGCTTTCGCACCGAGGCCGAAGCGCTGCTGGCGCGGCTGGATGCGGCGGCGACCTCGGTCATGGCCTTCGGCGGGCAGGAGGCGGTGCTGCGGATCTCGGTCCTGCCCAGTTTCGGCCGCGCCTGGCTGATCCCGAAACTGGCCAGTTTCCGCGCCACCATGCCGGGGATGAGCTTTGACGTGGCCGCCCGCCTCGCGCCGGTGAATTTCGACACCGACCCCTTTGACCTGGCGATCCAGCGCAGCGCGCAGCGCAGCGGCGGGGCGCAGCATCTGCATCTGCTGGACGAGAACCTGGTGGCGGTCGCCGCGCCCTCGCTGGCGCGGTCGGGGCCGCTGTCGGACGAGGCGATGCTGGCGCTGCCGCTGTTGCAGCAATCGACCCGCCCCAGCCTGTGGCCCGACTGGTTCCGCGCCAGCGGCGTGGACCCCCGGCGCGCCCTGCGCGGCGCGCGGTTCGATCATTTCGACATGGTGGCCGATGCCGCCGAGGCGGGTCTGGGCGTCGGCCTGGTGCCCGAGGTGGTGGCCGAGCGCGCCCTGGCCGAGGGCCGCCTGGCCCTGGCCAGCGCCCGGCGGCTGGAAACCGGCGAGGCCTATACGCTGATCTTCCCCGAACGCTCCGAGGCCCTGCCGGGTTTTGCCCGTTTTCGCGACTGGCTGGCCGCCGAACTGGCGGGCATCTGGGCCTGAGCGCAGACCATCGGCCAGGCTTTGCCCGGGGGGGCGGCGGGGCGGTGGACTTCACCCGCGCGCCGCGTAGGATGCGCCCGAATTGCAAGGAGTTGTCAGATGACACCCGAAGAGAAAGCCGCCCTGCCCTATCGCCCCTGCGCGGGCGTCATGCTGGTGAACGAGCTGGGCCTGGTCTTTACCGGCCAGCGCAACGACATGAAGGCAGGCGAGGCGCCGGCCTGGCAGATGCCCCAGGGCGGGATCGACGAGGGCGAGACCCCGGAAGAGGCCGCGCTGCGTGAGCTGTGGGAAGAAACCGGGGTCAGCGCCGACAAGGTGACCCTGGAGGCGATGACCGAGGACTGGATTCTCTATGATCTGCCCGAGCATCTGCTGGGCAAGATCTGGAAGGGCAAGTTCCGGGGGCAAAAGCAGAAATGGGCGCTGATGCGGTTCCATGGCAGCGATGCGGATATCGACATCGCCACCGAGCACCCCGAGTTCACCGAGTGGAAATGGATGCCCCCGGATGAGCTGGTCGAAAACATCGTACCCTTCAAGCGCAGCGTCTATGAGGCCGTGCTGGCGGCCTTCGGCGACAAGATCTGATGCGCGCGGCTCTTCTCTCTGTCCCGATCCTGGCGCTTGCCACCCAGGCCAGCGCGCTGTCCTGCCTGCCGCCGGATGCGGTGGCCAGCTATCTGCGCGCCGACCAGGCCGCCGAGACCTACGTGGTCCTGCTGGGCGATTTCCGCTTTGACGCGCCCAGCCTGCCGGAACCGGACCTGAGCAATCCGACCCCCGAGGAACACCGCTTTCCCGCGCGGTTCGAGGGCCAGGCCCTTGGCCCCGAGGGGTTCACCGGCAGCTATGCTTTGGAGATGGAGGTCACCCTGACCTGCGCCGGGCCCTGGTGCGCCGGCGTACCGGCAGACGGTGCGGGGCTGGCCTTCGTGGAGATGACCGAGACGGGCTATGACCTGCGCCTCGGCCCCTGCGGCGGGCAGTATTTCGCCACGCCCGACCCGGCCGTCACCGATCGGATCGCGGCCTGTCACGCGGGTGACGAGGCTTGCGGGGCGGAGTGATCCGCCCCCGGCAGCCCCCGCGCCTCAGCTTTTGAAGTCGAAGAAATTCGCACCGGCGCGGGCCAACAGCCCCTCGGCCATAGCGCGGCCCAGCTCGGCACCGTCTTCCACCGGCGCGCTGCGGTCGTCCGACAGCGCCTCCGACCCGTCGGGGCGCAGGATCTCGCCGCGCAGGCGCAGGGTGCCGCCCGACACCTCGGCCAGACCGGCGATCGGGGTTTCGCAAGAGCCGTCGAGACGGGCGAGGAAGGCGCGTTCCGCCGCCAGCCGCTCGGCCGTGGGGGCGTGGTGAATGGCTTCCAGCAGATGGGCCGTGGCCAGGTCGTCGGCGCGCCGTTCAATGCCAATGGCGCCCTGGGCGACGGCGGGCAGCATTTCGTCCGGGTCCAGCGCGGCGCGGGCCACATCCACCATGCCCAGCCGGGTCAGCCCGGCCATGGCCAGGAAGGTGGCCTCGGCCACGCCGTCCTCCAGCTTGCGCAGGCGGGTCTGCACGTTGCCGCGGAATTCCACCACCGTCAGGTCGGGCCGCCGCACCAGCAGCTGCGCCCGGCGGCGCAGCGAGGAGGTGCCCATGACCGCGCCTTCGGGCACCGCCGCCAGCGAGGCGTGATGCAGCGAGACGAAACCGTCGCGCACATCCTCGCGCGGCAGGTAGCAGTCCAGCACCAGCCCCTCGGGCTGATCCACCGGCATGTCCTTCATCGAATGCACCGCGATGTCGATCTCGCCCGTGGCCAGGGCCACCTCGATCTCCTTGGTGAAGAGGCCCTTGCCCCCCACCTCGCGCAGGGCCTTGTCCTGGATCCGGTCGCCCGCGACCGAGATCACCACCACCTCGAAGGCCTCGGGCGGCAGGTCGAACTGGGCCGCGATGCGGTCGCGGGTCTCATGCGCCTGGGCCAGGGCCAGGGGCGAGCCACGGGTGCCGATCTTCAGCGGTTTGGCGGGGGTCGGATAGGGGTGCGTCATGGGCCTTGGTTACGCGGGGGCGCGCGGGCTGGCAAGCGCGGCAGTTTGGCGCTCTGCGCCAAGGCCTCCGGCGGGAGTATTTCCGGCCCAGTGAAAGAGCGGGCCGCGCTTGACTTTCAGCGCCCGGACCGCGACCAGAGGCAGCGACAAACGGAGGGACCCCCATGGCCGAAAAGACGATCCTGCGCGCGCTGAAGGGCGAAGTGCTGCCCACCCCGCCGATCTGGATGATGCGCCAGGCGGGGCGTTACCTGCCCGAGTACCGCGCCACCCGGGCCCAGGCGGGGGATTTCCTGTCGCTGTGCTATAACCCCGAGCTGGCCGCCGAGGTGACGTTGCAACCGATCCGTCGCTACGGGTTCGACGCGGCGATCCTTTTCGCCGACATCCTGTTGCTGCCCCAGGCCCTGGGGGCGGATCTGTGGTTCGTCACCGGCGAGGGGCCGCGCCTGTCGACCATCACCACCCAGGCCGAGTTCGACGCGCTGAAGCCCGCCAGCGACGTGCATGAGGTGCTCTCGCCGATCTATGAGACGGTGAAGATCCTGTCGCGCGAGCTGCCTTCGGAGACGACCCTGATCGGTTTCGCGGGCGCCCCCTGGACCGTGGCCACCTATATGATCGCCGGGCGCGGCACCAAGGACCAGGGCCCGGCGCACGCGCTGAAGGCCGAGAACCGGGCGCTGTTCGAAGCCATCCTGGAGCGGCTGACCGAGGGCACCATCGAATATCTGTCGCGCCAGATCGAGGCCGGGGCCGAGGTGGTGAAGCTGTTCGACAGCTGGGCCGGATCCCTGAAGGGCGAGGATTTCGACCGCTACGCGCTGGCGCCCGCCAAACGCATCATCGCCGAGCTGAAGGCGCGCCACCCGGGCATCCCGGTCATCGCCTTCCCGCGCGAAGCGGGCGAGAAATACGTGGGCTTTGCCAAGGCCACCGGCGCCGATTGCGTGGCGCTGGACAATTCCGTGGCGCCCGAATGGGCAGCGGCCAACGTCCAGGTGGACGGCTGCGTGCAGGGAAACCTGGCCTCGTCGCATATGGTCACCGGCGGTCCGGCCCTGGTCGAGGAGACCCGCAAGATCGTCCAGGCCTTCTCGAAGGGGCCGCATATCTTCAACCTGGGCCACGGCATCACGCCCGATGCGGATCCCGAGAACGTGGCGCTGATGATCGAAACGGTGCGCGCGGGCGCCTGATCAGGCAGTCTTGCCGCGCGGATCGTGTTCGGGCGGCCGGGGGCCGTCCGGCGCAGCCTGGGCGGGGCCTGCCACCTCGTGGATCGGCCCCTCTTCCACCAGCTGCGCCTCTTGCGGGCCGTCCTCGACGGCGCCGCCGTCCGCCTCTTGGCCGGTCAGGATCGTGTCCGCCTCGGCCCGCTGCGGCGCCGGGTCGGGCTGGCCCTCTTCCGCCGCCAGCGCCCGGTCGATCTGCACGTTCAGCGAGGCGCCCAGCAGAACGACGAAGGCCGAGACGTAAAGCCAGAAGAGCAGCGCCATGGCGGCCCCGAGAGAGCCGTAGACCTCGTTGTAATTGGCGAAATTGGTGAAATAGAGCGACAGCGCATAAGAGGCCGCCAACCACAGCACCACGCTGACGATGGCGCCGGGCGTGGCCCAGGCGACGCGGTCGCCGCGGTTGTTGGGGCCATAGCGATACAGAAGCGACAGCGCCCCCATCACCGCCAGCAGGGCCGCCAGCCAGCGCACGATTTCCACCGCGACCGAGGCCACCGGCCCCAGCGGGAAGATCGCCAGCAGCACCGGCAGCACCACCACCGAGCCAAGCGCCACGATCCCCACCCCCAGCAGGGCCACGGTCAGCGCCAGGGCGATCAGGTAGTGCCGCAACGAGCCGCGATTCTCCTGCCCGTGGATCGTGTTCAGCCCCAGGATCATCGCCGCCACGCCCGAGCGCGAGGACCAGATGGCGAAGGCCAGCGACAGGGCCCCCGCCCAGCCCAGGGTCGAGCCGGAAGAGGCCGAGATCTTGTACACCTGTGCCGCGACCAGGGTGTAGACCTCGTCGGGCAGGATGCCGCGCAGCAATTGCAGCTCTTCCATCACCACGGTCGGGTCAGAAATGATCCCCCACAGGGCAATCAGCGCGGCGAGACCGGGAAACAGCGCCAGCATGGCGTAGAAGGCGACCCCGGCGGCGACCAGGGCCATGTTGATCTCGCCGATCTGGCCGAAGATGCCCTTCAGCACGGCAAAGATACGTTTCAGCTGTTTCATCGCCCACGCCCTTCTGCTGCGTCGGTGGCCCTGCGGGCCTGGGGGATCAGATGGGTCGTCAGACCCATTTGGCCAGGGGCGGCAGGGACATCAGCACCGCATTGGCGTCATGGCCGGTTTCCAGGCCGAATTTCGTGCCCCGGTCGTAGACCAGGTTGTATTCGGCGTAGAGGCCGCGGTGGATCAACTGGGCGTCTTTCTCGGCCTCGCCCCAGGGCTGCGCCCGGCGCTTGTCGGCCAGGGGCAGGAAGGCGGGCAGGAAGGCCCGGCCCACGTCCTGGATGAAGGCGAAATCCGCCTCCCAATCGCCCGAGTTGTGGTCATCGAGGAAGATCCCGCCCACGCCGCGCGCGCGGCCCCGGTGCGGGATATAGAAGTACTCGTCCGCCCATTCCTTGAACCGGGGATAGAAGCCCGCGTCGTGACGGTCGCAATGCTCTTTCTGCACGGCGTGGAAATGGGCGGTGTCCTCGGCGTATTCGATGCAGGGGTTCAGGTCGGACCCGCCGCCGAACCACCAGCCATGGGGCGTCCAGAACATGCGGGTGTTCATGTGCACGGCGGGGGCATGGGGATTTTGCATATGCGCCACCAGGCTGATCCCCGAGGCCCAGAAGCGCGGATCCTCGGCCATCCCGGGCAGCCCCTTGCGCGCCGCCATGGCCGCCTGCGCCCGGGCGCCCAGCTGGCCGTAGACGGTGGAAATATTCACGCCGACCTTCTCGAAGACCCGGCCGCCGCGCATCACCGACATCAGCCCGCCGCCCGCGTCCGAGCCGTCTTCGCTGCTGCGCTTGCTCTGCGTCACCTCGAACCGGCCCGCGGGCTGGTCCGACATCGGCCCCGCAACCTGGGCGTCTTCCAGCCCCTCGAAGGCCGCGACGATCTGGTCGCGCAGCGCGCGGAACCACGCGCTTGCCCGTGCCTTCTCCTCCACCATCTCCGCCATGTCCCGCTCCTTTCGCCAGATGCCGCCCTTCCCTAGCAGCCCGCGCCGCAGGGCAGAAGAGGGCGCACCCGCCCCTGGCTCCATTCGATGGCTGAAAATACTCCCGCCGGAGGCTCGGGGCTCCGCAGGAGCGCCGAACAGCTCCGCTGCAAAAGGAAATGGCCCCTGACGGGGCCATGCCTTCGGCGAGAGTATTTTTGGCCATCGAATAGGGAAAAGCGGGGCGCCCCGGCCCGGATCAGTGCGCGGGGGCGGCGACCGGATCCAAGAGGGTGCGGCCGCCGTCGACGGTGACGATCTGCCCGGTCATGAAGGACGAGGCCTCGCAGGCCAGGTATTGCACCGCCTCGGCCAGCTCGCTGGGCGGCGCGATGCGCGACAGCGGCGTGTGATCCTCGATATCCTCGCGGAAATCGGAATTGTCGCGCAGGGTTTCCTTCAGCGACGAGGACATGACCGAACCGAAGGCCAGGGCATTGACCCGGATGCCATGCGGCGCCAGGGCGACGGCCAGCGAGCGGGTCATCTGGTCCAGCGCGGCGGCCGAGACCGAGAAGGCCATCAGGTCGGGATGGGTGCGGCGGGCGGCGATGGAGGAGAGGTTGACGATGGCCCCGCCCTGGGGCCCATCGGGCGCCTCGGATTGCTTGATCATCCGCTTGGCCACCGTCTGGGTCACCCGCAGCGCCGTCAGCAGGTTTTGCTGCAACATGGTTTCCATCGCGTCATCGTCGGGGTTCAGCGGGTCCGAGACCAGCACCTGGCGCGAGGCATTGACCAGGATATCCACCTGGTCGAAGGCGTCGATGGTGGCCGACAGCAGGTTGGCGATGGTCAGCTTTTCCCGCAGATCCCCGGCAAAGTAGCGGATGTTGCCCTCTTCCGCCGCCTCGCCCAGCTCTTCGCGCAGCCGGTCCTCGTCCATGTCGGCGAACATCACATTGGCGCCCTTGTCGGCAAAGAGCTTGCCGATGGCCAGACCGATGCCATGGGCGGCGCCGGTCACGATGGCGGTCTTGCCCGCGATCGAGAAACTCATCTGGTTCTCCCCATTCGTCCCGGGGCGGAGCCTAGCGCGGGCCCGGCCCCTTGGCGAGAGGGGCGCTCTGCCATGAGCAGTTTGAAGCTGCGATTGCCGCCGAATGCCTCGACATGACCAAAAAGCCCCTCGAGGGTCTTTTCATAGCCCAGGTGGGCATTGGCCACGAGGTAGAGGCGGCCCTTGGGTGCCAGCATGGCGCCGGCGGCGCGCAGGAAGGCGCGGCCCAGTTCCGGGTCGGCCTTGCGTTCGACGTGGAAGGGCGGGTTCATCACCACGAAATCCAGCATCCGCCCGGGGCGCCAGGCGGTGGCATCGGCCCAGTGGAAGGCGGCGCGCGGGTCGGTGACATTGACCCGGGCACAGGCCAGCGCGGCGTGATCGGCCTCGACCAGATCCAGGGCGCGCACCTTGGGCGCCCCCGCCAGCACCTTGGCCGCCAGATAGCCCCAGCCCGCCCCCAGATCGGCGCCATAGCCCGCCAGTTCCGGCAGCGCCTCGGCCAGCAGCGCCGATGCCGGGTCGACCCCGTCGGCGGAAAAGACGCCCGGCGCGGTCTGCCAGCCATCCACCATCTGCGCCGGGCCGGCGGCCCAATCGGCCAGATCGGCGGCACCGATCCAGAACAGCTTGCCATGGGCCTTGGACAGCGGCGCCGAAACCTCGGCCCCCAGGCCGCGCAGGGCCTTCAGCATGGAATCGACGCCCGCATCCTTCTGCCCGTCGATCAGCACCGGCCCGTCGGTCACCGCCCGCGCCTGGGCCACCAGGGCCCGCGCCTCGGCCTTGGCCCGCGGCAGACAGACCAGCGCCGCGCCATAGCGCCCCTCGGGCGCCACGGCCACGGCATAGCCCTGGCGCTCAAAGGCGGTGTGATCGGGGCGAAAGCCGGTGAGGACCTGGACCCGATCCTTGGGCAAGGCCGACAGATCGGCCCCGGCACGGGGGGCGAACACGGCGACAGGCCCCGCATCGGGCAGGGTCAGGCCGCTCTCCATCGCGAGAGCGAGACGGGTTCCGAGCATGAGCGCCCTATTCCTTTTCCATGGTGCATTGCAGCGGATGCTGGTGCTTGCGGGCGAAATCCATCACCTGCGCCACCTTGGTCTCCGCGATCTCGTGGCTGAAGACGCCGACCACGGCGACGCCCTTCTTGTGCACGGTCAGCATGATCTCGAACGCCTGGGCATGGGTCATGCCAAAGAACCGCTCCAGCACCAGGACGACGAATTCCATCGGGGTGTAATCGTCGTTCAGCAGCAGCACCTTGTACAGCGGCGGCCGCTTGCTGCGCGGTTTGGTGTCCAGCGCGACATTGCCGTCGCCCTGCGGATCGTCGGGGCCCGCCATCATCGTCAGCGGTTGCGCCGACGGCGCCTGCGGCAACGGCCGCTCGGTCTCGGTCACTCGGGTCATCGTCACGTCGGTCATCGTCTCCGCTGGCCTGGCGTCGGTCGGATCGTCCAAGGCGATATCCCTCCGGGGGGCCGGCAGCGTTGTTGAGGTTTCGGGATCAGGCTGCTCTATATAACGCCGCAGGCCCGTCAGGGAAGGCCGCAGCCGGGATCGCAGGTAAAAAATGACACGAAAAATCACAACAATCGGTTTCGATGCGGATGACACGCTGTGGCACAACGAGCGGTTCTTCCACATGACCCAGCAGCGATTCGCGGAATTGCTGGCCGACCATGCCGACCGCGACCACCTGGCCGAGCGCCTGCTGGCCGCCGAACGGCGCAACCTTGGCCACTACGGCTTCGGCATCAAGGGCTTCATGCTGTCGATGATCGAGACCGCGATCGAGGTCACCGACGACCGCGTCCCCGCAAGCGTCATCCGCCAGATCATCGAGACCGGCCAGGAGATGCTGGCCCATCCGATCGAGCTGTTGCCCCATGCCCGCGACGCGGTCGAGGCCCTGTCGGGCAGCCACCGGGTGCTGCTGATCACCAAGGGCGACCTGCTGGACCAGGAACGCAAGCTGGCGCAGTCGGGGCTGGGGGATCTGTTCGACGGGATCGAGATCGTCTCGGACAAGACGCCGCCGGTCTATGCGCGGATCTTCGACGACCACGGCGAGGGGGCCGAACGGGCGCTGATGGCGGGCAACTCGATGAAATCCGACGTGCTGCCGGTGATCGCGGTCGGCGGCATCGGCGTGCATGTGCCCCATGGGCTGACCTGGGCGCTGGAACATGCCGAGGCGCCGCAGGACGAGCCGCGCTTCTTCACCCTGCCCGACCTCTCGGGCCTGCCCGCCCTGGTCGACCGGCTGGAGCAGGGCTGACAGCCTCACGCGGACCCCGCCCCACGCGCCCGTGGCATCGCGGCGCGTGGTCGCAGCCCCCGGTCAGACCCCGTTCCGGGGCCGCGCCGGGCCTTTTCCCTGAGCATTGCGGCCTAAAAGGCTGAAAAGGATAAGCAATTGCACATCTGTAACCCCGCTTTTGCAATCCCTTGTTTTTCTGGCCGAAAGCAGTCCTTGTAGGTTTATCCCCAGGCGCAACTACATCTGGAAGCTGTACACATGTGACGCGCAGTCGCCCCAAAATGGTCGCTTTGTTCACCCCGCGCCCTATGGTATCTGTTGCAGAAGACGACAGTGGCGCCACAGGCACAACGGCGCCACCGTCCAGAACGATTGACCGATCGGAAAACCGGCGGCGACGAGGCAGACAGATGAGTGACTTGGCGGATCGGCGCAGGCAGCCGGCCCTTCTCGGGTTCCGTAGTATTTTCCTGGCATTGATGCTGGCCCTGGGGCTGATGTCCTTCGGCGCCGAGGCGGCCCGCGCGGCCCCCTACGCGGAAATGGTGATCGACGCCCGCACCGGCGAGGTGCTGCGCTCGCGCAATGCCGACACGCGGCTGCATCCGGCCTCCCTGACCAAGATGATGACCCTCTACATCGCCTTCGAGGCGGTGGAACACGGCGAGATCTCGCTGGACACGCTGGTGCGCGTGTCGCGCAATGCCGCCGCCGAGGAACCGTCGAAACTGGGCCTGCGCGAGGGGCAGCGGATCAAGCTGCGCTACCTGATCCGGGCCGCGGCGGTGAAGTCGGCCAATGACGCCGCCACCGCCATCGGCGAGGCGATCGAGGGCTCGGAGGCGGCCTTTGCCCGGCGCATGAACCGCACCGCCCAGGCCCTGGGGATGACCCGGACCACCTTCAAGAATGCCAACGGGCTGACCTCGTCGGGGCACCTGTCCACCGCCCGCGACATGACCACGCTGGGGCGGCATCTCTATTTCGACTACCCCGAGTACTACCACCTGTTCTCGAAACGCACGGCGGATGCCGGCGGCACCACGGTCTACAACACCAACCGCAAGTTCCTGGCCGCCTATCAGGGCGCCGACGGGATCAAGACCGGTTATACCCGGGCCGCCGGGTTCAACCTGGTGGCCTCGGCAGCGCGGGGCAACGAACGGATCATCGCGACGATCTTCGGCGGCCGCTCGACCCCCTGGCGCAACGCCCGCATGGCGGAACTGCTGGACCTGGGCTTTGCCCGCGCCCCCACGACCGCGCGCACCATCGCGCCGCCGAAACCCTCCTATGGCGGCCATGACGAGCTGTTGATGGCGGGCAAGACGATCCGGGTGAACGGCGCCCCGCGCAGCTCGCTGCGCCCGCGCGCCCGGCCCACCCCCGACGAAGCGCCGCTGACCGAAGAGATGCTGCTGGCCGCCGCGCCCGATCCCGCCACGCTGGATGCCGCCGCCGCCGAGGCCCTGGCCTTTGCCGCCACCGGCGCGCCCGGTCCGCAGACCCTGCCGCCGCCCCCCGATCCCGCCCAGGGCGACGCCGCCGAGGCCGCCCAGCCCAGCCCCCTGCCCCGCGGCCCGGTCGAGAATCCGGTGGCGCCCATGGCCCGCCCGCAGACCCTGCTGCAACAGTTCACCCGCGCCAAACCCGCCGCCGCCGAGCTGCCCGCCGATGTGGGCGTGCCGGTGACCCCGGTGGTCACCCGCTCTGCCGATGCGGGCCCGGCCAGCTGGGGGGTGAACATCGGCCGCTACACCACCGAGGGCCGCGCCGAGCGCATCCTGCTGACCACCGCCCTGGCCGAGGTCGAGACCCTGGAAGGCGCCGACCGCCGGGTGATCCGCTCGCCCACCGGGTTCGATGCCAATTTCGCGGGCCTGACCCGCGACGCCGCCGACCGCACCTGCCGCCGCCTGAACGCGCGCAATCAGACCTGCTTCATGATCGGCCCCGGCACCTGACCGGGACCCGGCAGGGGGCCGCCCGCCGGGCCCCTGCCCCCACGGCAGAACCGCCCCAGCAAGGCCGCCATCCGCGGAACGACCTGCGCCTCAGGGCATCCCGCCCCTGTCTTCTCGTTTGCCAGAAATATCCCGGGGGGAATTGAGCCGAAGGCGAAAGGGGGGCAGAGCCCCCCTTTTCCTGCCATGTGCCACCCTACGGCGACGGGAAGCCAGCCCCCACCCACTTCCAAGGTGTCGCCAAAGGCGACAGCCCCGCGCCCCTCAGGGCTTCGGGTGATCGTCCCATTGATCCGACAGGATCCGCTGCGACGTCCCGTCGGGGTCGTCGTATTGATCCGTCTTCACCGTCCAGATGAAACCGACCAGACCGATCCCGCCCAGAAACAGCGAAATCGGGATCAGCCAAACCAGAATATCCATCATGTTCCCTTCCGGGCGCCTGGCGCCCCTGTCTTGGACCTGTGCCGGGTCCGCCCCGGTCCCCGGCGGCGCGTCAGCGCAGCCGCAGGGCGTTCAGCGAGACCGTGATCGAACTGGTCGACATGGCCAGCGCCGCGATCAGGGGCGAACAGAGGCCCGCAACCGCCAGCGGCACGGCTATCACGTTGTAGAATGTCGCTATGCGGAAGTTCTCACGGATCCGCCGCGTGGCGCGAGAGGCGATATCCAGGGCCTCGGGAATGGGCGACAGATCGCCTCCAAGCAGCACGATGTCGGAGGCAACCCGCGCAGCGTCCAGCGCCGAGGCGGGCGAGATCGACACATGCGCCGTGCTCAGCGCCGCCGTGTCATTCAGGCCATCGCCCACCATCAGCACCCGCGCGCCGGCGGCTTGCAGATCGGCGATGCGGGCGGCCTTGTCGCCCGGCAGGGCGCCCGCCGTCCAGTCCGCGATGCCCAGACGCGCCGCCAGATCGGCCACCGCGCCCTCGGCATCGCCCGAGATCAGCGCCACATGCTTGCCCGCCGCCAGCAGGTCGCGCACCGCCTCTTCGGCGCCGTCGCGCAGGCTGTCGGTGAAGGTGAACTCGACCAGGCCGCCCGGGCCCTCCAGCCAGGTGGCGGTCTCGGCCCCCGCCTCGGCGCCCAGCCAGGCGGCGCGGCCCAGGCGCACGCGCTGGCCCGCCAGCAGGGCCTCGGTGCCATAGCCCGGCACTTCGCGCAGATCCGTCACCGGGGCCGGGGTCACGCCGCGCGCGCTCAGCGCCGCGACGAGCGACCGGCTCAGGGGATGCGAGGAGCCCGCCGCCAGGGCCAGGGCCAGCGACAGCGTCCGGGCGTCGAACCCCT
Organism: Pseudooceanicola aquaeponti; assembly: GCF_050897975.1. NCBI lineage: Bacteria > Pseudomonadati > Pseudomonadota > Alphaproteobacteria > Rhodobacterales > Paracoccaceae > Pseudooceanicola > Pseudooceanicola aquaeponti. The sequence goes on from NZ_JBPAXY010000002.1 coordinate 37,470, forward strand.
CCAGCCCGGTGACCGTAGGCGTGCCCGCGGTCAGGGTGCCGGTCTTGTCGAAGACCACCGTGTCGACCTCGGCCAGCCGCTCCAGCGCGGTTTCATGTTTCACCAGCATTCCGCGCCGGAACAGCCGCCCCGAGGCGGCGGTGGTCACGGCGGGCACGGCCAGGCCCAGGGCGCAGGGGCAGGTGATGATCAGCACGGCGGCGGCGATGTTCAGCGCCACGCGCAGGTCGCCCGACCACAGATACCAGCCGATGAAAGACAGGGCCGACAGGATATGCACGCCGGGCGCGTAGAGCTTGGCCGCGCGGTCGGCCAGCGAGGTGTAGCGCGAGCGCCCGCTTTCGGCGATGGCCACCAGATCGGCCATCCGCGCCAGCGAGGTGTCGCGGCCAATCGCCGTGGCGCGCACGGTCAGCGGGCCGGTCAGGTTGACCTCGCCCGCGCTGACGCCCTGGCCCGGCAGGGCGGGCACGGGCAGGGTCTCGCCGGTCAGCAGCGAGCGGTCCAGTTCCGAGGCGCCCGCGACGATCTCGCCGTCCACGGGCATCCGTCCGCCGGGGCGCACCTGGATCAGGTCGCCGATGGACAGTTCGGCCACCGGCACCTGCACCTCTTCGCCGTCGCGCAGGATCCAGGCGCGGGGCACCTCCAGCGCCGCCAGTTCCTCGGCGGCAGAGCGTGCGGCGGCGCGGGTGCGGTGATCCAGATAGCGGCCCGCCAGCAGGAAGAAGGTCAGCGTCAGGGCCGCGTCGAAATAGGCGTGTTCCCCCGACAGCGAGGTTTCCCAAAGCGAGGTCGCCAGGGCCAGCAGAATGGCCAGCGAGATGGGCACATCCATGTTCAGGTGCCGCGCCTTCAGGGCGCGACCGGCACTGACAAAGAAGGGCTGGGCGCAGAAGGCGATGGCCGGCAGGGTGATTGCCGCGCTGATCCAGTGGAACAGATCGCGGGTGGCATCCGCCGCCCCCGACCAGACCGAAACCGACAGCAGCATGACGTTCATAGAGGCAAAGCCCGCCACCGCCAGCCGCATCAACAGCTCGCGCCCGCCCCGGTCGGTGGCGGTGGCGGCGATGCTGCCCGCGTCCAGCTCATGCGCCTCATAGCCCACGCCCTGGACCACGGCGACCAGATCGGCGGCCTCGACATCGGCCTCGGCCTTCACCTGGGCGCGTTTCAGGGTCAGGTTCACCCGCGCCTCGCGCACCCCCGGCGCGGCATTCAGCGCGCGCTCGACCGTGTCGATACAGGCCGCGCAGTGGATGCCCGGCAGGGACAGCGCCAGGGTCGCCCCTTCCAGCTCGCGCGCGCGGCGCGCCATGTCCTCGGCGGCGGGGGCGGCGGAACAGGCCGGACAGGCCGAGATGCCGCCCGGTTGTTCCTCGATGAAATGCTGCGCTGCGTCGACCATCTGCGGCCCCGGTTCTTTCCCTTAGTCCTCGACCTGAAGTTCCAGCCGTTGCAGGAACTCGGTCCCGTCTTCGGCAATGGCGCTGAAGCGGACGATCCAGCGGCCCTCGCCCACTTCCAGCGGCGCCTCGTAGGCGGTGCCGTTGTAGGCGAACTGCGGCACCACGTCGTCGGTGCTGTCGGTGGGCCGGCCGATGGTCGCGGTCATCTCCTTGGCGCGCACCGGGCGACCGTCGCGATCGGTGATCGCGATGGTCAGCATCTCGCCCGCGTCGCGGGCCTCGATGCTCCACCCCAGGCGTTCCTGATCGGCGACGCGGGTGTCGAACTCCTGGCTGAAGACATAGGTGTTGTCGACCTCCAGCCCCGGGAAGGTGCGGACCGCCTTGGTCGCCATCACCACGTTGACCGTGATGATGATGCCGAAGGCCGCCACGAAGATGGCCAGCACATGCCAGCCCTTCAGGGTGAAGCCGCTATGCTCTGCGGTGTCGCTCATGTCATTGGGCCCTTCCGTTGAAGACGGTTTCCTCGCTCGACCGTTCCTGGCTCGAAATATCCTCGACCCAGAGGGTGAACTCGGTCCGGTCCGAAGTCGCCGGTCCGGTGCCAGGGGCCGCGGTCACGTAGACCCGGGCCAGGTGGGTGGCGTCGGCGTCGACGGTCACGGTGGCATCCTCGCTGCCTTCGACCTGAACCACAAGGGCCGGGTCGCCTTCGGCAGACAGGCGGAAGACCTGCTCTTCGCCCTGCTTGTTGCGCAGGCGCACGTCATAGACGTTGCGGATCGTGCCGTCAGACAGGGTGATGAAGGTCGGGTTGCGCACCGGGGCGACGGTCATGTCGATCTCGGGGCGGATGAACAGCGCCACCACCAGGCCCACCCCCACGGCGGCCCACAGAACGGTGTACAGGATCGTGCGCGGCCGGAAGATGTGCTTCCAGATCTTGCGGGGTTCCTTGCCCGCGCGCTCGTTCTGCTCATCCGTCAGCGCCATGTAGTCGATCAGGCCACGGGGCTTGCCGACCTTGTCCATCACGTCGTCGCAGGCGTCGATGCACAGGGCGCAGGTGATGCAGGCCAGTTGCTGCCCGTCGCGGATGTCGATCCCCATCGGGCAGACGTTGACGCAGGCGTTGCAGTCGATGCAATCGCCAAGCGCCTGGGCACCCTCGGCCTTGCGGTGCTTGCCGCGTGGCTCGCCCCGCCAGTCGCGATAGGCGACGGTGATCGTGTCCTCGTCCATCATCGCGGCCTGGATGCGCGGCCAGGGGCAGGCGTAGATACAGATCTGCTCGCGGGCGAAACCGCCGAAGAGGAAGGTCGTCGCGGTCAGCACCAGCATGGTGGTATAGGCCACCGGATGGGCGTTCAGCGTCACCAGATCCTTCAGCAGGGTCGGCGCATCGGCAAAGTAGAAGACCCAGGCGCCCCCCGTGGCCAGGCCGATCCCGAACCAGGCCACCCATTTGGTGATCCGCAGGCGGACCTTGCGCAGATCCCACTTCTTCTGCCGGTGCAGGCGCAGGCGCGCGTTGCGGTCGCCCTCGATCCAGCGTTCGACCAGGATGAAGAGGTCGGTCCAGACGGTCTGCGGGCAGGTATAGCCGCACCAGACCCGGCCCAGGGCCGAGGTGAACAGGAACAGCCCCAGCCCCGCCATCACCAAGAGGCCGGCGATGAAGTAGAATTCATGCGGCCAGATCTCGATCCAGAAGAAGAAGAACCGCCGGTTGGCCAGGTCGATCAGCACCGCCTGGTCGGGCAGGTTCGGACCCCGGTCCCAACGGATCCAGGGGGTCAGGTAATAGATACCGAGGGTCACGATCATGATGACCCATTTCAGGTTCCGGAAGCGACCTTTCACCCGGCGGGGAAAGATCGGTTCCCTGGCAGCATAGAGCTTGGGATCTTCTGTATCGGAAGCAGACACGGGGGCGTTCCTCTGGATTCAGTTTCAAAGCCTTCTTGCAAACCAATGTTTTCCCAACATTGACCTGCATCAAATGCGACATTTTCACTGTATCTATTGACCCGCCGGTTGTGACCCCCCCGGATCGGAGCCGCCCGCCTGTGGTCCCCAGGCGGCACGGGCCTGGCGCAGCATCCAGCGGCCGAAGGCGCGCGCCTCGGGACGCAGGGTCGGGCCATGAGACAGCAGGAAATAGCCCTTTTTCCGTACGTCTTCGAACAGAAGGCGCAGCCGACCGGCGGCCAGTTCCTCTTCGGCGAAGGCCCGCGCCATGACCCCGACACCGCGCCCGGTGCGCAGCGCCTCCAGCATCAGATTGCCCGGCAGCGACGTTACGCCGCGCCGCGGATCCAGCCGGCTGCCCTGCCATTCCAGGAACTCGCCCGCCTCGTTGGTGCCCAGTTCCTGGAACCAGGGGTAGTCCGACAGTTCCGCCGGGCTGGGAAAGACGCCCTCGGGAATCAGCTCGGGCGAGGCGAGGACGGCAATCGGGCTTTCCACCAGCAGGTCCACGTCCAGCCCCGGCCAGTCGCCCGAGCCATAGCGCAGCGCCAGATCGGCGCCACCGGGGCCCACCTCGCGCAGCTCTGGCGTGGGGTCGATCATCAGCGACAGGCCCGGGTTGGCGGCCTGGTAGGCGCCCAGGCGGGGCATCAGGAACTGCGCCGCCAGGGTGGGGGTGCAGGTCACCACGATGGGCCGTTCCGCCAGGTCGCCGCGCAGCCGGGCGACCACCTCGGCGATCCCCTCCATCCCCGCCAGCACCGCCTCGGCCAGCTGGCGGCCCTCGGTTGTCAGCTCCAGCGCGCGGGCGCCGCGGCGCACCAGGGGCAGGCCGACATGCTGCTCCAACTGCTTGAGCTGCTGGCTGATCGCGGCATGGGACACGTTCAGCCGGGCGCCCGCGGCCACGGTGGTTCCGCTTTCCGCAAGGGCGGCCAGGGCGCGCAGCGCCGTCATCGGGGGCAGGCCGGTCCAGTCAATCATGTAAGCCAGTCTTACAGGTGGGAATTATTCCTGAATAGGGGATTCGGGTCTTGCCCCCGTAAAACAAGGTCAGACACCGAAACCGGAGAGAGACCCATGTTCAACATCTACGCAAAGGCCCTGCTGACCGCCACCCGCCTGAACGCCACCCCGACGCGCCCGGTGACCGACGCGCGGCTGCCCCGCCTGCGGGCGCCCCGGACGGAGGACTCGTGATGGATCCGATCCTTTATCGCCCGCTGGATGTGCTGGACGAACGCATTCGCCGCGCCGACCGGTATCAGCACGACCAGCCGCGCCGCCGCCCGCCGGAACCGAACGAGCCGCGCTTCTACTGGTGGCCCGCCCGGCCCAGGCGGCGCCGGGGCTGAGGGCTGGCCTCTACACGCAGGCACCAACGCATTGGCCCCGACCCGAAAACCGGCAGAGACAAAAAAGCCCGCCCTGCGATTGCAGGGCGGGCTTCCCCGTTTACCCGGGGCGGGCTAGAAAAATGGCACCGACCGTTCAAGGAAACGCGCGAACAGGACGAAGCGGCCGGTGCCAACCCCACCACAAGAGCGGGGGTCTGGATTGGCGGGGGGCGACCCCCGCCAAATTCGTTTCAGCGGGCGGGCTTACTCGCCACCGCCCAGCTGGTGGACATAGGTGGCCACGGCGCGGATCTGCGCTTCGCTCAGACGTTCACCCCAGTTGGGCATCACGCCGAAGCGGGCGTTTTCCACCGTTTCGTGGATGGTCGCGTAGTCCCCACCATAAAGCCAGATGGCATCGGTCAGGTTGGGCGCACCCTGTTCCCGGTCGCCGGTGCCGTCTTCCATGTGGCACGACACGCAGTTCTCTTCGAAGACGACGGCGCCTTCCTCGACCAGGCTGGCGTCCTGCGGGGTGCCCGAGAGGGACATCACGTAGTTGACCACCGCGTCGATCTGCGCGGGCTCCAGCAGCTCGTCGGCACCGAAGGCCGGCATGGCGCTGTAGCGGGCGTCCCAGTCATCCTCGTTCCGGATGCCGTGGGTGACGGTGTAGTGGATCGATTCGATATCGCCCCCCCACAGCCAGTCGTCGTCCAGCAGGTTCGGATAGCCGACCGCACCGGCAGCGCCCGAACCGTGGCACTGGGCGCACCAGGTCTTGAACACGGCCGCCCCGGCAGAGGTGGCGTATTGGTTCAGCTCGGGGTTGGCGGCGATCTCGGTCAGCTCGGCCGAGGCCAGCTGCTCGTTGATGCCCGCGTTGGCCGCATCGACCTCGGCGATCCGTTCAGCCACCTGGCCACGGGTCGAGAAGCCCATGACACCGGCGGTTGCCTGGTTCACCAGCGGCCAGGCCGGGTACATCACCGTGTAGATGATGGCCCAGACGATACAGGCGTAGAAGGTCCACAGCCACCAGCGCGGCAGGGGCGTGTTCAGTTCCTCGATGCCATCCCAGGAATGGCCCGTGGTGCCGTGTTTCTGTTTCAGGTCATCGCTCATCTCACAGGTCCTTTCCTGCGAAGGCCGGCTCGGACGTGGATTTCACGTCACGGGCGGGGCGGTCTTCGTTGCGCAGCGGGATGCTTGCCGTGTCCTGGTAGGTCTTGCGGGCGCCGGGCCGGAAGACCCAGATGATCACGCCCACGAAGAACAGGAACAGCGCCAGCAGCATCCAGCTGTCCGCGAATTGGCGAAGGATCGAATAGGTGTCCATCTGATCCCCCTTAGCGGCTTTCGTCGGGGTAGAAGGTCGAGAAGTCGACCAGCGTCCCCAACATCTGAAGATAGGCGATCAGCGCATCCATTTCGGAAATGCCCGGCTCACCGTCGAAGTTGCGCACGTTGACGCTTTCCTCGCCGTAGCGTTCCAGCAGACCGTCGTAATCGCTGTCGGGATCCGCCTGCGCCAGGAAGTCGGACTGGGCGTTTTCCAGCTGATCTTCCGTGTACGGGACACCGACCAGGGCGTGCGTGGACATCAGGTCCTGCATGTATTCGCCCTCGATCATCGCATGGGTCAGGAAGCCGTATTTCGGCATCACCGACTCAGGCACGACCGACTGCGGGTTGGTCAGGTGATCGACGTGCCACTCGTCCGAGTAGCGGCCACCGACGCGGGCGAGGTCGGGCCCCGTCCGCTTCGAGCCCCACTGGAACGGGTGGTCGTACTTCGATTCCGCCGCCAGCGAGTAGTGGCCATAGCGTTCCACCTCGTCGCGCATCGGCCGGATCATCTGGCTGTGGCAGACATAGCAGCCTTCGCGCACGTAGATGTCCCGGCCCGCCAGTTCCAGCGGCGTGTAGGGGCGCATCCCTTCCACATCCTCGATGGTGTTTTCGAGGTAGAAGAGCGGTGCGATTTCCACGATGCCGCCGATGGTCACCACTGCGAAAGAGCAGGCCAGAAGCAGGGTGGCGTTGCGTTCCAGGAACGCGTGTTTGTCAAGAATACCCATCTATCTGCTCCTCATTCCGCGGGCACGAGGCCGTGGACGGTCTTCTCGGCGGGTTGCTTCTTCACGGTCAGCACCAGGTTGACGCACATGATGATCGCGCCGGCCAGGTACATCACGCCACCCAGGCCACGGACCACGTACATCGGGAACTTGGCAGCCACGGTGTCGGCGAAGGAGTTCACCAGGAAGCCGTTGGCGTCGACTTCGCGCCACATCAGGCCTTCCATGATGCCGGTCACCCACATGGCGGCGGCGTAGAGAACGATGCCGATGGTGGCGAGCCAGAAGTGCCAGGAGACCATGCTCAGGCTGTAGAGTTCCTTGCGGTTCCACAGTTTCGGCACCAGGTAGTACAGCGCGCCGAAGGTGATCATGCCGTTCCAGCCAAGCGCGCCAGAGTGGACGTGACCGATGGTCCAGTCGGTGTAGTGCGACAGCGAGTTCACCGCGCGGATCGACATCATCGGGCCTTCGAAGGTGGACATGCCGTAGAAGCCGACAGCGATCACCATCATCCGGATCACCGGGTCGGTGCGCAGCTTGTCCCAAGCGCCCGACAGGGTCATCAGGCCGTTGATCATGCCGCCCCAGCTGGGCATCCACAGGACCACAGAGAACACCATGCCCAGGGTCGAGGCCCAGTCAGGCAGCGCGGTGTAGTGCAGGTGGTGCGGACCGGCCCAGATGTAGATGAAGATCAGCGCCCAGAAGTGGATGATCGACAGCTTGTAGGAATAGACCGGCTTTTCGGCGCGTTTGGGGATGAAGTAGTACATCATGCCCAGGAAGCCCGCGGTCAGGAAGAAGCCCACGGCGTTGTGGCCGTACCACCACTGCGTCATGGCATCCTGCACACCGGCCATCACCTGCACCGACTTGCCGCCGAAGATGCTGACCGGGATCACCAGGTTGTTGACCACGTGCAGCATGGCGACGGTCACGATAAACGACAGGTAGAACCAGTTGGCCACGTAGATGTGGGGTTCTTTCCGCTTGATGATCGTGCCCAGGAAAACCGCCAGATAGGCCACCCAGACGATGGTCAGCCACAGGTCGACATACCACTCAGGCTCGGCATATTCCTTGGACTGCGACCCGCCCAGCACATAGCTGAGGGCGGCCATCACGATGAACAGGTTGTAGCCCCAGAAGACGAACCAGCCCAGGCCGCCGCCCCAGAGACGCGCCGCCGAGGTCCGCTGGACCACGTAGAAGGAGGTCGCGATCAGCGCGTTGCCCCCGAAGGCGAAGATCACGGCGCTGGTGTGCAGCGGCCGCAGGCGCCCGAAATTCAGATAGCCCTGGGCCCAGTCGAAGTTGAGCACCGGAAAGGCCAGTTGGAACGCGATGAACACGCCCGCGAGGAAACCGACCACACCCCAGAAGGCGGTGGCGATCACCCCGTAGCGGACAACGCCGTCCATGTATTCCCCGGACAGGTCCCGCAGGTCCCCGTCCTCGTCCGTCTTGCGCAGCGTGTAGATGAAGGTCACGGCAGCGGCCAGCATGACCACCAGCATGTTCACCATATACGCCAGGTCGCGCGCATAATTGGCGGCGATCGCGGCGAAAATCGCGACCAGCGCCAGCGCGACTAGCTTGATTGCATTTGTCATAACGCGTCCCTTTGTCAGTCCAACGAGGCGGAATTCTCCCCCCGCTTCTTATCGGAATTGCGACCCCCGCTTATTGCGGCGGACCCGAGTCAGATGCCTTGATCTGTATCAATCGCGAAACCGTGAGGTGTTGACGAAGATCAATGTGCGGCGATTTCCCACATGCTAAACACACCTTATAGACCAGTGACTGGTCAAGGTATCTCGTGTCCTGGTAACAGTTTTTACGGAACAAACGATCAGGAGGCTCCCATGGCCTACAAGACGATCTTCACGATCCTGACCCGGAAAGAGGGGCTGAAGGCCCATCTCGATCAGGTCGCCGCCCTCGCCCTTTCACATGATGCTCACCTCGACGTGCTCTGCCTTGGCGTCGACCGGACGCAGATGGGCTACTACTACGCCGGGGCCAACGCGATGGTCCTGCAAGAGGCCATCACCCGCGCGACCGAAGAGTCGAAGGCCCTGGAGGCCGAGGCCAACGAGCTGCTGAAAGCCTCTGGCCTGCGCTATGCGGTGGATACCGACGTGGCCCAGATGGGCGACATCGGCCGCCACGTTGCCTGGCGCGCCCGCTTCTCCGACCTGGTGGTGCTGCCCAAGCCCTATGGCGAGGGCAAGGGCGTCGAGGATGAGCCGATCATCGAATCGGTGCTCTTCGAAGGCCGCACCCCGGTGCTGGTGATGCCCGACGCCCCCGCGGCGGCGCTCGAATCGAAAACCCCGCTGATCGCCTGGAACGAAACGCCCGAGGCCTTGGCAGCGGTGCGCAAGTCGTTGCCGATGCTGCAGAAGGCGGCGGCGGTCCATGTGGTGGTGATCGACCCGCCGATGCACGGGCCGGACCGGTCGGACCCCGGCGGGATGCTGGCGGCCTGGCTGGCCCGCCACGGCGTGGCGACCGAGATCGACGTGATCTCGAAGACCATGCCGCGGATCTCGGACCTGATCTGCCGCCACGCCACCGACATTGGCGCGGACATGGTGATCATGGGGGCCTATGGCCACTCGCGCTTCCGCGAAGCCATCCTGGGCGGCGCCACGCGCCACATGCTGGAAGGCACCGAACTGCCCATCTTCATGGCGCATTGATTGCGATGACAGGCTGAACAGGGGGGCGGGTCTTCGGATCCGCCCCTTTTGCATTCCTAGCGCTGCGCGATAGGTCGATCCGGGCGGGGGCTCTGCCCCCCTTGAGGCATCGCCCGGCACGGGCGATAGCAGCGCGGGGCGATGGCCAGCCCGCGCGCGGGTCGGGCGTCAGACCAGCAGGCCGCCGTCCGAATCGTCGCCCGCCTCTTCCAGCAGACGCGAGAAATCGGGCACGGTCACATGGCGTTTGCCCTGCAACTCGATGATGCCTTCGCGTTTCAGCGCCGAGATCTGGCGGCTGACCGTTTCCAGCGTCAGGCCCAGGTAATCGGCCATCGCTTCGCGGGTCAGCGGCAGGTCGAAGACGATCTTTTCCTGGATCGACAGCGAGTTGATCGAGGCGTCGCGGCGCCCGATGATGGCCAAGAGCGAGGCGATCTTCTCGCGCGCGGTCTTGCGGCCCAGCACCAGCATCCATTCCCGCGCCGCGTCCAGCTCGTCCAGGGTCATCTGCAACAGGCGCTGCGCGATATGCGGCGTGGTTTCCATCATCTGCTCGAAGGGCTTCTTGCGGAAGCAGCACATGACCAGATCCGAGGTTGCCACCACGTCATAGGCCGCGCCCTCGCGCCCCGGACGGCCGACGAAATCGCTGGGCAGCAGCAGGCCCACCATCTGGGTGCGCCCGTCTTCCATCGTCTGGGTCAGCGTGGCGATGCCTGACACGACCGAGCCCACGAAATCCATCCGGTCACCGGACCAGATCACCGTCTGGCCGGCCTCGAAGGTCCGGTAATACTTGATCTCTTCCAGACGCTCCAACTCGTCCGTTTCGCAACGGGCGCAGACGGCACGGTGGCGGATCGGGCAATCGCCGCAATCATGGGAGACGAAGGAGAAATCTTCCTGAAGCATGTCGAACCGCAGTCTGGTGGGAGGGTTGATCTGGGTCAATGCGCCGTTCTGGCGCTCAGGTAAACCCTATTCTCATGGTCACCAAAACGCAACTTGAACGCCTGGGGCTGTTTGACGCCAAAGTGCCGCGTTACACAAGCTATCCCACGGCCCCGCATTTCTCCGACGCGATCGGCTCGGGCGAACATGCGTCGTGGATCGAAGCCATCCCGGAAGGGGCCGAGATCTCGCTCTACATCCATGTGCCCTTCTGCCGCAGGCTGTGCTGGTTCTGCGCCTGCCGGACCCAGGGCACGCAAAGCGACGAACCGGTGCGCGCCTACATGGAGACGCTGCTGGCGGAACTGGACCTGCTCGAGACCCGGCTCAAGCCCGGTATCACGTTGTCGCGACTTCACTGGGGCGGCGGCACGCCGACCCTGCTCAGCCCCGGCATGATGGAGACCCTGGCGGGCCGCGTGGCCGAGGTGGTGCCCTTTGCCAAGGGCGCCGAGTTCTCGGTCGAGATCGACCCCAACGAGGTGGACGAGGCGCGCCTTGCGGTGCTGGCCGCGGCGGGCATGAACCGCGCCTCCATCGGGGTGCAGGATTTCGATCCGATGATCCAGGAATGCATCGGCCGCGAGCAAAGCTATGAGGTGACCCGCGACGTGATCGAGGCGATCCGCGCCCATGGCATCGAAAGCCTGAACGCCGACATCCTGTTCGGTCTGCCGCATCAGACCAACGAGAAGATCACCGAAAGCGTGCAGAAGCTGCTGTCGCTGTCGCCCGACCGGGTGGCCCTTTACGGCTATGCCCATGTGCCCTGGATGGCGCGGCGCCAGGGGATGCTGCCCTCGGACGCCCTGCCGACCCCGGCCGAGCGGCTGGATCTTTTCGCCACGGCGCGCAAGCTGTTCCTGTGGGACAATTACGCCGAGATCGGGATCGACCACTTCGCCCTGCCCGAGGACGGGCTGGCGAAGGCGCAGAAGGCCGGGACGCTGAAGCGCAACTTCCAGGGCTATACCGACGATCAGGCCGAGGTGCTGGTCGGCCTCGGCGCCTCGTCGATCTCGCGCTTCCCGCAGGGCTATACCCAGAACGCGCCCGCCACCGGCGTGCATACCAAGGCGATCCGCGAGGGCCGTTTCTCGACCGCCAAGGGTCATGCCTATCGCGGCGAGGACCGGATGCGCGCCCGGATCATCGAGGCGATCATGTGCGACTTCGGGGTGCGTACCGCCGAGATCGCCCGCGACTTCGGCATCAGCGCGGCGGCGCTGACCGCCATGTTCCGCGATGTCGCGGCCCAGTTCGACGGGCTGCTGCGGGTGACCGAAGAGGGGCTGAGCATCCCCCCCGAGGCGCAGCCGCTGACCCGGCTGGTGGCCCGGGCCTTCGATGCCTATGACGGCGCCAAGGCGCGGCATTCCTCGGCCATCTGAGCGGGGGCGCAGGCCAGACCATCGCGGGGGCGTCGCATCATGGGGTGCGGCGCCCCCGCCCGTTTCCGGGCGGGACGCGCAGAGCAACCCGCAGGGCGCCAGGCGCGCGCTAGCGGTCCATCGCGGCGGCGAACAGCTCTTTGGTATAGGCGGCCTGGGGCGCATCGAAGATCTGCGCGGCGGGCCCGGCCTCGATCACGTCGCCGTGGCGCATGACCATCACCCGGTGTGACATGGCGCGCACCACTTTCAGGTCGTGACTGATGAACAGATAGGCCAGCCCGTATTTGCGCTGCAGGTGGCGCAGCAGGTCGACGATCTGCACCTGCACCGTCATGTCCAGCGCCGAGGTCGGCTCGTCCAGCACCACCAGCTTGGGCCGCAGGATCATCGCCCGGGCGATGGCGATCCGTTGCCGCTGACCGCCCGAGAACTCATGCGGATAGCGGTCCATCGCCGCCGGATCCAGGCCCACCTCGGTCATCACCTCGGCCACCAGATCGCGCACCGGGCGGTCATCGGCGATCTTGTGCACCGAGAGGCCTTCGGAAATGATCTGTTCCGCCGTCATCCGCGGCGAGAGCGAGCCATAGGGATCCTGAAAGACGATCTGCATATCCTTGCGCAGCCGCCGCAGCTCGGCGGTGGAAAGGGCGTGCACGTCCTGCCCGTCAAAGCGCACCTGCCCCTCGGATCCGATCAGCCGCATCAGCGCCAGCGCAAGGGTGGTCTTGCCCGATCCGCTTTCGCCAACAACCCCCAGGGTTTCGCCCGCGTGCAGGGTCAGCGAGGCGTCGTTGACGGCCTTCACATGGCCCACGGTGGTCTTCATCAGCCCCTTCTGGATCGGGAACCAGACGCGCAGATGCTGCGCCGTCAGCACCTCGGGCGCATCGCCCGAAGGTTCCTGCGGGGCGCCGCTGGCCGCCGCCGACAGCAGCATCCGGGTATAGGGATGCTGCGGATTGGCGAAAATCTCGGCCGTGGGGCCCTCTTCGACGATCTCGCCGTCCTTCATCACGCAGACCCGGTCGGCGATGCGGCGCACGATGCCCAAGTCATGGGTGATGAACAAAAGGCCCATGCCGGTCTCGGCCTTCAGCTCCGCCAGCAGATCCAGGATCTGCGCCTGGATCGTCACGTCCAGCGCCGTGGTCGGCTCATCCGCGATCAGCAGCTCGGGCTTGTTGGCCAGGGCCATGGCGATCATCACCCGCTGGCGCTGCCCGCCCGACAGCTCGTGCGGATAGGCCGTCAGCCGCTCTTCCGCATCACGGATGCCCACCTGGTTCAGCAGAGCGATAGAGCGGTCGCGCGTCTCGCTTCCGGTGATCCATTGCGCCAGCCGCGCCTTCAGAACCGTCTTGCCCGCCCACAGCACCGCCGTCAGCCCAAGCGCCCAAAGGACGGCGCGGAACAGCCGGGCGACCGCCTCGACGCCGAAGGCGCCCAGGAAATCCAGGCTGGGTTCCTCGGGCGCGGTGGCCACGAAGGCACCGTAAAGGGCCAGGAAGGCGAAGAAGACGATCAGCCCGATCAGCACCGGCACCGGGTTCAGCCCCATCCAGCCTTCCAGCCAGCGTTTCAGCCAGCCGCGCCCCTTCATGCCCTGGTGCAGGGCCATGCTTTCCGCCAGCTGCTTTTCGATCGTGTGCAGCGGGTTGAGAGAGGTCATCGGCTCCTGGAAGATGAAGGAGATGTCGTTGCCGCGCAGCTTGCGCAGCTTGGCATTCGGCGCATCCACCATCTCTTCGCCGTCGAAGGTGACCGAGCCCGAGACATGGGCGTTTTCGCCCAGAAGCGACACGGTGGACAGCGCCGAGACGGATTTGCCCGAGCCCGACTCGCCCACCAGGGCCACGGTCTCGCCCCGGTCGACGGCGAAGGAAACGCCCTTCACGGCCTCGACGCTGTGGCCGTCCTGGGTGAAGGCAACGCGCAGGTCCCGGACCTGTAGCATAGTCATCGGAAGGTCTTTCTGGGGTCAAAGGCATCGCGCACGCCTTCGAAGATGAAGACAAGCAGCGACAGCATCACGGCGAAGACGACGAAGGCGGTAAAGCCCAGCCAGGGCGCCTGAAGGTTCTGTTTCGCCTGCAAGGTCAGTTCGCCCAGCGAGGGGGCGGAACTGGGCAGGCCGAAGCCCAGGAAATCCAGGCTGGCCAGGGTCGAGATCGTGCCGGTGACGATGAAGGGCATCATGGTCAGCGTGGCGACCATGGCATTGGGCAGCATGTGGCGGAACATGATGACGCGGTTCGACACGCCCAGGGCCTTGGCGGCACGGACATATTCCAGGTTGCGGGCGCGCAGGAACTCGGCCCGGACCACGCCCACCAGGGCCATCCAGCCGAAGAGGACGGTCAGCAGCACCAAGAGCCAGAAACTGCGCCCCAGGATCGCGAACAGAATGATGATGATGTAGAGCGACGGCGTCGACGACCAGATCTCTATCACCCGCTGGAAGATCAGGTCCACCTTGCCGCCGAAATAGCCCTGCACCGCACCGGCAAAGATGCCGATGGCCGAGGCAGAGACGGTGACGATCAGGGTGAACAGGATCGACAGGCGGAAGCCGTAGATCACCCGCGCCAGCACGTCGCGCTTGGTATCGTCGGTGCCCAGAAGGTTCTGTTGGTTGGGCGGCAGGGGGGCGGCGCCGGGGCGTTCCACGGGGCTGTTGAAGGAATAGGGGATCGGCGGCCAGACGGTCCAGCCGCGCGCGATTTCCTCGCCCGCGACCACGCCATCCTGCGCGTCTTCCATCACCGCCTCGGGGTCGTCGAAACAGATGTCCAGCCCGCCGGTTTCGATCAGGCATTGCACCTCGGGGTCGCGATAGACCGCCTCGGTGCGGAAATCGCCGCCGAACTCCGTCTCGGGGTAGAACTTGAAAATCGGCATGTAGTAGCCGCCGCGATAGTTCACCAGGATCGGCTTGTCGTTGGCGATGAACTCGGCAAACAGCGAGGCGCCAAACAGGATCGCGAAAAGGATCAGCGACCAGAACGCCCGGCGGTTGCGGCGGAAGGACCGCCAGCGGCGCTGGTTCAGCGGCGAAAGAAAGCCCCGGGGCGCCTTGGCCACCGGCGCGGGCGCGGTCTGGCCCGGCAGGCGTTCGTCATCCATCAGGCTCATCTCAGCCCTCCCGGCTTTCAAAGTCGATGCGGGGGTCGACGAAGACATACATCAGGTCCGACAGGATCCCGACCACCAGCCCGATCAGGCCGAAGATGAAGAGCGTGCCGAAGATCACCGGGTAGTCGCGCGCCAGCGCGGCGGTGAAGCCCAGGCGGCCGAGACCGTCGAGCGAGAACAGCGTCTCGATGATCAGCGACCCGGCGAAGAAGACGCCGATGAAGACGCTGGGAAAGCCCGCGATGACGATCAACATCGCGTTGCGGAAGACATGGCCGTAAAGGACGCGCCGCTCCGTCTGGCCCTTGGCGCGGGCGGTCATCACATATTGCTTCTTGATCTCGTCCAGGAACGAGTTCTTGGTCAGCAGGGTCAGCGTGGCAAAGGCCGAGATGGTCGAGGCCAGCACCGGCAGGGTGATGTGCCACAGGTAGTCCAGGATCTTTCCGCCGAAACTCAGCTGGTCGAAATTGTCCGAGGTCAGCCCGCGCAGCGGGAAGATCTGCCAGTAGGATCCGCCCGCAAACAGCACCATCAGCAGCACGGCAAACAGGAAGCCCGGGATGGCATAGGCCACGATGATGATCCCCGAGGTCACATTGTCGAAGCGCGAGCCCTCTTTCACCGCCTTGCGGATGCCAAGCGGGATCGAGACGATATAGGCGATCAGCGTCGACCACAGGCCCAGGGTGATCGAGACCGGCATCTTTTCCAGCACAAGGTCAATGACCGAGACAGAGCGGAAGTAGCTGTCGCCGAAATCCAGCCGGACATAGTTCCACAGCATCAGCAGGAAGCGTTCCAGCGGCGGCTTGTCAAAGCCGAACTCCTTTTCCAGGTTGGCGATGAACTCGGGCGGCAGGCCGCGGGCGCCGGCATATTCGGAATTGCCGCTGCCCTCGAACATGTCGGCCGCATCGTTGGCGCCGCCGGTAAAGCCTGCGGTCACGTCCCCCTGCCCCTGCACCTGGGCGATGATCTGCTCGATCGGGCCGCCGGGCACGAACTGGGTCAGGGCGAAGTTGATGATCATGATGCCCAGCAGGGTCGGGATGACCAGTGCCAGGCGTCTTAGGATATAGGCCCCCATGTCGCGCTTACCTCAGCGCGCCCGCCGCCCTCAGCTCGGCCGCCCGGTCGGCGTCGTACCACCAGAAGTCGAGGTAGCCGAGGTCGTAGGGCGGAATCTCCGGGTGGCGGTACATATCGTAGAAGGCGACCCAATAGCCGGACTTGTACCAGGTGGGCACCATCAGGAATTCATGGCGCAGGGCGCGGTCCAGGGCCATCAGCGAGGCATCCTGTTCTTCCTGCGTCGCGGTGTCGAGCGAGGCATAGATGATGTCGTCGACCAGCGGGCTGGCGATGCCCGCCGGGTTGAAGACCGAAAACGCCGCATCGTCAGAGCCATACATCTGCAAGAGGCCGGTGCCGGTGCCCAGGCCCGCACGGTAGCCACCGTAGAGCATGTCGTATTCGCGGTCGCGGCGGCGGTTGGTGTACTGGCTGGGATCGACCACCTCGAACTGCGGCTCGATCCCCAGGACGATCAGGTTCTGGGCGTAGTTGTCGAGGATCGGCTGCACCGAAGGCGCCGAGGAAGAGGAGATCGGGAAATCGAGCGTCAGAAGCTCGCCTGCCGCATTGCGGCGTTTGCCGTCATCGCCCACGGTCCAGCCCGCCGCATCCAGCAGCTCCATCGCGCGGCCCAGGTTGCGGCGGTCGTTCAGACGGTCGGCCCGGCTTTCATGCACACCGCGCGCCGGTTCGGTGAACAGTTCCGGCGGCACCACGTCGCCCAGCCCCTCCAGAAAGGCCAGTTCGGCCCCCTCGGGCGTGCCCTGGGCCTGAAGCGGCGTATCCTGGAAATAGCTTTCACGGTGCTTGAACAGGCCGTATTGCAGGCTTTCGTTGGTCCATTCGAAGTTGAAGGCCAGGGCGATGGCCTCGCGCACGCGCACATCCTGGAACTTTTCCTGGCCCAGGTTGAAGACAAAGCCGGTGTTGTTGGGCGGCATCCCGTCCGGCAGATCCTCTTTCACCACATGGCCGTCCTGCACGGCGGGGAAATCGTACTGGTTCGCCCATTGCCGCGACGAGGTTTCCTGGCGGAAGGTGTATTCGCCCGCCTTGAAGGCCTCGAAGGCGGCGGAATCGTCGGCGAAATATTCCACCCGGATGGTGTCGAAGTTCCAGCGGCCCTGGTTGATCGGCAGATCGGCGCCCCAGTAATCGGGATTGCGCTTGTAGACGATGCGGCGGTCCACATCGTAGCTGTCCAGCATGTAGGGGCCCGAGCCCGGCGAGGTCTCGAAGCGCGGCTCGTCCAGACGGGCGCCGGTTTCCTCGAACCACTTCTGCGAAAAGACGGTGCCGCCGCCCACCTGTTCGATCAGCGACCGGCGCGACACACCATCGGCGAAGGTGAATTTCACCGTGTAATCATCCAGCGCCTCGGCCCCCAGGACCAGTTTCTTGACCCCGCTGGAGAAGCTGGGAAGCCCCTGTTCGATGAACAGATTGTGCGAGAAGACCACGTCATGGGCGGTCAACGGCGTGCCGTCAGAGAACTTCGCCTCGGGGCGCATGTGGAAGATGACCCAGCTTTTGTCGGCGGGGTATTCGACGCTTTCGCACAGCAGGCAGTAGGCGCCGTTGTAATCGTCGGCGGCATCGCCCAGCAGGCTTTCGTACATCATCGACGACAGCGCGCCCGCGCGGCCCTTCACGGTGAAGGGGTTCAGGCTGTCGAAGGTGCCCGAGGCCTCGATGGCGATCTCGCCGCCCTTGGGGGCGTCGGGATTGACGAAATCGAAGTGCTCGAAATCGGCGGGGTATTTCAGGTCGCCGAAGAAGGAATAGCCGTGGCTGGTGATGATCTCGGCCCCGTCGTCCCCGGTGCCGTCGGCAGGGGCATCCTGGGCGCGGGCCGGGCCGGTCAGGGCCAGCGCGGTCGCAAGGCCCAGCCCCGACAGCAACAGCATCGCCCGGCGGCTCAGCGGCATGGACGCGGCAAGGGCCAGGACGCGGGGTTCGGGACGGTTCATAAGACGCTCCTCGACGGTGGTTGCAGAACGGGGCGCGGCCAGGCCGCGGGCCGCGCGCGCGGCCTCCTTCGGAGACTTAGGCTAATCGCCACGATTAACCATATTCAAGACGAGAATGCGTGAGCAGAGGTTACCAAGGTCTTACAGGCCCTTATGGCGCAAGAAAAAAGCCGCCCGCGCATCGCTGCGCAGACGGCTGGTATCCTTGCCAGGAAAGCGGGGCGCGATTATTCGCTGACGCTTTGCAGGTAGGCAATGACGTTGGCGCGGTCTTCGATGTCGTCGAGACCGGCGAAGGACATCTTGGTGCCCGAAGCGGTGCTGCGCGGGTCTTCCAGGAAGGCCTGAAGATTTTCCGGGGTCCAGACGTCGAAGTTCGCCGCCAGCGCGCCGGAATAGCCGAAGTCGGGCACGGTGCCGACCGCACGGCCCACGACGCCGTCCAGATGCGGGCCGGTGGCGTTGGTGCCGTCGACCTTGTGGCAGGCCTTGCACTTGTTGAAGACACGCTCGCCGCGACCGGCGTCGGCCGAGGCGAAGACCTCTTCGAAGGACAGCTGTTCTTCGGGCTCGGCGGTCGCACCTTCGTCGGCGCCGGTGTCGATCACATAGCCGCGCGCATGTTCCTCGCCACCGTGGCCCCCGGCGCTGGTGTCATACAGCACGTCCGCCGCCCAGCTGCCCAGCAGGAAAACCAGCAGCGTACCGCAGAAACCGCCAATGATCTTCGTTCCCGTCATCGTGTCAAACATATGCGCTGCGCCTTTGATGAATCCGTAGCTAGTTGTTCGGCGCGTATCTATCCGCTTCCCCTCGCGCAAAGCAAGGTGTAGTTACCGCGACCAATCGCCCTTTCGGGGCGTTTTGACGCAAACAACACGGAATTCCCCAGATGACTCGCCGAATTGCCTTCCAGGGAGAGCTGGGTGCCTATTCGCACCAGGCCTGTGTCCAAGCCTGCCCCGATCTGGAACCCCTCCCCTGCCGCACTTTCGAAGATGCGATTGCGGCGGTCAAGGAGGGCGCGGCGGAAAAGGCCATGCTGCCGGTGGACAATTCCACCTTCGGGCGGGTCGCGGATATCCATTACCTGATGCCCGGCTCGGGCCTGCACATCATCGGCGAGGCCTTCGTGCGGGTGCACATCAACCTGATGGGCCTGCCGGGGACGAAGCTTGAGGACATCACCTCGGCCACCTCGCATTCCATGTTGCTGGGTCAGTGCCGCGGCTTCCTGAGCGAACATGGCATCGCCCGGATCACCGGCGCCGATACCGCGGGCTCGGCCCATCTGATCTCGCAGCAGGACGACCGCTCGCGCGGCGCGCTGGCCAGCGAACTGGCCGCCGAGGTCTACGGGCTGGACGTGCTGGCGCGCCATATCGAGGACCAGTCGAACAACACCACCCGCTTCCTGGTGATGTCGACAGAGCCCGACCATTCGCGGCGCGGCGGCGGCAAGATGATCACCACCCTGCTGTTCGAAGTGCGCAACATCCCGGCCGCGCTGTACAAGGCCATGGGCGGCTTCGCCACCAACGGCATCAACATGACCAAGCTGGAAAGCTACATGGTCGGCGGCAGTTTCACCGCGACGCAGTTCTATGCCGATATCGAGGGCCACCCCAACGATCCGCATGTGAAACTGGCGCTGGACGAGCTGAACTATTTCTCGTCGCGGATGGAAGTGCTGGGGGTCTACCCCGCCGATCCGCAACGCGACTGATCCCCGGGCAGGCCCGGGCCGCGCGGGGTTCGCATCGCGGGGCCCTTATTCGGGGCTGCGCGGCTTGCCTTCGATCGAGGCGGCGAATTCGCTCATCCGGTCGTCCATCCGTTTCTCGATCGTGCCGCGCGCCAGGCGCAGCGACTGGATCAGCAGCCGGGCCGACAGGGTCTTTGGCTTGATCTCGGTCTCGATCCGGACCCGGGTGCGCGAGCGTGACAGGGCCACCAGATCCACCAGCACCCCGCCCTTCATCCCGTCCGAGCGCAGTTTCATCACCACCCGTTCCGGCGCCTCGAACTCGGTCACCTCAAGGCCGATGTCGCGCCGCTTGCCGCGCAGATCGAAGCGCACGTCCCAGGCCGCGCCGACCCCCGTCACCGCCGGCCGGTCCCGTCGCGACACCTCGGCCCCGCGCCGAATCGCCGAACGTTCGAAGCTGCGAAAATCGGTGACCCGTTCGAAGACGTCGTCGATCGGGGCTTCGATATCTTTTTTCGCAACGATTTTCATGATTTACCAACCGTAGAGCAGCAGGGAGAGACGCGGACCTTCACAATATTGAACATCGCGTCAATCCAGCGTGTCCGCAAGCCAATTGCGCAGCAGGAACTCGGCAATCGCCCCGCGCCGGGGCCGCCTGACCACCGGATGTTCGCCCGCGAAGACCTGTGCCAATTCTTCACGCGACAGCCACATCGCGGCCTCCAGTTCCACCGGGTCGACGGTGATCTCCTCGCTCAGGGCCACGCCCTGGCAGCCGAACATCAGCGAGTTGGGGAAGGGCCAGGGCTGGCAGCAGACATAGCGCACCTCGCCGACCCGCACGGCGGTCTCTTCCAGCACCTCGCGGCGCACGGCGGCCTCGATGGTCTCGCCCGGCTCGACAAAGCCCGCCGGCACCGAGAACATCCCCTCGGGCCAGCCATGGGAGCGGCCCAGAAGCACATTCTCGCCGCGGGCGATCAACATGATCACCACCGGATCGGTGCGCGGGAAATGCTGCGCCTGGCAGGTCGGGCAGCGCCGCTGCCAGCCCGCCTCGACGATCTCCGACGGCTGGCCGCAGCGGGCGCAGAAGCGGTGCGAGCTGTGCCAGGAATAAAGCGCCCTTGCGGTGGCGGCCAGTTCGGCCTCTTCCGGGGTCAGGTCGGCCATGATGGCGCGCAGGTCGCTGAACCCCTGATCGGGGGCGAGGGCCGGATGGGCGGGCAGGCCGCCCACGTGCCAGCCCAGGGGCGCGTCGCGCTGCTCCAGCTCGGGCGGTTGCCAGGCAGAGATGTCCTGGGCGAAGATCACCGCGCCATCCGCCGCGCGGCCCAGCAGGACCGGCGCCGCGCCCTGCGCCTCGGCCAGCACCGGGTGATCCAGGGGCAGCCGGGCCAGGGCCCAGGCGCCCTCGGATCCGGCGATCAGGACATTGCCGCGCCACAGCAGCAGGCAGCCCGCGCCGGGCTCTGCCGCCAGCGCCGCCAGCGCGGCGCCGTCGCCGCGCTGCTGCGCCAGCCGGTCCAGCCCCGTGCCCCCGAAGGTCACCCGTTCATCCTGCCACATGGGCCCACCCCTCTTGCTGCATTTCGCCGGGCGACCCTGCCCCGGCAGGCGCCCAAGCTCAATGCCCAACCGCAGGGGTCTGGCCCGGGTGGCGGCATTCCCCGCGCTCCGCCGCCCCCCGGCAGCGGCGGGTTTCGGCGCAGCGCGAAACAGATCTCCCGGCGGCGCACCGTTATGCTAACGTCATGCAATATCGGCATATCGACGGTCACGTGCCTTTCCGGAGAAATCTCATGTCACTGAAACATTCCACCTCGCTGTCCCGCCGCAATTTCCTGGGCGGCACCATTGCCGGAGCCACCTTGCTCAGCCTGCATCCCTTCTCGGCCCGGGCCGCCGCCGCACAGGCGCACCTGCGGATCATGGAAACGACGGATCTGCACGTTCACGTCTTCCCCTACAACTACTACGCCGACCGCCCCGACGACACGGTGGGCCTGGCGCGCACCGCCGCCCATATGCAGGCGATCCGCGACGAGGCGACCAATACGATGCTGGTCGACAATGGCGACATCATCCAGGGCAACCCGATGGGCGACTACATGGCCTATGAAAAGGGCCTGGCCGAGGGCGACGTGCACCCGGTGATCGCCGCGATGAACACGCTGGGCTACGACGCCGCCACCCTGGGCAACCACGAGTTTAACTACGGCCTGTCCTTCCTGGAAAAGGCCATCGCGGGCGCCGATTTCCCCTTCATCTCGGCCAATGTGGTCAAGGAGATGGCGGCGAACCCCACCGGTGACACCACCTTCATCCGCCCCTACATCCTGCTCGATCGCCAGGTCGAGCTGGGCGATGGCACCACCAAGCCGATCAAGATCGGCCTGATCGGCTTCGTCCCGCCGCAGATCATGATGTGGGACCGCGCCCATCTGGAAGGCAACGTCCAGACCCGCGACATCGTCGATACCGCCCGCGCCTATATCCCGCAGATGAAGGAAGAGGGTGCCGATATCATCATCGCCCTGTCCCACTCGGGCATCGGCGCCGCCGATCATGAGGAAGGGGCCGAGAACGCCTCGGTCCCGCTGGCGGGGATCGAGGGCATCGACGCGGTGATGACCGGCCACAGCCACCTGGTCTTCCCCTCGGCCACCTACGAGGGCTACGCCCAGGTCGACGTGGCCAAGGGCACGATCAACGGCAAACCCGCCGTGATGGGCGGCTACTGGGGCAGCCACATGGGCCTGATCGACCTGCTGCTTGAGGCCGACGGCAGCGGCTGGCGTGTCGTCGCCCACGAGGTCAGCACCCGCCCGATCTACGAGCGCGGCGAAGACCGCTCGATCACCCCCACGGTGGAAAGCGCACCCGCCGTCCTGGCCGCCGCCCAGACCGAACATGACGCCACCCTGGCCTATGTCCGCGCCGAGGTCGGCCGCACCTCGGCCCCTCTGCAAAGCTATTTCGCCCTGGTGGCCGACGATCCCTCGATCCAGATCGTCACCAATGCGCAGCGCTGGTACATCGAACAGATGCTTCAAGGCACCGACTATGCCGCCCTGCCCCTGCTGTCGGCGGGCGCGCCCTTCAAGGCGGGCGGGCGTGGCGGGCCCGAGTATTACACCGAGGTCGAAACCGGCCCGATCGCGATCAAGAACGTCTCCGATCTCTACCTCTACCCGAACACCATCCGCGCGGTGAAGATCACCGGCGCCCAGCTGCGCGGCTGGCTGGATCGCTCGGCCGGCATGTTCAACCAGGTGGAACCCGGCGCCACCGACGCGGTGCTGCTGAACCCCTCGTTCCCCAGCTACAACTTCGACGTGATCGACGGGGTCAGCTATCAGATCGACCTGTCGAAACCGGCCCGCTACGACAGCGACGGCAACGAGGTCTCGGGCGAAAGCCGCATTGTTGATCTGATGTATGACGGCGCGCCGGTCACTGACGAGATGGAATTCGTCGTGGCCACCAACAACTACCGCGCCTCGGGCGGCGGCCATTTCCCCGGCGCCGACGGCTCGACCATCATCTTCGAAGGCCCCGACACCAACCGCGACATCATCGTGCGCTACCTGGTCGAACAGGGCACCGTCGACCCCGAGGCCGACGCCAACTGGACCTTCGCGCCCATGGCGGACACCACGGTGCTGTTCGAAACCGGCCCCGGCGCGGCGAAATACGCCGACAGCGTCGAAGGGGTGACCATCGCCCCTGCGGGCGAAGGCGAGGGCGGCTTCGCGCTCTTCCGTATCACCCTCTGATCACCGCGCATGGTACTTTGGAAGGGCCGCCCCCGGGCGGCCCGTTTCACGTGCCCTGCTCAGACCGCGACCTGCCCGGTCACCGTGGTCACCGCCCGGCCCCCGATGAAGATCCGCCCGCCCTCGACGCTGACCGCGATCTCGCCATCGCGCCCGACGCAGCGCCCCTGGGTCGCCAGATAGCGCGCGCCCTCGCCCAGCTCGCCCGCCCGCATCCGCAACGCCGCCACCGCGCCATTGCCGCTGCCGCAGACCGGATCCTCGGCCACCCCGTCCGAGGGCACGAAAGAGCGCACCTCGATCCCGCCCTCGGGCTTGCGCCCGAAGACGGTGACGCCGCCCGCGCCCACCGCGCTCTCGAACCGCGCCATGCGCGCCAGGTCGGGGGTCAGCGCCGTCACCGCCGCAGCGCTGCCCAGATCGGCCACGACCCACAGCGGGCCCACATCGACCACCGCCGGGGCGCTGCCCCGGGCCAGGGGCGCGCCCAGCAGGTCGGCCAGCTCGGCCGCCTCGGACGCCGTCAGGTCGCGAAAGCGCGGTTCCGGCAGGCGCAGGGTCAGCTGGTCCCCCTCCTGGCGCACCGGGATCAGCCCGGCGGCGCATTGCTGCACCACCAGCCCGTCCTGCGGGGTGATCAACCCCGCCTCGATCAGCGCATGGGCACTGCCGATGGTCGGATGACCGGCGAAGGGCAGCTCGCTGTTGGGGGTGAAGATGCGCAGCCGGTAGTCGGCCCCGGCCTCGGTGGGCGTCAGGTGAAAGGTGGTTTCCGACAGGTTGGTCCAGGCGGCGATGGCCTGCATCTGGGCGGCGCTCAGCCCGTCGGCCTGCAACACGACGGCAACAGGATTGCCGCGAAAGGGCACGGCGGAAAAGGCATCGACAACACGGTAGGGGCGCATGGGGGTCTCCGGTTCTGCTTCGCGGCGGACCATAGCAGTCCCGCCCCGCCGCGCCAGTCACCGCCCCGGCGGCACAGCACAGCGCTTGCATTACCCGCCGCCCTTTCCTATATGCGGCCTTGAGAGGTTGGCGCGGGCAGGCGCCTCGCCAACCCGGTCAGGTCCGGAAGGAAGCAGCCGTAACGAGTCCCGCTTGGGTCGTTGTCCAATCTCTCACCTAAGCGTCTTCGCGAAGCGAAGGCGCGCACCCCGGCAGCGTATGTCGCAGACATGCGCGAGAGGGGTCCCCCAACACCCCCAAAACACCGCAGCTAGGCACAGACACCCTTTCCACGTCCGCGCACCTTACCCCACGGGACGGCGGGCGGGGCGACGCTCCCATAGGGAGCGAGCGCCGCACACAGTCACCCCGAAAACGTATCGCAACTCTCCACCCGGCCCGACCGATACCCGGTGGTGAACCAGCCTGCCCGCTGCGCCGAGGTACCATGGGTGAAGGTATGGGGCTGTGGCACCCGCCCGGCCTGGCGTTGCAGGTGGTCGTCGCCGATCATCCGCGCCGCGTTCACCGCCTCTTCGATGTCGCCCGGCTCCAGCAGCCCCGCCACCTGCGAGGCCCAGACGCCCGACAGGCAATCGGCCTGCAACTCCAGCCGCACGGTCATCGCGTTGGCCTCGACCTGGCTGGCCTGCTGGCGATAGCTGTTCACCTGGCCCAGGATCCCCAGCTCGTTCTGCACATGGTGGGCCACCTCATGGGCGATCACATAGGCGGCGGCGAAATCGCCCCCGGCGCCCAGCTGGCGCGACAGGGTGGCGAAAAATTCGGTGTCCAGATAGGCCTTGCGGTCCGCCGGGCAGTAGAAGGGCCCGGTAGCCCCCGAGGCGCCGCCGCAGGGGCTGGCCGTGCGCCCCGAGAACAGCACCAGCACCGGCGGGGTATAGTCGCGGCCCAGCTGCTCGGCGAAGACCTGCGCCCAGACCTCTTCGGTGGTGCCCAGCACCTGGGCGGCAAAGCGGCCTGCCGCCTCTTCCTCGGCCGAAAGCTCGACCGGGCCGCCCTGGCTGGTCTCATAGCCCGCATCGCCGGTCAGCAGCGGTGTCACATCGACCCCGGTGAAATAGCCGAAGGCCAGGATCAGCAGCACCGCGCCGATCCCCAGACCGCCCGCCGGGCCACCGACGCGGCGCGTGCCGCGCTGGCTGCGACGGTCCTCGATATTGCGACTGGCGCGCCGCCCCTTCAGTTTCATGACCAATCCCCCGGCTGTCTGCCTAGGTGATGCCAAGCCAGACCGCCCAGGGCAAGCGCCAAGGCGCCTTGCGGTGGACGCCCCCGGCGCCCCCGTTTACTCTTGTGCGGAACCACCCGAATCCAAGGCCCCCCGATGCAAGACAGCGCCCCCGCCCCCAAGGGTCCCTATCAGGTCCTGGCCCGGAAATACCGGCCCGAGACCTTCGCCGATCTGGTCGGCCAGGACGCCATGGTGCGCACGCTGAAGAACGCCTTCGAAGCGGACCGCATCGCCCAGGCCTTCATCATGACCGGCATCCGCGGCACCGGCAAAACCACCACCGCGCGGATCATCGCCAAGGGCATGAACTGCATCGGCCCCGACGGCCAGGGCGGGCCGACCACCGATCCCTGCGGCCAGTGCGAGCACTGCAAGGCGATCATGGAAGGCCGCCATGTGGACGTGATGGAGATGGACGCGGCGTCCAACACCTCCGTCAACGACATCCGCGAGATCATCGACAGCGTGAACTACCGGGCCGCCTCTGCCCGCTACAAGATCTACATCATCGACGAGGTCCACATGCTCTCGACCAGCGCCTTCAACGCGCTGCTCAAGACGCTGGAGGAACCGCCGGCGCATGTGAAGTTCATCTTCGCCACCACCGAGATCCGCAAGGTGCCCGTCACCGTGCTGTCGCGCTGCCAGCGTTTCGACCTGCGCCGGATCGAGCCCGAGGTGATGATCGCCCTGATGCGCAAGATCGCGGGCGCCGAAGGGGCCGAGATCACCGACGAGGCCCTGGCCCTGATCACCCGTGCCGCCGAGGGCTCGGCCCGGGATGCCACCTCGCTGCTGGATCAGGCGATTTCTCATGGCGCGGGCGAGACCGGCGCCGATCAGGTGCGCGCCATGCTGGGCCTGGCGGACCGGGGCCGGGTGCTGGATCTCTACGAGATGATCATGCGCGGCGATGCGGCGGGCGCCCTGACCGAACTGTCGGCGCAATATGCCGATGGCGCCGATCCGCTGGCGGTGCTGCGCGACCTGGCCGAGATCACCCACTGGATTTCGGTGGTGAAGATCACCCCCGACGCCGCCGAGGATCCGACCATCGGCCCGGACGAACGCGCCCGCGGCCTGTCCCTGGCCGAGCGGCTGCCGATGCGCGCCATGACGCGGATGTGGCAGATGCTGCTGAAGGCGCTGGAAGAGGTGGCGGCGGCCCCCAATGCGATGATGGCCGCCGAAATGGCGGTGATCCGCCTGACCCATGTGTCCGAACTGCCCTCGCCCGAGGAACTGCTGAAACGGCTGAAGGATGCGCCGCGCCCGCCCGAGCCGCCCCAGGGCGGCCCCGGTGGCGGTGGCGGCGGCTATGCCCCGGCCGGGCCCGGCGGCGGCGGCGCCCCGGCCTATGGCGCGCCCGGCCCCTCCGGCGGTGGCGGCGGCGTCCAAGGCCATACGATGCTGGCCCAGCAGGTCGACCAGGCCCTGGCGCGCTATCCCACCTTCGAGCATGTGATCGAGCTGATCCGCCAGAACCGCGACGTGCGGCTGCTGGTCGAGGTCGAGGGCGGCGTGCGCCTGATCTCCTACAGCCCCGGGCGGATCGAATTTGCCCCCGCCCCCGGCGCTTCGGCGGATCTGGCCTCGAAACTGGGCACGGCGCTGCAACGCTGGACCGGCAATCGCTGGGTGGTGACCATCGGCAATGCCGAGGGCGAGGCCACGATCACCGAGAAACGCGACGCCAAGATCCAGGCCATGAAGGAAGAGGCCACGGCCCATCCGCTGATGCAGGCGGTGCTGGCGGCCTTCCCCCGGGCGGAGGTGACCAAGGTCATCACCCGCGCCGAAATGGCCGCCAAGGCCGAGGCCGAGGCCCTGCCCGAGGTCGAGGACGAATGGGATCCTTTCGAAGACGAAGAGTGATCCCGCCCGCAAGACGCAGTAGATAGCAAACGGATGACGCGCCCGCGGGGCGCCGCAACGAAGGAGAGCGAGCATGTTCAAGGGCCTTGGCCAGATGGGCGACATGGCGAAAATGATGAAGACCGCCAAGGAGATGCAGGCGAAGATGCAGCAGCTCCAGGAGGATCTGGAGACGATGACCGTGCAGGGCGAAAGCGGCGCGGGCCTGGTGAAGGCCACGGCCACCGCCAAGGGCGAACTGAAGGCGCTGGACATCGACCCCTCGATCTTCGACCCGAACGAAAAGGAAGTGGTCGAGGACCTGATCCTGGCGGCGATCAAGGACGCCCAGGCGCGCGCCGCCGAGAAGCACCAGGAAGAGATGGGCAAGATCACCGAAGGTCTGGGTCTGCCGGCCGATTTCAAGATGCCCTTCTGATCGGCCATGTCCGCCGGCCGCGATATCGACGCGCTGATCGAGATGTTGGCGAAGCTGCCGGGGCTCGGCCCCCGGTCGGCGCGGCGCGCCGTGCTGCACCTGGTGCGCAAGCGCGAGCTGCTGCTGATGCCGCTGGCCGACCTGCTTCACGCGGTGGCGGTGAACGTGCGCGAATGCTCACGCTGCGGCAATATCTCCGAAGGGCCGGTCTGCCCGATCTGCCTTGATGCCAAGCGCGCCAATGGCGAGCTGTGCGTGGTCGAGGATGTGGCCGACCTCTGGGCCATGGAACGCTCGGGCACCTTCCGGGGGCGCTATCACGTTCTGGGCGGCACCCTCTCGGCGCTGGATGCCGTGGGCCCGGACGAGCTGCGCATCCCGGCGCTGATGCAGCGGGTCGAGGATGAAGGGGTGCGCGAGGTGATCCTGGCGCTGAACGCCACGGTCGACGGCCAGACCACCGCCCATTACATCGCCGACCAGCTGGAGGGCACGGTGCGCCTGACCTCCCTGGCCCAGGGCGTGCCCATCGGCGGCGAGCTCGATTATCTCGACGACGGCACGATCACCGCCGCCCTGCGCGCCCGCAAGGAACTCTGACCGCCGCGCCTGGCCCCTATCGGCCCGTGCCGGGCCGATGCCTCCGGCGGGGATATTTCTGGCAATGAGAAGCGCAAGGGGATGGCACCCGAAAGGATCGAGCGCGCCCCGGCTGCCATGTAGGTCAACCGGGCGCGACGGCGCCGTTGCGCGCCCGTTGGCGGACTTTGCAGCCGGGGCCCCGCGCGGGCTTTTCCGTGCCACGCCCCTCTCTTCTCATTGCCGAAAATATCCCGGGGGGAATTGAGCCGAAGGCTCAAGGGGGGCAGAGCCCCCCTTCTCTTACGCCCCCCGTCTACGTGTCGCGCCTGTCAGGGGGCGACGGCGGGTTCCGAGGCCCAGTCGGGCAGCGGCGCGCCCGAGGCCAGAAGCGCGCCCAGCCGGCCCAGCTCGTCAGAGTTCTTCGCCCCCCGTCCCCCGGCGGCGAAGGCGGTATAGATCCGGTCGGACAGGGCGGTGAAATGGGGGATGTTGCGCGGCGTATAGGTGGTCACGCAGGCCGCGGTCGAGGTCGACAGGATCTGAAGCGAGGGGATCCGCGCCCGCATCAGCCCGTCGACATAGCCCGCCACCTCGGCATCCCCGGGTGAGCGGAACCAGTCGGTCAACTCCTGGGGCGTCCCAAGGGCCCGGTCCACCCGGTCGCCGCCCATCTTCAGGTACAGCTTGCCGTCGGGATAGCGCACCGGGGGCAGCATGTAGGGATCCTCGCCATTGGGCAGAAGCGCGATCAGCGTCGGCATTCCCGCCAGCCGTGCCGCCTCGGCCTCGGACACCTCGAAGAAGACCACCGTGCGGGCATAGACGCTGAAGGGCAGGGCCTCGCCCAGAAGCGCCCGGGTGAAACCGCCCGTGGCCACCAGGGCGCGGTCCGCCGTCAGGGTCTCGCCCGCCGCCAGGCGCAGGGTCACCCCCCCGGCCCCCTCGTCGAGGCCCGTCACATGGTCGCGGACCCGTTGCGCGCCCCCGGCCTCGGCCACGGCGATCTGGGCGCGCACCATGGCGCGCGGATCCACCACGCCCGCCATCGTCCCCTCGTAGAGGCCCAGGGTGCCCGGCTCGAAGGCGAACCAGGGAAACCGCGCCGCCAGCTCGGCGTCGCGCAGGGTTTCGCAGGGCACCGCGTCGCGGTCGCGCGTCGCCTCCAGCCGGTCCATCTGCACCGAGCCCTCGGGCCCCGCCATCAGCGAGCCCACCTCGGAGAAGAACCGCACCCCCGAGGCCGCCTCGAGCCGCCGGTAGCGGGCGATCGAGGCGCGCGAGGCGCGCGACCAGAAAAGCCAGGGATCGAGCTGGCGGGTGATCCGCCCGGCGTCGTAATGCGAGCCGAAGGGCCCCTCCCAGCGGGCGGCCTCTGGCGGTTCGTCCGGGCCCACCAGGGTGACCCGATGGCCCATGGCCACAAGATGGCGGGCGGCGGCGGCACCGATCATCCCGGCCCCGATCACGGCGATATGCATGGCTGTCCTTTCCTGCTGCCGGCACGGCCCCCTGGGCGCGCCCGGCTGCGCGCAGGATGGTCAAGCCCTGGCGGCGGATGCAAGGCCCCGCGCGCCCAACTCCCGGGCCTGGCACGAAAAAGCCCGCCGGAGAGGCGCTCCGGCGGGCTGGACAGGATCACAGGGACCGGGCGGCGCAAGCGCCCCCCATGCGGTCTTACTTGTCGTCGTCCTCGTCGTCGTCGTCGTTGCCGCTCGGCAGGTTGAAGAAGCTGTCGGCATCGGGCAGCTCGTCGTCGCGGCGGTCGTCGCTGTCGCCGTCCGAGCTGAGCGAGAAGGTTTCCAGACCCTCGATGGCGGTCGGGATGCGCGGCTCGGCGTCCATCTCCAGGCTTTGCTCGGTGGACAAGAGCTTGCGGCGCTCGTCATCGGTGATCGCCTCGCCGCGCTTGGCGCGTTCGGCGGCGGCCTTCTGCACGGCGGCGTCCAGCTCGGTCTGCTTGCACAGCCCCAGGGCCACCGGGTCGATGGGCTGCATGTTGGCGATGTTCCAGTGGGTGCGCTCGCGGATCGACTGGATCGTCGGCTTGGTGGTGCCCACCAGTTTGGAAATCTGGCCGTCCGACAGTTCCGGGTGGAACTTCACCAGCCAGAGGATCGAGTTGGGACGATCCTGGCGTTTCGACAGCGGGGTATAGCGCGGGCCACGGCGCTTTTCCTCGCCCACGGCGGCGGCGTTGAACTTCAGCTTCAGCTTGTGCAGCGGATCGGCCTCGGCCTTGTCGATCTCTTCCTGGGTCAGCTGGTTGTTGGCGATCGGGTCGAAGCCCTTCACGCCCTGGGCCACTTCGCCATCGGCGATGCCCTGGATCTCCAGCTCGTGCATCCCGGTGAAATCGGCGATCTGCTTGAAGCTCATCGTGGTGTTGTCCACCAGCCAGACGGCGGTGGCCTTGGCCATGATCGGTTTGCCCTGCATGTCTCAACTCCTGAACATCTGGCGTGCTGGAAGCCTGCGGTCAGATATGTCTGTCCCGTGCCCTGGCCTGGGGGCCGGGGCGCACCGCCGGGGCGATGCAGGTTTCCGTTGTCGGGGAACTCGGGCGCTATATAGTCGGGTCGGGCCACAAATGGAAGAGTGATATGCGTCGCACCCTTGCCCTGTTGATCATGCTGCTGGTGCCGCTGCGCGGGATGGCCGCCGACCGGGCGGGGGACTTCGCCTATTACGTGCTGGCGCTCAGCTGGTCGCCCGCCTTCTGCGAGGTCCAGGGCGATCCGGTGCAATGCGCGCCGGACAAGCGCTTTGGCTGGATCCTGCATGGGCTCTGGCCGCAGCACGAAGAGGGCTACCCCCGCGATTGCCGCAGCGCGCGGCGCAACCCCAGCCGGGCCGAGACGGCGGCCATGGCCGACATCATGGCCACCTCGGGCCTGGCCTGGCACGAATGGCAAGCCCACGGGCGCTGCTCGGGCCTCAGCTCCGAAGACTACTTCGCCCTGTCGCGCCAGGCCTATGACAGCGTGACACGGCCCCAGATCCTGCGCCAGCTGCGCGCGGACGTGCGCCTGCCCGCCCGGGTCATCGAAGAGGCCTTCCTGGAAGCCAATCCGCAGCTTTCGGCGGATGGCGTCACCGTCACCTGCCCCGACAACCGCATCCGCGAGGTGCGCATCTGCCTGACCAAGGATCTGGCGCCGCGCGATTGCGCCCCCGACGTGCGCCGCGACTGCCGCGCCGGATCGGCGCTCTTCGACGCGATCGGGGGCTGACGGGGCGGCCCGCCGTCCCCGTCCAGGGGCGGGCTCAGCCGCCCGCCACCTCCAGAACGATCTTGCCGATATGGTCCGAGCTTTCCATGCGGGCGTGAGCGGCGGCGGCCTGGTCCAGCGGGAAGGTGCTGTCCATCACCGGCGCCACGCGGCCTGCGGCCAGCAGGGGCCAGACGTGATCGCGCAGGCCCTCGGCGATCTCGGCCTTCACCTGGTCCGACTGGGCGCGCAGGGTGGATCCGGTCAGGGTCAGCCGCTTCATCATCACCTGGGCAAAGTTCACCTCGGCCTTGGGGCCGCCGAGGAAGGCGATCATCACCAGCCGCCCCTCGGTCTTCAGCGCGCGGATGTCGCGGGGGGTATAGCTGCCGCCGACCATGTCGAGGATCAGATCGGCGCCGCCGACCTCTTTCATCACCTCGACGAAATCCTCGTCGCGGTAGTTGATCGCCCGTTCGGCCCCCAGATCCAGGCAGGCGGCGCATTTCTCGGCCGATCCGGCGGTGGCAAAGACCCGCGCGCCAAAGGCTTTCGCCAGCTGGATGGCGGTGGTGCCGATGCCGGAACTGCCGCCATGTACCAGAAAGACCTCGCCGCCGGTCAGACGCCCCCGGCGGAACACGTTTTCCCAGACGGTGAAGAAGGTCTCGGGCAGGCAGGCGGCCTCGCGCAACCCCATGCCCTCGGGCACCGGCAGGCAATGGGCATAGGGGGTCACCACCTCTTCGGCATAGCCGCCGCCGGGCAGCAGGGCGCAGACAAGGCTGCCCAGGGCCGCCTCGGGTACGCCCTCGCCCAGGGCCACGATCTCGCCCGAGGCCTCCAGCCCTGGCAAGTCAGAGGCGCCGGGAGGGGGCGCGTAGTTGCCCGCCCGCTGCAAGGCATCGGGGCGGTTCACTCCGGCCCAGGCCACCCGGATCCGCACCTCGCCCGGCCCCGGTTCGGGCAGGGCCCTTTCGCCCGGCACCAGAACCTCGGGCCCGCCCGGTTTCGCAATCTCGATCACGCGCATCTGTCGCGCCCCCCTCTTCACTTCTCTTTTGCCGAAAATATCCCCGCCGGAGGCCTTGGCCCCAGCGGGCCCAGCCCCTGGCCGGGGCTTATGTTCCCGCCTGTCCGGCCCCTGCCTGTCCGGGCAGATCGCGCGCGGCCCCCGGCGCCTTCACCCGCGACAGGACCCCCAGCGGGCCCTTGCCGATCAGGCGGCCCAGGGGCGAGGCCAGCACCCGGCCCTTCACCTTCTCGAATCGCATCACGTCGCCGATCCGGCGATCGAGGAAATCCCAGGTCGCCTGATGGTCCAGGCTGTCATCGCCCAGCCAGTACAGCACCACCGAGGAATAGACCCCCGACAGGGTGGCGCGCTTGGAATACCAGTTCAGATCGTCCGAGGTGTCGCCCAGCACCGTCCAGATCGCATCGGCAGAGCCCCAGACGGCGCGGGCGCCATCGGCGCTGTGCTGCGGCAGGGCGAAGAGGGCCGCGCCCCGGCGCACCAGCTCCTTGTCGGCCAGCTCCAGCCTCAGGCGAATGGCACGGGCCACCTTCTCGGAATAGCGCAGGGCGTCATGGGCCCCGGCGTCGGCCTCGGCCTTGAAAAGGCGGGCCATTTCGGCGTCACCCGCGCGGTGATAGGCCAGCGCCAGATCGACGGCGCCGCGCGGGAAAAGGGCGCGGGCCAGATCGGCAGAGATGTCGGCATCGGCGGCGGCGGCGCGCAGGGTGGCGTCGCTCCAGCCGTCGAAGGGCACATGGATCAGCGCCGCCTCCAGCAGGCGCGCGGCGGCGTCCGGCTCGGCGGGATGGGCAGAAGGCTGCTCGGTCATGAGGCGCTCCGTCGTTCGGTGCCGGATCGCGGCACGGGGTGGATCTGCCCCCGAGGACGCCCGTCAGGGCGAAAGAGGGCCATGCTGGACAAATAGGGCGACCCTTGCTATAGGACCACTTCCTGCACTATCGAAACTTTAACTTAGGAAGGTGGTGACAACCACATGCAGGTTAGTGTTCGCGACAACAATGTCGATCAGGCGCTCCGTGCCCTGAAGAAAAAGCTGCAGCGCGAAGGCGTTTTCCGCGAAATGAAGCTCAAGCAACATTTCGAGAAGCCGTCCGAGAAGAAAGCGCGCGAGAAGGCCGAAGCGATCCGCCGCGCCCGCAAGCTGGCGCGCAAGAAGGCGCAACGCGAAGGTCTCCTCTAAGGAGCCTTTTCTTCCTCACGGAAGACCCGACACGAAAAGACGACCCCCGCGGCCCAGCCCCGGGGGTTTGTCGTTTTCAGGGGGGCAGGTCTTCTGGGGGCCTGTCAGGGCGCCGGCCCCCCCCCGGCAGCGCTCAGTCCGACCAGCGCGCCAGCGCCGCGGCCAGCCGCGCGCCAAACAGCCGCGCCGAGGCCTCGCAACCGGGTTTCAGAACCCCGTCCTCGGCCTGCTCCACCGTCAGCCCCAGGAAGGTGCCCGAGGCATTCAGCCCCGCACGTTCGGGAAAGACCGGGGCGCCGATCACCTCTTGGCCCACCCAGATCATGGCGTGCTGGGCGGCGAAGATGGCCAGCGATTTCAGCGTCGCCAGCTTGTCCCCCGCCTGCTGGATACCGCAGGTGAACCCCGCCGCCAGCTTGTCCTGCCAGCCGCGTTCGGTCCAGATCTCGTGGCCGGTCTCGTCCAGCACCGCCTTGTAGCCCCCGGCGATGCCGCCCATGTAGGTGGGCGTGCCAAAGACGATGGCCCCGGCGCGCGCCAGCAGCGCCCAGTCGGCCTCGCCCAGGGTTTCGGCATTCACCAGATAGGGTTCGGCCCCGGCGGCGGCGGCGCCCCCGGCAATGGCCCGGGCGGTCAGCGTGATCGTCTGCGATCCGCCCCAGTAGAGGATGACGAGTGGTTTCATATCCTGTCCTTTCGGGTCGCTCGGGTGGCGACGCGGCGGGGGCGGCCTCTTCGGCCCCCTGCCCTGCCTAGACCGGCAGGGCGGTTGTCTTGAAGACGGTGCGCAGCGCGAAAGAGCTTTGCATCCGTTGCACCCCGGGCAGCCGCGCCAGGCTTTGCCGGTGGATCCGGGCGAAATCTTCAGAGCTTTCGGCGATGACCTTCAGGATGTAATCCGCCGTGCCCGCCATCAGGTGGCATTCCAGCACCTCGGGCACCCGGGCCACGGCGGTCTCGAAGGCCTCCAGCAGCTCATCCGCCTGGCCCGACAGGCCGATCTCGACAAAAACGGTGGTCGACAGCTGCATCTTGCGGGCGTTCAGCAGGGCCACGTAGTCGCGGATATAGCCCTCGGCCTCCAGCCGCTGCACCCGCCGGTGGCAGGCCGATTGCGACAGGCCCACCTTGTCCGACAGTTCGGCATTGGAGATGCGCCCGCTTTTTTGCAGCACCCGCAGGATGGACCGGTCCATCTGATCCAGCATCGAAGATCCTCGCCTGTTTGGGCCGTTTTGTCGCAGAAACCCGGCGCCGCTTCCAGTGCAATTGCCGGTCCCTCCCGCGTCGGCCCGGGCCCGCCGCAGGCCCTGCCGAAGGTCGCGGCTTTTCCCCTGATCCGGGTGATGGCCCCTGCGGACCCCGTGACGCAGGTTGGCGCCACCCGCGCACAGCCTGCGGGCCGTCCGCCGGTCCGCCGCGCCACGCGCCTTCCTGACCACAGACCCCGGACCCTCTCCCATGACCCAGACGATCCTGCCCGCCCTCGCCCTGCTCCCGCTCGCCCTGGCGCCGCTGCCGGCGCTGGCCGACACAGCCTCCCCGGCCCCCAGCTTCTCCTCGACCCGGGCCACGGCCCCCACGGCGGCAGAGGCCTGGCGTGGGGTCTATGGCGGGGTCAAGGCCGAGGCCTTCACCGGCGACCGGATCGGCTATAACTACGTGGGCCAGGGTCAGACGATGACCATGCCCTATGACCTGGAAGAGACCACCGAATGGGGCGTCTTCCTGGGCTACAACTTCACCTATGGCAACGTCGTCTTCGGGCCGGAACTGGCCTATACCGACGCCGGTCCGGTCGAGGGGCTGACGCCCTACTA
Source organism: Pseudooceanicola aquaeponti (assembly GCF_050897975.1). NCBI lineage: Bacteria > Pseudomonadati > Pseudomonadota > Alphaproteobacteria > Rhodobacterales > Paracoccaceae > Pseudooceanicola > Pseudooceanicola aquaeponti. Next base: position 73,325 of record NZ_JBPAXY010000002.1, read on the forward strand.
CCAGATGACGGATGCCCTCGACCTGAAGCTGCGCGCGGGCTACGTGACCGGCCGCGCCCTGCTTTACGGCTTCCTGGGCTACAGCCGCTCGGGCTGGGATGACGGCTGGGAGGTCAGCGACATCGACGGCAAGATCTATGGCGTCGGCGTCGACTATCTGTTCGACAGCGGATTGTTCGCCGGTCTGGAGTATGCCCGCCGTGACCTGGACGGCCAGTACCTCTACGGCGAGGATTTCGTCACCGTCGACACCACCTCGCTGGCCCTGCGCGTCGGCTACAAGTTCTGATCGCTTCCAGGTCGCCCGGGGGCGGCCGGCCAGGGGCGCGCGCCGGTCGGGCGCGCCCCTGGCACAGGCTCAGCCCGCCTTCTTCAGCGCGTCGCGGATCTCCAGCAGGACATCCAGCTCGGTCGGCCCGGCGGGCTTTTCCTCGGCGGGGGTGCCCGGCTCTTCCTCGCGCATCATCGCCTCTTTCGCGCGGTTCACGTAGCGCACCAGCAGGAAGACCACGAAGGCGATGATCAGAAAGTTGATGACCGCCGACAGGAAGGCGCCATAGGCAAAGACCGTGGCGCCCGCCTCGCGCGCGGCAACCAGGCTGTCATAGGGGCCTTCGCCCGACAGCACGGCGAACTTGTCGGTGAAATCCAGCCCGCCGGTGATCAGCCCCAGAACCGGATTCAGCAGGTCCTTGACCACGGATTGCACGATCGCGGTAAAGGCCGCGCCGATGATGATCCCCACGGCCATGTCCATGACATTGCCCTTGGCGATGAAGGCCTGAAAGTCTTTCAGCATGGTGATATCCACCCCTTGATGTGTTTCCCTGCGCGTCCGCTCTGCGCCGATGCACCGACTTTGCCCCGAAACGCCCGCAGGCCCACGTTCTTTTTCGCCCGCGCCGGCCTATATTCGGGGAAATCCGACACAGGAGAGATCAATGTTCCCCGAAGGCTTCCCGATCAATAGCAAATGGCCCGCCACCGACCCGCAGGTGATCCAGCTCTATTCCTTCCCCACGCCCAACGGGGTGAAGATCTCGATCGCGCTGGAAGAGCTGGGCCTGCCCTATGAGGCGCATAAGGTCACCCTGGCCGATGCCGATGTCAAAAGCCCCGAGTTCCTGTCGCTGAGCCCCAACAACAAGATCCCCGCGCTGATCGACCCCAAGGGCCCCGAGGGCGCGCCGATCGGCCTGTTCGAAAGCGGCGCCATCCTGATCTACCTGGCCGAGAAGACCGGCCGCCTGATGCCCACCGAGGGCGCGGGCAAATACGAGGTGATCAAATGGCTGATGTGGCAGATGGGCGGCCTGGGGCCGATGTTGGGCCAGCTGGGCTTCTTCTACGCCTTCGCCGGCAAGGACATCGAGGATCCGCGCCCGCGCGAGCGCTACATCAACGAGGGCAAGCGCCTCTTGGGCGTGCTGGATCGCCAGCTCGAGGGCCGCGACTGGGTCGCCGGTGACTTCTCCATCGCCGATATCGCCATCGTGCCCTGGTTGGACGGCGCCCTGCGCTACTACGACGCCAACGAAGTGCTGGAATGGCAAAGCTACGCCAACCTCCAGGCTTATGTGGACCGCTTCATGGCGCGCCCGGCGGTGCAAAAGGGCATGACCATCCCCGCGCGGGACTAAGCGCGGCCCGGCAGACAGACAAAGGGCGGCCCCGGGGCCGCCCTTTTGCATTGCGGCCATGGAGGAAGGGGGCTCTGCCCCCGCCCGCCTGCGGCGGCCTCCCCCGGAGTATTTTCAGCCTTCAGGATGGGAAAAGGGGGGTCGCGCGGGTCGCGGGGCGCGGCGCCCCATGCTTCTCATTGCCAAAAATATCCCCGCCGGAGGCTTTGGCCCCGGCACGGGGCCAAAAGACCCGCTCAGCCCGGCAGGGCGCCGGTCAGCACGTAGCGCAGCACCTGCACCACCTGTTCGGGCGTCTCGGCCACGGCCAGGGCGGCGCCGTCGACCTCTTTCAGGGCGTGGCGATGTTCGGGGCCGTGCAGCACGATCAGCGACTTGCCCAGGGCGGCGGCATAGCCCGCGTCGAAGGCGGCGTTCCACTGCTTGTACTTCTCGCCGAAACGCACCACGACCACATCGGCCTGTTCGATCCCCATGCGGGTGCGGATCGCGTTGACCTTGGCGCCCTTGTGATCATGCCAGAAGGGGTTGTCCTCGGCGCCCAGGATCGCCACGCCGCAATCGTCCGAGGCGCCGTGATCGGTCACCGGGGCGGAAAAGCGGATGGCCAGGTCGGCGGCGCCTTCGGTGATCCGTTCGCGCCAGTCGGTGTGGATCTCGCCGGACAGGTAGACAGAGAGCATGGCTTACCTCTTCTTCACGAACTCGGTGCGCAGGACCAGGCCGCGGATCTCGGGGTGGCGGCAGTCGATCTCTTCGGGGTTGGCAGTCAGGCGGATGGTCTTGATCACCGTGCCTTGCTTCAGGGTCTGCCCCGCACCCTTCACCTTCAGGTCCTTCACAAGCACCACCGAATCGCCGTCTTCCAGCGGGGTGCCCTGGGCATCCACCACCTGAACCGCATTACGCGCTGCCAGTTCCGAGGCAGGCATCCATTCGCCCGACACCTCGTCATAGACATATTCGTCATCATCGCTCATCGGCGGGTCCCTCCGTTGCCTGGGCCACATGGCTTGCCCCGGCGATAGACCACCGCTTGCCGAAAGGCAAACGGCGCGCCCGGGATGGGGCGCGCCGTCTTGGTCTTCGGGACGATCCGCCGCGGGACGGCGGGCGGGGCGAGGCTCCGCGACGCGGAGCCAGCGCCGTCAGCCGCGCAGGGTGCCCCCCGTGGCCTTCTGCACCTTCTCGACGATCTTGGCAGAGATCGCCTCGATCTCCTTCTCCTTCAGCGTCGCCTCGGTGGGTTGCAGGCGCACGGTCACCGCCAGGCTCTTCTTGCCCTCGCCCAGCGACCCGCCGATGAACTCGTCGAAGACCCGCACATCGGCGATCAGCGCCTTGTCGGCGCCCGCAGCCGCGTTGACCAGGGTCAGCGCCTCGACCCCCTCATCCACCACGAAGGCGAAATCGCGGTCCACCGCTTGCAGGTCGTTCAGCACCAGCGCCCCGCGCGAGGCGTCGGTGTTGCGCGGCAGGGGCACCTCTTCGGGCCAGATGGTAAAGCCCACCACGGGGCCCTTCACATCCATCGCCGCCAGCACCTTGGGGTGGATCTCGCCAAAGACCGCCAGCATCTTTTTCGGACCCAGGCAGATGCGCCCGTGGCGGCCCGGGTGCCACCACTCCGCCGCCTCGCGCAGGATCTGCACCTTGGCAGGCGCGCCGATGGCGGCCAGGATCGCCTCGCAGTCGGCCTTGGCGTCAAAGACATCGACCGCGCGCGCCGCGCCATGCACGTCCTTGGGCCCGGTCTGGCCGACCAGGATCCCCGAGACCTGCAAATGCTGCTCGCCCGGCTCGCCACCGTGCCAGGCGGGACCGGCCTCGAAGAGCGCCATGTCGGTCATGCCGCGCGCCTGGTTGCGCGAGGCCGCCTGCAAGAGGCCCGGCAGCAGCCCGGGCCGCATATGCGACATCTCCGACGAGATCGGGTTGGCCAGCATCGTGGCATCGTCACCGCCGCGGAACAGCTCCGCGCTGGCCTTGTCGATGAAGCTGTAGGTGACGCATTCGTTGTAGCCAAGCGCGGCCGCCGTGCGCCGCGCCACCTGTTCACGTTTCTGCATCGGCGTCAGCACCGGGCGCGGCACGCCGGGCTGGGTCCGCGCCATGGGCTTGGGCTCGAGGTTGGTCAGCGAGGCGATCCGCGCCACCTCTTCCACCAGATCCGCCTCGCCCATCACATCGGGGCGCCAGCTGGGCACCTGGGCCATGTCACCGTCCATGACGAAGCCAAGCGCCTCCAGCGTGGCGCGCTGCGTCTCGGCGGGAATGTCCATGCCGACCAGCGAGGAACAGCGCGCGGTATCCAGCTTGTAGGCGCGGCTGACGTCCGGCACCTCGCCCGCGACGACCACGTCGGTCACCTCACCGCCGCACAGTTCCACGATCATGGCGCAGGCGCGATCCAGCGCCTCCATGTTGAAGCCCGGGTCGATGCCGCGTTCGTTGCGATAGCGCGCGTCCGAGTTGATCTTCAGCGCCCGCCCGCCATGGGCGATCGAGATGAAGTCCCAGAAGGCTGCCTCGACGAAGACATCGACGGTGTCGTCGGTACAGCCCGAGGCCTCGCCGCCCATGATGCCGCCGATGCTTTCGACGCCATTGTCGTCCGAGATCACCAGAACGCCCTCGGGGATCTGGTAGGTCTTTTCGTCCAGCGCCAGCAGTTCCTCACCGCCCTTGGCGCGGTGGATCACCAGATCACCCTTGATGCTGCCGGCATCGAAGACGTGCAGCGGGCGGTTCATGTCGTAGGTGAAATAGTTGGTCACATCGACCAGGGCCGAGATCGGACGCAGACCGATGGCGCGCAGCTTGTCCTGCATCCAGGCGGGCGAGGGGCCGTTCTTCACGCCCTTGATGATGCGACCGGCGAAGACGTGGCAGCCGTCCTTCGCACTCTCGTCGATGGTCACCTTCACCGGGCAGGGGCCTGCGGTGGCCTTCAGGGTGTAGTCGGGCAGCGGCTTCAGCGTACCGAGGCCACGGGCGGCCAGGTCGCGGGCCACGCCGTGCACGCCCAGGGCATCGGGGCGGTTTGGGGTGATGGCGATCTCGATGACCGGGTCGACCTTCACCGGATCGTTCTGCGCCAGCCAGTCGGCGAATTCCTGGCCCACTTCGCCGTTCTCCAGCTCGATGATGCCGTTATGTTCGTCGCTGAGTTCCAGCTCACGTTCCGAGGCCATCATGCCGTGGCTTTCCACGCCGCGGATCTTGCCCACGGAAATGGTGATGTCGAGGCCGGGGATATACATGCCGGGCTTGGCCAGAACGGCGGTGATCCCCGCCCGCGCATTCGGCGCGCCGCAGACGATCTGGGTCTCGCCCTCGTCGGTCTGCACCTTGCAGACCCGCAGCTTGTCGGCGTCGGGATGCTGCTCGGCCTCCAGCACCTTGACCAGCTTGAAGCCCTTCAGTTTCGCCGCCGGGTCCGTGACCTCTTCGACCTCGAGGCCGAGATCGGTCAGCGCCTCCAGGATCTCGTCCAGGGTCGCCTGGGTGTCGAGATGCTCCTTGAGCCAGGAGAGGGTGAATTTCATCGCGGATCCCCTTTGTTCCTTGCGCGGCCATGGGCCGGAAACCGTCGCATGGCTTGTTGCGCATCGGGGCGGATTTGTCGAGGGGGGCGGGGGCCGCCCCGGCGCTTAGGCGAAGCGCGGACGGCGCAGGCTGGGCAGACGCCCGGCCAGGCCGCGTTTGTGGCGCACCACCTGGGGCCAGACCGGCTCGGGCCAGTGGGCCGTCAGCTCGGGCGCCACAGCCCGGCAATAGGCGGGGCCCATCACCTCGGGCATCCGCACCATGGATCCGCCGACCCGGCCGTTGATCTCCAGCACCTGCACCCCGTCTTCGGGGGTGACGAAATAATCGAAACAGCAGAAACCGCGCAGCCCGATTTCCGCCAGCATGGCGGCGAAAAGCGCGCGATGATCCGGGGGAATGTCGACCAGCGCCCCCGCCCCGTCGCGCAGGTCGTGACGCATCTGGTTCTCGTGGCGCGTATAGCGGCAGGCCCGGGCCAGCACCATGCGCCCTGCCCCGTCGATCAGGAAGTGCCCCGCATATTCATGGGCATCACTCAAGCGGCGTTGCCAGACCCAGGCGGGGCTGTCGCTCATCGTTTCGTATGGCAGGACCGAGGCGGCCACCCCGGCGGTGCCGATGCGCGGCTTGCGCACCACCGCCTGCCCGGGCACCGGCGCCGCCAGATGGGCGCCGAACCCGGCCCGCGCCAGCCGCGCGTAAAGCGCGCCCTTGTCCTCGCACAGGGCGAAGGCGGCAAGGTCCGGCAGCAGGTATTTCACCCCCGCATACTCGGGGTAGATCGTGTTCAGATAGCAGGTTTCCTCGCCCGAGAAGGGCAGGACCACATCGGCCTCCAGCATGGTATGCGACCGGAAGCCGTCAATCCGCACCTCCGCCCCCAGGGGGGTCAAGACCCGGCGCAGCGCCCGCGCGCGCGACCGGCGCGCACCAGAGATCAGCACCTTCAGCGGCGCCCCCCGTTGCAGCATGGGCGCAGGCGCAACCGCCTGGCCTGCCGCTGCATTGCCCGAATTCGTCCTGTCGCCGGTCCCCGCCTGCCCTGTTCGCACCCTCTGCGTCCCCTCTTCTTCGCCCGTTCCCCCCGGGCGCCTTACCCTTAGCCCTGCCATGAGACGCCAGACCGCGCCACACAGACCCCTGCGTATTCGTATGTTTTAACTAAGGTGTGACACACCGGCCATAAGGCGGCGCGGGCGATCCGCCCCGGGCGCCTAGCCCGGGCGCAGGGCGCGGCGCAGCCCGCGTTCGACACCGCGCAACGCCTCCTTCGTCCGGCTGCGCTCGGGGATCTGCGCGGGCCAGCGCGGCTGGCCGCGCCCGCCGCAGCAGCCGGGATAAAGCGCCTCGCAATAGGCATAGGCGATCCATTCGGGCACTTGCAGCAGCGAGGCCCCCAGGCGGCCGTTGATCTCGATCACCAGCGGGCAGCCGTCTTCGACAAAATAATTCACGCAGGCGAAGCCCTCGAAGCCGATCGCGTTCAGCATGTCGCGGAACAGCGCCAGATGGGCCTCGGGCAGGTCGAAGACCCGGCCCACCATATTGGCGATGCCGCTGCGCACCGCGCCCGTGCCGCGATCATAGGCCAGGCCCTTGCTCATCAGGATCCGGTCGCGGATCAGCAGATGGGCGGTGTATTCCACCGGCGCCTCGAGCGCGCGTTGCCAGGTCCAGACCGGATCCTCTTCCGGCACCGGTGCCCAGGGCCGGATCGACACATCCGCCCCGCTGTCGCCGACCCGCGGCTTGCGCACCAGCCGCTCGCCCGGCACCGGCAGGGGCAGGTTGCGGGCGAACCCCTCGGCGGCCAGGCGGCGGGTCAGCACCTCCTTGTCCTCGCAGGTGCGGAAGGCCTCCAGCGTCGGCGCCAGATACCTGCGCCCGCGTTCGTGCGGGAGATGCAGGCCCAGGGTCACCACGTCGGCATTGGCCAGCGGCAGCACCACGTCATGCCCGGCCACCTGCGAGGAACTGAGCCGCCCGCGCACCGGCCGCAGCCCCATGGCACGCAGGCCCTCGGGCACCCGCCGGGTGCGCCCGCGCGCGGGCTGTGTCAGCAAAACCGTCAGACCTTCACCCATGACGCCCCCCATCGTCCGCTTGTCCCGTTTGCGCTACCGGATGCCTCTGAGTCTCGCAATTAGGTGCGATTACCGATGCGCCTCAGCCCTTCAGCCGCGCCTTCAGGTCTTCCTGCCGCCCCATGGCGTAGAGTTTCAACTCGCGCGCCAGCCGCAGGGTGGGTTTCACCGCAAAGAGGATCGAGCCCAGCAGGAACAGCCAGGTGCCCGCCTCTTGCAGGGATTTGTAGAAGAACAGCACCGAGCCCGCGATGAAGGCCAGCGCGGCCAGGAAATCGACCGCGGTATGGGCGATCTCGAACAGCGCATAGACCCGGCGCGTGTCCTCGTTGCGTTCGCGGTTCTGGTGCAGGAATAGCGACATGCCCTCTCTCCGGTTGCCTTGCAAAGGCAACGCAGCAAGGGCGCCCCGGGATCCCTCCGGCGGCGGTCAGCCCCCGGGGGACAGGTCGCGCACCAGGCGGAAGCGTTCGCAAAGCAGCAGCATGTCGGGGGCAAAGCCGCCGTTGCGGGCGAAATAGGCCTGATGCCCGGCGCGCCATTCGGCCAGCGTCTCGGTCTCGCCCTCGGCCAGGGCGAACTCCTCGGTCACCTCGTCGAAGCGGCAGCGGGTCAGCGACAGCGTCTCGATCTCCAGCGCCGGGCTGCCATCCCAGTTCAGCGCGATATCCCGCCGCCCGACCACCGGCAGGGTCTCGGGCGCGGCCTCATAGACCCGCCAGGCCTCGCAGGTGGCGGTCTTGCGGCCCGCGCGGACCAGGGCCAGCAGTTCGGCACAAAGCGCCGGGCTGTCGCCAAAGGTGAAGGTCTGGGGGCTGTGCTGGGGCATGGGGGAACCTCCGGGCGGGATGCCGGTCAGCTTGGCGGATCCTGGGCAGGGGTCAAGGGGTGGGGGCGCCCCTTGGGCCTGCCGGATTGCGAGGGGGGGGGGAGCCTGCCCCAGCCGGGAGGCTGAGGGCCGGGACGAGCTTCCCGGGGCTCCGCCCGTTCGGCCCTGAAACCGTCCCCCGGACGGTTTCCGAAACGGGCCTCACCCCATGGCGGACAGAGGCAAGGCAGCGGGGCCTAGGACAAAGAAAGAGCGGAACGTCGGGCTTACGCCCCAGCCGGGGCGCGTAGCGGCCCGGCCAGCCCCCGACCGCCCCCATGGGCGGGGGCTACGCCCCCACCCGCGGTAGGGGTCTGGCCTTGGGGGAGCCTAAAAGCGACAAGAGTTCCTACGAACACTCATCCAAAGAGGATGCCAAGCGCTAAATAGATTGTGCCCACAAGCCCGGCGAACATAAGGTATCCGATAAGTCCGTTCACGACCTTGCCAAATTGCCTTACTGGCGCGAATCTAACTTCAGTAGCCAGCACGTCAGGGCAATTTACAGAAAGAACGTCTACACGCTTTCGTTCTATCTCGATTACATCAACAATCACCAGTTCACGCGGAGCGACAGAAGGCACCTTCAGAACGAAAGTTCCGTTTTCAAGAGCGCGAGGCTCGTGATCTCTGGGCGGCCAGAGATTGTAACTCGTTGGTGTGGTGCTGAAGACTACCTCGAGTTCCCTCGCTGGCCGTCGGCCAACATTCTGGAAAAAGAATTTCTCGGTCGCAATGTTCGCAATTCCGCCATCTGCGCCAAGGCGAAAACTGTGGAGATTCAGACTTGTAGAACCCCAGATTATTTTAACTCGAGCACGTAGCGCGCCAACAGCAAGGGCGGCAATGACCGAAATTAAGACTGCCTTTACGAGTTCTTGAAAGGCCCCTAGGGAGTCCCAAGCACTCGCAAGCAATTCCTGCATTTCACACCCCACCCCGGATCGTCGGCACCTGCAACGCGCTGAACCCATAATGCCGCAGCCAGCGCAAATCGCTGTCGAAGAAGGCCCGCAAATCCGGGATGCCGTATTTCAGCATGGCAATCCGGTCGATCCCCATCCCGAAGGCAAAGCCCTGCCACTCGTTCGGGTCGATGCCACCGGCCTGCAACACCTTCGGGTGCACCATGCCCGATCCCAGCACCTCGAGCCAGCCGTCGCCCTCGCCCACCTTCACGGTGCCGTTTTCCCAGGAACACTGGATATCGACCTCGGCCGAGGGCTCGGTGAAGGGGAAGTGCGAGGCGCGGAAGCGGGTTTTGACCTTGGTGCCGAAATAGGCCGAGAAGAACTCTTCCAGCACCCATTTCAGGTTCGCCATCGAGATGTCGCGGTCAATCGCCAGGCCCTCGACCTGATGGAACATCGGCGTATGGGTCTGGTCGTAATCGGCGCGATAGACGCGGCCCGGGCAAATGATCCGGGTGGGCGCGCCGCCCAGCTCCATGGAGCGGATCTGCACCGGCGAGGTATGGGTGCGCAGCACATGGGGCGGGCGCTCGTCGCCCTCGGCGCGGTGCATGTAGAAGGTGTCCATCTCGGCCCGTGCGGGGTGGTGGCCGGGGATGTTCAGCGCGTCGAAGTTGTACCAGTCGGTTTCCACCTGCGGGCCTTCGGCGACGGAAAAGCCCATGTCGGCGAAGATGGCGGTGCATTCTTCCCAGACCTGGCTGACCGGGTGGATGGTGCCCTGGCGCTGCGGCCGCACCGGCAGGGTCACGTCCAGCCATTCGGCCTTCAGGCGTTCATCCAGCGCGGCATCGGCCAGGGCGGCCTTCTTGGCGGCCAGGGCCGAGTTGATCTCGTCCTTCAGGGCGTTCAGTTTCGGGCCCATCACCTGGCGCTCTTCCGGGCTCATCTTGCCCAGCTCGCGCATCTTCAGGCTGATCTCGCCCTTCTTGCCCACGGCCTGCACACGGAGCTCTTCCAGCGCGGCCTCACTGCCCGCCCCGGAAATCAGGTCCAGATATTTCGCCTTCAGATCGTCCATCGCCGCCTCCGTTCGCAGACGGCGACGGGGTTACCACAGGTGGGCGGGATTGCAAGCTATAGCGGGTCCGCGCCCCCGCCCGCCCCCTCTCCAGCGCCCCACCCTAGCGGCCCCGGCGCCCCCTCTCACACGACGCCCGACAAAGGCGCCAGCCCCTCACCCCATCCGGCAGCCGAAAATACTCCGGGGGGCGTCTCGGCCACCGAGACGGGGGGCAAGCCCCCCCTGCCCGCCCCCCCTCCAACGCCCCCCCATGGCCCCCAGGCGCCCCGCCCCTCTCTTCTCATTGCCAAAAATATCCCGGGGGGAATTGCGCCGCAGGCGCAAGGGGGGCAGAGCCCCCCTTGTCCCTTCCATTTGTCGCCCTCCGGCGACGGGGGGGGCAGAGCCCCCGCCCCCATCCACCTATCGCTCCCAGACAGCAAAAACCCCGCTCCGGGCGGAGCGGGGTTTCGCTAGTCTCGCAAAGGCGCGGTCGCTCAGGCGGCCAGGGCGCCCTTGGCTTGCTCGACGATGGCAGCAAAGGCTTCCGGTTCGTTGACGGCCAGGTCGGCCAGAACTTTCCGGTCCACTTCGATCCCGGCCAGGGTCAGGCCGTTGATGAAGCGGGAATAGGTCATGGCCTCGTCATGGGCACGCACACCGGCGTTGATCCGCTGGATCCACAGGGCGCGGAAATTGCGCTTGCGGTTCTTGCGGTCGCGGGTTGCGTATTGGTTGGCCTTGTCGACGGCCTGACGGGCAACCTTGAAGGTGCTCTTGCGGCGGCCGTAGTAACCTTTGGCTGCCTTGATGACCTTCTTGTGACGGGCGTGGGTCGTGGTACCACCTTTAACACGGGACATATCGCGACCTCCTTATTTCTTCTTGGCGTAGGGCATCATCGGGCGGATGATTTGCTCATCGGCCTTCGACAGGGTGGTCGTGCCGCGTGCGGTACGGATGAACTTGGTGGTGCGTTTGATCATGCCGTGGCGCTTGCCGGCCTGACCTGCCAGGATCTTGCCGGTCCCGGTCACCTTGAAGCGCTTCTTGGCGCTCGACTTCGTCTTCATCTTGGGCATTTTCGTCTCCTCTTTGAGAGTTACACGCGACTCGGCATGCCTCATCGGCCGGCCGCGCAGGTCGAGATCGGGCGTATAGGAGGGGAATCACCGTTTGACAAGGGCGAAGTGGCCCGGGGCCAGGCGGGCGGGCCATCAGACAGGCCACGGGGCCCTCGTCCGGCCCCTTCGGCCCCTGCTCGGGCTCGCGTCTCTGGACCGACCCTGCGCGGATCAGATCGCCCGCAGCACCTCGGCAAAGACCCGGATGAAGGCATCGGGCATCTTCGTCGGCGCCAGGCGCACCGGGTCCGAATACCAGGCATAGACCGCCAGCCCGACCCCCGAGACCAGGGCGAAGACCGAGACCGAGGGGATGCGGTTGTCGGCCCAGGCCGAGACCAGGGCGGGAATGGACAGCAGGCACAGCAGGGCGCCGCAGACAAAGATCACATCAAGGCTCATGCCCGATGCCTCTATCCGACTTTGCCGCCCCCGCCAAAGGCTAATGTGGCGCCCCCGCCCCGGGGCGCCGCGCCGCCGCTGCCCCTTACTCGGGGTCGGCGGCGAAGATCAGGCGTTCCTCGCAGGGGGCGACGCGCAGGATGTTGGTGGTGCCCGAGGTGTTGAAGGGCACGCCGGCGATGACGACGATACTGTCTTCCTCGGTCGCCAGCCCGGTCACCCGCGCCCCGCGCGCGGCATTGACCACCGCCTGCTTGAACCGCGACAGCTCGCCCGTAACCAGGCACATGACCCCCCAGGACAGGGTCAGCCGCCGCGCCGTGCCGCGCAGCGAGGACATGGCCAGGATCGGCACCCGGGGCTTTTCACGGCTGACCAGCAGCGCGGTGTTGCCGGTCTGGGTAAAGCAGCAGACGGCGCAGATATCGGTGGTCTCGGCGATCTCGCGGGCGGCGGCCACGATGCCCTCGGCCACGGACCCGATGCCGATGACCGAGCGGCGCTGCTGCTCCAGGATCTCGCGATAGAGGGTGTCGCCCTCGACCTCTTTGGCCACGTTGTCCATCGTCTTGACCGCCTCGACCGGATACTGCCCGGCCGCCGATTCCGCCGAGAGCATCACCGCATCGGTGCCCTCGTAGATGGCGGCGGCCACGTCCGAGACCTCGGCCCGGGTGGGCATCGGGCTTTCGATCATCGATTCCAGCATCTGGGTGGCGACGATCACCGGCTTGGCGGCGGACCGGCAGCGGCGGATCAGGCGCTTCTGGATCGGCGGCACCGCGTGTACGGGCAGTTCCACCCCCAGATCGCCGCGCGCCACCATGATCCCGTCCGACACCGCCAGAATATCGTCGAAACACTGCACCGCGGCGGGTTTCTCGATCTTGGCCAGAACGGCGGCGCGGCCATCGACCAGGGCGCGGGCCTCGTGCATGTCCTCGGGGCGCTGCACGAAGCTGAGCGCGATCCAGTCGACGCCCAGTTGGCAGACAAACTCCAGATCCTTGCGGTCCTTTTCCGACAGGGCCGCCAGCGGCAGCACCACGTCGGGCACGTTCACCCCCTTGCGGTTCGAGATGGTGCCACCCACGGTCACTTCGCAATCGGCGAAATCGGGGCCGCAGTCCTTCACCTTCAGGCGGATCTTGCCGTCATTGACCAGCAGCGAGGCGCCGGGTTCCAGCGCCGCGAAGATCTCGGGGTGGGGCAGGTTCACCCGGGTCGCGTCGCCCGGCGCCTGATCCAGATCCAGGCGGAAGGCCTGCCCCTCGCTCAACTCTTCCCCGCTCTCGGCGGCAAAGGTGCCGACGCGCAGTTTCGGCCCCTGAAGGTCGGCCAGGATGCCGATCACGCTGTCCATGTCCCGTTCGATCCGGCGGATGATGCGGTGCCGCTCGCGGATCTCGTCGTGACTGCCGTGCGACATGTTCAGGCGGAAGACATCCGCCCCGGCTTCGTGAAGCGCGCGGATCGTCTCGTAGTCGGAGGAGCTGGGCCCCAGCGTGGCGACGATTTTCGTATTGCGCTGACGTTTCATAAAGGTCATCCCCGTTGTCGCAGCCCGGCCCTGGCCGGATTGTTAGCGTTCACATTTACCCTAAGGCGCCCGGCTGCGAATGCCAATGGCGCCTGAATGTCGAAGTGAGGTGACAGCGGGATGACATATGCGCCTTACCAGATCCTTGGTGCAGACCGCCCCTCCCGCTGGCTTGTCACCTGCGACCATGCTGCAAACACCGTACCGGATTTCGTCGGCGGCGGTAGCCTGGGCCTGCCGGAAAGCGAAATGGCCCGGCACATTGCCTATGATCCGGGCGCGGCGGGGGTGACCCGTTTCCTGGCCGAGGCGTTGGACGGGCCCGCCGTGCTGTCGAATTTCTCGCGCCTGGTGATCGACCCCAACCGGGGCGAGGATGACCCGACCCTGCTGATGAAGCTGTATGACGGCACCATCATTCCCGGCAACCGCCATGCGGGCGCGGCCGAGCGGACCGCCCGGCTGGACCGCTGCTATCGCCCCTATCACGGCGCGGTGGCGGGGCTGGTGGCCGCGCGCGCCGACCGGGTCTATCTGTCGATCCATTCCTTCACCCCACAACTGAAGGGCCGCCCGCCCCGGCCCTGGCAGATCGGGGTGCTTTATGCGGCAGATGAGCGTCTGTCGGCGGCCCTGCTGGCGCGTCTGCGGGCCGAGCCGGATCTCTGCGTCGGCGCCAACGAACCCTACGGCGGGCACCTGCCCGGCGATGCGGTGGACCGCCACGCCATTGCCCAGGGTCTGCCCAATGTGCTGATCGAATTGCGCAACGACCTGATCGCCACCGAAGACCAGCAACGCGCCTGGGCCAGCCGCCTGGCGCCGATCCTGACCCAGGCGCTGGCGGAGACGGGGCTGTGAGCGGCGCGCGGCTGATCCTTGACTTCCACGGGCTGGAGGTGCCGAAACGCGCCCTTTTCCAGGCGCTGACCACCCTGGCCCCCTATCTGGAAGACGCCGACGACTTCGCCTTTCTGCCCGAGGCCCACCCGATGCCCGCCGATGGCCAACCCTGGCTGGATATCCGGTTGGAGGGCGCCCCCGGCCCGGAAGAGATCGCCGTGGCCCAGGTGATGTGCACCCTAATGGCCCAGGCCCTGCCCGCCGGAACCCGCATCGCAATTCCCGATTTCTAGGCCGCGCCCGATTTCAAAGCCCGAGAAGGACCGCCCATGCCCCATATCGTCGTCGAATACGCTGGCCTGACCCTGCCCGAGGGGCTGATCCCGGCCCTGACCGCCGCCATGGCCGCCCACCCCGAGGTGCCCGAAACGGCGATCAAGCTGCGCGCCTACGAGGCCACGGCCTTTCACCTGCTGTCGGGCGAGACGGCCTTCGTCAACGTCACCCTGCGCCTGATGGACAGCCGCCCCGAGATCCAGCATGTCGAGCTGGCCGATGCCGCCCTGGCCGTGCTGGAGGCCCATCTGCCCGCCAGCTGCGCCCTGGGCGTGGAAACCGCGCGCATCCCCCGCTCTTCCTTCCGCAAGCGGAGCGGCCTATCTGACACCTGACACAGGAGGATCAGCCATGAGCACCAAGATCGACGACCAGACCCGGATCGAGCTGGAGGCTGCGGCCTTCCGCACCCTGCGCGATCACCTGATGACCAAGCGGACCGATGTGCAGAACATCGACATGATGAACCTGGCCGGGTTCTGCCGCAACTGCCTCAGCCGCTGGTATCAGGAAGCCGCCGCCGAACGCGGCATCGAGATGTCGAAGGACGAGGCCCGCGAAACCTTCTACGGGATGCCCTACGACAGCTGGCGCGCCGAGTACCAGACCGAGGCCACGGGCGAGCAGAAAGCGGCCTTCGACACCGCCTTCCGCGAAAATGTGACCGAAAAGTAAATCTGACGCCGATATTTTGCCGCCCCGCCTCTTGAGCCGGGGCGGCAAGGCCCCATCTGGAACATCAATGCCTTGAGGTCCGCCCCCGAGGCCAAAAGCATGTTTGCAACCCGGATTGACAGAGGAGACAGGGATGGGGCTACGGCGTGAATTGGACAGGTTCTTTTCGAGCGATGCATCGGGGGGAATCTTCCTGATCCTGGCAACAGTGCTGGCGCTGATCGTCGCCAACTCCAGCCTGGGCCCGGCCTATGACGACTGGCTGCATACCTATCTGAAAATTTCGTTCGGCGAGGCCGAGCTGAAGAACTCGCTGCTGCACTGGATCAACGACGGTCTGATGGCGATCTTCTTCTTCCTGGTCGGTCTGGAACTGAAATACGAGCTGCTAGAAGGCAAGCTGAAGAACCCCAGCGACGTGTTGATGCCGGGCGTGGCGGCCATCGCGGGCATGGCCTGCCCGGCGATCGTCTATGTCTCGCTGAACATGGGCAACCCGGACACCCTGGGGGGCTGGGCCATCCCGGCAGCGACCGATATTGCCTTTGCCCTGGGCGTTCTGGCCCTGGCCGGCCCCAAGGTGCCGACCTCGCTGAAGATCTTCCTGCTGACCCTGGCGATCCTGGATGACATGGGCGCCATCGTGGTCATCGCGCTGTTCTACACCGCCGATCTGCAAATCGACTATCTGTTCCTGGCGCTGATCCCGCTGGCCGCCATGTTCGTCCTGCTGAAGCGCAAGACCCACCGGGTCGCGCCGATCCTGCTTCTGGGCGTGCTGCTGTGGTACTTCGTGCTGATGTCGGGTGTCCATGCGACCCTGGCGGGGGTGCTGACCGCCTTCTTCATCCCGATCAAGGACCGCTACGGCAAGTCGCCGCTGCATTCGATCGAACACGGGTTGTCGCCCTATGTGCTGTTCTTCATCGTGCCGCTCTTTGCCTTCGGCAACGCGGGCGTGAACCTGACCGGGCTGACCTTCGCGGACCTGCTGGATCCGCTGGCCCTGGGCATCGCGGGCGGTCTGGTGATCGGCAAGCAGGTTGGCGTCTTCGGCGTCGTCTGGCTGATGGTCAAATCGGGCCTCGCGCGGATGCCCACGGGCGCCAACTGGGCGCATATCTACGGCATCGCCTGCCTGGCGGGCATCGGTTTCACCATGTCGCTGTTCATCGGCACGCTGAGCTTTGCCGACCCGGCGCTGATGAACTCGGTGCGCCTGGGTGTGCTGACGGGCTCTGCCATCTCGGCGGTGCTGGGCTTCGCGGTGCTGAAGATGGCCTCGCGCGACCCCGCCCCCGAGGCGGAAGAGGACGAGGAAGAGCTGGCGGCCCCCGCCGTGCACTGACCCCGGCCCGCGCCGCAGCAGCGGCGCACCTACCGGAAAGACCCGCGCCGCGGCAGCGGCGCACCCCGAAAAGATCATAGAAAAGGCCCGAAGCGCGCGCTTCGGGCCTTTTTTCTGTCCGGTCGTGCTGTCGGAAACAGGCGCGGCGAGATCAGGCGGGCGTCACTTGCCCTGCATCGCCTCGGCGCCCTCGCCAGTTTTCGGCGCGCCGCGCGCCTTGCTGGGCTTCACCGGCAGGTCCGACACCGAAACCTCGGGCAGGGGCGCGGGGCCCGCGGGGCGTTCCAGCACGTGATCCTCGTCCGGGCGCAGCAGGGTTTCGGCAGGGATGCGATAGGTCACCCGGCCCAGCACCGTATTGGCGCCGAAAGAGATATGGCGCAGCTCGCCGTCGACGATCTCAAGCCGCCGCACGGGGTAGTCCGCGCTGCCCCCCTGGCCGTCGCCCAGGCGCAGCACCGCCTTGTCGGGGCCCTGGTCCGCGTCGATCAGGGCGAAATAGACGGGGTCGGCCTCGGCCGCCATGTCCGTCAGCACGGCCAGGACCGCGTCGCTGTCGGTGCGGCGGCGTTCATGCAGGGTGCAGACCCCTTCGAAGGCGGTGATGCCGATCACCCCGGCGGCCACCGAGACCGGCGCCGAGAAGGCCGCGGCCACCACGCCGGTCACCCCCTTCAGCCGGTCGCGGTCGCGTTCCGGGTTCAGAAGGTTGGCGCCCGAGACCACGTCGGACAGGTCGAACCCCACGCCGCCCTTGATCGCGTCGCCCAGGGCGCTGTCGGCCACATCGCCCACCACCCTCTCGGGGCGGAAGTTGCACAAATCCGCCCGCGCAGGCAGGGCGGCCCCCAGCAGGGCCAGGGCGGTGCAGGCAGTCAGGGGAAGGGACAGGCGCATGGGCGGGACTCGTCGCATCGGATCAGCCCCTCATATGGCGCGGACCGCCCCCGTTTCAAAGCCCCGCGCGGGGCAGCGCCTAGGCGGATGGCAAAAAGGCGCGGATCGCCGGGATCCGCGCCTTTGAGTCTTGTGGGGCGGGGCTCACCCCGCCGCGCGCCAGGTCAGACGGCGGCCTTGCGCATCTCGTCCAGGTAGATCTCGCGCAGGCGCAGGGCCACGGTGCCGGGCGTGCCGTCGCCCAGGGCCACGCCGTCGATCTCGACCACGGGCATGACGAAGGCCGAGGCGGAGGTGGTGAAGGCCTCATCGGCGGCCTGTGCCTCTTCGATGGTGAAGTTGCGCTCTTCGACCTCGTATTGCGCCTCGGCGGCGAAGCGCAGCACGGCGGCACGGGTGATGCCGTGCAGGATGTCGTTGGACAGTTCGCGGGTGATGATCTTGTTGCCCTTGACGATATAGGCGTTGTTCGAGCTGCCCTCGGTGACGAAGCCGTCCTCGACCAGCCAGGCGTCATCGCAACCGGCCTTCTTGGCCATCATCTTGGCCATGGAGGGGTAGAGCAGCTGCACCGTCTTGATGTCGCGGCGGTGCCAGCGGATATCGGGCACCGAGATGACCTTGGAGCCCTTCTTGGCCTTGGGATCGTCAGCCAGGCCGGGTTTGTTCTGGGTGAACAGAACCAGGGTCGGTTTCACCGTCTCGGGATCGGGGAAGACGAAATCGCGATCCCCGGCAGAGCCGCGGGTGACCTGAAGATAGACCAGACCGTCGGTGATCTCGTTCTTGGCCACCAGTTCGCGGTGGATCTCCAGCAGCTCTTCCATGGTGCAGGGCTCGGCCATGTCCAGTTCGGACAGCGAGCGCGACAGGCGCTTGGCGTGGCCGTCGAAGTCGATCAGCTTGCCATCCAGCACGCTGGTCACCTCATAGACACCGTCGCCCATCAGGAAGGCGCGGTCGAAGATCGACACGGTCGCCTCTTCCTCGGGCAGATAGTCACCATTCACATAGACGATGCGGCTCATGGGCCATTCTCCTGTCTGTCGCGGGCGCTGCCCGCTTCCTGTCAGGCGCTTCCTAGACCCCGTCGGGGGCGGAAGGCCAGAGATTTGACAGGCAGGCCGCCGGAAGGGAATTCAGCGACCTGCCAGGGATGCCGGGCAAATTGGCGGAATGCGCCCGGCATGTCTCGTTCGTCGGTCCGCGCAACGCGGCGGCCGGGGACGGTGGATTTCATCCACCCTACGGCGGGTGCGGAGGGTGGATGGCTAATCCACCGTTCCGCGAGGTCTGGCCCGGGGCTCCGCCCGTGACCTCCTCAAACCCTCCCCCGGAGCCTTTGCCACGCCTTGCCGCGCGGACCGGGCGTCACCCCCAAAGCGCGGGCGTCGACGGGTGCACCCCGACCTCGTCGTAGTGCAGCGCCGCCGCGCGGTCGCTTGCCAGCAGCAGCGGGCCGTCCAGGTCGGTGACCATCGCGCCCTGGGCCACCAGAACCGCGGGCGCCATAGCCAGGGATGAGCCCACCATGCAACCCACCATCACCTTGTACCCCTCGGCCAGCGCGGCCTCGCGCAAGAGCAGGGCCTCGGTCAGGCCGCCGGTCTTGTCCAGCTTGATGTTCACCACGTCATATTTGCCCTTCAGCTTGGGCAGCGAGGCGCGGTCGTGGCAGCTCTCATCGGCGCAGACGGGCACCGGGCGCTCCATGCCGATCAGCGCATCATCCAGACCGGCGGGCAGCGGCTGTTCCACCAGCGCCACGCCCAGGCGCACCAGATGCGGCGCCAGATCGGCGTAGACCTCGGCCGACCAGCCCTCGTTGGCATCGACGATGATCCGGGCCTCGGGGGCGCCCCGGCGCACGGCCTCCAGCCGGGGCATGTCGTCGGGGGTGCCCAGCTTGATCTTCAGCAGCGGGCGATAGGCGTTCTTGGCCGCCTGGGCCTCCATCGCCGCCGGTTCGTCCAGCGACAGGGTATAGGCGGTGATCTCGGGGCCGGGCGCGGGCAGGCCCGCCAGGTCCCAGACGCGTTTGCCGGCCTTCTTGGCCTCGAGGTCCCACAGGGCGCAGTCCACGGCATTGCGCGCGGCACCGGCGGGCAGGATCTCTTGCAGGCCCTTGCGGGTGATGTCGCGCGGCAGGGCCAGGATCTCGGCCTCGACCGAGGCCAGGGTCTCGTTGTAGCGGGCATAGGGCACGCATTCGCCCACCCCCACGTGGTCGCCGTCGGTCAGGGTGACGGTCAGCACCTCGGCCTCGGTCCGCGCGCCGCGGCTGATGCGGAACACCTGGGCCAGGGGGAAGATGTCTCGGGTCACGTCGATCTGCACGTCGGTCCCTTTCTGCAATGTCTGCGATCGGAAAAAGTCGGCCCGCCGGGGGAGCGGCGGGCCGTTTCGGGATCAGGCGATCAGCGCGTCGACCAGCTTGTCCGCGCCATAGCGGTAGGGGTCGGTGGCGGGCAGGCCCAGATCGGCCTCGACCTTGGCCAGGTAGGCCTGGGCGTCTTCCTCGCTCATATGCTGGGTGTTCACCGACACGCCGATGACCTTGACGTCCGGGTTCACCCAGGAGGCAAGCTTCATCGCCACATCGCGCAGGTCCGATAGCTCGGGCAGCTTGTAGTCGGGCAGGCCGCGCATGTGTTCGCGGGTCGGCTCGTGGCACAGCACCAGCGCGTCGGGCTGACCGCCATGGACCAGCGCCATGGTCACGCCGGAATAGGAGGCGTGGAACAGCGAGCCCTGGCCCTCGATCATGTCCCAGTGATCGTCATCGTTGTCAGGCGTCAGGTATTCGATGGACCCGGCCATGAAGTCGGCGATGACGGCGTCCAGCGGCACACCGTCGCCGGTGATCAGGATCCCGGTCTGGCCGGTGGCGCGGAAGCTGGATTTCAGCCCGCGTTTCTTCATTTCCTTGTCCATGCAGAGCGCGGTGTACATCTTGCCGACCGAACAATCGGTGCCCACGGCCAGGCAACGCTTGCCCTTGCGCTTCACGCCCGAGGCAATCGGGTACTGGACGGACGGAATGCGCACGTCGTGCAGGGTGCGGCCGGTGGCCTCGGCGACGGCCTTCAGGTCGGGTTCGTTGCGCAGCAGGTTGTGCAGGCCCGAGGCGATGTCAAAGCCTTCTTCCAGCGCTTCGATCAGGACCTTCTTCCAGGCCTGGGAAATCACGCCGCCCCGGTTGGCCACGCCGATCACTAGCGTCTTGGCGCCAGCGGCCTTGGCCTCGGCCAGGGTCATGTCGGTCAGTTTCATGTCGGCCTTGCAGCCGTCCATCCGGTACTGGCCCACGCAATTCTCCGGGCGCCAGTCCTTGATGCCCTGGGCCACTTTCGCGGCCAGGGCGTCGGGGGCGTCACCGAGGAAGAGAAGATACGGGGTCTCGATCATGTCTGGTCTCCTGAAGAGGGTTTCCTGCATCCTGCGCGCAATCTCCCTCAAGGTGTTTGCAAATTGCGCGCGCCCCACGTGCAAAACACCCAGATCTTTCGGGTTTGCGCCAAATCTTCGAAGATTCTCCCACCACGGCGCGGAATCATGCTGCGCTGCAAAATCCACCTTGCCAATAGGCGGGTAATTTCCTAACCATCCAGCAGCAATAAACGTAATTTCCTTACCCGGAGACCGATCATGTCCTTCCGCGTCCAGCCTCAGCCCCCGGCCCGCCCCAACCGTTGCCAGCTTTTCGGCCCCGGCTCGAACACCAAGCTGTTTGCCAAGATGGCCGCCTCGGCCGCCGATGTGATCAACCTCGACCTCGAAGACGCGGTGGCCCCTGACGACAAGGAACAGGCGCGCAAGAATGTCATCGAGGCGATCGGGGATGTCGACTGGGGCAACAAGACCCTGTCGGTGCGAATCAACGGCCTGGATACCCCCTGGTGGTATCGCGACGTGGTCGACCTGCTGGAACAATGCGGCGACCGGCTGGATCAGATCATGATCCCCAAGGTCGGCTGCGCTGGTGACATCTATGCGGTGGATGCCCTGGTCAGCGCCATCGAGACCGCCAAGGGCCGTGCGAAGCGGATCGGCTTCGAGGTGATCATCGAAAGCGCCGCCGGTCTCGCCCATGTGGAAGAGATCGCCGCCGCCAGCCCGCGGATGCAGGCCATGAGCCTGGGCGCCGCGGATTTCGCCGCCTCGATGGGGATGCAGACCACCGGCATTGGCGGCACCCAGGAAGATTACTACATGCTGCGCGAAGGCCAGAAATACTGGTCCGATCCCTGGCACTGGGCCCAGACCGCCATCGTCGCCGCCTGCCGCACCCATGGCCTGCTGCCCGTCGATGGCCCCTTCGGCGACTTCTCGGACGACGACGGCTTCCGCGCCCAGGCGCTGCGCTCGGCCACCCTCGGGATGGTCGGCAAATGGGCCATCCACCCCAAGCAGATCGCCCTGGCCAATGAGGTCTTCACCCCGTCGGAGGCCAAGGTGACCGAGGCCCGTGAAATCCTGGCCGCGATGGACGAGGCCAAGCGGACCGGCGCCGGGGCGACGGTCTACAAAGGAAGACTTGTTGACATTGCATCTATTAAGCAGGCAGAAGTGATCGTGAAACAAGCCGAGCTGATCGCCGCCGGGGACTAACCTGCGGCTCGCCCGGCGAAGCGCCCGCGTGAGGAGGACTCGCGGGCGCTTTCTTGTTTTCGGACCCGGCGGCCCCAGCCTGCCTGCGACAGCCCGCCGCACCCTTGTTTTCTTGCCTTTTCAACGGATCCGCCCGCACGCCGCGCACTCCGGGCACGGTCAGTTGCGCCGGTCCCCTGACCCAAAGGTGATGCCGCGACGCGCCCTTGCCCTTGGCTTTCCGCGAATCCGATATAGGTTGCGCCGCAACGACGCCGATTGCCGAAAGAGAGACGAGATGCGCGCCTTCCGCACCGCCCGCCTTCTGAAAAACCGCCTGCCCGCCGCCCCGGTTCTGGCCGTGCCCGCCCTGGCCCTGGCCGCCGCAGCCGCCGCCCTGCTGGCCAGCCCCGCCCCGGTGGCCGCCCAGGCGGTGATCGAAACCGACACGGCGAAGATCTTTGAACAACGCTGGATGCAAAGCAAAGAGGCCGACAAGAACGGCCTGCTGATGTATCTGGACGAACAGCGCGCCCTGACCGGCGACTACCTGTCGATCCGCTGCGAAGAGGGCGCCCGCTCGGTCCGGCTGGGCTTCGGCACCGCCCGCCCGCAGCTGGCCGGGGGCCAGGCCGAGGCGCAGTTCATCATCGACGGCCAGGCCACGACCTATCGCCTGGGCTATACCGGCACCACGCCCGACCCGGCGATCTCGCAAGGCGACATTCACGGCTACCGGATGCTCTTTGCCTCCGCGTCCGAGCGCGACGGCTTCCTGGCGGCGCTGCAACGCGGGTCCGAGCTGCGGATCGAGGGCCAGGCCCTGCCGATCTCGCTGGCGGGCTCGGGCCAGGCGATCAGCGAACAGGCCGGCTACTGCCGCTGACGCGCCGCCTTACGCCCTATCGTCCTTGGGCGAGCCCATGACCACATAGGTGGTCAGGGCCGAGACATGGGGCAGCGTGCCCAGCACCTCGGTATGAAACCGCTTGTAGGCGGCCAGGCTTTCCGCCTCGATCCGCAGCAGGAATTCCCGCGACCCGGTGATGTTGTGGCATTCGCGGCATTCCGGCGACCGGCGCATGGCGGCCTCGAAGGCCTCTTGCGCCGCCTTGGTATGTTCCGACAACCCGACCGTGGCATAGGCGACAAAGCCCGCCCCCACGGCCTCGGGGTCGATCACCGCGCGGTAGCCGCGGATCACGCCCGACCGCTCCAGCTCCTGCACCCGGCGCAGGCAGGCCGAGGGCGACAGGCCCACACGGTCCGCCAGGTCGAGATTCGACATGCGGCCATCGCGGGTCAGTTCGCGCAATATCTTTCGGTTGATGTCATCAAGCTTCGCCATTTGTTGCGATCTTGGCGCCAACACGCGCCATTTTGCAACCCCACAGCGCCCAGACCAGCATAGGATTGCAATCCTGACAGCTGATGAGCAACACCATGCCCCCTTTCCTGCCCGCCGTTCCCCTGGAGATGCTGACCGCGATCTTCCTCTTCTGCCTCGTGTCCTCGGTCACCCCGGGGCCGAACAACCTGATGGTCATGGCCTCGGGCGCCAACTTCGGCTACCGGCGCACGGTGCCGCATATGCTGGGCATCGGCGCGGGGTTCATGGTGATGGTGGCACTTGTGGGGCTGGGGCTGATGCAGGTCTTCGACCTTTACCCCGTCGTGCGCCAGGGGCTGATGGTGGCCTGCGGCACCTACCTTCTGTACCTGGCCTGGAAGATCGCCCATGCGGCCCCGCCCGAAGGCGGCGATGCCACGGGGCGGCCAATGACCTTTCTTCAGGCGGCGGCCTTTCAATGGGTGAACCCCAAGGCCTGGGTCATGGGGATGAGCGCGATCACCCTTTACGCCCCCGACCGCAACCTGGGCGCGGTGCTGCTGATCGCGGTGATGTTCGGGCTGGTCTGCATCCCGGCGAACTCGGTCTGGATCCTGCTGGGGCAGGAGCTGCGCCGCCTGCTGCGCCGCCCGGGCCTGTTGCGCGCCTTCAACTGGACCATGGCGGCGCTGCTGGTGGCCTCGCTGATCCCGGTGGTCTACCACTAGGGGCATGAGCGCCCTTCTGCTGCACACCGCCCAGGTCCATGTGGCCACCTTCGACCGGCTGCGCGACGAGATCGCGCCGGGTCTGGCCCTGCGCCATGTGGTACGGCCCGGCTGGCTGACGGAGGCCCGGCAGGGGCAGACCGAGGGTCTGGACGCCCGGATCGCGGAGCTGGCGACGGAGGCGCAGGCGGCGGGGCAAAGCTTTCTGTGCAGCTGCACCACCCTGGGGCCGCTGGTGGAACGGCAGGGCGGGCTGCGCATCGACCGGCCGATGATGCAGGCGGCGGCGCGGATCGGCGGGCGGATCCTGCTGGCCCATGCGCTGGACAGTACCCGGGGGCCAAGCCTGGATCTGCTCGGCAGCCTGACCGACGCACGCAGCCAGATCCGCGCCCTGGCGATCCCCGGCGCCTGGCCGCTGTTCGAGGCGGGCGAGACCGCGCGGTTTCACGCCTATATCGCCGGGGCCATCCGCGCCGATCTGGCCGCTCGGGGCGCCGATGTGGTGGTGCTGGCCCAGGCCAGCATGGCAGACGCCGCGCCCCTGCTGGAGGATCTGGGCCTGCCGGTGCTGAGCGCGCCGCGCCAGGCCATGCTTGCCCTGGCCACGCGGGAATAGACTGGCGCGGCGCCCGCACGACAGTTCGCCGCCAGGCGCCCGGCGCGCCCCTCGCTCAATCCTCGGTCCATTCCTGCCCCAGGGGCGCCACCGGGAGGCCCCAGGCCCGCCCGGCAAATCTTGCCTTATTGCACTTCGCCGCCCGGACCTTCATATAACGGCCAACCGAGACGGGAGCGCCAGATGACGAATTACCTCGATTTCGAACGTCCCCTTGCCGAGATCGAAGGCAAGGCCGAAGAGCTGCGCGCCATGGCGCGGCAGAGCGAAGAGATGGATATCGAGGCCGAGGCCGCCGCGCTGGACAAGAAGGCCAGCGACATGCTGGTCGACCTTTATTCCAAGCTGACCCCCTGGCGGAAATGCCAGGTGGCGCGCCACCCCGACCGGCCCCATTGCAAGGATTACATCGCCGAGCTGTTCACCGAGTTCACGCCGCTGGCGGGTGACCGCAACTTTGCCGAGGATCTGGCGATCATGGGCGGCCTGGCGCGCCTGGGCGACCGCCCCGTCGTGGTGATCGGCCACGAGAAGGGCCATGACACCAAGTCGCGGATCGAGCGCAACTTCGGCATGGCCCGCCCCGAGGGCTACCGCAAGGCGATCCGCCTGATGGAGCTGGCCGACAAGTTCAACCTGCCGGTCATCTCGCTGGTCGATACCGCGGGCGCCTATCCCGGCAAGGGCGCCGAGGAACGCGGCCAGTCCGAGGCCATCGCGCGCTCGACCGAGAAATGCCTGCAAATCGGCGTGCCGATGATCTCGGTGGTGATCGGCGAAGGTGGCTCCGGTGGCGCCGTGGCCATCGCGGCGGCCAACAAGGTGGCGATGCTGGAGCATTCGATCTATTCGGTGATCTCGCCCGAGGGCTGCGCCTCGATCCTGTGGAAGAATGCCGAGAAGATGCGCGAGGCCGCCGAGGCCATGCGCCTGACCGCCCAGGATCTGCACTACCTGGGCGTGATCGAACGGGTGATTTCCGAACCCACCGGCGGCGCGCATCGCGACCGCGCGGCCACCATGTCCTCCGTCGGCCGTGCCCTGGAGGCGATGCTGGCCGAGATGGACGGCATGGACCGCAAGGCGCTGATCGACGCGCGGCGGCGCAAGTTCCTGGACATGGGCGCGCGCGGCCTGGCGGCCTGAGCGCGCAGGCCAGACGGCAGAGGGGGCGCTGCCCCCGTCGCGGCAGGCCGCGACTCCCCCGGAGTATTTTCAGCCATCAGAATGGGCCAAGGGACGTGGCGCGCGGGCGGCGCGCCGGGCGCCCTTGTCTGCGCCCCAGGCGCTGTCGGGCGGGGCAGCGGACAGGCGCCCGGGCCAGGGCCCTGTGGCGGGACGCCGCGTTTCGCAAAACTGTCTTGGAAAAGAGCTTGCCCGCAAGCTTTGGGGGCGGTTCTGTACGGGTAAGTCCAGTTGCCCGCCCCCGTGCCGGGCCGGGCGCCACGGATCCGGGAGGACAGCATGGCAGAGCGCAAGGTCATCAAGATGAAGCAGGACAAGCCCGCGTCGGAGGCCCCAGAGGCCACCCCGGCCCCCGAGGCACCCGCGCGCAAGGCGGCCGGCAAGGCCCCGCGCACCACGCCCGAGGCCAAGACGGCGCCCGCCGCGCAGGCGGCCCCGACCGCAGGCCAGGACGCCGAGACCGAGGCGCACCCCTACGCCCATCTTGACCGCATGGCCCGCGCCACCATGGCCGGAATGACCGGCGGCATGTCGCCCTTTTCCACCCTTCAGGCCTGGGGCGACTGGGCCATGAACCTGGCCGCCGCGCCGGGCCGCCAGATCGAACTGGCCGAGACCGCCACCCGCAACGCCCTGAGCCTGGCCGACTATGCCCTGCGCCGCGGGGCGGGCGACGACGCGGCCCCCGCCCCCTTCAAGCCGAAGGCCTATGACCACCGCTTTACCTACGCGGGCTGGAACCGCCTGCCCTATGCGATGATGGAACAGGGCTTTCTGGCCTGCCAAGACTGGTGGGACCATGCCACCGACCATCTGCA
The DNA here is from genome assembly GCF_050897975.1 of Pseudooceanicola aquaeponti. Taxonomy (NCBI): domain Bacteria; kingdom Pseudomonadati; phylum Pseudomonadota; class Alphaproteobacteria; order Rhodobacterales; family Paracoccaceae; genus Pseudooceanicola; species Pseudooceanicola aquaeponti. Next base: position 99,878 of record NZ_JBPAXY010000002.1, read on the forward strand.
CGGGGTCAGCGAAGCCGACAGCGACCGCGTCGGGTTCATGATGCGGCAGGTGCTGGACATGGCCTCGCCGTCGAACTTTCCCGCCACCAACCCCGAGATCCTGGACGAGACCGTCGCGCGGAAAGGGGCCAACCTGGCGGAAGGGGCCGAGTTCTTCGCCCGCGACATGATGCACGCCCTGACCGGGGCCGAGGGCGAGGCGAGCCCGCTGGAAGTGGGTCGCGACCTGGCCTGCACCCCGGGTGAGGTGGTCTATCGCAACGAGTTGTTCGAGCTGATCCAGTACAGCCCCACCACCGACAAGGTGCAGGCCGAGCCGGTGCTGATCGTGCCCGCCTGGATCATGAAATACTACATCCTCGACCTGACGCCCGAGCATTCGCTGATCCGCTATCTGGTGGGCCAGGGCTTCACCGTCTTCGCCATCTCCTGGGCCAACCCCCGGGCCGATCAGGCCGAGCTGTCGCTGGAGGATTACCGCCAGCACGGCGTGATGGAGGCGCTGGATGCCGTGACCCGCATCGTGCCGGGGCAGAAGGTCCATGCCACCGGCTATTGCCTGGGCGGCACCATCCTGTCCATTGCCGCCGCCACCATGGCGCGGGACGGCGACGACCGGCTGGCCTCGATGACCCTCTTCGCCGCACAGGTGGATTTCTCGGAAGCGGGCGAGCTGCTGCTATTCGTCGATGAAAGCCAGGTGGCCTTCCTTGAGGACATGATGTGGGCGCGCGGCTATCTCGACAGCAGCCAGATGGCGGGCACCTTCCGTGCCATGCGGGCCGAGGATCTGATCCACAGTCGCGCCGTGCAGCGCTATTTCCTGGGGCGCGAGGACATGACCTCGGACATGACGACCTGGAACGGCGACGCTACGCGGATGCCGGCGCGGATGCATTCGGAATACCTGCGCGGCCTCTTCCTGGAAAACCGCCTCAGCGCGGGGCGTTTCGCGGTCGAGGGCGAGGTGATCGCCCTGCGCGACATTGCCGTGCCGATCTTCCTGGTGGGCACCGAAAAGGACCATATCGCGCCCTGGAAATCGGTCTACAAGATGCGGCTGTTCAACGGTTCCGACCTGACCTTTGCCCTGGCCAGCGGCGGCCATAATGGCGGCATCGTCAGCCCGCCGGGCCGCCCCCGCGCCCATTTCCGCCTGGGCCACCGACCGGCGGGCGCGCAATACGAGGCGCCGGATGCCTGGTTCGCGGCCCATGCGCCGCAAGAGGGCAGCTGGTGGCCCGCCTGGGCAGGCTGGCTGGAGGAGCATTCCACCGGCGCCGGTGCCCCGCCCGACATGGCGCCCTCGCTGGGCGCCGCGCCGGGGCAGTATATCCACCAGCACTGAGGGCCGCCCGCCGCCCGGTCAGGCGTAGAAGGCCCGGGGCAGATGGCGGTAGGGCAGCAGCGACATATCCGCAGGTGCCACCCCGGGGCAGTCGACCTCCTGTATCGGGCCGCAGAGGGGTTCGAACCCGGCGCGGAAGTGGTTCTTGGCCTTGATGCCGAAGATCGCGACCTGGGCCAGGTCGATCCCGTGCAGGTCGCACCAGGCCGGGTCGTTGGCGCTTTGGCAGGTCTCGCTGATCACCACGCGCATCTGGCCCGCGCGCAGCACGGCGGTGCGCCCCATGTCGATCTCGCGCCCGTATTCGAAGGGGCCGCGATTGCGGAACCGGCCCTGGGTCAGCCGTTCGACCACCCCGTCGAAGGGCACCGGCGCCCCGAAGTCGGGCGCGATGCGGCCCCCCAGGGTGCAGCGGATCGGCGCCCCCTCGCCCAGGTCATGGGTCCGGGCCACCAGATCCGGGTCGTAGAAGAAGCAGAACAGCATCGGCAGGTCCGAGCCGCTGTCCATCAGGGCGCGGAACAGCGCGGTGGTGTCGCCGATCCCCCCCGACAGCGGGTTGTCGGCGGCATCGACCAGGGTCACCGGCCAGCGCGCGCCCTCGTCAACCTGCCGCAGCGCCTGGGCCACCCCGGCCTCGGCCCCGGGCAGCGAGACGCGGAATCCCTCGCGACGGTCGGCATAGGCGGCGCCCAGCTCGGCCAGCAGCGGCGCGGGGGCCAGAGCGGGCCCATGGGTCAGCGCCACGGCGGCGCGGGTGTTGGGGGTGTCGGCATAGGTGAAGCCGCCGAAGAAAGAGACATCCTCGACCCCCTCGGCCTGGCAGGCCTGCCGGCCCAGCTCGACCAGTTCGGCCATCGGTCCGGCGGCGGTGCGCATCCCGTGCGACAGCGGCGCGAAATCCAGCTGGCGCAGCGCCACGGCGGGGCGCACGCCCTGTTCCAGGGCCCGTTCCATCATCGCCAGCGCCCGCAGCGCGGTGGCGTCCATGTCGACATGGGGATAGGTGTGATAGCCCGACAGCATGTCGACCGCCGCCGTCAGCGAGGGATCAAGGCAGGCGTGCATGTCGAGGCTGACCGCCAGCAGCGGATCGGGGCCGATTGCGGCGCGCACCGCGGCAATCAGGCTGTAATCCGGCGACAGGTCGCCCTCGGCCACCATGGCCCCGTGCAGCGACAGATAGACCCCGTCCCAGTCCTGGCCCGCCAGATCCGCCAGGATCTCGTCCCGGATCGCCGCCAGCGCCTCGGCGGTGACCGGGCCCAGGGGCGGGGCCGAGGTGCAGCGCGACACCGTCACCTGCCAATGGGGATGATCGTCAAGAAAGCGCACCAGCCCGCCCAGCTCGGTCGCGGTGCCCCGCGCGCCCGCCAGGGCCTCGGGGCCCCGGGTCCATTCCCGACGCTGGAAATCCTCCAGCCGGGTGGGAATCGGGTTGAAGGAATTCGCCTCGTGCCAAAGGCGGGCAACGGCGATGCGGCGGGGCTGGGGCATGGAGTGTCCTTCGGTCAGATCCGGCGGCGCGGGATCGTATTGGCGTAGATGTCGAGCGAGGCCAGATGCTGGTCCGCCGCCTGTAGCGCCTTCAACGAGGCCTCGCGGTCCTGCGCCGCCAGCAGGCCGCACAGCACTTCGGAGACCGCCAACGCCGGGGTCAGGGTGTGAAAGAAGGTGCGGCTTTCGGTGGAACACAGCACCACCTGGTCCGAGATGGCGATCAGCGGCGAGACCTCGCTGTCGGTGATCGCCACCACCGACAGGCCCTTGTCGCGGGCCAGGGCCGACAGCTCCAGCGACTGCACCGCATAGGGGCTGATCGAGATCACCAGCAGCACATCCTCGGGGCCCGCGCGCAGCAACCCGTCGGCCCCGGTACCCGCCGGCCCGTCCAGATGCACCGTGCGCTCGCCCAGCAGGGTCATCACATAGTGGAAATGCCAGGCCACCGAATGGCAGGAGCGCAGGCCCAGCACATAGACCCGTCGCGCCCGGCCCAGCAGATCCGCCGCGCCTTCCAGCCGCGCCAGGGTTTCGGGCTCGCTTAGCCTTGCGATCTGCGCCGTCAGCCCCTGCACCATGTCATGGGCCAGCCCGCTGCCCGCCTGGCCCGCCTCGCCCTCGCGTTCGCGGGCCCGGGCGGCAAAGCCATCGGCGCGCAGCCGCAGCGCCTCGGAGAAATGGGCGCGGATGTCGTCATAGCCCGCAAGGTCCAGGAACTTGGCCAGCCGGGTCATCGTCGCAGGCTGGACGCCCGCGTTGCGCGCCAGTTCCCGCATCGAGACCAGGGCCACTTCCTGGGTGTTCTCCAGGATGTAGCGGGCCGCCTGTTGCAGTTGCGGCGACATCTCGTCGTAGCGGGCCACGATGCGATCGCGCAGCGCCTCTTGTTGCAACATTCGTTTCACTCCCTGTCCGTCTCCAGCCCTGTTTCTGCGCCTGACGGCTTGAGAACACAATGTTTTCCTGAGGAATGACGCGGCCCCGCGCCAGACGCCCAGGATTTGAACGTTTCACATGCAGAAGCAAGGAACCAGACGTTTCGCGCAACTATTTTCTGAAACATTTGTTGCAATGATCGCGAAGTCCTGCGAACCAAGAGGCAGCCGCGGCATGATCCGCGATTCCCACCGGCCCCGGCCGGACGCAGTACGGACAAGACGATGACCAGACTTCTGCACCGCAAGATCGGCGCCCCCCTGCCCCATGCCGTTTCCGGCCAGGGCGTCACGATCGCTGACGCCGCCGGGCGCCGCTATATCGACGGCTCGGGCGGCGCGGCGGTCAGCTGCCTTGGCCATGACCACCCCGAGGTGCTGGCGGCGATGAAGGCGCAGATGGACCGGATTTCCTACGCCCATACCTCTTTCTTCACCACCGATGCGGCGGAAGAGCTGGCCGAGCGGCTGACCGGCCTGGCCCCCGATCCGCTGAACTGGCTCTACCTGGTCTCGGGCGGCTCCGAGGCGGTCGAGGCGGCGCTAAAGATGGCGCGGCAGTATTACGTCGAGATCGGGCAGCCGCAGCGGCGCCACATCATCGCCCGGCGACAAAGCTATCACGGCAATACCATCGGCGCCCTGGCCGCAGGCGGCAATGCCATGCGCCGGGTGCAGTTCCAGCCGATCCTGCCCGAAACCCACCATGTCTCGCCCTGCTATGCCTACCGCGACCAGGGCGCCGGGGAAACGCCCGAGGCCTATGCGGCGCGGCTGGCGGCCGAGCTGGAACAGAAGATCGAAGAGCTAGGCGGCGACCAGGTGATGGCCTTCGTGGCGGAACCCGTCGTCGGCGCCACCCTGGGCGCGGTGCCCCCCGTGGCCGATTACTTCCAACGCATCCGCGCCATCTGCGACCGCCACGGGATCCTGCTGATCCTCGACGAGGTGATGTGCGGCATGGGCCGCACCGGCAGCCTTTTCGCCTTCGAACAGGAAGGCGTCGTGCCCGACATCGTCACCATCGCCAAGGGGCTGGGCGGCGGCTATCAGCCGGTCGGCGGGGTGCTTCTGTCGCAGCAGATCTACGAGGCCTTCCGCGACGGGTCCGGCCTGTTCCAGCACGGGCATACCTATATCGGCCATCCCATCGCCGCCGCCGCCGCCAACAAGGTGGTCGAGATCATCACCCGCCCCGGGCTGATGGATCAGGTCAACCGCCTGGGCGACCGCCTTCAGGCCGGCCTCGACGCCGCCCTGGGCCAATCGCCCCATGTGGGCGACATCCGGGGCCGGGGCCTCTTCCGTGGGATCGAGATCGTGGCCGACCGCGACAGCAAGACCCCCTTCGACCCGTCCCGCAAGATCCACGCCCGGATCAAGGCCGAGGCCATGGCCGAGGGGCTGCTGTGCTATCCCATGGGCGGCACCATCGACGGCATCCATGGCGATCACGTGTTGCTGGCCCCGCCCTATGTCTGCACCGAGGCCGAGATCGACCAGATCACCGACCGCCTCGCCCGCGCCATCCGCCGCGTGACGGAGGGCTGAGCCGATGACGCGCCGCCCCCAGGATCGTCGCATCGCCTTCGCCGGGTTCAACCTGGAATCCGTGACCGCCGTGCCCCAGGTCTCGACCCGGGCGGATTTCGAACGGGTCTGCTTTCGCGGCGCCGAGATCCCGGCGCAGTACCGGGGCACCAACACGGTGGCGGGCGGCACGCTGCGGGTGCTGGACGCGGCGGGGGTCGAGATGGTGCCGCTGTTCCACAGCCTGCTGGGCGCCCTGGGCCCGGCGGCGGATGACGCCATCACCGCCTTCGCGGACGAGCTTGTCTCGGGGCTGACCAACTCGGGACCGCTGGACGGGCTGGTCCTCTACCTGCACGGGGCCTGCTGGGCGCCGGGTTTCGCGGATGTGGAACGCCACATGATCGCCCGCGCCCGCGCCGCCTGCCCGGATCTGCCCCTTGCGGTTGCGCTGGATTATCACGGCAATATCGACGCCGCGACCCTGGCCGGGGCCGACATCGCCGTGGCCTATCGCCATTCGCCCCATATCGACATGGGCCAGACCGGCGAACGCGCCACCAGGGCCCTGCTGCGGATGATCCAGACCGGCAAGACACCCGGCCTGGCCGTGGCCCGCCCGAACGTGGTCATCCCCTCGATCCTGTCGGCCACCGCGCTGGAGCCGCTGGCCTCGCTCATCGCCCAGGCCCGGGCCGAAGAGGCGGCGGGCGATTGCGACATCTCGGTCATGGGGGGTTTCGCCTATGCCGACAGCGCCAATACCGGCATGTCGGTCATCTGCCTGGACTGGCAGGGCCAGGCGGCGGCAGAAGAGAAGGCGGCCCGCCTTGCCGAGAAGATCCACGCGGCCCGCGCCGCTCTCTTCGACGCGGTGCCGATCTGGCAGATGGACGAGGCCGTCGCCGAGGCGGCCCGGCTGCGCGGCAGCGGCGCGCCGGTGGTGATCCTGGAACATGCCGACCGGATGAACGACAGCACCCACGGGCTGCGCGCCGTTCTGGGCGCCGATCTTGGCCGCATCATGGTGCCCTTCCTGCTGGATCCCGAAAGCGCCGCCGCCGCCCATGCGGCCGGGGCGGGGGCCGAGATCACCCTGCACCTGGGCGGCAAAAGCGCGCCGGAAACCGGCGGCCCGCTGGCGCTGCCGGTGCGCGTCCTCTGGACCGGCAAGAAACGCTTTACCGTCTCGGGTCGCTACCAGCAGGGGGCGCCGGTCGATCTGGGGCTGACCGCCCTGGTCGAGGCAGGGCCGGTGCGGATCTCGATCACCTCGCATTTCGCCTTCGCGGTGGATGGCGACCCCTTCTACATCTTCGATGAGCGGCCCGAGGAGTACGACGTGATCCTTCTGCGCTCGAAGACCCATTTCCGCGATTTCTACACGCCCCTGGCGGCGGCGATCCTGGTCACCGACACGCCCGACCTGGGCCCCGCCGATGTGCGGCTGATCCCCTATGCCCAGCTGGACACCAGCCGGGTCTATCCCTGGTGTGCCGATCCGGCCCATCCAACTGAATAAAAACAAGAAACTGTCCCCCAACACGGAGAATGACAATGACTTTCCATTCCTTGAAGACCCTCGGCCTGGCCGCCCTGATGGCGGGCAGCGTGGCCCTGCCCGCCTGGGCCGAAACCACCCTGACCGCCGTCATGCAGGCGCCGCTGCGCTCGCTCGATCCGCATCTCAGCACGGCGCAGATCGTCCGCACCCATGGCTTCATGGTGTTCGAGACCCTGCTGGGCATGGACGAGAACTATCAGCCGCAACCGCAGATGGCCGACTACGTGGTCTCTGACGACATGCTGACCTACACCCTGACCCTGCGCGACGGGCTGATGTGGCATGACGGCACCCCGGTCACCGCCGAGGATTGCGTTGCCTCGCTGATGCGCTGGTCGCAGCGCGACGGCTCGGCCAAGACGATGATGGAATACGTGGACAGCATCGAGGCCACCTCGGACAGCGAGCTGGTGATCCACATGAAATCGCCCTTCGGTCCGGTGCTGGAACTGCTGGCGAAACCCTCGCCCATCCCCGCTTTCATGATGCCTAAACGCCTGGCCGAGACCCCCGTGGGCGAGCAGATCCCCGAGATCATCGGCTCGGGTCCGTTCAAGTTCGTGGCCGACGAATACCGCCCCGGCGATCAGGCCGTCTATGTGAAGAACGAGGACTACATCCCCCGCGAAGAGCCCGCCAGCTGGACCGCCGGCGCCAAGGTGGTGAACGTGGACCGCGTGGTCTGGCAGGCGATGCCCGACATGCAGACCTCGATCAACGCCATTCAGTCGGGCGACGTGGACCTGATCGAACAGGTCACCATCGACCTGCTGCCGCTGCTGGCGATGAATGACGAGGTCGAGACCGGCATCCTCAACCCGCTGGGCGCCCAGGTGACGGGCCGCTTCAACCACCGCCTGCCCCCCTTCGACGATCCGCAGATCCGCAAGGCCGTGATGTACGCGCTGGATCAGGAAACCATCATGCAGACGGCGATCGGCAATTCCGAATACTTCCAGCTGTGCCCCTCGATCTACGGCTGCGAGGTGCCGCTGGCCTCTGACGTGGGCGCGGAATACCTCGAAGGCAGCGCCGACGAGCGGATGGCCAAGGCGCAGGAACTGCTGGCGGCGTCGGATTACGACGGCACCCCGGTGCTGATGATGCAGCCCACCGACCTGACCGTGCTGACCACCCAGCCCATCGTCGCCGCCGAGCGGATGCGCGAAGCGGGCTTTACCGTCGAAGTGGCCTCGATGGACTGGTCGACCCTGCAATCGCGCAAGAACGGCTGGCAGCCGGTCAGCGAAGGCGGCTGGAACTTCTTCTTCACCTACTGGGGTGTCGCGGGCATCTGGAACCCGCTGGTGCATTCGCTGATCAACGGCTCGGGCGATGACAACACCTGGGCCGGCTGGCCGGTGAACGCCCGCATGGAAGAGCTGCGCGCCGACTACCTGACCGCGGGCACCCTGGACGAGCAGAAGACCATCGCCGAGGAGATCCAGCAGATCGCCTGGGACGACAGTTTCTACTTCAACGCGGGCGAGTTCAAATCCGTCGCCGCCTGGCGGACCGAGCTGCAAGACATCCAGTCGGGGCCGATCACCCTGTTCTGGGGCGTCGACAAGTAACCCCCACTCCCCGACTGGGCGGGCGGCCTGTTTCAGGGCTGCCCGCCCCTTTTCCTTCCCCGCCCCGTCGCGCCACCGCGCGCCGCCCCGTTCCCGGAGGCCACGATGCTCAGCTATTTCCTGCGTCGGCTGCTGATGGCGATCCCCGTGATGTTCTTCGTTGCGGTCTTCGTCTTCCTGCTGCTGCGCCTCACGCCCGGTGACCCGGCCCAGGCCATCGCCGGGGATCAGGCCTCGCTTGACCAGCTGGAGGCAATCCGCGACAGCCTCGGGCTGAACGACCCGCTGTCGGTGCAATTCGTCACCTGGATCGGGCAGATGGCCCAGGGCGATTTCGGCCGCTCGCTGATTTCCGACCGCCCCGTGCTGGAGATGATCGGCCAGCGGCTTGGCCCCACCGTGGCGCTGGCGCTGGTCGCCATGGCGATGACCCTGATGATCGCCCTGCCCATGGGCGTTCTGGCCGCCTGGCGCCATGGCGGCATGACCGACCGGCTGGTCATGGCGGTTTCGGTCATCGGTTTCTCGGTGCCGATCTTCGTCATCGGCTACGTGCTGATCGGGGTCTTTGCCGTGAACCTGCGCTGGTTCCCGGTGCAGGGCTACAAGGCCCTGGCCGATGGCATCGGCCCCTTTGCCCATCGCATCTTCCTGCCCGGCCTGGCGCTGGCCTCGATCTATATCGCGCTGATCTCGCGGATGACCCGCGCCTCGATGCTGGAGGTCCTGCGCGAGGATTACGTGCGCACCGCCCGCGCCAAGGGCCTTCCCGAGGGGATCGTGCTGTTCCGCCATGCCCTGCGCAACGCCGCGATCCCGATCCTGACCGTGATCGGCACCGGCTTTGCCATGATGATCTCAGGCGTGGTGGTCACCGAAACGGTGTTCAACATCCCCGGCCTCGGCCGTCTCGTGGTCGATGCCGTGCTGGCCCGCGACTATCCCCTGATCCAGGCCATCATCCTGCTGACCGCAGGCACCTACGTGCTGATCAACCTGGCTATTGACCTGTCCTATGCGCTGACTGACCCGAGGATCCGCTACCAATGAGCCAGACCCAAAGCGCCCCCGACGCCCCCCGCAAGCGCCTGCTGGAGACGCCGCCGCACTGGACCACCCTTCTGGCCCTGGCGGTGCTGCTGGCCATCGTCGCCCTTGCCCTCTTCGCACCGCGTCTGGCCAATTTCGCCCCGACCGAGCTGAACGCCATGATGCGCCTGAAACCCGCCGATGGCACCTACTGGATGGGCACCGACAGTTTCGGGCGCGACCTCTATTCCCGCGTGGTCTACGGCGCCCGGGTGTCGCTGATGGTGGGCGCGGGCGTGGCCATCGGCGCCATTGTCATCGGCCTGCCCCTGGGCCTGCTGGCGGGCTGGTTCCGGGGCCTGGATGCGGTGCTGATGCGGGCCATGGACGGGCTGATGGCGATCCCCGGCATCCTGCTGGCCATCGCCATTGTCGCCCTGACCAAGGCCGGTCTGACCACGGTGATCATCGCCATCATGCTGCCCGAGATCCCGCAGGTGGTGCGCCTGGTCCGCTCTCGCGTGCTGGCCACCCGGTCGGAAACCTTCGTCGAGGCCGCCGTCCTGCTGGGCACCCGACCGATGCGGATGATCTGGCGCCACCTGTTGCCCTCGACCATCGCGCCGCTGATCGTGCAGGGCACCTATATCTACGCCTCTGCCATCCTGACCGAGGCGGCGCTGTCCTTCCTCGGCGTCGGCATCGGCACCGAGACCCCCACCTGGGGCAACATCATGGCCGAGGGGCGCCTTTACTTCGCGATGAACCCCTGGCTTGTCTACTGGCCCGCCATCGTGCTGTCGCTGTGCATCCTGTCGATCAACCTGCTGGGCGATGCGCTGCGCGACCGGCTGGACCCCAAGATGAAAGGCCGTTCGTGATGACCGCTTCTCCCTCCGATCAGCCTGTCCTGTCGGTCCGCGACCTGCGCGTCGCCACCATGGGCCGCCGCCCGGCGGAGATCCTGAAGGGGATCTCTTTCGACATCGCCCCCGGCGAAACCCTCTGCCTGGTGGGCGAAAGCGGGTCGGGCAAATCCGTCACCTCGCTGGTCACCATGGACCTGCTGCCGCGCGGCGAATTGCAGGTGACCGCAGGCACCGCGGCCCTGAACGGCGAGGATATCATCACCGCCACCCCCGCCCGCACCAAGGCCCTGCGCGGCGCCGAAATGGCGATGATCTTCCAGGAACCGATGACGGCGCTGAACCCGGTGCTGACCATCGGGTTGCAGATGGACGAGATCTACCGCGCCCATACCAAGATGCGCGGGCCAGAGCGCAAGACCGCCGCGCTGGAGGCCTTCGACAGCGTCAACCTGCCCGACCCGCCGCGCATCTACGACAGCTATCCGCACCAGCTGTCGGGCGGGCAGCGCCAGCGGGTGATGATCGCCATGGCCCTGGCGCTGAAACCCAGGTTGCTGATCGCGGATGAACCCACCACGGCGCTGGACGTCACCACCCAGAAGCAGATCCTGGAACTGATCCGCAAGTTGCAGGACGAGATGAACACCGCCGTGCTGTTCATCACCCATGACATGGGCGTGGTCGTCGACATCGCCGACCGCGTCTGCGTCATGCGCCATGGCGAGGTGGTCGAGACCGGCACCACCGAAGAGGTGCTGAGCGCCCCCCGCGCGCAATACACCCGCGACCTGCTGGCCGCCGTGCCGGCCCTGACCCCGCGCCCGGCGCGCCCGCAAGAGGCGCCCGAACATGTGCTGGAGCTGGTCGAGGTCAACAAGGTCTTCGAGTTCCGCTCGGCCCTCAGCAAGCTGATGCGCCGCCCCGGCCACCGGGTGCAGGCGGTCAGCGATGTCAGCTTCCGGCTGGACCGGGGGCGCACCCTGGGCATCGTCGGCGAAAGCGGTAGCGGCAAATCCACCGTGGCGCGCTGTGTACTGCGGCTGGAGGATCCGACCTCGGGCGCGATCCTGGTCAACGGCCACGACATCGCCCCGCTGGAGGGGCAGATGGCCCTGGCCCCCGCCCGCCGCGCGGTGCAGATGATCTTTCAGGACCCGAACCGCTCTCTGAACCCCCGCCTGACCACCGGCGACAGCCTGATCGAGGGGCCGCTCAACGCGGGCGAGCCGCGCGCCGAGGCCCTGGCCCGGGCCGGTGAGTTGCTGGAGGTGGTGGGCCTGCCCCGCGACGCCCTCGGCCGCTATCCGCACCAGTTCTCGGGCGGCCAGCGGCAACGCATCGCCATCGCCCGGGCCCTGATGATGTCGCCCGATGTGATCGTGGCGGACGAGGCGGTTTCGGCGCTGGACGTCTCGGTTCAAGCCCAGGTGCTGGACCTGCTGGCCGAGGTGCAGGCGCGGCGCAACCTGGCGGTTCTGTTCATCACCCATGACCTGCGCGTGGCGGCGCAGATCTGCGACGACGTGATGGTCATGCGGCGCGGCGAGGTTGTGGAATTCGGCCCGGCAGGGCAGGTTCTGTCCAACCCGCAACACGCCTATACCCGCGCCCTGCTGGAGGCCGCCCCCGGTCGCGACTGGGATTTCGCCAAAGGCCGCCGCGTGACGGAGCCCGCATGATCGCCGCCCATCTCGTCCAGTTCGACGCCGCCCCCCTCGACCCGGCCCGCAACTTCGCCCGCATGGGCGATGTCATCCGCGCCGAGGCGGCGGCGGGCGCCGATCTGATCGTCTTTCCCGAACTGTCCAACACCGGCTATGTGGAACCCCTGGTCCCCGGCGGCCCCTTCGTCTCGGCGGTGCCGCACTATGGCGAGGCCCTTTGCGCCGCCTGTGCCGATCCCGAGGGCGAAGAGATCGCCACCCTGGCCGCCCTTGCGGCCGAGCTGGGGGTCACCCTTGTCGCCGGCCTTGGCCTGCGCGACGCGCGGCTGGCGGGGGTGATCCACAACGCCTCGGTGCTGATCACCCCCGACGGCGTCGCGGGCATCTACATCAAGACCCACCAGTGGCAGACTGAAAAACTCTACTTCACCCCCGGGGACGCCCTGCCGGTCTTTCCGGCCCTCGGCACCACCCTTGGAATGCAGATCTGCTATGACATCCGCTTTCCCGAGGTGACCCGCGCCCTGGCGGTGCAGGGGGCCGAGGTCATCACTTCGGTATGGGCCTCTTTCGGGGCCGAGGGCGCCCCGGTGGCGGATGAGGGCCTGTTCCTGCACCGCGCCTATACCCGGGCGGTGGAGAACGGGTTGTTCTTCCTGTCCTGCAACCGCGCCGGCACTCATGGCGACCAGCGGTTCTTCGGCCGGTCCTGCGCCGTGGCGCCCGATGGCCGCCTGCTGGGCCGGCTCGAACACGACCGCGAAGAGGTGCTGCGCGTCACCCTCGACCTGGCCGAGGTGGCCCGCTACCGCAGTTTCACCGGGATCTGGGCCGACCGCCGCCCGGACCTTTATGCCCGCGCCCAAGGCGAGACCTGAGATGACCCAAAGCCCCTGCCCGCCCCTGACCGATGCCAGCTGGCCCGCCGAGATCGCCGACCTGCGGGACGGTTTCGCCGGACAGTTGAACGTCTATCGCACCATGGCCCATCACCCGGCGCTGCTGCGCGCCTGGGCGCCCCTGCGCCAGCATGTGGTGAAGGACAGCACCCTGGGGCCGATCCGCTCCGAGGTGGTGATCCTGCGCACCGGGGTCCGGCTGGGATCCAGCTACGAATGGCAGCAGCACGTCAGCCGGGCGCGCAAGCTGGGCATGACCGACGCCCGCATCGCCGCGATCCGCGACCAGCCCGTCGGGGCGGACGGCGCGGTGGCCCCGGGGCTCGAGGCCGAAGACCTGCTGATCCTGAACGCCGTGGATGCCCTGCTGGACGACCGCTGCCTGGCGCCCGGGCAAGAGGCCCGGCTGGCCGACGCCCTGGGCCGCCCCGCGGTCATCGACCTGATCGCCACGGTGGGGTTCTATTCCGTCCTGGGTTATCTGCTGATGACCTATGCCACCCCGCTGGACGAGGACATCGCCCAAGAGCTGGCCGCCACCCCCGCCCCCTGAGGACGGCCCCGGTTCCCTTTCGACGAGCAAGGCCCCGATCCCGGCGCGCATGGGGGGCAAAGCCCTGCGAAACCGCCACGATGCCGACAGAAGGTGGTGACCCCGGCAGGATTCGAACCTGCAACCTGCCCCTTAGGAGGGGGCACCTCCCCACGCAGATTAAGGGAAACTGCCCCAAAGCACTGCCCCCAGAGGGCCAATGTTCCCTGTTTGTGCAGGCTATGCCGAGATTTGCAGGTTCAGCGAACCTAAGAGCATACCCCTGATTTACGCGCGCGCGCCTGAGCTGATCGACCTCGTTCTGGCTGATCAACTCAGGACGACTAGGGCCCGCAGGGATCAGAAATTCGCGGTCAGACCGAACCGCACGGTGCGACCAGGCGACGGCATCAGGCCAAGCGTCAGGCTGTCCATGTAGTATTGGTCCGTCACGTTATCGACCGCGAGATCGACACTCATGAGATCGTTGACCTGATAGGAGCCAAAGACATCGACGAGGGTATAGGGCTCCCAGTTGACCATCGTGGTATAGCCCCCAGTCGAGGAACTGGCCGTGGTCGCAGCCCGGTCACCGATGTAGCTGATACGCGTTCCCAGCTCGAGCCGTTCCTGAAGGAACCGCGCGCCCAGGGTCAGGGTCGCGCTGTCTTCTGGCGGCACATGCAACTGGACGTAGCCTTGCTTCGTGCCGCCCGACAGGCAGACCCCCTGGTCATCGCAGTATTCGGTACTGCTGTAGTGCGTCGCCGTCAGCTCGGCGAAGACACGCGCGCTGTCGTAGCGCAGCGACAGCTCGGCCCCCCGCAGTCGGGCGTGTTCGATATTGGCGAAGCTGGCACCAGGCGGCGTGCCCCGGGTGATGTAGTCCTCGATCAGGTTGTCGAACACCGCAAGCTTGGCCTGGAACAGGTCATCGCCGGTTATCAGACCCGCGCGCTGGTAGTTCACCCCGACCTCTTTCAGCTTTGCATGTTCGGGGCGCAGATCGCTCAGCGGGTCGGGGGCCGCGCTGAACCCCTTCGTCGTCTCGAAGAGGCTGGCGGTCCGATAGGCCTCGGCATATTTGCCGTAGATCTGAAGATCCGGGGTCAACTGGTAGAGGGCCGAGAAGATCGGCGCCGTGCCGCTGGTCTTCTGGTGGTTGTAGAGGTTGACCCGATCCTGTCCGCCCGCGCCGTTGTCGACATAGGCGGGCGTGGCCGAGTTGTCCTGCGACTCGGCGAAGACATAGCGCAGGGACCCTTCCAGGGTCAGACGGTCCGACGGCTCGAAACGGGCCGAGACATAGGCGCTGGCCGCGTTGCGCCAGCCATCGCGCCCATCCACATCGAACATCGTGTTGGGGTGATCGTAACGGTAGGCCTCCAGGTTATCCGGCGGCTGAAGCGATTCATGCCGCCAGGACAAACCGTAATCCAGGGTCAGCGGTCGCCCCGACAGATCCAGCCGAGAAGTATTCGACAGGCTGATACCCCATTGCTTCGACTCGCTGACGAACTGCAACGGCGCGGCCTGGGGCGGTATCCCCCCGAAGCTGAAGCCGTAGCCGGTGACGATATTGGTCAGGTTGGAGGTGCCGAAGACATCGACCTTCAGGTCGATCAGGTCATTAGCCTCGGGGTTCCAGCGATAACGCGCGCTTAGCGTATCCACGTCTACATGGCTCAGCGGCGACTGCCAGCCAGAGTTGAAGCGGATGATCTGCGACGGCATCAGCTCGCCGTAGTCGCTTTCATAGCGCGAGAAAGCCAGGTCGACCGATTGGCCGTCACCCCAGCTGTAAATGCCGCGCAGCAGGTAGGACGTGTTGTCCTGCGAGGTGTTCAGCACCTCCTCGCCTCGGCCATAGCGGTTCAGCCCCGTGTTGTCGGGCCCGCCTTCCTCGCTACCAGCGAAGTAGTTGCCGACGTCGCGCCGCGCATAGGCGGCCAGGAACTCGAAATTGCCAAAGCGCTGCGCAATGGCGATGGAACCGCTGCGCCCGGCGCTGAAATCCAGCGCGTCGGGCATATCCATACGCTCGGAAGAGCCATTGCCCGCGCCAACGGTGAAGGTCTCGGGGACCTTGCTGGTATTACCGATCAGCCCGAACTTCAGCCGCACCCCGATGTTCTGGCCCTCGGGAATGATGTCGGCTGGCTTCAGGGTCGACACGCGCACGACACCGCCGGTCGCCCCGGCCCCGTCAGCGCCGCTGCTCGGCCCCTTCTCGATCGCAACACTGCCTACCAGGTCGGGGTCCAGATAGGTGCGCCCGGCGATGCCGGAATAGCCGCGATAGACCGTACTTTCCTGAAAGGCACCGTCGATCACCACCGGCACCCGACCCTGCCCCTGCATCCCGCGCACGTTTACGTCCAGCGCGCCGCTGTTGCGGTTGTCCCCGTTCAACACGCCGGGGTTGCCCTTCAGAAAGTCTCCGACCGAGGTGCCGCGAAAGCGGTCGATCTCTTCGGGGGAATAGTAGGTGACCGATCCCGCCGTCTCGAAGGTGGTTGCCTCGGAATAACCCTCGACCTCGCGCTGCACCCGGATCGGATCCAGCAGAATCGCGCCTTCGTTATCGGTTCCCGCAGCCCCGAAGCGGGTGATCGACACGGTGCGGCCGCCGATGAAGCTGGCATCCAGCCCGCTGCCCGAGATGACGCGATACAGCGCATCGCTGGGCGCCATCCGCCCGGCAACCGCCGGGGAGGTCAGGCCCGAGACTACCGAGGAATCATAGGCAATCTGCAAACCGGTCAGGCGTGAAAGACGGCTGAGCGCCTCGGCCATCGGCAGCGCGGGCAGGTCGATCTCGACCATGGCGGGCTGCGCCACGGCCGCAAGCGGCGCCAGCAGCAGAGGCGCCCCCGTAGCCATGCCCAGGGCGGTGGCCGACATCAAGGCGCGCAGCACCGCGGCGCGACGCGGCGATCGGCCCCGGCGAAAGGAAGAGTGAGAGTTCATACGATGTCCCCTGAGTGTGTGGAGCGGGTGCAGGGGGCGGATCGGCTGCCGTTTTCCCGGGTATCATTGGGATGACGCGCGCCGATGGATTTCACCCATAGAGATTTCCGAAAAAATCATGCGATGAGAAGCATGACTCCGGCCAGCTCGCGCACTCGCAGGCCCTGAGTGCGCGCCAGCGCTTCCAGCGCGGGGCGGGCATCCTGCGTTTCGAACTGCCCGCTGACCCGGCCCAATGGGCCCAACCCGGGCCGCAGAACCACCCGTTGCGGCAGATAGCGGGCGAGATCCCGGGCCGCTTCGCCAAAGGGGGTCTGGTCGTAAATGACCCGCCCCTGCCGCCAGGCCAGACGCGTTGCCAGGTCGATGTTCCGCGTCGCGCCCAGAGGATCCCCGGCCTGCCAGTCGATGCCCTGGCCCGCCCCCAGATCTCGCGACGGCTGGCGTCCGGCCCGCAAGGCGGCCTCGCCTTCGCTCACCAGAAACGACTGCCCGGTCTCACCGCTGCGCAGCGCCATGCCCCCGGCCTGCATCTGGGCAACGGCCCCATCGACCGTCAGTCGGAAGGGCCCCGTGGCCGAGGCCACATCCAGGAAGACCTCGCCGTCCAACAGGTGCAGACCACGCCCCTCCGCGCCAGAGGTCAGAGCAACTGCCGTGCGGGTGTTCAATTCGGCCCGCGTGCCATCCGGCAGATCGAGTGAAAGCCGTTCGTTCGCCCCGGTCACATGGTCAGCCCGTAGTCCGGTCAACAGATCCGGCAGGACCACGGCGGCCCCGCCAACCGCGCCAAGGGCCAGCGCGCCGCCCAGAACGGCCCGACGATCCGGGCCACGGCGCCGCGTCGCCTGCGGATGCAGCCACGCAGCCTGCCGGGTGACCGCCTTTAGCGATGCGCGCTCTTCCTCGAAGATCCGGGCATGATCGGTACTGCTGGATTGCCATTGCCGGAACCGCGACAGCACTGCCAGATCCACCTTGCCGGACGCCAGAAGGGTCAACCAATCCCGCGCCTCCGCGCGCAGGCACCAGTCGTCCTGAGAGGACAGGGGCCTGCCCGGCCCGCCGTGCTCACGCTTCGCCATGGTCCAACTCCTTGCGCAGCGGCAACAGACGATCCATCGCCCGTCGCATATGATAGTGAACCGTCTGCTCGCTGATCGACAGCGCCTCGGCGATCTGGCGATAGGTCATCCCCTCGACCCGGTTCATCAAGAAGATGCGCCGCGTGCGCTCTGGCAGGGCATCCAGTTCCTGCGCCACCAGAGACAGGGTCTGCCGCGCCCCGAGTACCCTTTCGGCCGAGATCCCCGCCTCGCCTTCGAGGATCGCCTCGACCTTGGCGCGAACCGCCCGTCGGGTGCCTGTCTTTCGAAACCCGCTGCGCAGCAGGTTGATCAACATCCGGCTGAGGTATCCGCCAGGATTGCGGATCTGCACCTCATCCTCGACGGTCATGATCCGAAGCCAGAGTTCCTGCACCGCCTCTTCGCCCTCGTCGCGATCCGCAAAGCGGCGCGACAGGCGCAGCAACCGTCGCCGATCTTCCAGGAACGCCTCGCGTAAGATCCTGTTTGCGGGCTTTGACATGAAGGGCCTCCGGGTCCAGGTGCCACGGTCGGCACGTCATTTAGGACCTGGCGCGCCCGCCCGGATGACAGGCGGCACGATGGAAACGCTGGGCTCGCTGCGTTCTGCTGGCTTTGCCCGCCCCGGTCAAGCCTTCCGGGGCGCGTGATATATGGCGCGGCAAACGTGCTTCTTGGCGGCGGCCTGGGCACCGCCATGACAAGCAAACCGGCGCCAGCCCCCTTCAAGACCGCGCGCCCGGGGGCTGTCTCAGCCCGAGTAGGGCGCGCGACGAGAGCTGTCGGGGTCAG
The DNA here is from genome assembly GCF_050897975.1 of Pseudooceanicola aquaeponti. Classification (NCBI taxonomy): domain Bacteria; kingdom Pseudomonadati; phylum Pseudomonadota; class Alphaproteobacteria; order Rhodobacterales; family Paracoccaceae; genus Pseudooceanicola; species Pseudooceanicola aquaeponti. The sequence goes on from NZ_JBPAXY010000002.1 coordinate 118,175, forward strand.
TGTCGAGGGGGCGTCCCACCAGGGGGAAGGCCCGTTGCAGGCAGTTGGCCCGATCACAGATCTTGCAGCCGGCCCCGATGGGCGTGACGCTTTCGGCACGCCCCAGATCCAGATCGCGGCCATAGATAATCCGGTCCGCATGGGCCAGATCACAGCCCAGGGCGACAGAGAACCGCTTGACCGGCTCACCATAGCCGCCTCCCCCATGGGTTACGGTGCGGGCGATCCAGAGATAGCGGCGCCCGTCGGGCATCTGCGCCGCCTGGGTCAACACCTCTCCGGGCCGGGCGAAGGCTTCGTATACGTTCCACAGCGGACAGGACCCGCCGATGCGGGAAAAGTGGAAGTCGGTCGCCGACTGGCGCTTGGAAATATTGCCCGCGCGGTCGACCCGGATGAAGAAGAAGGGCACCCCGCGCGCCTGCGGACGTTGCAGGGTCGACAAGCGGTGGCAGGTGGTCTCGAAACCGACACCGAACCGGCGCCCCAGCAGTTCCACATCGTAGCGGACCTCTTCCGCCGCCTCCAGAAAGCTGCCGTAGGGCAAAACCACGGCCCCGGCGAAGTAATTCGCCAGACCGATCCGCAACAGGGCGCGCGCATCATCGCTATCGAGACCGGCGCCCCCGGTCAGCCGGTCGATCTCGCCGCCCTGTTCAAGAAAGGCCAGCTGGGTAGCGATCTGGAAGGCCGATTGCGCCGGACTGAGGCGGCTGGACAGGCGCAGCAGTTTGGCCTGCGCATCGAAATGCCGCTTCAGGCCCGGTGTCTCTTCCAGCATCACGCGCACCCCGTGCCGCCCGGCCAGCCGCTCCGACAGACCCTCGGCCAGTTTGCCGGGGCGATAGCCGCGCCCGATGGCCTCGGCGGCTTCGTCCAGGCTGGGGATGTAGTTGCGCTGTCGGTAGAAATAGTCGCGCACCGCTTCGAAGGGCGCGGGGCCGGGGCTGACCTCGCCGGTGATCCGACCGCTGAGAAGGTCGACCTGTTCCTGCGCCTCGTGCAACCGCGACTGCATCGACAGGATCGCACGGGCGATCTGCGGCATGTTCGAGGCCAGTTCGCGCATCTCCGCCATAGAGGCCTCGACCCCTTCATCGGCCAGCGCGGCGCGCAGGTCGGGCAACATACGCGCCTCTTCCGCCTCCGAGAACACCTGCACGTCCAGACCGAAGGCGGCGTTCAGCTTCAGCAGGACCGGTACGGTCAGCGGGCGCTGATTGCGCTCGAGCTGGTTGAGGTAGCTGGGGCTGAGATCCAGCGACCGGGCGAGGGCCGCCTGGGTCAGCCCCCGCTCCTCGCGCAGTCGGCGCAGGCGCACCCCCATGAAAGCCTTCTTCACATCCCCCTCCTTCGCAACCTTCGCAAGCCCACAGCGGACCCTTCGCAAAACTACGCCTTTTCAGTAGTTTATAGACCCGCCCGCACCATGAAAAGGTGATCTTGCCAAGTTTGCGAACCACCTGAGGGCGCCGCCATGCAAGACCCCGCCACACCACCGTTGCACATGGTCGAAATGGTCTTTCCCGACCAGGCCAACCATTACGGCACGCTGTTTGGCGGCAACGCCCTGTCGCTGATGGCGCGGGCCGCCTTCGTGGCCGCCACCCGCCATGCGCGGGGTGCGGTGGTCATGGCGCGCTCTGACCGGGTTGATTTCACCACACCGGTCAAGGTGGGCGAGCTTCTGAACCTGCAGGCCCAGGTCCTGCGCGTCGGACGCACGTCGATGTCGGTCGAGGTCCAGGCCGAGGCCGAGGATCTGTCGACCGGCACGCGCCGGGCGGCCCTGCGGGGGCAGTTCGAAATGGTGGCGGTGGATGCGGCCGGACGGCCCCGGGCCATCGCACAGGATCTAACGACAAAGGACCACAGCCGTGAAACTGCATGAAGTGCGGAGCTACAAATCCGCCGAACACCTGCCGCGTGAAAACCAGCTGGCGTGGAAGATCGCCGAAGTCGCCGCCGACCCCGTCGCGGTCGAGGCGGAGGTCGCCGAGATGATCATCAACCGGGTGATCGACAATGCCGCCGTCGCGGCTGCCTCGGTCGCGCGCCGCCCCGTCGCGTCGGCCCGGGCGCAGGCCCTGTGCCACCCCTATGCGCCGGGCGCCACGGTCTTCGGTCTGGACGCCACCTCGCGCGTCAGCCCGGAATGGGCCGCCTGGGCCAATGGCACCGCCGTGCGCGAGCTGGATTTCCACGACACCTTCCTAGCCGCCGAATACTCCCACCCCGGCGACAACATCCCGCCGATCCTGGCGGTGGCGCAGCATTGCGGTCTGTCGGGCGCGGCGCTGCTGCGCGGCTTGGCCACCGGTTACGAGATCCAGGTCGACCTCGTGAAGGGCATCTGCCTGCATGAACACAAGATCGACCACATCGCCCACCTCGGCCCGTCGGCCGCTGCGGGCATCGGCACCCTGCTGGGCCTCGACACCGAGACCATCTTCCAGGCGGTGCAGCAGGCGCTGCACACCACCACGACCACGCGCCAATCGCGCAAGGGCGAGATTTCCAGCTGGAAAGCCTATGCGCCCGCCTTTGCAGGCAAGATGGCCATCGAGGCGGTGGACCGGGTGATGCGCGGCGAAGGGGCGCCCAGCCCGGCCTGGGAGGGCGAGGACGGCTTCATCGCCTGGCTGCTCGGCGGGCCGGAAGCGGTCTATCACGTCCCCCTGCCCGAGGCGGGCGAGGCCAAGCGCGCGATCCTCGACACCTACACCAAGGAGCATTCGGCGGAATACCAGAGCCAGGCGCTGATCGACCTGGCCCGTCGCATGGGGCCGAAGATCGGCGATTTGTCCAAGGTGCGCTCGATCCTGATCGAGACCTCGCACCACACCCACTACGTCATCGGCACCGGAGCGGGGGATCCGCAGAAGATGGACCCGACCGCCAGCCGTGAGACGCTGGATCATTCGATCATGTATATCTTCGCCGTGGCCCTGGAAGACGGCGGGTGGCACCACGAGAAAAGCTATACGCCCGAACGCGCGCAGCGCCCCGAGACGGTGGCGCTCTGGCACAAGATCGAGACAGCCGAGGATCCCGAGTGGACCCGTCGCTATCACGCGCGCGACCCGAAAGAGAAAGCCTTCGGCGGGCGTGTGACCATCACCCTGGATGATGGCTCACGCATCGTGGACGAACTGGCCCTGGCCGACGCCCATCCCGACGGCGCCCGCCCCTTCGCCCGCGCGCAGTACAAGCAGAAGTTCCTGACCCTGTCCGAAGGGGTGCTGACACCCGAGGAACAGGCCCGCTTCCTGGCCGCTGCCGAAGGGCTGGCCGATCTGGGTGCGGGCGAGCTGGGCCAGCTGACCTTCACTGTCGCGACAGACAAGCTCGGCGCGCCCCGCCCGCGCGGCATTTTCGACTGGTCCTGAGGAGGAAAGATCATGAGTGGTCCCGTCAAGAAACCGAAGAAATCCGTGGCGCTTTCGGGCGTCACGGCTGGCAACACCGCGCTTTGCTCGGTCGGGCAAAGCGGCAACGACCTGCACTATCGCGGCTATGACATCCTCGATCTGGCCGAGGCCTGCGATTTCGAGGAGGTGGCACATCTGCTGATCCACGGCAGCCTGCCCAGCGACGCCGAGCTGATCGCTTACCGGGCCAAGTTGCGGGCCCTTCGCGGTCTGCCCCGCACCCTGCGCGAAACGCTAGAGGCGATCCCGGCAGCGGCCCACCCTATGGACGTTCTGCGGTCGGGCGTCTCAGCCCTAGGCTGCGCCCTGCCCGAGGCCGCCGATCACAACAGCCCCGGCGCGCGCGACATCATCGACCGGCTGGTGGCCTGCCAGGGGTCCATGCTGCTCTACTGGTATCACTACGCCCAGAACGGTCGGCGCATCGAGGTCGAGACCGAAGACGACAGCGTCGCGGGCCACTTCCTGCACCTGCTGCACGGCAGACCCGCGACCGAGGCCGAGGTGCGCGCCATGCACACCACGCTGAACCTCTATGCCGAGCATGAGTTCAACGCCTCGACCTTCACCGCGCGCTCCATCGCGGGAACCGGGTCGGACGTCTATTCCGCCGTCACCGGCGCCATCGGCGCCCTGCGCGGACCGAAACACGGCGGCGCCAACGAGGTCGCCTTCGAGATCCAGAAACGCTACTCCGACCCCTACGAGGCAGAGGCGGACATACGCGAACGGGTCGCCGCGAAGGAGGTCGTCATCGGCTTCGGACACCCGGTCTACACTGTCTCGGACCCGCGCAACGTGGTGATCAAATCGGTCGCCCGCCGCCTGTCCGAAGAGGCCCGCGCGCCAAGGATGTTCGCCATCGCCGAACGGATCGAGACGGTGATGATGGACACCAAGAAGATGTTCCCGAACCTCGACTGGTATTCCGCCGTCTCCTACCACCTGCTGGGGGTGCCAACGGCGATGTTTACGCCGATCTTCGTCATCGCCCGCACCGCAGGCTGGGGGGCGCATGTGATCGAACAGCGCGAGGACAACAAGATCATCCGACCCTCGGCCAATTACGTGGGCCCCGAAAACCGCCCCTTCCTTCCCCGCGGCAGCCGTGGCCTGTCGCTTTCGGCAGCCGCAGCGGAGTGACCCCATGACCTATTTGCTTGCCAATGACCTGCCCGACGTCAGCGCGGGCCGCCGCTTTCGCGCCGCCCTCGCCCGGCCCGGCATCCTGCGCCTGCCGGGCGTCCACAACGGCCAGGCCGCGTTGCAGGCCCGCGCCGCCGGGTTCGACACGCTCTATCTTTCGGGGGCGGCGATGACAGCCTCGATGGGCTTGCCGGACCTGGGCATCATCACCGTCGACGAGGTCTGTTTCTTTATCCGCCAGATCGCGCGGGCCTCGGGGCTGCCCCTGCTGGTGGACGGCGACACGGGCTATGGCGAGGCGCTGAACGTGATGCACATGGTGCGCAGTTTCGAAGAGGCGGGCGCAGGGGCCGTGCATCTGGAAGACCAGCTCTTGCCGAAGAAATGCGGCCACCTGAACGACAAGAAACTGGCCCCCGCCGCCGACATGGCCGCCAAGGTCGCCGCCGCCACCCGCGCCGCGCGCGACATGGTCGTAATTGCCCGCACCGACGCGGCCGCATCGGAAGGAATGGAAGGCGCCATCGCCCGCGCCCGCCTCTATGTCGAGGCCGGGGCGGATGCGATCTTCCCCGAGGCCCTGACCTCTGTCGAGATGTTCCGCCAAATGCGCGCCGCCCTGCCGGGGGTCAAGCTGCTGGCCAACATGACCGAGTTCGGACGTACCCCGGCACTGAGCGCGCAGGAGTTCCAAGAGCTGGGCTATGACATGGTGATCTGGCCGGTCTCCTCGCTGCGCGTCGCCAACAAGGCCCAGGAAGAGCTTTACGCGGCTCTGGCCCGCGACGGCGCCACCACGGCGATGCTGCCCCGAATGCAGACGCGCCAGGCGCTCTACGATACCATCGGCCTGGGCAGCTTCGAGGCGCTGGACAAGAGCATCGCCGCCTCCGTCGCGCCGGACTGGGTGGCCTGAGGGCAGGCCCGGGGCGCGCGCCATAGGGCGCTACCGATCAGGGCAAATCAGATCCGCACAGGGCGGCCCGCCAGGGTCGCCCTGTCCCCTGCCCGGTCCTGTCCCGGCCCCCGGCTCACTCTCCCTCGAAGCGGAAGAGCGCGACGCTGCGTTCCCGCTCGTTCAGCGCCAGGCGCCGGTTGATCGGGGCCTGGGCGCGCGAGGCGCAGTTCCGCTTTTCGCAGAGATAGCAGTTCAGCCCGATATCGGTCGGCTCGGCCTTCTCCGGGTCGATCCCGTCGGCATAGATCAGGCGCGGCGCATAGGCGACGTCGCAGCCCAACCCGATGGCCAGCTTCTGCGCCGGGGCGCCGAAGGTGCCGCCGACGCGGGTCACCGTGCGCGCGATCGAGAAGTACCGCGCGCCCTCGGGCATCCGGATCATCTGGCAATGAATGCGGTCAGGCTGTTCGAACGCACCATGAATGTTCCACAGCGGACAGGTGCCGCCGAAGCGTGAGAAGGGAAAGCGCCCGGCGCTGAAGCGTTTCGACACGTTCCCCGCCCGGTCGATCCGCACAAAGAAGAAGGGAATGCCCCGCGCCTCGGGCCGTTGCAGGTTCGACATCCGGTGCGCGGTCTGTTCGTAGCTGGTGCCAAAGCGGTGCGACAGCAGTTCGATGTCATAGCGTTCCGCCTCGCAGGCCTTCAGGAAGCGGCTGTAGGGCATCAGCAGGGCAGCGGCGAAATAGTTGAACAGGCTGACCCGGCCCAGGGCCTCTTCGTCCGGGCCGGTCAAACCGGCCTCGGCCAGGGTCGCGCGGATCAGCTCTTCGTGCTCCAGCCGGGCCAGAAGAACGCCCATCTGAAAGCGACGACTGGCCTGCCCCAGCAGTTCCGACAGCATCAGCTCGCGCCGGTGCGGGTCATAGCGCCGCAGGGCGCCACCCATCACTTCGCCGGGCAGGATGCGCACCCGCAGGCCATGTTGCGCCAGACGTTCGGTCAAGGCGACATGCGGCTCGGACCGGGTCAGGCCCATCTCTTCGGCCTGCACCTCGGCCAGGCGGTCAATCACGTCGATGTAGTTGCCAGTACCATAGAACCAGTCGCGCACCCGTTCGACCGGGCGGGCGATCTGGCCCAGCACCTCGACCTTGTTGCGGTCGGTCAGGGGGTTCTCTTCCGCATGGGCGCTCATCTGCAATTCGGACAGCTTGTTGTGCAGACGCACCAGCGCGGCGGCCACACCGGGCGCCGATTGCAGCACCGCCTCGACCTCGGCCCGCGTGACGCCCGCCGCCTCGACCGCAGGATCCTTCAGCGCAGAATCGAAATCCGAGGCCAGCTGCGCATTCACCTGCGGCGCCAGCTCGCCCACGTTCAGGTCATAAACCTGCGCCAGCCGCATCAGCAGCTTGGCCGAGGCCGGGCGCTGATCGGATTCGATCAGCGTGATGTAGCTGGCAGAAACTCCCAACTCTTCCGCCATCTGCGCCTGGGTCAGCCCCAGCGACTTGCGCAGGACCTTCAGGCGCTGGCCGATGATCAGCTTCTCTGTGCGTTTCGCCATCGTGACAACCTTACAAAATGCGGCGGAGCATCCTGACAAGACTTACAGGATTACCCTTTAATTTCAGATACATAATGCACATGCAAGATGACATTACTAGGGTGACATTACGAACCGGGTGTCGGGCAGCTTCGTCCCGCACCACCATCGGAGGGCTCAGCCAATGTCACTTGATCACATCTCTTCCGCAGAGGCCGCGCCGCTGGTGCTGCGCGACGCGCCCGGCGCCGACCGCGTATTGACGCCCGAGGCCCTGGCCTTCCTGCACGCGCTGAACGCCGCCTTTGCGCCGCAAATCCGGGCCCTTCTGGGCGCCCGACGCATCCGCCAGGCCGCCTATGATGCGGGCCAGCTGCCCGAATCCCTGACCGAGACACGCGAGATCCGTGCCGGTGACTGGGAAGCCGCCCCGGTACCCGCCCCGCTCCAGGACCGCCGGGTCGAGATCACGGGCCCCGTCGATCGCAAGATGATGATCAACGCGCTGAATTCCGGGGCACGGGTCTTCATGGCCGACTTCGAGGATGCCTCGGCACCGCGTTTCGACACGATGATCGCCGGTCAGGTGAACATGATCGACTATCGCGACGGCACCCTGACCCACGAGGACCCTCGCAGCGGCAAAAGCTACCACCTGAACGCCGATACCGCGGTGCTGATCGTCCGCCCGCGCGGGCTGCACCTGGAAGAGGCCAACGTGCTGATCGGCGGCGCCGCGATGCCTGCCGCGCTGTTCGACTTCGGCCTGCACGCCTTCCACAACGCCGTGGCGCTGGCCGAAAGCGGTCGCGGCCCCTTCTACTACCTGCCCAAGCTGGAGAACCACCGCGAGGCGCGGCTGTGGAACGAGATCTTCCTTTTCACCCAAGAGCACCTGGGCCTCGCCCCCGGCACGATCAAGGCTACCGTGCTGATCGAGACCCTGCGCGCCGCCTTCGAGATGGACGAGATCATCTGGGAGCTGCGCGATCACATCGCCGGGCTGAACTGCGGTCGCTGGGACTACATTTTCAGCTACATCAAGACCTTGCGCGCGCACCCCGGCCACGTCCTGCCCGACCGGGCCGAGGTGACGATGGATCGCGCCTTTCTCGCCGCCTATGCCGCGCGCCTGGTCCAGACCTGCCATCGGCGCGGCATCCACGCCATGGGCGGCATGGCGGCGCAGATCCCGATCAAGGGCGACGAGGCCGCCAATGCCGCTGCCTTTGCAAAGGTGCGCGCCGACAAACAGCGCGAGGTCGACATGGGCCACGATGGCACCTGGGTCGCCCACCCGGATCTGGTGCCGGTGGCGATGGAGGTTTTCGACGCCACCATGCCCGGTGACAACCAGATCAAGATCCCGCGCCAGCATCCGCGCGTAGCCAACGATGACCTGCTGGTGCCGCACAGCGGCCAGGTGACCGAGGCCGGGATGCGTGAAAACCTCTCAGTGGCGCTGGACTACCTGTCGCAATGGCTTTGCGGTCGGGGCGCGGTGCCGATCAACAACCTGATGGAAGATGCCGCCACGGCAGAGATCAGCCGGATGCAGCTCTGGCAATGGATCCGCCATGGCGTCGCGGTGACGCTGGACGCGGGCGGGACCCGCACCGCCACCGCCGCCTGGTTCGGCGAGATGCTCCAGCAAGAGATCCGCGCCACCCTCGATCGCCTGGGCGCCACCGGGTTCCACCGCGGTCACTACGCCTCGGCCGCCCGCATCCTGCAAGAGGCGGTGACCGCCGAAGAGCCGCCCGCATTCATCACCGGCCCGGCCTATGACGTGCTGAACGCCTTCGACTGACCGGCCGCATGATGGACCTGCCCCGCATCCTGTCGCCCTTCGGTGGGCCCCACCCTGCCGAAGACTTCCACACCGGCGCGCCCCGGCGCGTCCCCTTCGCTCCCACGTCTGAAAGAGGATATGACATGGCAAACCGCAAACCCTACGCCGAGCTGCGCGCCGAAGCCGAAGCGCGCTACCCCTCGGGCCGCACCGCAGGCGGCGTCGGCATCGACGACATCGTGCAGCTGAAACTTCAGAACACCTACAACACCCACCTGGATGTCGCCCGCGACATGGCCACGGTGATGCGTGCCGACATGGCCGCCTATGATGCCGACCCGACCCTGTCGACCCAATCTCTGGGCTGCTGGTCCGGCTTCCACGCCCAGCAGATGATCAAGAGCGTCAAGCGCCTGCGCGGCACCACCAAGCGCGCCTATGTCTACCTCTCGGGTTGGATGGTCGCCGGTCTGCGCAACACCTGGGGCCATCTGCCCGACCAGTCGATGCATGAAAAGACCGCCGTGGCCGACCTGATCGAAGAGATCTATGTCTCGCTGCGCCAGGCCGACGAAGTGGCCCTGAACGACCTCTTCAAGGATCTGAAGGCCGCTCGCGCCGCCGGGGATGCCGCCGCCGAGACCAGGGCGATCGAGGCCATCGACGGTTTCGAATCCCACGTCGTGCCGATCATCGCCGATATCGACGCAGGCTTCGGCAACGAACACGCCACCTACCTGCTGGCCAAGGAACTGATCAAGGCCGGGGCCTGCTGCCTGCAAATCGAGAACCAGGTGTCGGATGCCAAGCAATGCGGCCATCAGGACGGCAAGGTCACCGTGCCGCGCGAGGATTTCATCGAGAAGCTGCGCGCCTGCCGCCTGGCCTTCGAGGAACTGGGCGTCGACGACGGCGTGATCGTGGCCCGCACCGACAGCCTGGGCGCAGGTCTGACCCAGAAGGTCCCGGTCAGCACCGCTCCGGGCGATCTGGCGTCGCAGTATATCAAGTGGCTGAAGACCGAACCGATCACCGAGGCCAATCCAATCCACGAGGGCGAACTGGCGCTGTATCAGGGCGGTGAATTCGTCAAGCCCGCCCGCCTTCCCAACGGCCTATTCCCGTTCCAGCCGGGCACCGGCCGGGCACGGGTGATCGAGGATTGCGTCGCTTCGCTGACCGAAGGCGGGGCCGACCTGCTGTGGATCGAGACGGACACGCCGAACGTGCAGGAAATCGCCTCGATGGTGAACGAGATCCGCCAGGTCGTGCCGAATGCCAAGCTGACCTACAACAACTCGCCCTCCTTCAACTGGACGCTGAACCTGCGCAAACAGGTGCGGTCCGAATGGATCACCGAAGGCAAGATCGCCGCGGACGACTACCCCGAAGGCAACGAGCTGATGAAGGCCGATTTCGACGCCACCGAGCTGGGCATCGAAGCCGACAACCGGCTGCGCCGCTTCCAGCATGATATCTCGACCCAGGCGGGCGTGTTCCACAACCTGATCACCCTGCCCACCTTCCACCTGACCGCCAAGTCGATGGACGAACTGAGCCGCGGCTACTTCGGCGAGGACAAGATGCTGGCCTATGTCGGCACCGTGCAGCGCGAAGAGATCCGTCGCGGCATCTCGGCGGTGAAGCACCAGCACGAGGTCGGTTCGGACCTGGGCGACAGTTTCAAGGAAATGGTGTCGGGCGAACGCGCGCTGAAAGCGGGCGGCGCGGCCAACACGATGAACCAGTTCGCAGCCGAGTAAGCGAAGCGAGACCCGAGACCTGCACTAAGGACGCTCCCCGTGCCTATCCGCATGGGGAGCGTCATCGCTTTCCGGAACGTCATCCTGCGGCGAATTGACTCCTTTCGCAGCCTGACCCCCCAAGAGTCCGAATGCCGACACCGCAGGGTTCAGCAGAGATGAAATTGACGAGAAAGCGGGCCAGTTTCGCCTTGCTGTCTACCGTAGTCATGGCGGCCTTTGCCCCGGTGCAGCTGACGACGCGCATCGAGGCCAATAGGATCACCCTATGAAAGGACGAGCTGTCGGGCGTAGCGGATCTGCTGGGGGCGACCTGCAGCTCGGCACAGGGGAAAGCTGGACCTCTTCCCGACACAGAGCCTGCCGTTGCGTCTCATGGACACACGCGGCCTCAAAGCGTGATCAGGACATGACCTTGCCAAGGTCACAAGGTGGGCTTTTTTCTCCAATTAGCCGCGCACGAATGTTCCCATTAGCCCACCGGTGAGGAGCATTTTGCCCTGATTTTCAGGGTACCCCCGGGGGGGGGGGGCGAGCGCTGGAGCGGACGTTCATGCACCGTGCAGCGAATGACCGCAGCCAGCCCGAACGCGACATCCGCGCAAGACGCAGCATGACGCCAGGCACTGGCTCTAAAGGCGGGCACATAAGCTGTAACAACACAAATATGGCCTGAGACCGGCGTAGAAGTTAGTGGAGCAATCTGTCTAACACTCCTTCGTCACCGCGATGACACAGCGGATACTCAGCACCAGCGAATGGTGCGGGATTGCACCACGCGGTACTCTTGCTAGTCTCTTGATGTCGCGCAATTTGTTTCCGGTCTTATCCCTCAATGCCATTTTCGCCCGAACGTACAGAGCTAATCAAGGCTCGCATAGCTGAACGGTTAGCTGCTGGTCCGTCGAATGATTGGGAAATGTCTTTTCTCAACAATATGGCTCGACGGTTCAATCGGTATGGGACCAAGACGCGCTTGAGCGCTGCTCAGTTCAAAACGTTGCAAAGGATACTAAAGCTGGATCGTGAGGGGCCAACTACGTCGCCCAAACCTCGGACGGATCGCAATAGCTGGGCCAAAACCCCAAGGCCTTCCCGACCGAAGGCGCGTCCGATGTCTATTGCTCGTGCAGCCACGGCCCCAAGACGGGCTATACGGCGTGCGCAACGGCAAGTCATGTTGCCTATTGTCTTGGTGTTGGGACTTTTCGGGCTGGTCGCTTCGTTATTTGAATCAGGATCGACAGGGCCTGCAAACTATCGTCCGAAGGTAGCATCGACACCACAGGCAAGTAGTGCCGAACTCCTGTACGTCACAGGATCGCGGGTCAATCAACGTGTGGGGCCATCAACATCTACGGATGTGATGGGCGTCCTGACAGAAGGCACGCAGGTGCGAGCAGTTGGACAGCAAGGCGGCTGGACGCAAATAGTATCTAGCCTTGGAACTGGCTGGATGGCATCAAGGCTCCTTTCCTCGAAAGGCGCGGCCGTGACCTCATCCTCGTCGGCAGGGCGTATACTTCGCGCCAGTGATGTACGTGTAATAGACGGCGACACAGTCGACATAAGAGGCCAAGATGCGAACGTCCGGCTTGTCGGTTTCAATGCGCCTGAAACTTGGAGACCGTCGTGCGATGCGGAGCTTAAAGCCGGGCAGCGTGCGACTGCGCGTTTGGTCCAGCTTGTGCGGGGTGCTGGGGCGATCGAGTTTAGGCGAGTTTCCTGTTCTTGCAGGCCCGGCACCGAAGGCACCGATCAGTGCAATTTCGGCCGGCAGTGCGGGACGTTGCTAGTGGACGGCGTGGATGTTGGAAAAATCTTGATGCGTGAAGGCTTGGCAGTCGCGTATCGTTGCGGTCGAACTAGTTGCCCGCCGCGCCCTCAATCGTGGTGCAGGTAGGGCAGCCAGCAGCCCATAGCAGTCGTTCTTGCCAGGTGCGGCGAATGTCGGCTTCCAGCCCTTCCGCGACATTAGTGCCATGCGCAGCATGGCCGCAGGCGCCGGAACTACCGACGGGAAGGCGACTTTCGCGGCAGACGCAAGCTCATCCTTTATACACTGCGTAAGCGGATATGCCGCCTGCTCGCGACTGCGGAGATGTCGAGCAGGGGGCTATTAGCTGTGTTTGAAATCGGCGGTGCCTGCAAAAAACGCAGAACCATCTTCAACTCATCTCAGGAAATGTCCAAATGAACCATGGTGGCAATGTCGTGCAGTGGCCCCATGCGAACGAGCTTCCCTCCCCCCACATCAGCCCCCTGCACTATAAGTCGGCGCTCGTCTTGATATGCGTACCGGAAGTGCTTCGTTTTGGCCACGTTAGGGACACCAGGGGGCGGGAAATATGGGTCCAGATAGTTCACATCTGCGAAGTAGGATCGCGCACCGGGGAACTGCTGTCCAACTGCGCAGAGCAACCGTTTCTCGAACTCCGCAGGATGGTTGATGATCACCGCGCCTGTCGCACCCCAGTCTGCAATCATCCGAAGCTCAGGTGTCTTCCCCAAGCAGTACAGACCGTAGCCGTCAATGTTCAATCGTATGTTAATAACATGGTCACGCTCTTCGTCTGGCACGTCTTGCGGGTTGGCAACCACGCGACGGACTTCCTCAGTGGAAAGGATGCCCTTGACCTCTATCGAACATTCATCGTCCTGAACGGCGAAGATATCTGAGTCCATGAACCGTTTCGCCGGTTGGATCATCAACTCGCCTTCGTTGTACAGGCCCTGCATGTGGTCGAGCCGTCCGAACCGAAGGAGGCAGCGTGGGGGAGCGGCTGAGAACGGCTGTGCAGCTCGTTTGATCCTTGCCCGGCGTGGTTCATCGAATGGCAGAATCTCCTTGAATGGCCTACCCGTGAATTTGGCCGAGTAGATCCCATGCCTTATGCGAAGCTCTTCCGTACATTCTGTCAACCGAAGGCACAACTCAGCGAACGTCTGCCCCTTCACCGGGACAATCAGCGCGTCAACACCGACGCGCACGGTATTGTTCACGATGTCCGCAAGCCGCTGCTCAAGCTCCGCATCACTGGCCCGCCGAAGGTAGCGTGTCTGGTGATAGAGAACAATAATCTGTCGGGTCGGATCAGAATTCATTATGGAGCAGACCTTGCGCCGTTGCTAAGAGTAGCCGTTAATGGGCAGTCGAGGTTTCGCTGCAGTCCGTTCGGCCAAGCAAAATCCGGCCCTTTTATTCAATCGGACGATCTACGCTCTATCCACCCGAAGAGCATTATTTGACTGAAGACACTAGCAACATAAAGATGGCCCGACCTATCAGCCTTTATCCACGACTTTGCTCACCGCCTCACTAAGGGTGTCCGAAACCTTATCCACCAAGGTCTTTAACGTCCCGTCGTCTAACTTAGCAGATTCGGTGCTACCATTCGCGTTCTGCTGTCCAAACATGCGCCGGACCAGCTCAGCTTTGATCGCCTGTTGTTCCTTCGAGCTCAGGCTTGCAATGAATGGGTCTAAGGCTTGTGTTTCAAGTGCATAAGAGCGCAGCAACGTCTCGTTATCGCGGTGCATCTTGGATTGGCGAGACGTATAGCCCGCGGCATAGAGGAAAATAGCTGTAAGAGACGATGCGGTAATCAGGTCGGGCCAATTTACCCCACCGTTCTCTAAAGCCTCGAACCCATGATTGACTTTATAGGCAAGCCAAATTGCAGTGGCCAGGAGGCATACGATGGACGCAAACCGCCAAAAATTCGCGGCTCTCCCCTCGTCTTTCGAGCTTTTGTGATATCCCCCCGTGACTGTTTCATCGGTCACCAAGTCATGTAGCTGTCGAATCGCTACTTGATTTCCTTTAATTTCACGCCTTGCGATTTCCGCCGACTTCTTAAAGTCTTCAAAAGAGGTGTCGAAGAGCGCCATCTGTTTGGCGATGGCATCGAGCCGACCTTGTTCAAACAGCTCTATTTGTGCCTTTAGGTTCTCTGAGAATTTCTTCTCACGTTCAATCTGCGCGGCGGAATGCTCCTCTGCGCGTGTCGTTTGCTTCTCAGTAAACTCATCTTGCCACTCTGCAAGCTTCTCGATTGCTGACGCATCCAGACGGCTCAGTTTCTGGTCCAAGGCCGCAGCTTTTTCACTGACTGCAGCTAATTCTGCCTCATTCGTCGAGAGCCGCTGGCTTGTCTCTTTTGCCTCTGCCTCCATCGAGGCTGAAAATGATGTGAACGCATCTTGAGCGTTTGCGACAGCCTGTTGTGCCTCCTGAGGCCGCGACATGGCTGCAATATTGAAAATCTGCGGTGCGTAACTCGTAGCGTTATCGTTCGCGGTTCGTAGTTGGACTATCGATTTTTGCTCCGAGAACGCTTTCAATTGGTTCAACACATGGCCCTTAAAGTGCTGGTGAATCTGATCCAACGACTGCTTGGGATAAAAATCTGGATCCAACCCCGCCACTACAGCACGCAAAGTCCCCAGCACGTTCTTTAGCCGCCGCCGTTCACCCTCAAATTCAGCATCAGTGTCATCGACTTCTACGGCTATGCACTCGTCGGCTTCGTCCAAAAGTTGATGGATAGGGTGTTTGTTAAATTCGTCAGACCAACGGGACACTTCAAACTCCTTCATTCCGCTTGCTTGGCACAAGGCACAGCTAGATACCATTCAGCCCCAAGGCACGATCTAAGTCTAGCTCGGTCTGGGAATTGATGCCGTGCATTGTTGACAGAAGTTGTGATGTTTCTACGGCGATCTAGCTGAACGCCGCCTCGAGGGATACTGGTTTCTGGTCTGCGGATGTGACAATGCCGAGAATCTAGCAGTTCGATCGGGTTTAGTTCAGGTCGAATTCGCCCATCAACGCCGCCGCCCACCAACCCAAAAGAATGCCCTTCGTGATGCACAACTGGCCGCTTCTGTAAACTGCAATACAGCATGGGGCCCGCGCCTAGGTGTCCGGAAAGTGCCGATAGCGATAGCCGCTTCAGGTGCGCCCCTGTCGAGTGCCATGTCCGCTTCCTGGGCATAGCGGACACCCAGGGGGCCCGGCAGCAATGACAGCTCCCTGCGCAAAGCGGTCACACAACCCTAGCCGTGGCAACGTCTGCTTTTCTGGCAAAGCCGTTAGGCTGAACTTCGCCCCCTCGACCCCAGCCAACTTCCCATTGCCATTCGGCTCAGCATGTTTAGCGTCCTTGTCCATCACCTAAGGATGAAGCCCATGACGCAACACCGCGATATCGACCTCAGCTCCCTTTCGCTGGCAGAGCTGCGCAAACTGGAACGCCGGGTCGCCAGGGCCATCTCCACCTTCGAGGGTCGCCGCATAGCCGACGCCCGCGCGATCCTGGCGGCCCGGGCGCATGATCTGGGTTACACCCTCGACGAACTTACCTCCGAAAGCGTCAAGCAACGCGCCAAGTTGCCCCCCAAGTACCAGCACCCCGAGGATGCCTCGCTCACCTGGACCGGCAAGGGCCGCAAGCCCAAGTGGCTTCACGATGCGCTTGCCGCAGGTTTGGAGCTGGAGGCGCTGTCGATCTGACTTGAGAACGCGAAGAGCCGAGGCATCCGCCCCGGCCCTATCGCCTCACAGTTTCGACCTAGATCCCCTCAGGCCGCCCGCCTGGCCCTCTCCCCTTCCCAAGGCTTCATCGGCGGCAGCGCCTCGGTGACCTGGTGCGCGGTCAGCCCGCCGTAGATCCGGAAGTGATCGCGCAGGGTCATGAGCGCATCCCACCACAGCAGGTAGTCCCGCCGGGCCCGCGCCTGGTCCCGGGGGTGGTTCTCGATCGTGACCGGGCAGCAGCGCAGATCCACCTCGCGCAGCTTCCCGCGGCTGGTGTAGCGCGCCTTGCCGCAGCTCTCAGTCACCGCGAAGCGCCCGTGCTTCGTCTGCCGCCAGTCCACGGGTTGCACCTGCGGGGCGAGGTCCGAGCCCCAGCCCAGGGTTTCGCCCGCGCGGCAGAGATCCGCGATCACCAGCGCCATGCGCCGACCTCCCACGCCCTCGGGCAGCTGCGCCAGGGCATCGGCCACCGCGTCCGCGTCGGGATGCGGCTCAGACGTGCCGCCGCCCTGAACACGGCAGCCAAGCTCCGCCTGGCGCATCAGGATGTGTTCCATGCCATAGCCCTTGAGCGCGCCCTGCGGTCGTTCAGTGGCGCCCTGGTCGAAGTCGATGCGGATCTTCTCCTTCTGGAACGCCCAGTCGAGAAGCTGCAGGATGCTGACGTCGCGCGGCGCCGCGCTGCTGAGGCCCCGGGGCCGGTGTCGGATCGCCATGGTCATGCCGCCTGCCCCTCTGCTTGCTGGCCGCGGCGGACGAGATCCCGTGCCGCGTCCTGGTGTGCCTCATAGGCGTGGAGCCATTCGCGGTCCGCCGCATCCACCGGCAGCCGCAGGCCGAGGCGCTCGCGCAGGCGGGCGACCTTCGACTGCGCCGCCCCGGCCCGGTCCGCGATGATCCGGCGTTCCTGCGGGTTCAACGGCGGGCGGTGCTTCGACAGCCACCAGCGGTATTCCTCGACCAGCCGCCCCTCGGCCAGAGCGGCGCGGCCCGCCGCGCTGCCGAACCAGGAAGCCAGCCCGGGCATCTCTTCCAGCGGGCGCGGCTGCGCCACCTGCGCCAGGGCGACGAAGGCCGCATGGCTGGGCCAGAAGTCCCGGGCCCGGCCCTCGCCCTTCGAGCGCATCGCCTCGAAGAGCCGCCGCAGGTTGGCGTCGCTCATGTAGCCCAGCTCATCCGCCAGGCGGTCGAGGCGCTTCTGCGCCTCGCCCGGCTCCACCGTCTTGGGGAAGCGGAATCCGATCCCCTCCAGCGGCCCCAGCAACAACCGGCGCACCCGGTCCCGCTTCGTCTCGTGATCCTGATCCTGCTCGATCCGCATCCTCTCGCCCTTTCTCAGCCAAGGTCCGACTTATCCACAGGCATCCTGCTCGAACTGTCCGCGCAACGTCCTGTGTCTTCTGATGTCTCTGTCCATGTCTCTATCGGAGCGGACAGTTTGAAAGTGTCCAGGACACTGTCCGAACTGTCCGGTGGACACTTCCGACACTGTCCACCGGACAGTTCAGGACAGTTGCCTGCCGCCCCGCGTGTGCATGTGAAGTTGATGATCGGACCAGGCGCCGATGGCGCGCTCGATCCAGGAGGCGCCGCGATAGCCGCAGCCCTGCTCCGTGAGCCATTCATCCATCCACAGGATGGCCGCGTCATTGGCCGCCAGATCGACGTGATAGCCCGCGATGGCGCTGCGCAGGCGCTGGCGGCGCTTCATCGCGTTGCCCGCCTCGTTGCGCGCCCGGTTGTCGTGCTTGCGCGCGATGGCATCGGTGACGACCTCCAGCACCATCGGGTGATACAGGCGAACCACGCCCTCGCAGAGACAGGGGCGCCACTTGTGCAGCGGACCGAAGCTGCCCTCGCAAAGCCGCTGCAGCCGCCCCTGATCAACGCCCAGGAGCTTGGCCAGCTGCTCGGTGTCCGCGGGCAGTGTGCCGATCGGGTTCTGTTCCTGGGCGATGCAGATCAGGTCGAAGTAGAGCGCCCGGCACTCCTCCGTGGCCTTCAGGCGCATCTCGGAGTTCAGCCAGCGGCGGTGATGCCAGGCGATGAAGTAATGGCTGTCGAGGCGCTCCTGGCCCGACAGCGGGTATTCCTCGAGATCGTCGGTCTCGACGGCGCGCAGCACCGACCCGGCACTGGTCACCGCACGCATGGTGCGCCCCCACCTTCACGTCGGGCAGCGACGACGACAGAGCCCCTTGCGGCCTCCCTGGCGGGCGCGATGGCTGCCGCTTTCGTGGAACCATCGCGCCCCGTCACCGCACAGCCTGGAGGTGCAGCGGCAACGGTCCGACCAACCGAGACAGCCGGGACAGGAGGAAGGCTACCACGCCCCCTATTCAGGTCAATTGTCGCACACCCCGAGCTCGCCTGCCTCACGCGACTTTCCTCCGCTTTGCTGCGGGGATATCGAGCTTGAGCCGATCCCGGCGCAGGCGCACCGCGTCCTTGTGGCAGCCCGCCAGGCGGGCGATCTCCGTCAGGCCCCGCTGGCCATCGACCAGGGCCAGGATCTTCCGGGTGATTTCTTCGTCATCCCCCGAGACGGACTTCTCACGCCCGCCCCGGAGCGGCACCGGCTTCGGGCGGGCGATCTCCAGCCCATCCTCGCGCGCCACCCGCTGGATGCGCTGACGTGCCGTGTGGCGCAGCAGCATGATCTCGCTGATGCTCAGCCCGTCCTTGATGTCCTGGGCGATCTCGCGATCCTTCAGCCGGTCCGCCAGGGTCGGCCCCTGCGGGCGCGGCATCGTCCGGAAGCCGCCCTTGAAGGCCTCGTTCCGGGTGATGAGCGACTTGGTGTTCGGATCCCAGACATAGTCCCGGTCCATGCCGCTCACCCCCGTGGGGATGCGCCGCTTCTCCTCCGGAATACGCTCCAGCGCCTCGTCGATCAGACGGCGCTCTTCTGCGGTCACGATGTCCATGCGGGCCTCCTAGGGCTCTGGTCTTCAAGGGTCAGCGGCAGCGAGGGCGCCGCGCTCAGCGGCGGCGCCAGATGTGCGGGCAGCGCCGGATAGTCGCCGGGGCGGGTCAGCCGCGGACGGCAGGGCGGGATCCGCCGCAGCACCGTCGGGCCGTCCCGGCCCTTCAGCCAGACCAGCCAGCAATAGGAGGTGGCACTGGTGGGCCGCTCCGCGCGCCCGGTCCCGTCCGGCCCCTCGCGCCAGACCGGCACCTCGGGGTCGAGCAGCACCCCGCGCCACAGCACCACGCGCTCCACGAAGGGCAGCACCAGCGCCTCGGGCTGATCCCGGAACAGGGTCTCATAGCGGCTCACGCCCTCGACAAAGGCGGTGCGGACGAAGACCGCCACCCCGCGCCGCGCGCGTTCCAGCCCCCGGGCGATGACCTCGGCGGCCAGGCGGAACGGCGGATTGGTAATGACAAAGTCGACCTCGGGCACGTCCTGCGCCCAGTCGATCAGGAAATCCGCGACAGCCTGCTGCCCCGGCCAGCCGTAATTCATGACATCGGAGGCGAAGACCGAGCCGAAGGCCTCGGCCAGGGGCCGCGCCATGTGGCCCCGGTTGCAGCAGGGCTCCCAGGCCGACATCTGCGCCAGGTCATAGCCCTCGCCCGTCAGCACCTCGCAGAGGGCCCGCGTGGCCCAGGGCGGTGTCGGAAAATCATCGAGACTGTCCGGCGCCTCGATCCGGCGCTGCATGACAGCGGTAGAGGCGGCAAAGCTCATGTCGCTGTCCCCTTTGGAAAAGCGGGGCGCGCCGGGTGGGACGCGCCCCCAGTCGGGGACAGAAGCGGGACCACGACGCCCCGGACGGCCGCGCGGTCCCGCGGGGCGGCCAGACAAGGTCCGGGGAAACAGGGGGCGCGGAGGGCCTGGAGGACATGGGCCCTCCGCACCAGGGAGCGCCCTGCCCTGCCCGACAGCTGGCGCTCCGCACGGCCCGGCGCCTGTGCCGGGGTCCGTGAGTGGTTCGTATGAAGGAGGATCGGCGCAGGGAGCGCGCCGCCTACGAAGGCGCCCTCCCCGCGACGATGCCCCGCCCGTCGGCGGGATGGATATGCGAGAGGGGCGCTCATGCGGCGGCCTCGTCCTCGAGGCGGGCCAGCAACTGCTGCGAGGCCGCGATGGACTCGCGCAGCTCCTTCATGACGCCCTCGACATCGCCCGCGCAGAGCAGGCCGACGGCGGCGTTGGACACGTCGCCATTCTCGGCCACCACGCGCAGCACCAGGTCGTTGACCTCCTGGCGGACCTGGCGGGCCGCCCGGCGGTCGGCCAGCATCGAGGTGATCGGGAAGCGCTCCAGCGCATCCTCCAGCCCGCAGAAGTGGGCGATCGAGACCGGCAGCCCGCCGTTGACCTCGCGCGAGATCGTGCCCTTGGCACAGCCCAGCAGGGCCGCCGCCGCATCCACGCCGCCGAAGTCCCGCACCAGCTGCTTGAACAGCGCCCGCACCGCGGGTCCCTGGTACACCGCGATCTCACCGCTCATCGCGAAACCCCGTTTTCTGGAAGAAAGACAGAGACACCGGCATAACCAGAGCATGGAGAAAGCCAGCGAAAGGTTTGGAGCCAGAGAGGGATGAGCACGTCATGCGGCGTCCCCTGGATCGTCGCTCGGCAACTTCTCACGGCGTAAATCGACGAAAGAGAATAGCCCGTGAGCCGGTTCCGGTAGCCCTTTCTCAACAGCGAGGGCACGAAGCGCGACAAAGAACTTCGCAGGCAGCGCAGGCGCCATCATGTGGCTATGAAGTGTGTTCGCCGAAATCCCCAGCCGGATCGCTACGGTGCGATACCCACCGAGATCTCGAACCAGTTCTCGGGATGCATAACTCATACGCGAGATTTGGTCTGAATTTTTCAGACTGTCAATAGTCCGACGAAAATCGGTTCCAAAAATTCGGACCAAGCCAGATACAGGCGCCATGACACACGAAGAGCTCGAAAAGATCTTCCTGCTTGGCGATACGTCCAACGACGCCCTTCGCCTGCGCCTCATTGCCGCCAGACTGTCGACCGGCCTCACCCAAAAAGAGGTCGCCGACGCCGTCGGCCTAGCGAAACAGACGTACCACTCGCAGGAGACAAGGGGCGCCCCATCTATCTCTGTCGCAAGGTACTTTTACCGCGCACACGGCATCGACTTCAATTTCCTCTTCCACGGCGACTTTGCCCACCTTCACCCGAACGTGCAGGCGAAGCTGGCGGACGCGGCCCAAAAAGCCAGCGAGTAGCAGGGTCAAACACCCAATTCACGTCCACCCCGAGCAGCCGGAGCGCGCGAACGAAGCGCGCCAGTATCATGTTCGATTCCCTATCGTTCCCCTTTTGTACTCACTTTCCGTGCGCGCACTCAACCCCCAGCCAAACCCGTATGTCTGAATTTTTCAGACTTTAGGATTGACCAGTCTGATTTTTTCGGACTACCGTCCCCCATCACCCCTTGATGGAGGCTCTCATGCTGACGCCTGACGAAAGCGCGCGCCTGCGGTCCGACTGGGCCGCGCGGAAGGCCGCCCGCGGCACCCCGATCCCGACCGAGCGGCTCTCGCGCCTCACCCCGCACCACCTGGTCGGCCCGGCCCCGCTCTCTGCCGAGATGGCCGAGGTCCTGGACATCACCGAGTGCTGCCGCGGCAAGGTCCGCGCCCTGATCGCCCGCCGCGCCGCCGGGCAGGGGCCGGAGGACGCCGCATGAGCGCCCCTGTCGCCCATACCCCCCACGCAATGCACGACGTCAGCCTTCAGAAGGCCTTGGCGCAGCTGACCACCACCCTGCCCGAGGCGGCCTTTGCCGGGACGCCCCTGGCGGGTTCCGACACCCGGGATCGCGCCTATATCCTGCTGCTCTCGCACCAGGCCACGCAGCGCGAGGCCGACCGGCTGCGCACCGCCCTGGCCGATCTCTGCGGGATGGCCGAGGACGCGCCTTGTCTGCGACGGGCCCTGGCGGCGGATCTGGCCCCGCAAGAGGCCCTGCTGCACCTGGCCGCCCGCGAGGAGGTCCCCGAAGGCGCCCTGATCGAGGAGGACGGCGCATGAGCCTCTTCCCCCTCGCCCTCTGCGGCTGGCTGCTGACCACCGCCGCCCTGGTGCTGATCGCCGGGGGGCCCGCATGACCGGGCGCCTTCTCGACCTGCACGGCCTTGCGGCCTTCCTCGACCGCCTGGCCCCGCTCAGCGGCACGGTGCTGCAGGAGGCCGTCGTCTGTGCCGCCCTGGAGGGCGGCGGCGTCTTCCGCGTCACCCCCACGGGTCGGGCCGTCCTCACCCTCTACCGGATCCCCGCCAGCGGCCCCTCCGAGGCCGAGGCCATCGCTGCCTGGATCACCCGTGCCCGCGAGACCCTGGCCGAGGCGCGCGCCCTGCCCGCCTGTCTCTGACTTCCTGACACCACCACCGGAAAGGACCCGCCATGTTGCACCAGATGCCCCGCGCCGCCGCGCCCGCCCCGGAGAGCTCAGACGGCGTCAGCGCCACCGTCGCCCTCGCCGAGCTCCGCCTGGCCGCCAATCGCCTCGCGCGCGTCGTCCAGCGCTGGAACACCATCCCGGCCCTGGGCTGCGTGCGGATCCGGTTCAAGAGCAACCAGGTTACGCTGGAGGCCACCGATCTAACGATGACCCTCGCCCTGGATCTCGACGCCCAGACCACCGGTCCTGCGGATCTGGTTGTTTCGCATCGGGCGCTGGCGGGCTTCCTGCGCGCCGCCCGGGGGCCGGTGACCCTCACCCACCTTCTCGGCGGCGACCATGACCGTGTCCGCCTCTCCGATGGCGAGGTGCAGGTGACCCTGCGGCTGAGCATTCCCCCGGAGGACTTCCCCCAGCCTGTCACGGCTCTGGACCCCGTGGGACGGCGCGGCGCGGGCGAGATCTCCCTGTCCGGGGCCCAGGCCCTGCGGCTCTTCGATCTGGGCCGGTCCTGCGTCAGCCACGAAGAGACCCGCTATTATCTCAACGGCACCTTCCTGACGACAAAGCCCGACGCGGGCACCCTGCGCGCCGTCACCACCGACGGCCACCGCATGGCCATCATCGACTGCGACGCCCCGGCCCGCTTCTCCGAAGAGCCCCGCGCCGACGGCAGCAAGGCGACCGACCGCCCCGACGGGATCATCATCCCGGTCCGGGCCGTCGATCTGCTGATCGCTATCGCGCGCAAGGCGGGCAATGCCCCGCTGACCTTCCACGCCGGTATGCGGCACCTTATCGTCACCGCGCCCGGGCTGCGCCTGGGGATCCAGGGCATCGACGGCACCTATCCGGATTATACCCGGGTCATCCCTCCAGCCTCCGACGCCTTCACCGCCCATCTGTCGGCCAGTGCCCTCACCCGGATGCGCACCATCGCCAGCGCCACCTGCTACGGCCGCAGCCTGCCCCTGCGCCTGGATCCCGGCGCGGGCCGCATGTCCCTCACCATGCCCGATGGCGTTGATCTCAGCATCGCGCTGCAGGGCCACGCTGATCAGGATGGGATGACGGCAACCTACAGCCTGGCCCAGCTCTCCGAGTTCGCCCGCATCGCCCCCGCCTTCACGCTGACCTCTGCCGGGCGCGGCGAGCCCGCCCGCATCGTCACCGAGGATCCGGATGCGCTCTGGGTTCTCATGCCGCTACGCGACTGAGGGAGCCGGGCGATGACCGACATGGGGTTCCCGAAGGCGTCCAAAGAGGATGCAGGCCTGAAAGAGACCGAGGCCGATCGCGAGGTCCGCGACGGCGCCTTCCGCGTGGCGGCAGGCGAGCTTCGCAGCTTCACCGAACGCTTCGAACTGCTGGCGGCGCAGAAGAAGGACATCGCCGAGCAGCAGAAGGCGGTCATGGCCGAGGCCAGGGGGCGCGGCTACGACGTGAAGGTCCTGCGGCGCCTCATCGCCCTGCGCAAGCGCGCACCCGACGACATCGCCGAGGAAGAGGCGGTGCTACAGATGTACAAAGACGCCCTGGGGATGAGCTGATGCGCTGGATCCTCTGCGCCCCCGTCCTCGCCTGCCCGACCATTGCCGCCCTCGCGGCCGCCGCCCTGGCGCAGGGTGGCAACCTGGTGCTGCTGGCGCTCGTCCTCGCCATGACCCTGGCCCCCTATGACGCAGCCCGGACGGCACAGGACGGCACCGCGATGCCCCGCCTGCTGCGCCGGATCGCCCCCTGCGGCCCCTACCTTCCCGGCGCCGCGCCGGGCGCGGGCTGGCTGTTCGGCCAGGCCCAGGACGGCCCCGCGCTGGCGACCCTGGTGCTCTGCACCGGGCTGGCCACCCTCGCCCTGCTGCCCGCCTACCACGCCCTTGTCTCGACCCCGGAGGCCTCCTGATGGACGGAGCGCATCTTCTCGACCTTGAACTGGCCGGTGACACCCGCGAGGCGCCCCTCGGCCCGCCGCTGATCGTCGACAGCTTCGCTGGCGGCGGCGGCGCCTCGACCGGCATCGAGATGGCCCTGGGCCGAGGCCCCGACATCGCCATCAACCACAACCCGAAGGCGCTGGCCCTGCACGCGGCCAACCACCCCGACACCCTGCACCTCAGCGAGAACGCCTACCGCGTCGATCCCCTCGACCACCTGGCGGGCCGCCATATCGGCCTGATGTGGTTCAGCCCCGATTGCCGCCACTTCTCCAAGGCCAAGGGCGGCGCGCCCGTGGCCCGCAACATCCGCGATCTGGCCTGGGTCATCCCCGGCTGGATCGAGCGCATCCAGAAGAGCGGCGGCCAGGTGGACGTCGTCATCATGGAGAACGTCGAGGAGTGGAAGACCTGGGGCCCGCTGATCGAGACCCCGCGCGGGCCGATGCCCTGCCCGCAGCGCCGGGGCGAGACCTTCGACAAGTGGCGCAAGGCCATCCGCAAGCTGGGCGGCAAGATGGAGACCCGAGAGCTGCGGGCCTGCGACTATGGTGCGCCCACGATCCGCAAGCGGCTCTTCGTCATCATCCGCTTTGACGGCCAGCCCATCGTCTGGCCCGCGCCGACCCACGGCGCCCCGGACGATCCCCGCGTGATCGCGGGGGACCTCAAGCCCTGGCGCACCGCCGCCGAGTGCATCGACTGGTCGATCCCCTGCCCGTCCATCTTCGACAGCGCCGAGGAGATCCGCGCACGCCTCGGCCTGCGCGCCGTGCGCCCCCTGGCCGACAAGACCCTGGCCCGCATCGCCCGCGGCATGGCCCGCTATGTGCTGCAGGCCAAGGCGCCCTTCCTGGTCAACCTCACCCACGGTGGGCGGGTGGAGGCGGCCACCGCGCCGCTGCGCACCATCACCGCCGCGCACCGCGGCGAGAAGGCGGTTGTGGCCCCCAGCCTCACCCGCTTCAACACCGGGGCCACGGGCGCCGACCTGCGCGGCCCCGCCCCGACCATCACCGCCAACAGCTGGGTCAAGCGCCCGGGGGGAGCGGCGCCGCTCGGCCTTCTGGCGCCTTGCCTCGCCAGCCTCGCCCATGGCGACAGCGGCGGGCGCCGGGAATATCCTCTGACCGATCCCCTGGGCACCATCACCGGGCGCGGCATCCAGCACGCTGTCGTCTCGCCGGTGCTGACCTACTCCCAGCAGGGCGGGAGCAACCGGGCGCCCACCCTGCCCCTGCACACGATTTGCGCCAGCACCAAGGACCAGAACGCCGTCCTGCTGCCCACGCTGATCCAGACCGGCTACGGCGAGCGCCCCGGCCAGGCACCGCGCGCCCTCGACCTCGGCAGGCCGCTCGGAACCATCGTCGCCGGTGGCGCGAAACACGCCGCCTGCGCCGCCTTCCTTGCCCAGCAGAACGGTGGGCCGCGCATGGGGTCTCACGCAGGCGATGACGCGCGCGATCCGCTGTCCACCGTCGCCGCCAGCGGCAGTCACCAGACGCCCGTCACCGCCTTCTTTGCCAAGTACTACGGCACCGGGGATGGCGCTCGCACCGATGCGCCCTGCCACACCATCACCGTGAAGGATCGCATGGCCCATATGCAGGCTGCCCTGCAGGCCCCGCCGTTCACCGAAGCCCACGAGGCCCGCGCCCGCGAGGTCGCCACCTTCCTGCGCGCCCATGGCGTCTGGGACGGCGGCGACCTGGTCACCCTCGACATCGCAGGGACCCGCTACGTCATCGCGGATATCGGCCTGCGGATGCTCACCCCGCGCGAGCTCTTCACCGCCCAGGGCTTCCCCCGCGACTACGTCATCGAGGGCGTCTGGGAGCAGGACAGCGATGGCGCCTGGGACTGGCAGAGCTTCACCAAGGACACACAGGTCGGCTGCGTGGGGAACTCCGTCTGCCCGCCTGTGGCGGCTGCGGTGGTGAAGGCGAACTGTGGGCAGTTGGTGAAGAGGGAGGAAGTGGCATGACCTTGCAATCCAAGCGAGGCAACCTGGACAGAGCCAGAGCTCAGGCTGATAGCTACGCGCGCAAGGCGTTCAAGACCGAAATTCGGATCGGATTCGGCTTGGGCCTTTTCATCGTAGCAGTGTGCTGGCGGATGCTCATCGCGGGCCTCATCGCGGGCGTCGCGCCTAAACACTGGGGGCTGCTATGACCCATCAAAACCGCCCATATTCTCCGGATGATCTCGCTGCACGATGGGGTTGCAGCGGTGAAACTGTCCGCAGCATGATCCGGGACGGAAGCCTGCCTGCCTTCCGAGTCGGTCGCATGTACCGGATCCGGCCAGAAGTTGTGGAGCAACACGAATGCGCGAATACCGAATCGGAAGACTCAACGGTCGCTTCGTCGTCATGTGGAATGGGCCCGATGGCAAACGGCGACGTTTTCGTCTTGACGCACACACGGCCAAGGAAGCGGAGCGCGAAGCCCGCGACCTGATTGTCAGCAAGACGGCTCCAGCGCAGGGCACCACCGTTCAACAGATTTGGGAGGCTTACCAGCTGGAAGTCGAAGGTCGGAGACAGGCCTCCAAGATGGCGCAGACCGGCAAGAATGTCCTCCCTGACTTCGGCCACCTTTCCGCGACGCAGGTTACGATCGACGACTGCCGCCGCTACATTGCCAAGCGCCGCAACGGTGGCCGCAAGGATGCCACGATCCGGACCGAACTGGGATGTCTGCGCACCGCGCTAAAATGGGCGGAGAGATCCAAGCTCATCGCCTCGGCACCCGCGATAGAGCTGCCGCAAACGCCCCCGCCAAGAGAACGCTACCTTACCAGGCAGGAAGTCGAGGCGCTGCTCGCCGCCGCAGGCGAGCCTCACGTTCGGCTTGCCATGCTGCTCATGCTGACCACCGCTGGACGCATCGGGGCCCTGCTGGAACTCACCTGGTCGCGCGTCGACCTAGAGCGGCGCATCATCAAGCTCTCGACCAACGACATCGGCCCCCGAAAAGGCCGAGCGACAGTTCCAATCAACGACACGCTGCTGGCAGCCCTGACGACCGCACAAGCGGCCGCGCGCTCTGACTTCGTTATCGAATGGGGCGGTAAGCAGGTTGGTTCGATCAAGACCGGCTTCAATGCCGCCGTCGCGAGGGCAGGAATCGACCACTGCACACCACACGACCTTAGGCGGACCGCCGGGCGTTTCATGGCGGAAGCGGGGGTCCCGATTGAAGAAATCGCCCAGTACCTCGGCCACTCCAACCCGAACATCACCAGGTCAACCTACAGCCAGTTTTCGCCAGACTACCTGCGCCGCGCAGCTGGTTCGCTTGAGTTCGGCGGGCCAACCTTGGTTCAACGAACCAAAGAGAAAACCCCCAAAAACACATAAGTCATTGATTTAATGGTGACCCCGGCAGGATTCGAACCTGCAACCTGCCCCTTAGGAGGGGGCTGCTCTATCCAGTTGAGCCACGGGGCCGCGGGCCTGTCTTACCCCCTCTGTCCGGGCTTGTCATGGGGCCTTTCGCGGCGCCGATCCCTTCAATGCGAGACAAAAATCGCCCTCTCCAGGGGCCGAACCGTCGCGGTTTAAGCTGTCCTTAAAGTGGCGGTGCCATAGCTGGCCCAGATTTTCGGACGGCGACCCGGGTCGGCGCGCGCAGGCGTGCCGGGCACGGGGCGGATGCCGCCATCTGTGCAAGAGGGTTGACGACATGACGGCGATCAAGGGCTTCGGCCGGGCAAAGGGCGGCGATGGCGCGTCCTTCTCTCCGCTGAGTAACATGCGGCTGGCGGTGAAGCTTCCGCTGATCCTGACGGCCTTCGGCCTGATCGTCGCCTCGGTGCTGACGCTGACCTCCTATACCAATGCCCGCGCCCTGTTGGAGGCCGAGCTGGAGCGGAAGTTCCTGATCGCCGCCCATAGCCGCGCCACCCAGATCACCGACACGCTGGAAGAGACCGAGGGGCTGATGCGGGCCCAGACCGAGGATCCCACGGTCATTGCCGCGCTGAACAGCTTCCTGCTGGCCTGGACCGCGCTGGACGGCACCCCGGGCGAGACGCTGCGCCAGCTGTACATCCGCGACAATCCCAACCCCCGGGGTGACCGCGACCTGCTGATGAGCGCGCCGAGCGGGTCGCAATTCGACCGCGTCCACGCCAAATACCATCCCTTCCTCGACCAGTTCGCCTCGGTCCGCGATCTGGAGGACGTCTATCTGATCGAGCGCGACGGCAATGTCGTCTACTCGGTTGAAAAGGAAGATGATTTCGGCACCAACGTGTTGACCGGCCCCTATCGCGACAGCGCGCTGGCGCGGGCCTTCACCCGGGCGATCGAGGCCGGGGGGACCAATTCCGTCTTCGAGGATTTCACCGCCTATGCCGCCGCCCAGGGCGAACCCGCCAGCTTCCTGGCCCGCGCCGTGCTTGGCCGCGACGGCAGCCCCCTGGGCGTGCTGGTCTACAATATGCCGACCGACCGCTTCAACACGATCCTCAACAGCGCCGATGGCCTGGGCGAAACCGGCGAGGCCTATCTGATCGGCACCGATCTGCGCCTGCGCAGCAATTCCCGTTTCGACGACGGCGCCGAGATGTTGCAGGCGGGGCCGAGCGGCCCGGCCCTGCGCTCTATCCTGGAGGGCGAGACCGAAACCTTCGTCTCGGGCATGGGACTGCGTGGCACCCCGGTCGAGATGATGGGCCATGAGGTCGAGTTTCACGACACCCCCTGGATCGTGATGATCGAACAGGCCCAGGACGAGGTCTATCAGCCGGTCTTCGACCTGCGGAACCAGCTGCTGACCCAGGTGCTGGGGCTGATGGTGGTGCTGACCCTCCTCGGGCTGCTGATCGGCCAGTCGATCTCGAAACCCTTCGTGCGCATTGGCGAGGCGATCAAGGGTGTGGCCGATGGCGACCTGAATTCGGCCATTCCGATGACCGGGCGCCGTGACGACGTGGGCACCCTGGCCAGCAACCTGGAGAACCTGCGCGGCAAGCTGTCGGGGGCGGCCGATATGCGGCGACGCCAGGAACAGCAGGCGCGCAATCAACATGCGGTCGTCGAACACCTGACCGCCGCCATCGCGCAACTGGCCGAGGGCAACCTGACCGGCGTGATCCAGCAGGAATTCGCCGAGGATTACGAAGGGCTGCGCAACGGCTTCAACGCCGCGCTGCTGAAACTGAACAGCTCGATCTCGGAACTGGTCAGCTCGGCCCGCGAGATCGACAATTCCGCCCATGATGTCGAGAACGCCTCGAACGACCTCAGCCAGCGGGCCATCGAACAGGCCGCCAACCTGGAAGAGACCGCCGCGGCGATCACCCAGCTGTCGGCCTCGGTGAAATCCACCGCCGACAGCGCGGGCGAGGCGGACAATATCATGACCCGCGCCAAGCAGGGCGCCCAGCACAGCGGCGAGGTGGTGACCCAGGCCATGGTCGCCATGGACAAGATCGCCACCTCTTCGCAGAAGATCACCCAGGTCACCTCGGTGATCGAGGATCTGGCCTTCCAGACCAACCTACTGGCCCTGAACGCGGGCGTCGAGGCGGCGCGGGCGGGCGAGGCGGGCCGGGGCTTTGCCGTGGTCGCCTCCGAGGTGCGGGCCCTGGCGCAGCGCAGTTCCGAGGCGGCGAAGGAGATCAACCAGCTGATCCAGGAAGCGGCCGAAAACGTGACCGGCGGCGTAGAACTGGTAGAAAAGGCCGGGAAAAGCTTCGAAAGCCTGATCGGCGAATTCGACAAGGTCTCGGCCTCGGTCTCTTCCATCGCCACCGCCGCGCGCGAGCAATCGGTGGGCCTGGAAGAGATCAACACCGCCGTCGACCAGCTGGACCAGGTGACGCAGAAAAACGCCGCCGTGGCCTCTTCGGTGCATGGCACCGGCAAGCTGATGGTCAGCGAAGCGGCGAAGCTGAACCGCATCTCGGCCAGCTTCCGCTGCGACGACAGCAAGGTACGCCGGGCGGTCAGCGCCAGCGCGGCCGCGCCCCAGGCCAGCCAGACCCGCGCCGTGGTCAACGCCCCCGCCCCGCTGCCCGAGGCTTCGGGCGGCGACGAATGGTCCGAATTCTGAGGGCTTCCCTCTCCCATCCCTCCCCCAGGGAGAGGCAAGAGCAGGGGCGTGTCCAACCGGACGCGCCCCTGTTGCCTGGCGCCAGGGAGGGGCGCGCGCCCCCGGCCCGCAACCGGACGCCCTCGAATGCGCCGCCACGCCAGGCGGCAGCAGGGGTGGTGGAACACAGGGCGGGTCAGCAGGCCGCAAGGCACGGGACGACAGCGCCGGAACACCGAGGTGGCCTTGCCAAAACGAGCGCCGGAAACACAGCGTTACAATGGCCGCGACAAGGGGCGCGGCACGACGGGTCTCCGCCCCTGACCAGGGCCAGGGATCGGCGCCCCCAAGGTCCGCGCCCATCGGTGGCCCCCTGCCGGGGCGGCCCCCGGGCGATTGCCTGCTTGCTGAACCGCGCTCCGGCGGGATAGCATCGGGCAACTCCCTGCCGGACCGCCGCTTGCGCGGCCTCTGCCCGCTCCGGCGCCACAGACAGGACCGCGCCCTTGACCAGACCGACCAACCGCCCGCTGACCCTTCGCGATGTGTCCGAAGCGTCGGGCGTGTCGGAAATGACCGTCAGCCGGGTGTTGCGCAACCGCGGCGACGTCAGCGAGGCGACCCGGCAAAAGGTGCTGCTGGCGGCCAAGCGCATGGGATACGTGCCGAACAAGATCGCCGGCGCCCTGGCCAGCCAGCGGGTCAACCTGGTCGCGGTGATCATCCCCTCGATGTCGAACATGGTCTTCCCCGAGGTGATGACCGGCATCTCGCGCGTGCTGGAAACCTCGCCCTTGCAGCCGGTGGTCGGCATCACCGATTACCAGCCCGAGAAAGAAGAGACCGTCCTTTACGAGATGCTGTCCTGGCGCCCCTCGGGGGTGATCATCGCCGGGCTGGAACATTCCGACGCCTCGCGCGCCATGCTCAAGGCCTCGGGGATCCCGGTGGTCGAGATCATGGACACCGACGGCACGCCGATCGACAGCGCGGTCGGCATTTCGCACCGCCGGGCGGGCCGCGAAATGGCCCGCGCCATCCTGCGGGCGGGCTATCGCAAGATCGGCTTCATGGGGACCAAGCTGGGCCGCGATCACCGCGCCCGCAAACGGTTCGAAGGCTTCACCGAGGCGCTGGCGAAAAGCGCGGTCGAGATCGCCGATACCGAGTTCTACTCCCAGGGCTCGGGCCTGGGCAAAGGGCGCGAGATGACCCGCGCCATGATGGGCCGCCGCCCCGATCTGGATTGCCTCTACTATTCCAACGACATTGTCGGCGCGGGCGGCCTGCTGTGGATGCTGGAACAGGGCTATGACATCCCCGGGCGCGTCGGCATGGCCGGGTTCAACGATGTGGAACTGCTGAAGGGCCTGCCGAAAAAGCTGGCGACGATGGATTCCTGCCGCGAAGAGATCGGCCGCCGCGCCGCCGAGATCATCCTGGAACGGGTGGAAAACCCCGACACGCCCCCCTCGGGCAAGGTCGAGCTGAGCCCGAAGATCAACTTCGGCGACACCCTGCGGATGGGCTAGGTGACCCGCCCGGTCCTGGCCAATGCCCCCGCGCGGCGGCTGTTCCTGCATCGCCACCAGCTGGGTCAGGCGCCTGCGGGCCCGGGCAAGGGCGCCGATCTGCTGGCGCTGATCGGCCGGCTGGGCTTCGTTCAGGTCGACTCGGTCAACACCCTGGCCCGCGCCCATGACATGATCCTTTACACGCGCCGTCCGGCCTATCGCCCGGCGCATCTGTCGCAGGCCATCCAGTGCGACCGCAGCCTGTTTGAACACTGGACCCATGACGCCTCAGTCGTGCCCACGGCCTATCTGCCCCACTGGCGCCTGCGCTTTTCCCGCGACGCGGAACGGCTGCGGGGCCGCTGGCCGCGCTGGCAGGGTGAGGCCTTCCTGGCCGAGCTGGAGCAGGTGCGCGCCCATGTCACCGAACATGGCGAGGTCTCTTCTGCCGATCTGAAGGCGGCGGAGGCCGAGAAATCCACCGGCTGGTGGGACTGGCACCCGTCGAAGGCGGCGTTGGAATACCTCTGGCGCAGTGGCGAGCTGGCGATTTCGCGGCGCCAGGGGTTCCGCAAGTACTACGACCTGACCGAGCGGGTTCTGGGCTGGCCCGACCCGCCCCCCGAGGCCGAAACGCTGGACTGGCTGATGGCGGGCGCGCTGGACCGGCTGGGCTTTGCCACCAGCGGAGAGCTGGCCGCCTTCTGGGACATCGCCACCCCCGCCGAGGCCCGCGACTGGGCCCGGCGCGCCCTGGCCGCCGGGCAGGTCGAGGAAATCGAGGTCGAGGGCACGGACGGCAAGCGCCGACGCAGCCTCGCCCGCCCCGGCACCCTGGCCGAGGCCGCCGCCCTGCCCCCGGCGCCGCCACGCCTGCGGGTGCTCAGCCCCTTCGACCCGGCGCTGCGCGACCGGGCGCGGGCCGAGCGGCTGTTCGGCTTTCACTACCGGATCGAGATCTTCGTGCCCGCGCCCAAACGGGTCTACGGCTATTACGTCTTCCCCCTGCTAGAGGGGGAACGCATGGTGGGCCGGATCGACATGCGGGCCGAACGCGACAGCGGCACCCTGGCCGTCAGCCGCCTGTGGCCAGAGCGCGGCATCCGGTTTGGCCAGGGTCGCATCGCCCGGCTGGAGGCAGAGCTGGAGCGGGTGGCGCGCTTTGCCGGGCTGGAAAGGGTCCGCTTCGGCTCCGACTGGCTGGCCGCGCCAAAGTGAAAGGGGCCGCCCGCAGGCGACCCCTTTTGATCTGTCCGTGCCGCAGGATCGTCCCCGCGTAGGGTGCATGACAATGCACCAACCGGCAGCCGCGCCTAGCCCGCCGCGGTCACCGCGCGCCCGGTCAGCACCTTGGCCAGATGCGCCCGGTACGCGCCGGTGCCGTGCAGGTCCGACATCATGCCCTCGGCGTCCAGCGACTGGCCCGAAATCGCCCCGGCGGCAAAGTCCGACGACAGCGCCGCCTCGGCCTCGGACCAGCGGAACACGCCCTCTTCCGAGGCCCCGGTGATGGCCACGCGCACGCCATCCGCGAATTTCGCCACGAAGACCCCGGCCAGGGCAAAGCGCGAGGCGGGCTGTTCGAACTTCACATAGGCCGCCGCCTCGGGGATCGGGAAGGTGACGCGGGTGATGATCTCGCCCTCTTCCAGGGCGGTGGCGAACATGCCCTCGAAATAGTCGTCCGCCGGGATCTCGCGGCGATTGGTGATCACCGTCGCCCCCGAGGCCAGGACGGCGGCCGGATAGCAGGCCGCCGGGTCGTTATTGGCCAGGCTGCCGCCGATGGTGCCACGGTTGCGCACCGCCGGATCGCCGATGCCGCCCGCCAGGGCCGCCAGCGCCGGATAGATCCCCGCCACCTCGGCGGCGACACTGGCATGGGTGGTGGCGGCGCCGATGGTGACACGGCCCGCCTCGCTGCTGACCCCCTTCAGCGCCTCGATTCCCAGCAGGCTGACCAGCGTGCCGGGCGCATTCAGGCGCTGTTTCATCGTCGGGATCAGGGTCTGACCGCCCGACAGGGGCTGCGCCTCGTCATCGGTCAGGGCCGCGACGGCCTCTTCAACCGAAGAGGGGCGGACGAAGTCGAAATTATACATGGGTGTTCTCCCTCAGATCGCGGCGCGGGGCCCGGACCGGGCCCCACAGCCTCCCTCTCGGTTCAGCCGTTCATCGCGGCCCAGACTCTGGCGGGCGACAGCGGCATGTCAATATGCGTCACCGCTTTCCCGTCCCGTTGCAGCGCATCGACCACCGCATTGACCAGCGCGGGCGGCGAGCCGATGGCCCCGGCCTCGCCACAGCCCTTCACCCCCAGGGGGTTGTGGGTGCAGGGGGTCTGGCAGGAATGATCGACCTCGATCATCGGCAGGTCCGAGGCGCGCGGCATGGCGTAATCCATGTAGCTGGCCGACAAAAGCTGGCCGTCCGCGTCATAGACGCAGTTTTCCAACAGGGCCTGGCCGATGCCCTGGCCAACGCCGCCCTGTACCTGGCCCTCGACAATCATCGGATTGATGACATTGCCGAAATCGTCTGCGGCGACAAAGCTTTGCACCTCGACCCGGCCGGTGTCGGGGTCCACCTCGACCTCGCAGATGTAGCAGCCCGAGGGGTAGGTAAAGTTCGCCGGATCGTAAAAGGCCGTCTCTTCCAGCCCCGGCTCGATGTCATCCAGCGGGTAGTTGTGCGGCACATAGGCCGCCAGGGTCACGTCGCCCCAGGCCACGGATTTGTCGGTGCCCGCGACGCTGAAGGCGCCGTCCTTCAGCTCGATATCCGCCTCGGCGGCCTCCATCAGATGGGCGGCGATCTTCTTTGCCTTGGCGATGATCTTTTCCGTCGCCCGCACCATGGCCGAGCCGCCAACCGCGATGGAACGTGAGCCGTAGGTGCCCATGCCCATGGGGGTATTGGCGGTGTCGCCGTGGACGATCTCGACCTGATCCGGCGCGATGCCGATCATGTCGGCCACCACCTGCGGGAAGGAGGTTTCATGCCCCTGGCCATGGGAATGGCTGCCGGTCATGACCACGATGCCGCCGGTGGCGTTCACCCGCACCGTGGCGGATTCGTAAAGCCCCGCCCGGGCGCCCAGCTGGCCCACCAGGTTAGAGGGCGCGATGCCGCAGGCCTCGATGTAATGCGACAGCCCGATGCCGCGCAGCTTGCCCCGGGCCGCCGATGCGGCGCGCCGTGCCTCGAAGCCCGCGTAGTCGGACATGGCCAGGGCCTTGTCCAGGGTCGCCTCGTAATCGCCGGTGTCGTATTCCACCGCCACCGGGGTGGCATAGGGGAACTGGTCCTTGCGGATGAAGTTCTGCCGCCGCAGTTCCGCCGGATCGACGCCCAGTTCGCGCGCCGCCTTGTCCACGACCCGTTCCAGCTGGAAGGTCGCCTCGGGGCGCCCGGCGCCGCGATAGGCGTCCACCGGGACGGTGTT
The DNA here is from genome assembly GCF_050897975.1 of Pseudooceanicola aquaeponti. Taxonomy (NCBI): domain Bacteria; kingdom Pseudomonadati; phylum Pseudomonadota; class Alphaproteobacteria; order Rhodobacterales; family Paracoccaceae; genus Pseudooceanicola; species Pseudooceanicola aquaeponti. Next base: position 153,613 of record NZ_JBPAXY010000002.1, read on the forward strand.
GGTAAAGACCGCCTTCACGTTCACGTAGATCAACGGGGTGCGATAGTTGCCCGCCATCAGCGTCCCGTGCAGCCAGGTCGGCACCGAGGGGGCGAAGGTCGACAGATAGGCCCCCATGTTGGCGTAGGTGTCGGTGCGCAGGGCGGTAAAGTTGTTCTCGGCGTCCAGGGCCAGCTGGATCGTGGTCACATGGTCGCGCCCGTGCGCATCCGAGATGAAGGCCTCGGACCGGGTCGAAGTCCATTTCACCGGCCGCCGCAGCTGTTTGGCGGCAAAGGTGCAGAAGGCCTCTTCGGCATAGTGGAAGATCTTGGTGCCGAAGCCGCCGCCCACATCGGGCGCCACGACGCGCAGCTTGTGTTCCGGGATGCCCAGCACGAAGGCCCCCATCAACAGGCGGATCACATGGGGGTTCTGCGAAGTGGTGTAGAGGGTCGAGCTGTCGTCATGCAGGGCGTAGTCACCGATGGCCACGCGCGGCTCCATCGGATTGGCGACCAGGCGGTTGTTGACCAGTTCCAGCGTGGTGACATGGGCGGCCTTGGCAAAGGCCTCTTCCACCGCCGCCTTGTTTTCCTCGACGAAGCCCCAGTCGTAGCAGAGGTTCGAGGTCAGGTCGTCATGCACCAGGGGCGAGCCTTCGGCCACGGCCTGTTTCATGTCGATGACGGCGGGCAGATCCTCGATGTCCAGCTCGATGGCCTCGGCGGCATCGCGGGCCTGGTCCAGGGTCTCGGCCACCACGGCGGCGACAATCTCGCCCACATGGCGGATCTTGCCTTCGGCCAGGATCGGGTGCTTCGGCTCCTGCATGGGTTGGCCGTGCTTATCGGTCACCTGCCAGCCGCAGGGCAGGCCGCCGACGCCCTCGAAATCCTTGGCGGTGAAGATGCGCAGCACGCCGGGCATTTCGGCGGCGGCGCTGGTGTCGACGGCGTTCAGCCTCGCATGGGCCACATCGGCGCGCAGGAAATGCACATAGGCCTGGCCGCGCAGGTTGATGTCGTCGGTGTAACGTCCGGTTCCGGTCAGGAAACGCAGATCTTCGCGCCGCTTCACGCTGGCGCCGATGCCGTCCTTGGGCATGGTCTCTCCTCCCTTGGGTGTGCCACGGGATCCGTGGCGGCGCGCAATGCGCCTGACGGGCCGCGCCCCTCCTCCGGGCGCGGGACCGGGGGTTACTCGGCCGCCATCGCGACCGGCTGGCCCGAGGCCGCCAGGATCGCCTTGACGATGTTGTGGTAGCCGGTGCAGCGGCAGATGTTGCCATCCAGGTGGTGGCGGATCTGCGCCTCGGTGGGCTGCGGGATCTTCTCCAGCAGGGCCGCGGCGGCCATCACCATGCCGGGGGTGCAGAAGCCGCATTGCAGCCCGTGATGATCCTGGAAGGCCTGCTGGATCACCGAGAGCGAGCCATCGGCATTGGCCATCCCCTCGATCGTGGTGACCTCGGCCCCCTCCGCCTCGGCGGCGAACATGGTGCAGCTTTTCACCTGCTTGCCGTCCACATGAACGGTGCAGGCGCCGCATTGCGAAGTGTCACAGCCGATATGGGTGCCGGTCAGACCCAGCTCCTCTCGCAGGAAGGCCGACAGGAGCGTGCGCCCCTCGGCCTCGCCACTGACCGGCCGGCCATTGACGCGCATGGTGACTTTCATTCTTTCCTCCCTAGGTGGCGCAAGGTCACGCGGCCCTCCCGCCGCGGCCATAGCTGCCTTGGCAAGAAGGCTAGGCCCGCCATCGGGGCAGAGGCCATACGACTAAAGTCGTAGTGGCGGAGAGACGCTATTGTGAGTCACCGATAGGTTGTGGATCGATTGCCATGTGGACGGGCGCCTTTGCCAGAACGCCGGACGTCATGTAGCATCAGATCAGTCGAGGCGGAGGGACACGCCCATGGATCATAACCGCATGGATACCGCGCTGGTCGTCGATGACCACCCGTTGTTCTGTGACGCGCTGGCCCTGACCCTGCGCAGCGTGGCGGGGATCAGCGACATTCGCCAGGCCGCCACCCTGGGCGAGGCGCTGGAGCTGTTGCAGACCCAGGGCGTGCCCGACATCGTGATCCTGGATCTGAACCTGCCCGACGTCACCGGGCTGGACGGGCTGGTGCGGCTGCGCAATGCCGCCAGTGTGCCGGTGGTGGTGGTCTCGTCGATGGCCGAAGACCGGCTGATCGCCTCGGCCATCCGCGCCGGGGCGGCGGGCTATATCCCCAAGCACAGCGACCGCGAGGTCTTCCGCACCGCCTTTGACCAGCTGCGCCGGGGCGAGCCCTTCGTGCCCGAGGATTACCTGAGCAGCGGTGACAGCCCGGACGACAGCGGCGCCATGGACCGCGACGAGGCTCTGGCGCGCATGGCCACGCTGACCAACCAGCAGGCGCGCATCCTGGACCTGATCAAGGCGGGCAAGCTGAACAAGCAGATCGCCTTCGAACTGTCGATCGCCGAGACCACGGTCAAGGCCCATGTCACCGCGATCATGCGCAAGCTGGGGGTGCAAAGCCGCACCCAGGCGGCCCTGCTGGCCAGCGAGGCCAGCTTCAGCCACGTCCTGCAACGGGAGGGCTGAGCGCTGGCGAACCTCGGCGACGCCCCCGATACCGCCGCGCCCGATGCCGGCACCGGCCCCCAGGCGAGCCCGCTGCGGCACAGACCCGCCCCGGCGCGGAAGGCCCCACACGGCCCCGAAACCGACCCGCCCCGCATCCTGCGTTCCGCGTCGGTCGCGGCCTCGGCCCCCGACGCGGCACAGCAGCTGGCCCGGGTCCTGGCCCCGGAAGATCTGGATTGCACGCTGCTGTTCACCTCCTCGCCCGCGGGCCTGGCCCGGCTGCACGCCCGGGGCAGCGCCTTTCGCGACAGCCGGGTCATCAGCTGCATCGGCGCGGGCGAGATCGGCCCCGGCGGCTATGCCGAAGGCGGGGTGATGGGGCTGGGCCTGCCCCGCAGCCATTTCCGCGCCCGCACCCTGGCCTTCACCGAGACCGAGGCCCAGGCCACCGCAACGCTGGTGCGCCGCATCCTGGCCGCGCGCAGCGCCCTGCAACGCGAGGTGCCCGGCTGGACCGAGGATTTCGCCCTGCTGCTGATCGACGCGCAGCGCCTGCCGGACGAGGCGGTGGCCGCGCGCATCGCCTCGGCCCTGGGGCCGATCCCGATGATCGGCGCCACCCTGGGCGCCACCGACGGCCCCGGCGACAGCGCCGCAGATCCGGCCGCGCCGCGGCTGTTCTGCGGCACCGGCGGGCCAGGCTGCGCGGCCCTGTTGCTGATGGTGCGCGGGCGTTGCCCGGTCCGCCCCTTCCGCAGCGATCACTTCATCCCGGCGGCGCGGCGCATGGTCGTCACCGGGGCCGATCCGGCCTTCCGCCTGGTGCGCGGCATCAACGGCGCCCCGGCGGCGCACGAATACGCCCGGCTGGCGGGGCTTGATCCCGCGCACATGGGCCTGGAGGATTTCATCGCCCACCCGGCCCTGGTGCGGGTCGGGCAAGAGCACTTCATGCGCACCATCCGCCGCGCGACGCCCCATGGCGGGCTGGAATTCCACTCGGCCGTGGGCGAGGGCATGGTGCTGACCCTGGCCCGGGCCGAGGACATGGCCCAAAGCCTGGACCGCGACCTGACCCGCCTGGCCCGGCAGGGGCCCGATGGCGCCGCGCCGCTGGCGATCCTGGCCTTCGATTCGCATCTGCGACGGATCGAGGCAGCCCAGCGCGGCGCCCTGCCCCAGCTGTCGCAGATCCTGGCGCAGCACCGCGTCTTCGGCCTGTCCAGCCGGGCCGAGAACCTGGGCGGGCGCCACCTGAACCACAGCCTGACCGGCCTGGCCCTCTATCCGCCCATCCACGGGGCCGCCCCATGACCCCGATCTCGGACCTCATCGACCCGTCGGAACCGACCGACGTCCAGATCGCGCGACTGCACAGCATCGCCGAGGCGCTGATGCGCCGCGTCGAACAGCAGCCCGACCTGTCGGAGGCCACCTTTGCCCAGTTGCAACGCACCAGCCTGCTGGAACAGGAGGTGCATACGCGCACCCGCGAGCTGGAAGAGACGCTGGACCTGCTGAACGCCTCGAACGAGCGCCTGGCCAGTTCCTACCGCGAGAAAGAAGCGGTGCAGACCAACCTGATCAACGCCATCGAGGCGGTGCAGGGGGGCTTTGCCCTGTTCAGCCGCGACGAAGAGCTGATCCTGTGCAATTCGCGCTTCGGAATGCACATGCCCGACCTGCGCGCCGCCCTGACCCCGGGGATGACCTTCGAGGAATATATCGATCTGGTCAGCCGCTCGCCCCACCTGACCCTGCCGCCGGGCGAGACCCGGCAAGAGTGGAAACGCCGCCGCATGTCGCGGCACCGCGACCAGAACCTGCGGCTGAACGTGCGGCTGAACTGGAACCGCTGGGTGCAGGTCAGCGAACACCGCACCCCCGACGGCGGCATCGTCATCCTGCAAACCGATGTCACCGACATCATGCGGATCGAACGGCAGGAACGCGAACGGATGCTGGACGATCAGGCCCGGCTGATCCGCGCCACGCTGGAGCATCTCGACCAGGGGGTCTGCATCTTCGACCGCCAGGCGCGGCTGGTCGGCTGGAACCGCCGGGTGGGCGAGATGCTCGCCTTCCCGCTGCGCATGTTCTACATGGGCATCCACGCCGAAAAGCTGGTGGACTGGATGAGCGAAAGCTTCACCTTCACCGACGGCATCGAAGGCGACATGGTCCGCGCCTGGACCCGGCGCGAGGACGGGCGCCCGCCGCTCAGCTTCGAGATTGAAAGCGACGGCAGCCTGACCCTGGGGGTCTTCGCCCAGGAAATGCCCGACCGCGGCTTCGTCATCAGTTTCACCGACATCACCAACGAACGCGCCGCCGTGCGCGCGCTCAGCTTCCTCAACGAGGCGCTGGAGGCGCGGGTGTCGGAACGCACCGAAGAGCTGGAGGCGGCGCTGGAAGAGGCGGCCCTGGCCAATGAGACCAAGTCGCGCTTTGTCGCGGCGGCCAGTCACGACCTGTTGCAGCCGCTGTCGGCGGCCAAGCTGTTCCTGTCCTCGGCCGAAGACGAGGCCTCGGCCGAGGCGGCGCCGATCCTGGGCAAGGCGCGGCGGGCGCTGGAAAGCGTGGAACATCTGATGGATGCGCTGGTCGACATCTCGCGCCTCGATTCGGGGCGGACCGAGGTGCATGTGGGCAGCGTCTCGCTGTCGCGGCTGATGCGCCAGCTGGCCGATGAGATGGCCCCCGAGGCGCGGGCCAAGGGGCTGGATCTGCGGGTCGTGCCAACCTCCGCGGTGGTGGCCAGCGACCCGACCTATCTGCGCCGGATCCTGCAAAACCTGCTGACCAATGCGGTGCGCTATACCCGCGAGGGCAGCGTATTGATGGGTGCCCGGCGGCGCGGCCAGCGGGTCACCATCGAGGTGATCGACACCGGCCCCGGCATCCCCCCAGACCGGATGCGCGACATCTTCCGCGAGTTTCAGCGTCTGGATTCCGCCGCCAGCGCGTCAGAGGGGATGGGGCTGGGCCTGGCCATCGTCGAACGCGCCTGCACCCTGCTGAACCACGACCTGAGCGTCGAGTCCGAGCTGGGCCGCGGCACCCGCTTTGCCGTCACCCTGCCGGTGCTGCGCTACGGCCCGGCCCTCGGCGGCTGACCCCGGCGCCGCTGTCGCAGCACCGGCCCCGGCTCGCTCACGCCTGATCCGGGCGCCAGCCTCTGTGCCGGGCGCTAGCTCCCCCATGCCCCTCCCGGTGCCCAGGCCCCACGATATGACCCGCCCAGTCTGACCTCCGGCAGCCGGCCCCTTGGGTCTGCCGCCTGACACCGTCTCTTGAAACACACCGCCTGACACCGGAGCAGGCGTGCCCCCCGGCCCGGCCCCTGCCCCGCCCTGGCGCCTCAGCTCTGCCCCTCAGCTGCCGGATTTCGGGGCCGCGTCCTGCGGTGGCTTGCGGCCCAGGGGGAAGGGCAGCACCTGGCCCGGATCCGGTGCCCGGGGCGGCGGCGGGGCCGTGCCGCTGTCGGTGGCGGCGGAGGGCAGAAGTCTCTCCAGAAGCGCCGCCATCTGCCGCGACCATCGGGCAAACCCCGCGTGGTGCCGCCAGGCCGCATGGATCGCCGCCCGCCGCGCGGCGCCCCCGCGCACCTGCCCCTCGGCCAGCTGTACCAGGCGCAGGGCATCCTCGGCAGGGTCTTCGGCGCCAATGGCGCCGGTCAAGAGCGCCGCATGGGGATGGGCCGCCGCCATCGCACGGCATTCCGGCAGGTCCGGCAGCACCAGGGGCAACCCGGCCTCGAAGGCCTCCAGCGCCGCGATCGGCTGGCCCTCATAGCGTGAGGCCAGCAGGAAAACATCCGCCTCCGCATATAGCGGGCGCAGATCCTCGACCGGGCCCAGCATCTCGACCCGCCGCAGCGCGGCATCGCCCAGCACCCGCCGCGCCAGACGGCGAAAGGCGTGACTGTCGGTGCCCTCGCCACAAAAACGGATGCGGTAACTGCCGGGCAAGGCGGCGAAAATCCGCAGAGCGCGCGCCAGGTTCTTCTGCCGCGACAGCCGCCCGGTGACCAGGACCTGGCGCAGGGCCGCGGCCCCCTCTTGCGGCGCCTCCCGTTCTGGCAGGGGCCCGACGGTCGAGCTGTTGGCCAGGCATTCCAGCCGGTGGCGCGCGCAGACCTCGGCCCCGACGGCGGCGCGGAACCCGGCCCGCGCCTCTGGCGACAGGAAGATCAGGCAGCGCGGCGGGCCGTGGCGCAACGCCAGCCGTTCCAGCCACAGCGCGGCGCGGGACAGTGGCGCCGGGTGGCCCACACCGAAGGGCAGCCCGTGATAGGTGATCGCCAGCGCAGGGCGCGGGCCCTCCTCGGCCCCGGGGCGCCACAGCCGCCCCCGCAGGGCCTGCGCCAGCACCAGCAGGTGCAGCAACACCACCGCCATTCGCGCATGGGCCCAGACCAGATCGGGCGCCTCGCGCCGGATCAGCCGGGCCAGCCAGCGCCCGGTGCGGAGCATCTGCCAGGGCCGGGCGCGCGAGGCCAGACCCGCCAGGCAGATATGCCGCACCGCCCCCTGGCGCAGGGCCGCATAGCCGCCGCGATCGCGTTCCGACAGGACGACGAATCGCGCCTGCCCGGCACAGGCCCGCAACAGATGCTCCAGATGGCGCGGCACGCCGGACCGGCCGCCGTCGCCGCCGATCAACAGCACCTTCGGGCGCGCCTCCTGCCCCTCAGACCCGACCAAGAACCGCCGCCCCCCAGAAGCCCAGATTGCCCTGCCAGCTTTGCCGGTAAAGGCCCGCGCGGTGCAGCTGGCGCAGCCGTTCCGGCAGATCGGCGCCCCGCGCCCGGCGCAACTGGCCCAGCACGGCGCGGTTTTCATCCAAGAGCAGATCCTCGCAGCGGCTTAGCGCGGCGATCTGCGCCGTCATCCGCTCGGCATAGACCCCGCGCAGAACCTGCCCCTTGCGCCCAGCCCAGGCCCGCAGCCCGCGCGCCGCGCCGATGGCATTGCCCCCATGCTGACGATAAAGCAGCGCCGGCGCCCGATCCGCCAGGCACAGCGCCCCGGCGCCGGTCAGCAACTGGTAGAGGAACCAGTCGTGCGCATAAATCCCCTCGGCCAGGGGCGCGGCCCGGCGCGCGATCCGCGCCGCCGCCGGGTTCAGCACCAGGGTATTGCCATAGGCCACGTTCTCGACCAGGGCATTGGCGAAGGACGGGCGGCGGCGCAACGGCGCCGAGGGGCGAAAACGCCCCGCTTGCGGAAACCAGTCGATGCGTCGGGCAAAGGTGAAAGCCGGCAGGCTGCCCGGCACGCGGCCCAACAGATCGCGCGCCCGCGCCAGCCGCCCGGGCAGCCAGATGTCATCCTGATCGGCCAGGGCCACGCAGCCAGGCACCTCGGGAAGATCCGCCAACAACGTCAGATAGTTGGCGGCAAATCCGCGCCCCGGCCCGTCGCCCACACGCAGACGGAACCCGCTGCCCTCCAACCCGGCGGCAAAGCGCGCCAGCACCGCGCGGCTGGCGTCGGTCGAGCCGTCGTCGCTGACCCGCAGCTCCCACGTGGGCAAGCCGCTGGCCAGCAGGCTGGTCAACTGCGCCTCCAGATGGCGGGCCCCGTTCAGCAGGCCCATCAGGATCAGCATCCGCCGTTCTCCTTTGGTGGGCCGCGCGTCCGGCGGCCCTCTGGCGCAATCCTGGACCGAGGGGCGTTAACAGGAGGTGTGCAGCCGCCGATCTGCGCCCCGCGGCCGATCCGTCGCCATAAACCGTTCCTTCACGGCCCAGCGCGTATCAGGGGTGGCAAAGCTCCAGAAGGACCGCGATTTGACGACCCTCACCCTGTCCCTGCGCCTCGGGCGCCGCTTTGTGCAGATCCTGTCGGAAGAGGGGCTGCGCAGCGCCTGGCGCCGCAGTCGGCTGTGGCTGCGCCGCGCCCTGCATGACCAGGCGCCCAGCCAGGCCGCCGGGGCCGGGACCGCCCGGCGCGGCCCGGACGAGGTGCAGGCCTTCTGGCATGACAGCGCCACCCGCGGCGCCTTTCGCGTGGCCAGCCCGCCGGTGCTGCGCCAGCGCCGCAAGGTGGCGATGATCGGCGATCTGAACCTGCCGCAATGCCGCAAATACCGGGTCGAACAGCTGGCCGAGATCCTGGCGCTGACCGGGGCCGACTACAGCTATGCCCATTACGAGGACCTGCCGCGCTGCATGGATATCCTGCAAGACGCCACGCATCTGTTCCTTTACCGGCTGCGCAGCCAGCCCGTGGTCACCCGGCATTTGTACGAGGCCCGGCGCCTGCGCCTGCCCATCCTCTATGACATTGACGATCCACTGTTTTCCGTCCCCGCCTATGCGGGCTATCAGAACATGACGGCGCTGCCGCGCGATCTGCAACAGCACTTCCTGGCCGAGGCGCCCTTTATCGCCGAGGTGATGAACCTGGCCGACGCGGTCAGCGTCTCGACCCCCGGCTTGCAGGACCACGCGCGCGATTTCACCCCCCGCCCGGTCTTTCTGCGCCGCAACTTTGCCGACCGCGCCACCCTGGCCGCCCCCCCCCGCAGCGCGCGCGCCCCGGGCGAAGGGGGGCTGCGCCTGTGCTTTGCCAGCGGCTCGCACGGGCACGAGGTGGATTTCGCCACCATCGCGCCGCAGGTGCAGGCGGTCTTGCAGGGCGATCCCACCCGGCGGCTGGTAATCCTGGGCCACTTCGACCGGGCGCATCTGCCGCCCGATCTGCATCCGCAGATCGAACAGCACGCCTTCACCGATTATCACAGTTACCTCAGCCACCTGGCGGGCTGCGACCTGGCGCTGATGCCCCTGGCCGACGACCTGTTCAACCGCTGCAAAAGCGCGGTGCGGGTGATCGACGCGGCCTCGGTCGGCCTGCCCAGCCTGGTGAGCCCGGTGTCGGACATGGCCGCCATGGTGCGCGAGGGCGAGACCGGCCATGTGGTGCCCCAGGGCGGCGACTGGGCCGAGGCGCTGGAAGCGCTGGCCGCCGACCCCGCGCGCCTGGCCCACATGGGCGCACAGGCCCGCGCCGATCTGGAAACCCGCTGGGCCGCGCGGCTGGACGCGCCGGTCACCGACCCCGAGCTGATCCGCTGGGTGATGGCATGAGGGCGCCGCATCTGCTGGTCGGCAATATTTTCTTCGCCCCCCATACCTACGGCGGTGCCACCATCGTGGCCGAGGAGGTGGCGCGGCACCTGGCCCGCGATCACGGCTGGCAGGTCAGCGCCGTCTCTGCCGTCAGCCGCGCCGATCTGCCCCCCTATGCCCTGCGCAAGGTCCAGGCAGGCCCGGTGCCCAACTACCTGATCAACCTGCCCCCCGGGCGCGGCTATGCGGCGCAGTATACCAACCCCCAGGTGACCGAGGTGGTCAGCCGCCTGCTGGACAGCCTGGCGCCGGACCTTCTGCACCTGCACTGCCTGCAAGAGATGGGCAGCGGCCTGATCCATGCCGGGCGCGAGGCGGGGGTGCCGGTGGTGGTTTCGGTGCATGATTTCTGGTGGCTCTGCGAGCGGCAGTTCATGGTCCGCCCCGACGGGCGCTATTGCGGCCAGGCGCCGGTGCGGATCGAGGGCTGCCGGGGCTGCGTGCTGGACCATGACCGCGCGCGCAGCCGCGCCCGCCACCTGGCCCGCGCCCTGGCCGAGGCCGATCTGGTCACCTACCCCTCGGCCTTCGCCCGCGACCTTTCGCGCGCCTCAGGGCTGACGGGGGCCCCGGATGCGATCTGGCAGAACGGGGTGACCCTACCGGGCCCCGGGTTCGCCGCCGCCCAGGCGCGGCGCCGCGCCCGCGATCCGCGGCTGACCTTCGCCTTTTGCGGCGGCCCGTCGCAGCTGAAGGGCTGGCCGCTGATCCGTGACGCCCTGGCCGGGCTGGGGCGCGAGGATTTCCGCCTGATGCTGGTCGATGGCGCGCTGGAGGGCAGCTGGTGGGACGGCGTGGCGCTGGACGCCCTGCCGGGCGCCTGCCAGGTGGTGCCGCGCTACGATCAGGCCGGAATGGATGCCTTCTGGGCCGAGGTCGACGTGCTGCTCTTCCCCTCGCAATGGAAGGAAACCTTCGGCCTGACCCTGCGCGAGGCCCTGGCCCGCGGGGTGCGGGTGATCCAGACCGACAGTGGCGGCACGGTGGAACATGCGGGGCCGGATCGGGGCCGGATGCTGCCCCTCGGCGCCGGGCCCGAGGCGCTGCGGCGCGAGATCCGCCATGCGCTGGACCGGGCCGACCGCCACGGCGCGCCGGTGCCTGTCACGGGCTTTGCCGAACAGGCCCAGGCCTTCGTCGCCCTCACCGCCCCGCTGATCGAACCCCGAGGCGCCTGGCCTCAGCCCCAGCCTGCCCAGCACGACGCCCCCGCCCCGCACATCGCCCCCGCCCCGCAGGACGCCGCCCTGGCGCCCGAGGAGAGCACCGAGGAGGGCGCGCCCGCCGCCGCGCGCCCGGCCCGCCGGGCCTGACCCCGCCCCAGGCAGAGGGCTTGACCCGTAACCGGCGGGGTGCCGCGACGGGCGTTCCACCGGCGCCGACCCTCCCGGCCGCGCCGACGCTTGCCCTCTACGCCGAGCTTAGATGAGGGCGACGCGCTCCAGCTCCCGCCGCCTGCCCCCTACCGGGCCCTCCGCCCCCAGGCCGCAAGGCGAGCCGATGTCGGGAAAGAGCCTCGCCGCCCGCAACAAAGGGCCCCCGCACGACGCCCCCGCCCCGCGCGACGCCCCCGACGCGCCCGAGGAGGGCACCGAAGCAGGCGCGCCCGGCCCGAAGGGCCTGGCCCAGTCCTGCCGGGACGCCACCACGCACGTCCGCTCAGGCCGACGTGCAAGCCTCCCCTCTGCCTGCCCTCTCCCCCTGTCCGTAGCCGGACAACGCGACCCGGCAGCTTCTAACAGCCCCACGACCCACCGGATCATCCGCCCCCATGCCGAACAGCGCACCGCTTGCGGGCGCCTGCCTCGCCATTTCGCAAGAAAGGACCCGCCCCGTGCGACGCCCCCGGCGCGTCCAAGGAGGGCACCGAGGAGGCGCGCCCGTCGCCACGCGCGCAAACTAGGGCTGGCTCCGCTCCGGGGAGGCTACAGCCCCCAGCTGTCGGGCAGGGTCAGCCCCGCGGCGCGCAGCTCGGCGGCGATGCGGGTCACGTCCTCGGCCACCAGATCGCGGAAGAAATCGGGCATCGGCAGCGCGGCCGAGGCGTTCACCTGCCGCGCGATCAGCGCCTCGGGGTAGTCCATGGGGGCAAGGCCCAGGAAATCCTCGATCCGGCGCAGACAGGCGCGCGGCGCGGCGCGCATCTCTTCGTAGAAAAGCGGCATCAGACTGTCTTCGGGCAGGCCCGCCCGCATCCGTCGCAGCGCCGCGCCGTATTCCGCGTTGGACCAGATGAAATCCTGCCGCAGAAAGCGGTTCAGCTGCGCGGGCGACCACTGCCCCAGCTGATCCAGCTGGCCGGTCACCTGAAGGTGGAATTTCACATGGCTCCACAGCCGTTTGACCGGGTCGCGCAGGGTGTAGATCACCCGCAGCCGGTCGCAATCGGCGCGGATGCGCGGCCAGGCCTCGGCGGGCAGGTGCGCATAGAGGTTGGAGAAATCGCAGGCCCAGGTCTCGCCCCGTGGTCGGGTGAAAAGGCCGCGATACCACAGGTCATCCACGGGGCGCGACAGATAGGCCGCGACCCAGTGCAGGTTCAGCCGCACCCGGTCGGGATTGGCACGCTCGGGGTCGAACCGATCCAGATAGCGCTCTTTCGCCAGGCGCAGGCGGTTGCGGTCGGACAGCTGGCGGCTGTCCACATAGCGGTGGTAGAAATAATGCAGCTCTTTCTCGGGGGTGAAATGCAGATCCGGGTGCTGTTCCAGCACGGAAAACAGCCAGGTCGTCCCCGCCTTCATCGCCCCGGCGCTGAGGAACAGATCCCCGAAAAGGGCCGGACGGTCCGTTGCGCCCATGTCATGACCTCCTGATCGTCAGATCAGGCTGGTCTAGGGGCGAAACCTGTAGATTCGTTTACCAGGATCCCGGCCTCTGACTTGGCCCCTCTGACCCTGCCACCGCCCGGGCCGGTCAGAACAGGAAGTCATTGGCGTCGAGATCCGACAGGGACACGCCCTGCAACAGGATCTGGTCGCCATTGGCCCCGGCGATCAGAACGGCGCCGCCCACGTCGAAGGCGTGGTTCTGGATCAAGTCATCAAAGTCTGTAATGGCGGAAACCCCTGACAGGTCGATCTTTTCAAGATCGTTCGTCGCGTCGAAATCGCTGATCGTGTCATCGCCGAAGCCATCGGCGAAGACGAAGATATCGGCGTTGAAATTCCCCGACAGGCGGTCGTCGCCCGCGCCCCCGTCGATCCGGTCAAAGCCCGAGCCGCCCGCCAGCTCATCATCGCCCGAGCCGCCGTAAAGCGTGTCATCCCCCGCGCCGGCCCAGATGCGATCGCCGCCGGTGCCGCTATAAAGCAGGTCGTTGCCCTGTTCACCGAAAAGCGCATCCGGCCCCTCGCCGCCATAGGCCACATCGTCGCCCGCCCCGGTGAACAGCCGGTCGAAGCCCTGATCGCCGTGCAGCTCGTCATTGCCGACCCCGCCGTAGAGGTTGTCGGCCTGGTTGCCACCGTAAAGGACATCGTCGCCGGATCCCCCTTCGAGGTAGTCGAAGCCGCCATCGCCAAACAGCAGATCCTCCCCCGCGTCGCCATAAAGGCGGTCTTCGTGGATGCCGCCGCGCAGCAGGTCGTCATCAGCGCCGCCGTACAGCCGGTCGTTCTGGTCGCCCCCCAGCAGACGGTCGGTGCCCGCCCCGCCATAAAGGTTGTCCTGCCCGGTCTCGCCCAGCATCCGGTCGTCGCCATCTTCGCCATAAAGACGGTCGGCCTGGCCGCCGCCGTTCATGAAATCGCCGCCATCGCCGCCATAAAGGGTGTCGAAGCCCGCGTCGCCGGTCAGAATATCCATCCCCGCGCCGCCCTCGGCCAGGTCGTTGCCGTTGCCCGCGTGGATCCGGTCGTCGCCCTCATCGCCATAGACCTTGTCGTCGCCATCGCCGCCATACAGGCGGTCGGCGGCGGCCAGCCCGCGGATCGTGTCGTCGGCCCCCGCCCCCTCCAGCACATCCGCCGCGGCCGAGCCTTGCAGGAAGCGGCCCACCTCGCCCGGCACATAGGTTTCCAGCGACAGCCGCGACAGCAGGTACAGGGTGTCGGCGCCGAAATCGGAGGAGGACAGCGGCTTGCCATCGGCGCTGTGCACCTCGATCACCTCGTCGCCGATGTGGAACTCGCCCCCCCAGTCGCGGCTGATGAACATCAGGCGCGAGGGGTCGCTGTGATGGGTGATCCGGCTGAGGTCCAGCCGGTCGGTGCCGCGTTCGAAATCGGCGATCACATCAACCTCGCCGTCCAGCGACAGGGCGAAGACATCGGCGCCTGCGTCCCCCTGAAGGGTGTCGCGCCCGGCGCCGTCGACCAGGATGTCGTCGCCGGCTCCGCCGCGCAGCAGGTCGTGGCCCGCCCCGCCGGTCAGCGCATCATCCAGCGCGCCCCCCTGCAACGTGTCGTTGCCCGCGCCCCCGGCCAGCGCCTCGCCCGCGCTGGACAGGTCGACCTCGGTCCGGGTGATGCCCGCCTTGCCCTCGCCCGCGGCAAAGATGGTCAGCACGTCCCCTGACACGGCGGTGGCGATGGCGCCGACATTGGCCAGGCTTAGGGTGGTGCGATCCTCGATGGTGCAATGGTGGAACAGCTCGCCATTGGGCAGAAGTTCGAACAGGGTCAGCCCGTCATCGGCGCCGCCGACCAGCACATAGGCGCGCCCGCCCACCTCGACCGTCTCCAGGGTGGTAACGTTCTGAAACCGGGTCGACAGGTCGTCGATCACATGATCCGTGGGGGTGACGCTGCCATCGGCCCCCAGGCGCATCACGGTCAGCGAGTTCGACCCCGCCGAGGCCAGCACCAGCCAGCTTTCGCCGCCCACCGTCAGATCGGCCACCGCCGTGGGCGCGTCGATCCACACGCCGTTCTCGGCGCCGATATCGGCGGTGCGGGTCAGCCCGCCGTCGGGCTCGACCCGATAAACGCTCAGGACGTCGCCGGTGGCATAGGTGGCAACGACAAAATCGTTCCCCCCGGCCGAGGTCAGCAACAGGTCGCTTTCGGCGTGCCCCACCCCGGCGCCGCTGCGCGCCAGTTCGGTCACCGTGGCATGGCCGGTGGTCAGGTCCAGCCGCACCAGCCCGCCCCCCGACAGCGCCCCATAGCCCCAGGAGCCACCCGCGCCATCGCCGCGCACTTCCAACTCGGTCAGCCGACCGAGCGAGAACCCGTCGCCCTCGATATCCGTTCCCCAGGTCAGCTTGCCGCTTTCCTGGCGCTGCCAGGTCTCGATCGCGCTGCCCGTCAGGCCGATCACCCCGGCCAGGGTCTTGCCGCCAACCTCGATCATCTCCAGTTCCGGCAGGGTCAATTGCAGACGATTTTCCGCGATTTCGTCGGTTTCCAGCAGCGTGGCGCCGCTGCCCGTCAGGCTGTAGCTGGCGATGCCGCCCCCCGCCCGGGTCAGGGAATAGAGCATGGTGCCCTCGCTGGTCTCATCGACCACCAGATCGGTGATGCCCCAGTCGAACTTCGCCCCGGCACCGGACAGCAAGATGCTGTTTTGAAACTGCAATTGGCCCATCATTCACCCCATCCGGGCGGCGACCCAACGGCCTGCCCGCCGCGATCACACACAGGATCCCACACAGGGATCTGTCTGCCCGGGGAATGCGCCCGGCAGCGCAGCGCAGAGGCGGCGAAATCTGGGCGCTTGGGCCGAGTTCGGCTCAAATTCCGCAGAAAGTTCCGGAAACCTTAACCAAGCGCCTAAAGGGCCAGCTATCGGGCGCGGCGGGATTAACCACCCCGTTTACCGGCCTGCGCCTATCCCCAAGAGCACCCTGACCCGGACATCGGAGAATCCCATGCCCCTGCTTGCCCCGCAGATCCAGCCGCACCCCCTGCCCCCCCACGCCCCGCGCGATACCGGCCCCGACAATATCGGCCTGGACGGAGAGCGCCCGACGACCTCGGAAGATCCGCTGATCCCACCCGCGCCGATGCCCGACGGGTCCAACCCGCTTTACGGCTCGCAATGGCATTTCCGCCAGATCGGCGACATCGAGGACGTCTGGGAGGATTATACCGGCCGGGGTGTCACCGTGGCGGTCTATGACGACGGGGTCGAGGCCGGGCACCCGGACCTGGCGGCGAATTACGACGCCGGGGCGGAACTGTCGCTGGTCGATGCCACCCCCAACAGCAGCAGCGACGGCCACGGCACGGCGGTGGCCGGGCTGATCGGCGCGGCGGACAATGGCGTCGGCGGCGTGGGCGTGGCCTATGGCGCCACCCTGGTGGGGGTCGACTACCTGAACGACGCGTTCGACCTGAGCTACACCAACTACCTGGCGGTGCTGGAACAGGCGGCGCGCTATGACGTGATCAACAATTCCTGGGGCAGCGTGCCCAGCTATCAGGAATATACCGACATCGGCGAACCCAGCCAGCAGGCGGGTCGCGAACGCGCCGCCATCGAAACCGCCGTCGCCCAGGGGCGCGACGGGCTGGGCACCATCTTTCTCAAGGCGGCGGGGAACTATGCCAATGATTCCGGCGGCGTGCCCCAGGGGATGCTGGGCAATGCCGCGGGCGACGGGCTGAACAACCTGCATGAGATCATCACCGTGGCCGCCACCACCTCCTCTGGCTATGTCACCTCCTATTCCAACTGGGGGCACAGCCTGCTGATCGCGGCGCCCGCGGCGGCGGTGACCACCGACCGCAGCGGCGGCGCGGGCTACAGCAGCGGCTCCTACACCACCAGTTTCGGCGGCACCTCGGCGGCGACGCCGGTCACCGCCGGGGTCACCGCCCTGATGCTCGAGGCCAACCCGGATCTGCACTGGCGCGACGTGCAGAACATCCTGGCGGCCTCGGCGGCGCAGACCGGCTCGACCTATGGCGCCAATGCCAGCGGCTACGAGCGGGACGCCTGGGGCGCCAATGGCGCCAGCACCTGGAACGGCGGCGGCATGAGCTATGCCAGCAGCTACGGCTACGGCATGGTCGATGCCCACGCCGCCGTGCGCATGGCCGAGGTCTGGAGCCGGATGCAGCCCGACACCGCCGACACGCTGACCGCGCGCACGGTGCAAAGCAGCGGCAGCCAGGCGATCACCGATCATGCCACCACCTCGGTGGCGCTGAACACCGGGGCCGCGACGATGGTGATCGACCATGCCTATGTCACCATCGACTACGATCACGACTGGGAAAGCGACCTGGTCTTCACCCTGGTTTCGCCCGACGGCTACCGCGTGCCGCTGCGGGTGAACGAGGGCGGCGGCAGCCACACGGGCGACTGGACCTTCGGCGTCAGTTCGCTGCGCGGCATGACCGATGGCGGCACCTGGACGCTGGAGGTGCGCGATACGGAAACCAATGACCAGGGCCGGGTGAACAACGTGCGGATCGAGTTCGAGGGCCAGCGCCTGGACAGCGACGACATCTACACCTTCACCGACGATTTCCGCGAGCTGGAGGATGAAGAGGCCGCCCGCGGCCAGGTCAGCGACGGCAACGGCGGCACCGACTGGATCAACGCCGCCGCCGTCACCGGCCACGCCCAGATCAGCCTGCAAGACAACAGCGCCACCCTGCGGGTGAACGGCACCCTGTGGACCGAGTTCGACGGCCAGATCGAACATATCGCCGCAGGCGACGGCAACGACACCCTGGCGGGCAACGGGGCCGACAACCTGATCCTGGCCGGACGCGGCAACGACAACCTGCAAGGCGGCAGCGGCGATGACACGCTGGAAGGCGGCGCGGGCGAGGATGACCTGCTGGGCGATGCCGGGCGCGATCTGCTGCGTGGCGGCACCTGGGACGACATGCTGTCCGGCGGCAGCCAGCAGGATACGCTGTATGCCGGGTCGGGCGACGATACGCTTTATGGCGGATCGGGCGAAGACACCCTCAGCGGCAGTTACGGCGACGACCTGGCCCATGGCGACGCGGGCAACGACCTGATCACCACCGACGCGGGATTCGACACGATCTATGGCGGCGAGGGCCAGGATCTGCTGAACGGCGGCAGCAATGCCGACGAGCTGCACGGCGACGCGGGCCACGACACGCTGATCGGCGAGCTGGGCAGCGACAACCTTTATGGCGGCGAGGGCAACGACTCTCTCTATGCCAACGGCGGCAATGACTATGTCTATGGCGGCACGGGGGCCGACACCCTGCGCGCCGGCACCCAGGAAGACCGTCTGTACGGCGGATCAGAGCGTGACGTTCTGTATGGCGAAGGCGGTTTCGACCGGCTCGAGGGGGGCAGCGGCGACGACTGGCTGTACGGCGGGCGCCAGGCCGACAACCTCTTTGGCGACAGCGGCAACGACATGCTGGACGGCGGCGAGGGGCTGGACCGGCTCTTTGGCGGGGCCGGCAGCGACCGCCTGCTCGGCCGGGACGGCAACGACGGTCTGTTCGGCGGATCCGGCGATGACGCCCTGTCCGGTCATTCCGAGAATGACCGGCTGTTCGGCGGCCTCGGCAATGACGGTCTGAACGGAGATTCGGGCAATGACACGCTTTATGGCAATGCGGGGTTCGACAGCCTGACCGGCGGGGCGGGCGATGATCTGCTCTATGGCGGGTTCAACGCGGATCTGTTCCGGTTCAGAACCCTGGACGGGCAGGACACGATTGGCGATTTCGATGCGCTGAACGATTTCGAGAAGATCAACTTCGACCCGCGCGTCTCGCAGATCAGCGACTACAACGACCTGATGACCAACCATGTGCAGGACCTGGGCGGGTCTGTCCTGATCTCGGACGGGCTGGGCAATTCGGTGCTGCTGGCCGGGGTGCAATTTGCCGATCTGGACGCGGCGGATTTCTCTTTCGACCTGATGACCTACTAGGCGCGGCGGCCGGGGCCGGGGGATCAGGCCCCGGGCCCCGGCGCGCCCGGGCCGATGCCGGCGAAGGTCAGCACCAGGGCCACCGCCTCGGCGTCCGGGGGGGCGCCCTGCCCGGCCTCGGGGCCGATCAACTGGCCGCGCAGCTCTGTCAGATCGCCCCCGCCCGGCGGCGGCAGCGGGGTCGCGCCCGGGCCGCGTGACACCGCGCCCAGGCTGCGCAGGGGACGGCCCTGGCGCAGTACAGCGCGGGCCAGATCCTCGACCGGGGCGCCGTCCAGACAAAGGCCCAGATCGGCCAGCGCGCAGCCCAGGACGCGATCCGACAGCCCGAAGCGTCGGCGCATCAGGGCGCTGATGCGCAACACGCGCAGCCCGGCATCCAGCACCAGCGCCCCGGTCAGCATGAACTCGAGGATCCTCTCCATATCCTCGTCCAACCCCGCCAGCAGCGCGAGCTTGTCGGCGGATTGGGCCGCCACCGGCATCATCTGAAGGGGCTTTGTCCGGCCCTCCGGGCTGCTCCCCTCGGGCGGGGGCGGCGAGGCCGGGGCCAGGGGGGCCAGGCTTGGCGGCGCATTGGCGGGCGCCGGGTCGATGCCGCGCACCTCCAACCGGCCCAGGACCAGGCCCAGCGTGTCCTTGCTGAGCGCCAGCATCCCGTCGCCCCCCCGGGCCGCGGGGGTGGCAGAGGCCACCGGGGCCGGGGCGCGGCCTGCCACCTCCGGCTTCGCCGTCTGCCCCCCCTGCCGCGCGCCGACCGCGACCAGGATCAGCGCCTGATCGGGCGATCCGGTCGCCAGCCATTCCAGCCGCAGCGACACCTTGCCCACCTCCAGCACCAGGCGCAGGTCCTGCGCCCCCAGGCCCTGCCCCTCTTGCCGCATCTGCGCGATCCCCTCGCGCAGGTGGCGCGCCAGATCGGCGGGCAGGACCTGTTCCAGCGGCCGCCCCCGCGCCCGGTCCCCGGCGCGCACCAGCGCCGCGGCCTCGCCGTACCAGGCCAGCACATCGCCATTGCTGCGCAACAGCAGGGCCGAGGGCGCATAGCGGCGCATCAGCGCCTCGTAAGAGCGGATCAGCCGCGCGCCCACGCTGTCTTCGCCCGCCCCGGCCCCCGGGCCAGGCGTCAGCGCCGCCGCGGCGGGGGGCACGCGATAAAGGCTCAACCCCGGACGAATCGGATGCAGGCCCGGCGCCCGGTCCGCCCCGCCCGCTTCGCCCGTCCCCAGCATCAGCGCGCCGCCGGGCCGCAGCCCGTAAAGGAACATCGACAGCACCCGCGCCTGCGCCGCCGGACGCAGCCCGCCCAGCAGGTGGCGGCAGGAAATCAGGTCGAGGTTTAGATAGGGCGGATCGCGCAGCACATCGTGACCGGCGAAGATCAGCGACTGGCGCAGCCCCGGCGCGATCAGGAACTGCCCCGCCTCGGCGCGCAGGTAGCGCTGGCGCAGGCGCTGCGGCAGGCCCTGCACCTCGGAGGCGGCGAAAAGACCGGCCGAAGCGCGCTCGATCGCGGCGGGCTGCACATCGGTGGCGATCACCCGGAACTTGCGCCGCAGCCCGGCCCGGCGCAGCGCCTCGGACAGTTCCATGGCGATGCGATAGGCCTCGGCCCCGCTGCCGCAACCGGGCACCCAGACCCGCAGGGTGGCCCGGGGGCCGCGCCGCGCCACCAGCGGATCCAGCACCGCCCGGCGCAGCACCCGCAAGACCGGCGGCGCAATGGCAAAGCCCTCGGCCGGCTGGGCCATAAGCTCTGCCAGCAGGGCATCCTGTGCCTCGGGATCGGCGCCAAGCGCCGCCTGCCAGGCCTCGGCATCGCCGTGCCCCTGGCGCTGACCGGCCTGCGCCAGGGCGCTGCGCAGGGGGGAAAGCCGGTAGGCGGCCAGGTCGATCCCGGCACGGCGCTCCAGCAGATCCAGCAGCGCCCCGGCCCCGACGGGCGGCGCGGCGTCCGCCCCGTCAGTTGCCCCGGGACCACCCTGCAAGGCGGCGCCGAGGGCGCCAGGCAGGGCGGCCACCGGCAGCGCCGCATCGGCGGCCCCGGCCTCTAGCACGGCGCGAGGCATCGCCGCGAAGAGCGCCTCTTGGGGATCCTGCACCAGCACCGGGCGCCCGGCGGCCCGCAAGGCCCGCGCCCCGCGCAGCCCATCCCGGCCACTGCCCGACAGGATCACCGCCGCGGCAGGTCCGGCGCCGGGGCGCGCCAGGCTGGTCAGGAAGGTGTCGATCAGGGGAAAGCCCGCCGCCTGATCGGCCCCCAGGGCGGTCAGGCGAAACAGGCCGTCGCGCCATTCTGCGCGGGTCTCGGGGGGGACGATCAGGATCGTATCGGCCAGGGGGGCCATGCCATCGGCCATCAGGCGCACCGGCATGTCGCTGCGTCGCGCCAGGGCCTGACGCATCGCGCCGCCGTCGCGGTCAGCCCGCTGCGCCAGCACAACGCAGCACCACCCCGCATCTGTCGGCGCCGCTTCGACGAAGCGTTCAACAGGGTCGACCCCACCCGCCGAGGCGCCGATCGCGATCACCGGGACAGGCCCGCGCCGCTTCTGGCCGTCCACACAGTCCATCACAGGGATACCAATGCCACCTTTACCGCCCCAGCTTGGCCCGGCGGCGGAAGAAATGCAACCTTTACGGGTGCTTCCCGGTGCGCTCGGTCGCCAGATCCGCCGCTGCGCCCGCCGCATCGCCGCCCCCGGCACATGCCCCGCCGATCAGCCCCTGCGGCCCCACCGGGCGCCCCAGGCCAAAGCCCTGCCCCAGGTCGCAGCCCATCTCGCGCAAGAGCGCCGCCTGGGCCGCCGTCTCGACCCCCTCGGCCACCACCCGGAAGCCCAGATCCTGCGACAGTTGCAGGATCGAGGCGACGATGGCCCGGTCCCGGCGCGAGGTGCAGATCCCGTCCACGAAGCTGCGGTCGATCTTCAGCATGTCCACCGGCCAGCTGCGCAGATGTTTCAACGCCCCATAGCCGGTGCCGAAATCGTCCAGCGCGATCTCGACGCCGCGGCGGCGCAGCTCGCTGAGGGTGCGGAAGATCTGGCCGTTCTCGTCATCCATGACCACGGTTTCCTGCACCTCGGCCACCAGTTCCCCCCAGGCGATACCGTTTTCGGCCAGCATCAGTTGCAGGTCGAAGACGAACTCGCGGTCCATCAGGTCGAAATAGGTCAGGTTCAGCGACAGTTTCGCCCCCTCGGGCAAGCCGTCGCGGGCCCGGGCAAAGACCGCCAGCGAGGAGCGCGCCATGTGGCGGGTCAGATGCGAGGCGAACTCGTGATCGGTGAAGATCGACGAGAAGGTCTCGGGCGCCATCAGCCCGTGGCGGGGGTTGTTCCAGCGGCACAGCACCTCGAAGATCTGCGGCTGACCGGTTTCCAGATCCACCATCGGCTGGAAATAGGGCACCACCTGGCCGCTGCTGCAGGCATCGCGGAAATTCTTCGCCAGCTCGGTATAGTCGAACCGCTCGCCCACCTCGGTGTCATAGAGGGTCGCGCCGCCGCGCCCCTGGGATTTCGAGGCGTAAAGCGCCAGATCGGCCCGACTGTATAGGCGGCCGTATTCCCCCGCGTCATGGGGAAAATGGGCCGCACCGATGCTGACCCGGCCCAGCCCGGGCTTGTCCAGCGGCGCGGTGGCGCGCAGGATCCGGCTGGTGAACCCGCTCAGGATCTCTTGCTGGCCCGCCCTGTCCAGCGGCGCGGGCAGCGGCAGCATCACCCCGAACTCATCCCCGCCCAGCCGACCGACCACCGCCCCCTCGGGCGCCCCGTCGCGCACCGCGCCGGCGACGGTCTTCAGGCAGAGATCACCGAACTGATGGCCGTACAGATCGTTGATCGCCTTGAAGTGATCCATGTCGAGCAGCACCAGCAGCGCGGGCCGCGTGCTGTCGCGCAACAGGGCGCGGCTGCGCGTCTCGAAGGCGGCGATATTGGCCAGCCCGGTCAGCGGGTCGCGTTCGCTGATCCGGCGCAGGGTCTCCATCTCGGTGCGGCAGGCCACCAGGCCCTGGCGCACCTCTAACTGGCGCAGGCGGCCGTTCAGCAGCGTCTCGGCGGTGGCCGCCAGCAGGTCGAGGCCCTGGCCGGTCCGGTCTTCATCGGCCACGTTCACCCCCGCGCCGGTGGTGGCCGGCAGCGACAGCGCCAGCACCCCGACGCAAGCGCCGTTGGACAGGAACAGCGCCCGAGCCAACCCGCTGCTGCCCGGCCCGATCCGGCGGTCGGTGACCAGCGGGGCACAGCTTTGCGGCTGCGTCCGTGCCCCCGGGGGGGCGGAGAAACCGGCCAGCACATCGGCGGCCAGCGGCATCAGCGCCGCCACCCCCTCTTCGGGGCCGATCAGGCAATCGGTCAGGTCCAGCTGCCGCGCCCAGTCGGGCGCCAGGCACAGCGCCACGGCGCTGGCCTCGGTCAGCTGTTCCGCCAGAAGCGCCAGATCGCGCAGGGCGCGCGCGGTCGCCCGGGCGCCGCCCCCGACCGGGTCGGCCCCCGGATCGGACAGAAGCGCCCGCCAGGGCATCAGCGCCCCGGGCCTAAGGCCCCCGGACGGGCGTCGGGGGTTTGAGAAACACGCGGCCTCGGGATCGAAGATGCGGACCGCTGACCACTGGAGCGGGCAAAGCGGGCGCATCGCAGCGCCCCGGGACCGATCACGCGGCCATACAAGGGGCCAATCACCGGCGCCATCACGGGGGCAGAAAGCGCGCCCTGCACCGGCCCGCCCGCCGCCAGGGGCACGCCCCGGCGCCCGGTTCCTTGCTGTCCCTGTCGCATCCCACCCTCATCTCGGCTCGGCCCCTCGCCCGGCAGGCCAGCCGTCCCGGCGGCGGCACCGGCGGGCGGCGGGCCTTCCGGCCAGGTCCTCTCTGAGGCGGCGCATCCCGACGCGCCACGCGGCGGAAGGATCCGGCGGATTCGTTAAGATGTCGTTAACCAGCGCAGGGCGGGGCACTCCGCCACCGCCCGCCAAGCCCGGCGCGCAAAGGGCCCGCGCGCAACGGCAAACGGCCCCCGGGCCTGGCGCCGCGACGGCAGATCAAATCGCCCCTGGGGCGTCGTCCCCGAAGGGACATCACTTTGACATAGGGGGATTGGTGGAGCCTAGGGGGATCGAACCCCTGACCTCTTGCATGCCATGCAAGCGCTCTCCCAGCTGAGCTAAGGCCCCGTTCCGCAAGGCCGTTTCGACCTTGTGCGGCGTTCTCTATGGGAAGCCCGGGGCGGGATCAAGCGAAAAATCGCGCCGCGGGGAGGATTTTCTGAAGGGGCCCCTCTGGCCCTGCGGACCGGCCCCCAAATCCCCGTCAGATCATCGAACCGACGGGGGCAGGATCAGCTTTCGTCGTCGTCGCCAGCGACATCGGCCAGTTCGTCGAGCGAGACGTTATCGTCATCGTCATCGTCGTCCAGCAGATCATCATCCAGTTCGACATCGACGTCATCCTCTTCGAGGACGTCCCCATCGTCGGTATTCTCGCGCGCGGCGGCTTTCTTCGACGCGGCATCCTCGGCATCGGCGGCGATCATCCGGCTCTTGCCGGTCTCGACCTCGACGATCTCGCCGGTGTAGGGGCTGACGATCGGGTTCTGGTTCAGGTCATAGAACCGCTTGCCGGTGGTCGGGCAGACGCGCTTCGTGCCCCATTCTTCCTTGGGCATTTCTGGTTCCTTCTTGGCTGACATCACTTGTCCACGATCCGCGCCACCTGCCATAACGGTCCCGATCTATCAAGACCTTTCGGCCGCTCACGCGGGCGCATCACCTGTCGAGGAGCCATATGGGCCAGCATCTGCTGCCGGGCAACCCCCCCATCCCCCTGATTCTGCGTCGCTCGGCCCGGGCGCGCCGAATATCGCTGCGTGTCTCGTCGCTGGACGGGCGGGTCACCCTGACCCTGCCCGCCCGGGTGCCCGAGGACGAGGCCCTGGCCTTTGCCGCCGAGAAAGAGGCCTGGCTGCGCCGCAACCTGTCGCGCCATGCCCCCGCCGAGGTGATCGACCTGGGCACCCGCCTGCCGATCGAAGGCGTGCCGCGGCTGATCTGCATGGGCAGCGGGCGGCGGGTGCGGCTGGCGGGCGACCGGCTGGAGGTGCCCGACCACCGCATCGCCACCCGCCTGGCCGCCTGGGCGCGCGAACTGGCCCGCGACCGGCTGACCGAGGCCTGCGACCGCCACGCCCGCGCCTTGGGCCGCCCCTACAGCCGCCTGACCCTGCGCGACACCCGCTCTCGCTGGGGCAGCTGCACCGCCGATGGCGCGCTGATGTTTTCCTGGCGCCTGATCATGGCGCCGCCCGCGGTGCTGGACTATGTCGCGGCCCATGAGGTGGCGCATCTGGAAGAGATGAACCATTCCAGTGCCTTCTGGGATCTGGTCACGCGGCTCTATGGTGATCACAAACCCGCCCGGCGCTGGCTGAAGACCGAGGGCAACGTGCTGCACCGCTACCGTTTCGAGGCGTAGACAAGGCCTCGCGCCGCCTGGGCGCTTGACGACGGGCGCCCCTGTGATCACATATCCCCCATGTTGATCCAGACCCGCCCCGATCCCTCGCCTTCGGCCCATGACCGCGTCTATCGCGGGCTGCGCACCCGCATCATGCATGGCGAGATCCCCCCCGGGCAGGCCCTAACCCTGCGCGGCATCGGCAAGGAATACGGCGTGTCGATGACGCCCGCGCGCGAGGCGGTGCGGCGGCTGGTGGCCGAGGGCGCGCTGCTTTTGTCCTCTTCGGGCCGGGTGTCGACCCCGGATCTGTCGAATGAGCGGATCGAAGAGCTGGCGGCGCTGCGTGCCCTGATCGAGGTCGAACTGGCCTCGCGCGCCCTGCCCCGCGCCCATATGGCGCTGATCGACCGGTTGCAGACGATCAACGGCACCATCGCCGATGCGGTGCGCGCCCATGACCCGGTGGGCTATATCCGCACCAATCTGGAGTTTCACCGCACCCTTTACCTGCGCGCCCAAGCGCCCGCGATGCTGGCGATGACGGAAACGGTCTGGCTGCAACTGGGGCCGACCATGTGCAAGCTCTACGGTCGGATGCGGCGCAGCGAGGCGCCGCATTTCCACCGCCATATCATCGCCGCGCTGAAGGCCGGGGATGAGCCGGGGCTGCGCCTGGCGGTGCGCTCTGACGTGACCCATGGGCTGCGGATGCTGGCCACCTGAGGGCGGCCCGCCGCCTCACTTCACCCAGATCGCCCTGAAATCATTGACATTCGTGCCGGTCGGCCCGGGGGCAAAGATGGCGCCCGCCGCCTCGAAGGCGGTGAAGGCATCATTGCCCGACAGGGCCGCCGCCGGATCGACGCCCGCGGTTCGCATCGCGGCGGCGGTCTCGCCATCGGCAAAGGCGCCCGCGTTGTCCTCGGAACCGTCGATGCCGTCGGTATCGGCGGCCAGGGCCAGCAGGCCCTCCATCCCCTCGATCTCCAGCGCCAGGGACAGAAGGAACTCGGTGTTGCGCCCGCCGCGCCCCTTGTGGCGCAGGGTCACCGTCGTCTCGCCCCCCGACAGGATCAGCACCGGGGCGCGGAAGGGCCGCCCCTTCAGGCGCACTTCGCGGGCGATGGCGGCCTGGACACGCGCCACCTCGCGGGCCTCGCCCTCCATCGCGTCCGACAGGATGACGGCGGGCAGCCCCTCGGCCTCGGCCAGGGCGGCAGCGGCCTCGAGCGAGCGGGCGGCCGAGGCGATCACATGCACCTCGTTGCGGGCAAAGACCGGGTCGGCGGGGTCGGGGGCATCCTCGGGGGCGCTGTCGAGGAAGTCCTGCACCCGCTGCGGCACGGGGATGTTATGGGTCCGGATCGCCGCCATAGCCTCGGCGCGGCCCTTGGCGCAGGGCACCGTAGGGCCCGAGGCCACCTGCGCCGGGTCATCGCCCGGCACGTCCGACACGATCAGCGAGACCACCCGTGCAGGTGCTGCGGCGGCGGCCAGCCGCCCGCCCTTCACCGCCGAGACCTGCTTGCGGATCGCATTCATCGCCGAGATCGGCGCGCCCGAGTGCAAAAGCGCGGTGTTCAGCGCCTGTTCATCCTCCAGGCTGAGGCCCGCGGGCGGCGCGGCCAGCAGGGCCGAGCCGCCGCCGGTGATCAGCGCCACCACCAGATCCTCCTCGGTCAGCCCCGAGAGCAGATCCAGAAGCCGCGCAGTGGCGGCGGCACCGGCGGCATCGGGCACCGGATGGGCGGCCTCCAGCACCTCCAGATGGCGGCAGGGGGCGGCATAGCCGTAGCGGGTGACGATCAGCCCCTCGGGCGGCGGGTTGCCCGCCGCCTCCCAGGCCGCCTCGAAGGCCTGAGCCAGCTGCGCCGCCCCCTTGCCCGCACCGATGACCACGGTGCGCCCGCGCGGCGCCTTGGGCAGATGGCCCGCCAGGGCCAGGCCCGGGTCGGCGGCGGCCACGGCGGCGTCGAACAGGCGGGTCAGGAAGGCGCGGTCGTCGGGCGTCATGGCTCTCTCCGGATCTCTTGGCATCAGCTTAGCAGCCCGCCGGGGAAGGACCAGCCCCGAAGCGGACCGGACGCGGAGGGGGCGGGTCTGGTGATCACCGGCGTGGCAGGGGTAGCTGTCGCGCCCCTTTATCGCCCGTGCCGGGCGATGCCTGCCTAGCGGAGATATTTTTGGCAATGAGAAGAGCAAGGGGGGCGGCGCCTGAAAGCCCCGAGGGCACCCCGGCTGTGACCCAGGCCAACCGGGCGCGGCGCACCCGTTGGCGGACGTTTCAGCCGGGGAGAGGCCTGGGCTTTCACGTGCGCCACCCCTTATCCTTCTCATTGCCAGAAATATCCCGGTGGGAATTGAGCCGCAGGCTCAAGGGGGGGCAGAGCCCCCTCTCCATCTCGCCCTCAGGCGCAGCGGCGGGACAGGGCGGCGGCGCCGGGGGCGGCGGGCTGGCGGGCCCAGGCGGCACCGTCGCGACGAAAGAGCGAGGAAGCCTCGGGCGCGAAGACCGCCCCCGGCCCCTGACCGCGCGCGCCCCAGGTGGTGACGCGCAGTGCGCCGCTCTCTTCCCAATCCAGCAGGTTGAAGGTGTTCGCCTCGCCCCGGGTGCGCGAGGACAGCCCGGTGCCCGCCTGCACGAAAAGCAGGCCCGGGGCTGCACGGAAGGGCGCCGAAGAGGCGCGGTGCAGATGCCCCGACAGCACCACGTCGGCGCCGCAATCCGACAGCTGGGTCAGCGCCGCGCGCGCCCCCCGGGTCAGGCGCTTGTCCACGTTGGCCCCATGTTCCAGCGGGTGGTGCACCACCACCACCGACAGCGCCGCCGGGTGCGCGTCCAGGCGCCGCGCCACCCGATCGCGCGCCCGGGACGAGAACCGCCCCTGCTGCCAGGCCAGCGGGTTGACCGTATTCACCCCCACCACCGTCATTTGCCCGTCGCTGTAGACCGGCTCTGTCTCGGCGTCGATATAGCGGCGATAGCGGCGGAAGGGCGCCAGCAGCCGCTCGACCGGGCGGTCCAGCGGCGTGTCGTGGTTGCCCGGCACCGACAGCACCGGCACCGACAGCTGCGCCAGGAAGGCCTGGGCCCGGCGGAACTGGTCGTGCCGCGCCCGCTGGGTGAAATCGCCCGAGACCACCAACAGGTCGGGCCGGTTGCGGGCGATGGCGGCCAGAAGCGGCGCCTCGAGATCCGGGCGGGCGCGGCCGAAATGCAGGTCGGACAGGTGCAGGATGCGTTTCATCTGGGGCTCTCCGAAAGGGTCGGCGGGACGGGCGGCAGGGGGCGGGCGGGCTCAGGCGGCCTTGTCCGGGGGGAGGCCCGCCTCGCGCCGGGCGGCGGGCAGCAGGATCGTCAGCGGCTGGTCGGCCATGGCGAAGTCAAAGGGGCTGCGGTCGCGCCGCTTCTCGCCGTCGAAGGCCAGAAGCGGACGGCGGCGCGCGGTTTCGACCCGGACCCTTTCGGCCTCGACCAGGTGATAATCGCGCCCCTCTTGCATGGTCCGGGTCACCAGCCGCCAGGCCAGGCGGAAGAGCGCGGCGCGGCTGTGCCCGCGCCCGATCAGCAGGGCCAGGTGATCGCGCTGGATCGCCTCGGCCCCCGCCAGGTGGAACCGCTCCAGCTGGTAGGCGGACCGGGCCACGAAAAGCAGCGGCGTGCGATAGCTGCGCCGCCTGCCATCGGCCAGGGTCAGGGTCAGCTGCATCGGCCGCTGGAATCGCCAGAAGGTGCGCAGCACCGACCAATGGGCCATCAGGCGGCGGCGCCCGAAGCGGCGATAGACATCCTCGCGTTCCTTCAGGATCGAGGGGTAGATCCCCAGCGAGGCGTTGTTGAGAAAGATCTGACCGTTGACCGCCCCCACCCGGATGGCCCGACGTTCGGCGCCCAGCAGGGCGCGGGCGGCCTCTTCGGGGGTTTCCGACAGGCCGAGGCCCCGGGCGAAATAGTTGAAGGTGCCCAGGGGCAGCACCGCCAGGGCCGCATCGCGACCCGCCATGGCATCAGCCAGGGCCATGGCCGTGCCGTCGCCGCCTGCTGCCACCACGGTGCGGACACCGGCGGCGATCTCTTCCTCCAGAATGGCGTTCAGCGCCCGGTCATCGCCGGGCGACCAGTGGCGCAGCCGGGCGCCGGCCTCCTCCAGCACCGCCAGGGCGCGGCGGATGGCGTCGCTGTCGCGGGCATTGGTGCCCGAGGCCTCGTTGGCGATGACCAGGAAGGGGCCGTTCTGCGATTGGCCAGGCTGGGCCGGGGCCGAGGCATCGGGGGCTTCCGCCCGGTCGGGGTCGATTGCGATTGCCTGAGCCAAGCCTTGCCCTCCGGTCCGGATGTCGCTGCGGGATCTGCTGGCAGGTCAACGCGGCAGGGGGCAAAAGGTTCATCCGCCCGTCCGGGGTGCGGGCGGGATCCCGGGGCCAGAGAGCACCCCGGGACAGCCGTCATTTCTTCTTGCGCCAGCTTGACAGCCAGCCAGAGACGCGGCCGCGCCCCTCGTCCCAGCTGTCTTCGACATTCTCGACCACCGGGTCGATGCGGCGTTCGCGGAAGCGGATCCAGCGCACCCGGATGGCCCAGCAGATGGCGGCGAAGACCAGCAGAATGATGATGTTCAGCCAGGGGATCAGGGTCACATCGGGGCTGTCGACCCCGCGCACGCCCACGGCATTGGGGAAGATCGAGATGAACTCGTTCCGCCAGCCGTAATGGGTCACCACCACCCATTGCGGATTGGCCGAGGTCGAGCGCAGGTCGGCGGCCTCGGTTTGCAGGTTGTTGGTGTCGAACTTGAAGTACGGCGGCCAGCCCCAGCCGGTATCCTCGTTGCGATAGACCATCGGGCGGCCGTTCTCGCGGATCGTCTGGATGAAGAAGACGTCGCGGTTCACCGTGCCGGTGGCATTGCCGGTATCGGCCTTGGCCCAGAACAGCGAGTTCTCGCCGAAATCGACCCGCCGTTCGAAGGTGTCAGTGATCCGCACGATGTCGCGCTGCGGCAGGGTGTAGTGGAAGAAGGCCGCGATCAGCAGCCAGAAGACGGCCCAGAGGGCCCATTTCACGTAGCGCATGGCGATCTCCCTTACATGAAGTTCACGAGATAGATGATGAAGCCCACGATCACCACCGGCAGGATGTAGATCAGCAGGATCAATTTGCGGCGCAGGGAATCGTCGTAATCGTCCAGCCCCCGTTCCACATAGTCCGAGCGTTCGCCGGGGCGACCCTCTTCCTCCCAGTCGCGGATCAGCTTGCGCCGCCGCACCTGCCGCGACCAGATCGAGATCACCACATAGGCCACGGTCATCACGACGAAGGCGACCAGGGCCAGGCGGACAAAGGCAAAGACCATCGGCTTACTTCCTTTCGCGGATCACGGCGCCCCAGGGGCCGACGATGGGGATCGGATCGGGCGCCGGGCTGGAGGTGTTGCGCGACCAGGGTCCGGTGCGCCGGGCGGGCGCCGTGGCGGCGGGCGTGGGCGCGGGCGGCGGGTCGTCATGGCCAAAGAGCGCCTCGCGCGTGCCCGCCTTGTCGGCCAGGTAATCACGCGCCAGAAAGTCGGCCACATAGCTTTTCTTGGTCTCGCTCCAGCCGCGATAGAGGCTGTAGAACAGCTCCTTGTGGCAGATGAACAGCTGCCGCACGTCCTTTTGCGCCAGTTCCGACAGCAGCATGTTCACCAGGTCGCGGTCCGGCGTGTCGGCGGCGCGCAGCAGGTAGAAATAGGCCGGGTCGTCGGGCGAGTGGCGCGGGCGGCGGCCGCCCTCTTCCAGCCAGGCGACGACGCGGCGGATCTGGTGGTATTCCTCGGGCAGCCGCTCGGCATTGTCGCGGGCCAGGGCGCGCAGGTCGCGGGCGGTGGCGCCCGCGAGGTCCAGCCCGCCATCCTGGGCCGCATCGACCACGATGAAATCCATCTTCTGGCGCAGCACCCGGGCCGCATCGACCCCATGGGCCGTGGCCAGCGGCTGCACCAGCCCGTTGCCGTGCAGCCAGGCGGCCACGTCGCGCGGGTCGGTCATGTCGACCAGGGGCAGCGGCGGCTTGCCAAGGGCGCCCGGGTCGCGGGCCAGCAGGGCCGGGTTGTCGCAATCGGAGAACAGGTAGACGCCGCCCAGATGCGAGGTCCAGAAATTGTCCTGGCTGAAGGCGGTGTGTTTCAGGCGGATCGGGTTACGCGTCACGTCGCCGGTCTTGCGCGCCAGGGCGATCATCTCGTCGATCAGCGCGTCATCGAACCAGGCGTCCTCTTCGTCGAGGAAGCGTTCGGCGCGCGCGGCCAGCGCCTCGGCATCGCGCAGGGTGCCGGTGGTGGTGTCGGCCTCGATGGTCAGGCGGCGCAGATCCATCAGCTTGGCCGCGCTGTCGACGTCGAAGACCCCGTTCACCATCTCGCCCGCCACCGCGTCGCGGGCGGTCAGCGCAAACAGCTGCGCCTCGTTGCGGTCGATGAACTGGCGCAGCAGGGTCCGGGTGGAGGAAAAGCGCGCGTTCAGCAGGGGTGCCGATTTCTGCCGCGTGCTGAGCAGGATGATCTGCCGGTTCACCCCGTTGCGGTTGAGGTAATTCGGATCGCCCAGTTCGTCCGCCACCTCGGGGGAATAGCCCGAGATGTCGATGGCGAACTCGGTCAGCGCGGTGCGTTTGCCGGTCAGATGGTGGAGCGCACGGTTATACCGCTCGACCAGCGCGGGGGTATCGACGCGGGTGAGGTTGGCGAACATCAGGCCGGTTTGGATGAGGCGGTTCATGGTCTATTGCGCTCCTGACTCGCCCCAAAGCGAGTCGTTGTTCACAGCTTTCTCGATACCTCTCGTGCCCTCTTGGATGCAAATCAGCCGGAGATAGGCTTGCATTGCGCCGGAGGCCTGCGGTTCCAATTCTAGAATAGCATTGAGCTTTTCGAGAAGCTCCCGCGCAAGGCGCCTATCTCCCTCTGAAGGGCAGGCACGCAGTCTGCTGAAGGTCAACGCTTCGTAAATAATCGCATAGTTACGAGCGACGCTGTGAAAGCGCGTCCACATTTCATCTTGTGCGTAGCTCGTGCGATGATCTCCTGAGAGCAGTTTCGCCGACACTTCTTGATCGCCTTTGTCGTTGTCGGCCATGATTCTCCAGTTAAGCCGTGCAACCCCAGCGATCCGGTTCATGAAGTAGAAAACTTCCTCAAGTCGACCGTCGATTTCCTTGTCGGCCCGATCTTCGCGCCGTTGCTTTTGCTCTTCCTCGAAAATAGCCGCCTGCGACTTCATAGCATTCAGTTGCTTGTCTTGGACCTCGCGTGCGAGCTCCAACTCAGCGCGCTGCTCCTTCAGTTCATTCTTCTGAATGAAGGCCGTGACGATCAGCCAGAGGAAGGCGAGAGAGGCGGCGAGTCCGGCGAGGGCGTCTCCCATGGAATTCAGAGGCAGAGACCAGAACTCTGCGGCTCTTGTGCCGGCGTTTTCCGGCGCTGGCTGCACAGCAAGCCAGAGAATAAACAGGAGAACCGCGAGGCTACCGAGAATACCAAACCATATCGGTGTGAACTTCTGCCCCGGGTCTTTGGTTTCGGGCTTCATCCTCTCCCCCCTCCACTTGTCCCGCCCGGCGGGCACCGCCGGGCAGCGCCCGACCCGCCCCGTTTCGCCGCAGGCGAACCTTCGGTTCGACGGGCGGGCGCTACACGCCCCCCCTCGGGTCCGGCGCTGCCCTCAGTTCTGTGGGTCGACGGTTGGGTCATGGGCGGCCTCTCTGGATCTTGGCGGGCGCAACCAACGTAGGGTGCAGCACTGACCCAACGATGGCCCCCGCCCCCGACTGCCCGAAAGCGACGGCGGCTTCCCTCGCCCCCCCCACACACCACCGACCCCAACCCCTCAGACATCCGCGCCCCCTTCCACGCTCTGCCAGCAGCGCAGCGTCACGGTGGTCATCAGCGCCAGCACCGCCGCGCCCACGACGAAGGCGTAGAACAGCAGCTCGGCCAGGGCGGCCAGCAGGAAGACCCAGAAGGTGAACAGGACCGAGGCCGCCGCCTCGATCCCCGTTTCGGGCGCGGGCGGCAGGTCGAAACCGATCAGCCAGCCGGTCAGGGCGGGCGAGAGCAGCGCCGCGCCCAGCGACAGGGCCAGCACCAGCGCCCCGGCGCCCGCACGCTTGGCCATCAGGCCGCCGGGGGTCACCGGCAGCAACCGCGCGAGCCGGGCACAGGCCCAGACCCCCGCCCCCAGCAGGATCGCCAGCGCCGCCAGCCCGGGCAGGGCCTCGGCGAAGGTATAGGCGACCAGGGGGCGGGGCTCGCTCATCCCTCGCGCTCCTTCAAATACCGCCGCTTGGCCTCTTCCGTCCGGCCCATGTCGCGCACCATGGCGTCGATGGCCGCCGCATCCGACTTGTCGGCATAGCGGAATTCGCTGTCGGCGTAGCGGTTGATCTCTTGCACCACCATTTCGACGGTGATCGGCTGGCGCAGCTCTTCGATCATGGCGCGTTTGGTGTCGTAGGGCTGGAAGAGGAACAGATCGGGCTCTTCCATCCATTCGTCGGGCAGTTCGAAATCCATCGCCCGGACCTTCACCGCATCGGTGATGTTCTTGATCGCCCGGCCGGTGAAGCGCGGGTCGGCCTCCTGGATCGCCTTCAGGTAGCTGCCCAGCTTGGCGATCGTGTCCAGCGGGCCGGTGCGGCGCTGGATCTCGTCATAGACCTCGATCAGCTGCGCCTCTTTGGGCCGCGCGTGGCTGGCGAAGCTTTCGGCGACGGCGCGCTTGATCTCCTGCGCGGCGTAAAGCTCGTGATCGCCCAGGGGGATCTCGTGCCGCTTGCCCAGAAGCAGCGCCAGGATGTCGACGTAATCGTCGCGGGTCTGCGGGCCATCGACCAGGAAGCGGGCCCCGGCGCGCTGGCGCAGGGCGTCGTCGACGTTCTCGGGGTAGTTCGAGAACATGCCGAAGGTGCAATTGCCGCGCACCACGGTATTGGCGCCGGCAAAGCTCTCCATCAGCACGGCGGTGATCTCTTGCTGCCCGGCCGAGGACTGCCGGTCACCGCGCTTGCCCGCGATCTGGTCGATGTCGTCGATGGTGCCGAAACCGATCACGGCGGGGTCCAGGATGTCGGTGATGAAGGCCTTGGCGTTCTGCCCCGACTTGCCCTGATAGCTGTCGATGTTCTCGGTCGAGAGGTTGCGATAGCGGAAGGGGTAACCGGCGGTCTGGCAGTAGTCGTTCAGCAGGCCTGCCATCATCTGGATCAGGGTGGTCTTGCCGGTGCCCGGCATCCCGTCGCCCATGAAGGTGAAGATGAAGCCGCCCAGTTCCGCGAAGGGGTTCAGCTTGCGGTCGAAATCATAGGCCATCAGCATCTTGGCCAGCTTCATGGCCTGATACTTGGCAATATGGTTGCCCACCACCTCATGCGGCTTCTTGAAGGTCATCACCAGCTGGGTGGATTTCGTATGCGCGGCGGGGGTGAAGCCACGGATCGTCAGGTCGTCGGCCTCTACCCGCCAGGTGGCGGCGGTGAAGGCGCCAAGATGGGGGTGGCTGTCGGCGCGCAGGGCGGTCTTTTCCATCACCAGGGCGCAGAAGGCGGTGACCGTGGGCACCAGTTTCTCTTCGTCACCGGCAGCGAAGGCGGTCAGCTTCTGGTCCAGCTCCCACAGCAGGCCTTGCAGGGCCAGGGGGGCGTTGTCGGTCAGGATCTCTTCGGCCTCGCCGGGATCGACGGTGATCTCGCCCATCTGCGCCGACAGCAGGTAGGACAGGGCATTGGCGGTGACATGCAGCTGCAACAGCGCCTGGGCGGCCAGCAGTTCCGAGAATTCGGCCATGCGGTCGCGCGGCAGGCTGCCGCCCAGATTGGCCGCCTTCAGCTCGGTCAGGGGCGTGGCATCGGCGAAACCCTCGCCCAGGGCCATGGCCACGGCCAGGGCGCGGCGGATGGCGCGGGCCACGGCGGCCTGGCGCGGCGAGGTCAGCGGGTCGTCACCGTCACAAAGCGCGATGGTCTCCAGCAGATGCACACCGCCCGCCGGGCCGGTGCGCCGCGTGGTCAGCCCCGGCGTGGTCGAGCGGAAGCGGCGGCGCGTCGCCCCGATGCCGGGCGAGCGTTCTTCCGCCCGACCGGGCGTCGCAGCGCTGGCCAGGGCCCGGGCGATGCGCGGGGCGTGGTCGAACCCCTCTAGCAGCGCCTCGGCGGCGGGGTAGTGGCTGCGGATCTCCTCCTCGCGCAGCTCCATCTGGTCTCCGGTCAGGCTCATCTGGGCCCTCCCCCTTCTTTCCGTGTCAAAATATCCCCGCCCAGAGGGCAGGTCTGAAATTCCGGCGCCTCAGTAGCGCAGCACGCGGTCGCCCGCGCCGACCACGAACTTGCGGATGCGGGCAAAGCCCGGCGGGTTCATCTCGGACAGCACCTGGAAGGGCCGGGCGGGCAGGATCAGCGCCCGATCCTGTGAGGTGGCGCCGGTTTCGGCCCCGCCCGACAGGGGGTCGAGGGCGAAGATCTCGCGCTCGACCTGGCCGAACCAGCCGCTTTTTTCCGTCTTCACCCGTTCCGAGAGCAGCTCTTCCGAGGTCCAGGCCAGGGCCCAATCCTCGCCCTCGGCGCCGCCCGCCCCCTCCAGCACGTCGCGGATGGGACCGGACTGGCGGGTGAAGGCATGGGAATACATCGGGCCGATGTGGATCCGGCGCAGGCGCTTTGGGTGCAGGTCGGCGAAATCGGTGTCGAACCCCTGGGCGATGGTCAGCAGTTTCAGCCCGCCCAGGCTTTGCGCCACCAGATGGGCCTGGACCTGGGGCCAGCGGCCCTGGTCCTTGGGCAGGCCGGTCCGGCCGGTATCCTCGACCTCCATCAGGTAGATCACCGGCAGGTTGGTGCCGCTGTCGTAGACCGACCAATGCAGCAGATAGCGCCGCCGCGCGCCGCCCTTGCCGCCCAGGTTCTCCAGCCACAGCGCCTCGGGGTCGTTGCGCGGCCAGAACAGATCGCCGCGCGCCAGTTCCTCGTAATAGAGGCGCTGCGACAGGGCGAACTGGGTCTTGGTAGGCAGGGCATGATCCGAAAGGATCTGATCCAGCATCTGCCGCTTCAGCGCCGCGACCGAGGGCATAGAAGCCAGGTGTTTCCCCGCCTGGCCCGCGTCATTGGCCATCACCATCAACTCTTGCGCGGCGGGAAAGCCGCTTTCGTGGTTGTCGATGGTCAGCGAGCCGAAGAAACGCCCCGTGTCGCGCCCCGCCAGCAGGTATTTCATCGACAGGGCGCGGAAGGTGAAGGTCAGCGCCGAGATATGGCGCGCCAGCACCTCGGTCTCGGCCTCGCTGAGGGTCTTTTCGGCCCGCATGGCCCCGGCCACATGGGCCAGGTGGCCCATGATCGCCTCAAACTTGCGGAAGTAGCGGCGGGAGGCATGGGGGTCTGTGATCCCCACGCGGTCGTTCCCTTGGTCCTGTTGCATGGCACCCCGGCCTTGGTGG
Source organism: Pseudooceanicola aquaeponti (assembly GCF_050897975.1). Taxonomy (NCBI): domain Bacteria; kingdom Pseudomonadati; phylum Pseudomonadota; class Alphaproteobacteria; order Rhodobacterales; family Paracoccaceae; genus Pseudooceanicola; species Pseudooceanicola aquaeponti. The sequence continues at coordinate 190,060 of NZ_JBPAXY010000002.1, forward strand.
TCGTCCTTTGGGCCCGGCCCCTGGGCTCAGGCCCCGGCGGCGAGAGGGACGGCGGGCGGGGCGCCGCTCCCGCAGGGGAGCGCGCGTCGCACCGCCCGGCCCGCCTCAGGCGCCGTAAAGGTTCTTGTCGTGTTTCTCGACGATCTTCTGGAAGCGGCGGGCGAAACGCTCGTCGGCCTTGGCCTTGGCGGCCAGCACGTCGCGGGCAAAGACCATCTGGCCCTCGTGGGCCTCCATCATGTCGGCCATGCGCGAGTTGGTCGCGGCGCCGATCTGCGCCATGGCCTGCTGCGCCTGCTTGTCGGTCTCGACCCCGATCTCGTTGATCCGGTGCGCCACTTCCTGCTGCTGCGCGGTCTTCAGCGACTTGGTCAGCGCGTCATACAGCACAACCCGCTGATTGGTGTCGGTCTTCAGCTTGTTGATCAGCACCATCTGCGTGGCCGCCTGGTTCTGCAAGGAATCGACCCAGGTCTTGCCCTTCTCGATATAGCGCTCCAGCGTCTGCGACTTGGCGATCTTCACCTGTTCGTCCTGCACCAGCTCGTTATAGCGGGTATTCAGCGCCGCCAGTTCCGATTCCAGCTTGGTGCGCGCCGCCGCGTCCTGTTCCACCGCGATCTTGTTCTCAACCTCGATGATCTTCGGATCCATGTCGGTAATTTCCGAGCGCACATCCTCCAGTCCCTGCACCGTCGCCTCGCGTTCGTCCAGGGTGGCGGTCAGGTTGGCCTCGACCTTGTCCTTCTGCTCTTCCAGCACGGCCAGCTGGCCTTCCAGCAGCTTGGTGATCGTGTCGGACTTGGCGATCAGGTCCTGCAGCTTGTCGTCGATGCTGGCGGTGCGGATCCGCTCTTGGCGCATGTTGTCCGACTTCGCCTTCGAGAAGATGCCGACGAAGCTTTCCCAGCCGGTCTTGCCGCGCATCTCGTCGAAGTCCTTCGAGAACTGCGCCGTCACATCGTCCAGGCCCATGATCAGCTCGGCGATATTGGCATTCATCGTCTCGGTATGGGCGTGCACATCGTCCAGGGTGGCGTTCTCGATCTCGATCGAGACATCCTCGCCGGTGCCCATCTTGGCGCGCGCCGCCTCGATGCGGCCGGTCAGCTCGGAAATCTTCGATTGCGCCTCGGCAACCTCTTTCTGGCTCTGCTGAAGCTGGGCCTCGAAACTCGACATGGCGTCCTCCGTCGGAAATATCGTCAAGTATATGGGGCGAGTTAATCGGATTTACATCCGCCTGTCTGCCCCCGGCTGGAAATTCGCTCTCTCTTTTCATGCGGCTTCGGCGGCGGCAACACAAGCGGCTTTGGCCGTTGCGGCCCCCGCGCCGGCGGGATTTAGTGCGCATCGCAAACACAGGAATGAAGGAGTGGCGGCGATGCGCAACGCGATCACCGATGTCGAGGGGCTGCTGGTCGGCCAGGCCCAGGATCTGACGGTGAAGACGGGGGTGACCGTGCTGACCGCCGAGGCCCCCTTCACCGCCGCCGTGCACGTCATGGGCGGCGCGCCCGGCACCCGCGAAACCGACCTGCTGGCCCCCGACAAGACGGTGCAACAGGTGGATGCGCTGGTCCTTTCGGGCGGCTCGGCCTTTGGTCTGGATGCGGCGGGCGGCGTGGCCGATGCGCTGCGCGCCGACGGGCGCGGCTTTCAGGCCGGGCCGGTGCGGGTGCCCATCGTGCCCGGCGCGATCCTGTTTGATCTGATCAACGGCGGCGACAAGGAGTGGGACGAGAACCCCTACAAGGCGCTTGGCCGCGCCGCCTATGCCGCGCGCGGGTTGGACGTGGCCCTGGGCAGCGAAGGCGCGGGCACCGGCTGCGTCACCGCAGGGATCATGGGCGGGCTGGGCAGCGCCTCGGTCCGGCTGCCCTCGGGCCATGTGGTGGCCGCACTGGTGGCGGTTAACGCCCTTGGCGCGGCCCATGTGGGCGGCACGCGGCATTTCTGGGCTGCCCCCTGGGAAATGGGGGATGAGTTCGGCGGGCTGGGCCTGCCGTCGCAATTCCCCGACCCCCACGCCGCCGTCACCAAGGCCGGCCTGGCGCGTCAGGCCGCCAACCCGCGCGCCAATACCACGATCGGCATCGTCGCCACCGATGCGGATCTGACCCAGGCCCAGGCCAAGCGTCTGGCCACCGCGGCGCACGACGGCTACGCCCGCGCCCTGGTGCCCAGCCATACCCCCGACGACGGCGACCTGATCTTTGCCGCCGCCACCGGCGCCAAGCCCCTGGGCGGCGGGACCGGCTTGCTGGAACTGGGCCACGCCGCCGCCATCTGCATGGCCCGTGCCATCGCCCGCGGCGTCCAGGCCGCCCGCCCCCTGCCCGGCAACCCCTTCCCCTGCTGGTCCGATCTCTGACCCTCTGGTCTTGGCGGCAATCTGCGCTACTCTCCAGCCCGACACGGACCCGAAGGAGAGCCCCATGCCGGACGCCGCCAAGACCGACCTGAAATCCCTGCTGAAGGACCCCTCGCTGCTGGTCGAGGCGGCCTATGTCAACGGCGACTGGATCGCGGGCGACGAGGGCCGCTTCGACGTGGTGAACCCGGCTCGGGGCGATGTGATCGCCCAGGTGGCCGACCTGTCCCGCGCCCAGATCGCCCAGGCCATCGACGCCGCCCATGCGGCGCAAAAGGACTGGGCGCAATGGACCGGCAAGGAACGCGCCCAGGTGCTGCGCCGCTGGTTCGACCTGATGATGGAACACCAGGACGACCTGGGCGCCATCCTGACCGCCGAACAGGGCAAGCCCCTGGCCGAGGCCAAGGGCGAGATCGCCTATGGCGCGGGTTTCATCGAGTTCTTCGGCGAAGAGGCCAAGCGGATCTATGGCGAGACCATCCCCGGCCACCAGCGCGACAAGCGGATCACGGTGATCAAGCAACCCATCGGCGTGGCCGCCTCGATCACGCCGTGGAACTTCCCCAATGCGATGATCACCCGCAAGGCGGGCCCGGCCCTGGCCGCCGGCTGCAGCTTCGTCGCCCGCCCCGCGAAGGAAACGCCCCTCTCGGCGCTGGTGCTGGGCGTGCTGGCCGACCGCGCAGGCATCCCCAAGGGGGTCTTCAACGTGGTCACCTCCTCGCGGTCCTCGGAGGCGGGCAAGGAGTTTTGCGAGAACCCCAAGGTGCGTAAGCTGACCTTCACCGGCTCCACCGAGGTGGGGCGGATCCTGCTGAAACAGGCCGCCGACCAGGTGATGAAATGCTCGATGGAACTGGGCGGCAACGCCCCCTTCATCGTCTTCGACGACGCCGATCTAGACGCGGCGGTCGAAGGCGCCATCACCTGCAAGTTCCGCAACAACGGCCAGACCTGCGTCTGCGCCAACCGAATCTACGTGCAATCGGGCGTCTATGACGCCTTCGCCGAGAAACTGAAGGCCCGCGTCGGCGCCATGAAGGTGGCCGACGGCTTCGCCGAGGGTGCCGAGCTGGGCCCGCTGATCAACGCCGAGGCCGTGGAGAAGGTCGAGGACCACATCGCCGACGCCCGCGCCAAGGGCGCCGAGGTGATCCTGGGCGGTCAGAAGGGCGAGGCGGGCCTCTTCTTCGACCCGACCATCGTCACCGGCGCCACGACCGAGATGAAGTTCTCGACCGAAGAGACCTTCGGCCCCCTGGCGCCGCTGTTCAAGTTCGACACGGTCGAGGAGGTGATCGCGCTGGCCAACGATACGATCTTCGGCCTGGCCAGCTATTTCTACGCCAAGGACCTCAGCCGCGTGACCCAGGTGCAGGAGGCGCTGGAATACGGCATCGTCGGCGTCAACACTGGCCTGATCTCGACCGAGGTCGCGCCCTTCGGCGGAGTGAAGCAATCGGGCCTGGGCCGCGAAGGCAGCCATCACGGCATCGAGGAATTCCTCGAGATGAAATACATCTGTACCTCGGTGTGACACTGGATTCGGCCCTGACGGGCCGAAGCCTCCGGCGGGAGTATTTTGGGCCATCGAATAGGGGAAGTGTGCACTTCTTCCCATTCGATGGCCGGAAATACTATGGGGGAGTCGGCGCAGCCGACGGGGGCAAGGCCCCCTCCCCTTCCGATCACAGCCCGGTTTCGGCGGCGATCTGGGCGCGCGACTTGCGGGCGCGCTCGGTGGCTGATTTCAGCTGCCCGCAGGCCGCCATGATGTCTTCGCCGCGCGGGGTGCGAATGGGCGAGGCATAGCCGGCCTTGTGCACGATATCAGCGAAGGCCTCGATCCTCGACCAGTCGGAGCGCTCATAGGGCGAGCCGGGCCATTCGTTGAAGGGAATCAGGTTGATCTTGGCCGGGATGCCCTTGATCAGCCGCACCAGACGGCGGGCGTCGGCGTCTGTGTCGTTCACGCCCTTCAGCATCACATATTCGAAGGTGATCCGCTCGGAGTTCGACAGGCGCGGGTAGTCGCGCAGGGCGCCCAGCAGGGTCTCGATGTTCCAACGCTTGTTGATCGGCACCAGCTTGTCGCGCACCTCATCGGTGGTGGCGTGGAAGCTGACCGCCAGCAGGCAGCCGATCTCTTCGGCGCATTTGGCGATCTCGGGCACCACTCCGCTGGTCGACAGGGTGATGCGACGGCGCGACAGGGCGATGCCCTCGCCGTCCATGGCGATCTTCATCGCGTCGCGGACGTTGTCGAAATTGTACAGCGGCTCGCCCATGCCCATCAGGACGATGTTGGACAGAAGGCGCGGCCCGTTCTCGCCGGTGCCGGTGCCCGGCTCGGGCCATTCGCCCAGATCGTCGCGCACCAGCATGATCTGGCCCACGATCTCGCCCGGCGTCAGGTTGCGCACCAGTTTCTGGGTGCCGGTGTGGCAGAAGGAACAGGTCAGGGTGCAGCCCACCTGGGACGAGATGCACAGCGTGCCGCGATCGGTCTCGGGGATATAGACCACCTCGACCTCATGGCCGCCCGCGATCTTCACCAGGTACTTGCGCGTGCCATCGGCCGAGACGTTCTTCGACACGATCTCGGGCAGCTCGATCGTGAAATTCTCCGCCAGCTTGGCGCGGAAATCCTTGGCCAGGTTGGTCATCTGGGCAAAGTCGCGCACGCCCCAGTGGTAGATCCACTGCCACAGCTGGTTGACCCGCATCTTGGCCTGTTTCTCGGGCGTGCCGATCTCGATCAGCGCTTCGCGCAGCTTCGGGCGGGTCAGGCCGACAAGATTGCGGGCCCCCTCCGGCAGTTTCCGGGGGATGGTCAGGACGTCCTGGGTGATCGGCGCGGCGGGCTGCTGGCTCATGACGGTCTCGTGGCGACAGGGTGAAGGCAGGGAAGCCGGGTCTATAGCGGATTCATCTGGTCATGAAAACCCGTGGTGCAAGGGGTACCCCGTCGCCCGCGCGGCGCGCGACACGTAGAGGGGGGCGAGGGTCGCAAGGGAAGGAAGGGGGCTCTGGCCCCCGTCGCCGGAGGGCGACACGTAGAGGGGGTAAGGGGGGCTCTGCCCCCCGCCGCGCGGACCGCGCGACTCCCCCCGGGATATTTCCGGCAATGAGAAGAGAGGGGCGGGGCACGGTAAAGCCGCGACCGCGCGCCCGGGTGGCAAAGTCCGCCAACGGGCGCGCCACGGCACCGTCACGCCCCGGTTGGCCTACGTCGCAGCCGGGGCGGCTCGATGCTTTCGGGCACCGCCCCCTCGCCTTTCTCATTGCCAAAAATATCCCCGCCGGAGGCTCGCGCCGCCGCAGGCGGGGCGAAAGGCTCTGCGGAAGGGGAGGGGCGGGCGCGGAGGGCAGGCTTCGTCCGTCCCAGGAGGGAAGGGGCGCCGTTCAGCCGGAAAGCCGCTCACGCGCCTTTCTGATCGGCGTAGCCGTTTCCTAAACGGCTAGGCTCCGCCCGTTCGCAGCTGAAACGCTCCCCCGGAACGTTTCCAAGACGGCTGGGCTCCGCCCGTTCGGCCCTGAAACCGTCCCCCGGACGGTTTCCCAGACGGGCCTCACTGACAGCGGCGTTCGCTGTCTTCGACGGCGGCGGTGAAGCCCATGAGCGAGAAGGTGTCGCGGGTGACCGTGCCACGGCCCGACCGCCCGGTCAGCACCGCTTCGGACCCGGCCTTCAGCGAGGTCATGATCCGCGCGTCGTCGCTGGTGGTCGCGGGCCAGGCCCATTCGCCTTCGGTGTAAAGCTCGTATTCCGTGCCGTCGACGTTCAGCGTCACGGTCGAGCCCTCGGCGAAGGGATAGCCGCCGGTAAAGGCCAGCTGCCCCGAGACCGAGGCGCCGGGGCGGTAGAAGGCCATCAGCTGGATCTCGCTGCGGCGCACCGACACGACCTCGCCGTCGCGGGTATTCACGGTTTCCTTGGGGATCGACACGGCCCAGCATTCGCGCGGGTCGGTGTCTTCGAACACGGACCAATCGGTCTGTGCGCTGACCTGGTTCTCGCTCACGTCCTGCTGCGCGAGCGCGCCGGTTGCGGCGCAAGCCACGCAGGCCGCGGCGGCGAATACCCGGAAGTTCATCTGTCCAGCCTCCAAGCTGTCCTTGCCTCTGTCCGACCCCCCGCGCCTGTGCGGCGTCTGTGGCGGGGCCATTGCGTCTCGACATTGCAACAATAGACGAAAAGCTGCCACATGCGAAAGGCCGATTGGCGGGAATTCGCACATGCGTGAACGGGGAAGGACAGCGACGATGACGGCAGCACAGGGATCAGAGGCACATGAGGCGGGGCTGGGCCCGCAAGACGCGGGCGCGGTGCCCATGGCCGAGCTGTGGCGCGGCGGCATCTGCGAAAGCCTGCATGCGGGCCATGCGGTGGTGGTCGATGCCGGCGGTCAGGTGGTCGCGGCCTGGGGTAACCCGGAGGCGGTGATCTATCCGCGTTCCTCCTGCAAGATGATCCAGGCCCTGCCGCTGCTGGAAAGCGGCGCCGCCGATGCCGCCGGGCTAAGCGCGCGGCAGCTGGCCCTGTCCTGCGCCTCGCACAATGGCGCGGCGATCCATTCCGAGGCGGTCACCGCCTGGCTGGCCAACCTGGGCCTGGGCGAGGCCGACCTGCGCTGCGGCCCGCAGGAACCCAACGACATCCCGGCGCGCAACGCGCTGATCCGCGCCGAGGAGGCGCCCTGCCAGATCCACAACAACTGCTCGGGCAAGCACAGCGGCTTCCTGACCCTGAACCGGCACCTGGGCGGCGGCGCGGACTATACCGAGGTCGATCACCCGGTGCAGGCCGCCGTGCGTGCAGCCTTCGAGGAGGTGACGGGCGAGGCGGTGCGGGGCTGGGGCGTGGACGGTTGCTCGGCGCCCAATTTCGCCACCTCCCTGCGGGGCCTGGCCCGCGCCATGGCCGGTTTCGCCGCCGCGCGCGAGGGCACGGGCCTGCGCGCCGGGGCCCAGGCGCGGCTGGTGCAGGCGATGATGGCCCATCCCGAGATGGTGGCGGGCGAGACCCGCGCCTGTACCGAGCTGATGCGCGCCTGCGCGGGCCGCGCGGCGGTGAAGACCGGGGCCGAGGCGGTTTTCGTGGCGATCCTGCCGCAGCGGGGCCTGGGCATCGCGCTGAAGGTGCTGGACGGCAATTCCCGCGCCAGCGAGGCGGCGATCACCCATCTGCTGGTGAAATACGGCGCGCTGGAGGCGGATCACCCGATGGCGAAGAAATGGGGCAACCCCGAGATCCGCTCGCGCCGGGGGATCCTGGCGGGCGAGCTGCGCGTCGCCCCGGGCTTCGGCAGCTAAGGCGCCGCCGAGGCAAGGTGGATTGCATCCACCCTACGCGAGGTGCCGCCCCCGGGCGCCCGTAGGGTGGATGACAATCCACCTTTGCGCGGCAGGAATCAGTGTGCCTGGGCCCAGTTGGCGCCCTGACCCGCGTCCACCACCAGCGGCACGTCCAGCTTCACCGCCGGATCGGCGGCGCCTTCCATGACGCCGCGGGCCACGCCGATCAGATCCTCGGCCGCCTCGGCGGTGACCTCGAAGATCAATTCGTCGTGGACCTGCAACAGCATCTTCACCGCGGCACTGTCGGGCATCTTCGCCAGGGCCTCGGGCATCCGGATCATGGCCCGGCGGATGATATCCGCCGCCGTGCCCTGAATCGGCGCGTTGATCGCCGCGCGTTTGGCGAAGCCCGCGCGCGGGCCCTTGGCGGCGATCTCGGGCGTATGGATCTTGCGCCCGAACAGGGTCTGCACGAAGAGGTTTTCCTTCGCAAAGGCGGTCGTCTGATCCATGTATTCGCGGATGCCGGGGAACTTCTCGAAATAGCGGTCGATGAAGCCCTGGGCCTCGGCCCGGGGAATGCGCAGGTTGCGCGCCAGACCGAAGCCCGAAATGCCGTAGATCACGCCGAAGTTGATCGCCTTGGCCTGGCGGCGGATCTCGGGCGTCATCTCGTCCAGCGGCACGCCGAAGACCTCCGACGCGGTGGCGGCGTGAATGTCCTGCCCCTCGTGAAAGGCCTGCTTCAGCGCGTCGATCTCTGCCACATGGGCCAGGATGCGCAGCTCGATCTGGGAATAGTCGAGCGAGACCAGCACCTTGCCCTCGGGCGCGACGAAGGCCTCGCGGATGCGGCGGCCCTCTTCCGTCCGCACCGGAATGTTCTGAAGGTTCGGATCGGTCGAGGCCAGACGCCCGGTGTTGGCGCCGGTCTGCACGTAGGAGGTATGCACCCGGCCCGTTTCGGCGTTGATGTGCTCTTGCAGGGCGTCGGTATAGGTCGATTTCAGCTTCGACAGCTGGCGCCAGTCCAGCACCCGGGCGGGCAGGTCATGTTCGGTGGCCAGATCCTCCAGGATATCGGCGCCGGTGGCATAGGCGCCGGTCTTGCCCTTCTTGCCGCCTTCCAGGCCCATCTTGTCGAAGAGGATCTCGCCCAGCTGTTTCGGGCTGCCCACGTTGAAGCTCTCGCCCGCCAGCTCGTGGATCTCGGATTCCAGCTGCGCCATCTTCTGGGAAAAGGCGTTGGACATGCGCGACAGCGTATCGCGGTCCACCTGGACGCCGTGCATTTCCATGCTCGCCAGAACCGGGGACAGGGGGCGTTCCAGGGTCTCGTAGACCGTCGCCACCTTTTCGCGGTGCAGACGGGGTTTCAGCACCTGCCAGAGGCGCAGGGTGATGTCGGCATCTTCGGCGGCATAGCGGGTGGCCTTGTCGATCGGCACCCGGTCGAAGGTGATCATCGACTTGCCCGAGCCCAGAAGCTCTTTGATCGGGATGGGCGTATGGCCGAGGTAACGTTCCGACAGGGCATCCATGCCATGGGTGTGCAGCCCCGCGTTCAGGGCGTAGCTGATCAGCATCGTGTCATCGAAGGGCGCCACATTGATCCCGTAGCGGCGCAGGATCTTGGCGTCGTATTTCATGTTCTGACCGATCTTGAGGATCGCGGGATCCTCCAGCACCGGTTTCAGCAGGTCCAGCGCCTCGGCCAGGGGCATCTGCCCCGGGGCCAGGTCGTCATTGCCAAAGAGGCCACCCGATTCCCCCTCGGCCTTGTGGGTCAGCGGGATGTAGCAGGCGGTGCCGGCATCGACGCAGAGGCAGATCCCCACCAGATCCACCACCATCTCGTCCAGGCCGGTGGTTTCCGTGTCCACGGCCACATAGCCGCGTTCGCGGATCCGGTCGATCCAGGCGCTGAGCGCCTCAGCATCGGTGACGGTCTCATAGGCCTCGGGGTCGATGGCGGGCGCCTCGGGGGCGGCCTCTTCCGCCGTCTCGGCGCCGGGCTGGGGGGTGTCGTCGATCTCGGGCACGGCGACGCCCAGACCCTCGGCGATCCGCTTGGTCAGGGTGCGGAATTCCATCTTGGCCAGGAAGGGCAGCAGGACGTCCGGGTCGGGATCCTTCACCTCGAGATCGTCGAGCGTGAAGTCGAGCGGCGTGTTGCAATCCAGCGTGACCAACTTCTTCGACAGTTCGATCTGTTCGCGTTTCTCGATCAGGGTCTGGCGGCGCTTGGGCTGCTTGATCTCTTCAGCGCGGTCCAGAAGGGTTTCCAGATCGCCGTATTCGTTGATCAACAGCGCCGCAGTCTTGATGCCGATGCCCGGGGCACCCGGCACATTGTCGACCGAATCGCCCGCGAGCGCCTGCACGTCGACCACGCGGTCGGGGCCGACGCCGAATTTCGCCTCGACCCCTTCGACGCCGATGCGGATGTTCTTCATCGCGTCCAGCATCTCGACGCCGCCGCCCACCAGCTGCATCAGGTCCTTGTCCGACGAGATGATGGTGACGCGCCCGCCCGCGTCCCGCGCCTGGCAGGCCAGGGTGGCGATGATGTCGTCGGCCTCGAAGCCCTCGATCTCTTCGCAGGCGATGTTGAAGGCCTTCGTCGCCTCGCGGGTCAGCGGCATCTGCGGGCGCAGATCCTCGGGCATGGCCTCTCGGTTGGCCTTGTAGAGGTCGTAGAGGTCGTTGCGGAAGGTATGGCTGCCCTTGTCGAAGATCACCGCCACATGGGTGGGGGCGTCGGGGCCGGTGTTCCCTTCGACATAGCGGTGTAGCATGTTGCAGAAGCCCGAGACCGCCCCGATGGGCGCCCCGTCGGATTTCCGGGTCAGTGGCGGCAGCGCGTGGTAGGCGCGAAAGATGAAGGCCGATCCGTCGATCAGGTGAAGGTGACAGCCCTTGCCGAAACTCATGAGAAAACCCCGCTTATGCGTCTGGGGTTCAGATGTGCCATGAAGCGGGGCGAGGGGAAAGGCGGTTTGGGCCGGGCCGGGCGGGGGTATGCCGGGCGGGGGCGGGGCCGAGGTCGAGAGCGGGGGCTTTGCCCCCCTTGCGCCCGGGCGGGCGCAATTCCCCCCAGGATATTTTTGGCAATGAGAAGAGGGGGGCGCGGGACAGGGGCCCGTGCGGAGTCGCGAGCAGGGCAAGGGGGCCTGCGCGGGCGGGGCCAAGCCGCGCCTGGCAGGGCGCGGAGGGGCCGAGGCGGCGCGGGTCAGGCGATAGGGTGCTGGCTTAGGCGCCGGTGTCGGCGGGGCCGCCCTTGAGGATGTATTTAGCGTCGCAATAGGGGCATTCCACGAAGCCGTCTTCGGCGGGAATGTGCAGCCAGACGCGGGGGTGACCCAAGGCGCCTTCGCCGCCGTCGCAGGCGATCTTGGCGGTGTCCACGATCTTGGTTTCCGGGGCTTCGATCGACATGGGGTTCCTCGCGACTGCGTTTGCCTGATCGGGAAATAGCGTGAAAGGGCGGGCGCGCGCAAGGCGCGCCGCGCCGCAGCGTTTACATGCGGTTGGCGGCGATCAGCCCGCCGGGGTCAGCATCCGGCCCAGGGGACGGCCGCCCAGCACATGCATGTGGAAGTGCGGCACTTCCTGCACGCCGTGTTCGCCCGCGTTGGAGATGAAGCGGCAGCCGGCGCCGCTGGCGGCGTCAACTCCGGCCTCGGCCACGACCTTGGCCAGGACCCGGTGGAAATCGACGATCTCGGCCTCGGAGGCGCGGGCGGCGAAATCGTCGTAGGTGACATAGGCGCCCTTGGGGATCACCAGCACATGCACCGGCGCCTGGGGATAGATGTCCTGGAAGGCGAGGGTATGGTCGGTCTCGACCACGGTCTTGTTGGGGATCTCGCCGCGCAGGATCTTGGCGAAGATGTTCTGGTCGTCATAGGCATAGGCCATGGGGCGCACCTTTCTGTCGGTGGGTCGGTCAGTCAGAGAAGAGATGGGGCAGCGACAGTATCTCTGCCGCCGTGTCGGGATCGACCGAGAGGAACTCGGCCAGGGCGGCGGCATTCACCGCCGGGCTTTGCCCCTCGCGAATGCGGCTGAGATATTCGAAATCGCTGTCGCGGATGCGGTCGCTTTCATGGGCGATGTCGTGGCGGATCGTCGGCAGCAGCCGTTCCAGCGTGTCCTGCGCCGTCTGTTCCCCCGCCAGGCCGACGCGTTTGGCATGGCCGATGAGGTAGTCGTCGGTAAAGTTGCATTCGATTTCCAGCAGGCGGGTGCGCGAGCGGTCGCCGCAGAAGTCCTGCAACAGGTCCAGCCCCGAGGGGTCCATGCAGACGATCATCCGGTCGGTCTGGTGGTAATCAAACAGCATCCGCATCAGCGCCCGGCGGTGGCGGGTGCGTTTCTCCAGCGTCGACTGGATGCCGCCCAGGTCGGGCAGCGGGGTCGAGGCCTCGTGGAACAGGTATTCGATGGCGTTCAGGCCGGTCTGCTCGACGATGCGTTCCACCAGCCGCTTGGCCACATGCCATTTCTTGCAGATCACGATCATCAACTCGCGTTCGCGACCCAGAGAGCTTTCGGTTTCCCAGAAGCGCGTGGCGAAACGGCGACCGATGCGGCCGCGCCCGGTGAGGAACTTGTAAAGCGAGCGGCCCTCGTTGGAGATTAGGAATTCGACCCCGCGCGCCGCGTAAAGCTGCCCCAGGCGGCGCTTGATCTCATGCGCCTCGGGCGACAGCTTGCGCGCAAAGAGGAAATCCTGTGCCAGCAGCAGGTCGTAGTGATCGTTGTAGAAGGTCACCGGCATTCCGTAGTCGGTGAACATCAGGAAGGTCAGGGTACGCGAGCGGATTTCCTTCGACGGCACCAGGTGGCGCACCAGGGTCTGGAAGAAGGTCTCGTCCGGGATCCAGGTGGTGCGGAAGAAGCGCATCACGTCGCGGCGGGTCTTGGTGAACTCCAGGATCGCCTCGACCGTGCGGCGGCGCAGGCACCACCACTGGCTGCCGATCATGATTTGCAGATCCTCGGGAATCTCGCGCTTCAGCCCCAGGGCCTTCTGCCAGCGCAACAGCCGGTAGAACCAGGCCTTGTGCGACCGTTCGTTCAGGTAGTGGCGGTAGATCAGCCGCTCTTCCTTGATGCCGGTCTTGATCCAGCCCGAGGTGAAGAAGTCGAAGCTTTCGCAGTAATCCACGTCGTCGCGATCAAGGAAGTCATGGGCGTATTCCGCCGTCTTGATCGACATGCAATCGCCCGACAGCATGTAGAAATGGGTTGCGCGGGGGAAGGCCTCGACCGCCGCCTCGACCGCGTTCAGCGTGGCCTCGACCAGCGACCATTCCCCCCAGCCGCATTTGCAGCGTTTGCGGGCGAAGGTGACGCGCGGATTGTCCTTCAGCGCGGCGCGGATCATCTCGTAATCGGCGGGGTTGGCGCGGGCGTCGAAATGGATCGCCATGTAATCGCCCACGGCGGTCAGCCGGTTGGCCTGGTCAATGATCCCCTGCGGGTCCTTGTGACAGAGCAATATGAACGCGATCGTCGCCATATGCGGCAGGCCAGCCCTTTAGCATCCCGGGGTTTGCCCAGTGATACGCGTCAAGGCGGATTGATAAAACAGGGTTTCTTTGCTTTTTTGTGGAAGACATGCGCCGGCCCCCGGGGACCGGCGCCAAAAACGGGCGCCCCCGCAGCCGGGCGCGGCACAAAGGGACGAGCGGATGGGGTTTCCAGGCACCTGGATGACGGAAAGCGAAAGCGTGGTCTATCGCGTGGTGCCGAAATGCGCCTGCTCGACCATCGGGCAGATCATGTTCTATTCCGACCATGGCCGCTTCTTCGATGGCGACATCCACGATTCGACCGAGGGGCTGCACAAATGGTCGCAAGAGCAGAGCCAGCCGCTGATCGAGGCCAATGTGCAGGGGCATAAGTCCTATGCCTTCACCTGCGTCCGCAATCCCTATACCCGCATCCTGTCCTCCTTCTTCGACAAGATCTGCGGCATTCAGCGCAACGGGCGCCGCTATCGCGGCAACCTGGTGCCGCTGCTGGTGCAGAAATACGGGATCGAGGTCGGCGGCGAGGACGGCAAGGACGAGTTCGACCAGATCGCCAGCTTCCGCCGCTTCCTGCTGTTCGCCCGCGACACCATCCGCTGGCGCCGCCCGATGGAACCCGACATTCACTGGTCCGCCATGGCCGGGCATGTGTCGACCTTCATCGTCAACGGCGGGCGCTACGACAAGATCTTCTGGACGGAACAGTTCAACGACGGGATGCAGCAGGTGCTGGACGCCATCGACACGCCCCATGCGGTCGATCTGGCCGCGATCCCGCGCTTCAACGAAAGCGAAGGCCACGGGCCGAAGCGGGCGCATCCGGTCGAGGACTATTTCGACGACCTGTCGATGCATCTGGTCTACGAGATCTACAAGCGCGACTTCGACCTGTTCAAATACGATTTCGCCAATCCCGCCAACAAGATGCCCGTGGGCGAGATCGACCTGGACGAGGTGCACGCCAAGCTGGGCGAATGAGCCCGGCGGACGACGCCCCCACGCCCGAGACGATCCTCGCGGGCTATGCCCGGGCGGCCGCCGCGCTGATCCATCCCTACGAGACCGCCGTGGCAACCCCGGCGCTGCTGGCGCCGGTGGCCGATCTTCTGCCCGCCGGGCCGGGGCGGATGCTGGACCTGGGCGCGGGCACCGGGCGCGACGCGGCCCATTTCGCCGCCCAGGGCTTTGCGGTGCTGGCGCTGGAACCCGTGGCGGCCTTTCGGGCCGCGGGCGCGCGGCACGGGGACGCGATCACCTGGCGCGACGACCGGATGCCCGAACTGCCCAGCCTGAGCGCCGCCGATGGCCCCTTCGACCTGGTGCTGGCCAATGGCGTCTTTCACCACCTGACCGCCCCTGCCCGCGCCCGGGTGCTGACCCGGATCGCGCCGCTTTGCGCCCCCGGCGCGCGGGTGGTGCTGTCGCTGCGCCACGGGCCGGGGGCCGAGGGGCGCCCCGCCCTGCCCATCGACGCCGCAGAGGTGATCGCCCAGGCCGCCACCGCCGGGCTGACCTGCCTGCGCGCGACGCGCGCCGGGTCGCACCAGCCGGGCAATCGCGCCAGCGGCGTCACCTGGACCTGGCTGGTGCTGACCCCCGCCTGACAGGCCCCCTGAAAACCAAAAAACCCCGCCGGTTTCCCGACGGGGCAGTCTGACACCGCCGCGAGGTTGGCGGCGCCTTGTCTCGTTGCGCGGGCTCAGCGCATTTCGCTGCGGATCTGCTGGCGCATGGCGTCGATCGGGATCTGCTTGCCGTCCCGCTTGATGCACCAGTAGGTCCAGCCGTTGCAGGACGGCGCGCCCTCCAGCCGGGCGCCGACCTGGTGGATCGAGCCCTTGATGTCATCCTGGGCCAGCGTGCCGTCGGCGCGCACCTTGGCCTTGTAGCGACCGTTCAGCGAATACAGCTCTTCGCCCGGGCGCAGCATCCCGCGTTCGACCAGCTGGCCGAAGGGCACGCGCGGCTCGGCGCGTTTGGCGCGGGTCACTTCCAGCGCCTCGTTGTCGAACTTGCGCACCCGGCCCAGACGCTCTTCGGCGACCTTGATGTAGGTCTCTTCGCGTTCGATCCCGATGAAGTTGCGGCCCAGCATCTTGGCCACGGCGCCGGTGGTGCCGGTGCCAAAGAACGGATCCAGCACCACGTCACCGGGGTTGGTCGAGCCGACCAGCACCCGGTGCAGCAGCGACTGCGGCTTTTGCGTCGGGTGGGCCTTGTCGCCATTGGCATCCTTCAGCCGCTCGCCGCCATTGCAGATCGGCAGCACCCAGTCAGAGCGCATCTGCACGCCTTCGTTCAGCTCTTTCAGAGCCTCGTAGTTGAAGGTGTACTTGGCCTTTTCCGACTTCGACGCCCAGATCATCGTCTCGTGTGCGTTGGTAAAGCGTTTGCCGCGGAAGTTGGGCATCGGGTTGGCCTTGCGCCAGACCACATCGTTCAGGATCCAATAGCCCGCATCCTGAAGCGCCGAGCCCACGCGGAAGATATTGTGGTAGCTGCCGATCACCCAGATCGCGCCATTGGGCTTCAGCACCCGGCGCGCGGCCTTCAGCCAGTCGCGGGTAAAGCGGTCGTAGGCCTCGAAGCTGGCGAACTGGTCCCAGGCGTCATCCACCGCATCGACCTTCGAGTTGTCGGGCCGGTGCAGATCGCCACGCAGTTGCAGGTTGTAGGGGGGATCGGCGAAGATCAGATCGACCGAGTTCTCGGGAAGTGCGTTCATCACCTCCACGCAATCGCCGGGCAAAACGGTATTGAGAGGGAGCTCGGAAGCCCCTTTTGCTTTGGTTTTCATCATGTACTGCCTCAATGCACGGCGCGATTTTCGCGCTCTATGTTGTGGACAAATGATGAGTCAAAGCCGATTCGAGGTCAATTTATTTATTCGAATCAGGGGTTTAGTTTTCGTCTCGACACAAGATATTGCGCACAGGGCCGAAGGAACGCCTATGATGTGGGGTCACACCGAGATTTTGTAGCGCGGCCTGATGCACCTTCGTCGGGTAGCCCGCATTCGATTCCCAGCCGTAGCCGGGAAACTGTTGCGCCAAATCCACCATGATGGCGTCGCGGGCGATTTTCGCCAGGATCGAGGCCGCCGCGATGGACAGCGAGCGCGCATCGCCCTTGACCACCGCCGTGGCAGGCAGGCGCAGGGCGCGCGGCAGGCGGTTGCCGTCGACCAGCACATGGTCGGGGCGCACCGGCAGCGCCTCGACGGCGCGGCACATGGCCAGGTGGCTGGCCTGAAGGATGTTGATCTCGTCGATCTCTTCCACGCTGGCATGGGCCACGGCCACATGGGCACTGTCGTGCAGCGCGGCCAGCAGGGCCTCGCGCCGTTTTGCCGTCAGCTTCTTGGAATCGTTGATGCCGGGGGGAATCGCGGCGGGGTCCAGGATCACGGCGGCGGCGGTCACCGGCCCGGCCAGGGGGCCGCGCCCGACCTCGTCCACCCCGGCCACGCGGGGGAAACCTCGGGCGAACAGCTCTTCTTCCAGCGAGAAATCGGGGTGTGTCGTCATGCCTGCCCTTGAACAGCGCCCGCGCCCGCTTGGCAAGGGCCCGCTGAGCAAGGGAAGCACAGGCAAAAGCCCCGCCCCGGGGGTCCGGGACGGGGCGCTCTTGCTGCTCGATTTATCCTCTGGAGGGGGATCTTGGGGCGATCAGCTGGTGACCCAGCCGCGCTGTTTCATGCAGGCCCGGCGGTAGATCACCTTGGGGCCCTGGCCACCGCGCGGGATATCGGTGCGCTGGCGGCAGGCATCGGGCAGCAGGTTGGGGCGCGAGGCGGTCTTCTCGGCGCAGGCGGCGCGGTAGCCGACGGCGCGGTAGCCGTTCACCCAGGTGCGCACTTCGCAGCGCGAGGCGATGGTCTTGCGCACCGGGCGCGGACGCGGCGGCTGGCCCCAGCCCCCGTTGTTATGGCCGCCATTGTTCCAACCGCCATTGTTGTGGCCACCGTTGTTGTGGCCACCGTTGTTCCAGCCACCGTTGTTATGGCCGCGATCATTGGCCCGCGATTCATTGGCGATGGCCGAGCCGATGATGGCGATGGCGCCGATACCGATCAGCGCACGGGCCAGGTCGTCATTGCCGGCACGGGCCGGGGCGGCACCGATGGAACTGGCGGCGACGGCGGCGGCCAGGGTGGTCAGCAGGGCCTTACGGGAAAGACGGAAGAAACGGGTCATGAGGGTATCCTTTCGGCGGGTCTGGATCTGATGTCGGGCGGCGGGGCCACCTGTCTGGTTCGGGTTGCGTTGACCTCTGGACGGGGGCGGTGCGGCCCTGGCCCGGAAGCGATGAGGTGACCCTGGCCCCGGCCCCGCCTGCCGGGCAATATCACCCCCGGGCTATCCGATAGCGGCGGGTGACAGGGGGCTGTCATCGGATAACACGCCCGCGAAAGCCGCGCCGGATCAGGCGGTTATCCGATAACGGCGTCGCGCCACCCCTCTGACATTGAATAGCGGCGGGGAATGGCCGACAGTGACGTCATGACCCGATCCATCGCCCCCCTTCTGCTGGCGCTCGCCACCCTTGTCCTGACCCTGGCCCTGCCCGCCACGGCCCAGGCGGCCTGCTATGCCGATTACAAGGCCAAGCGCGACCAGCCCTACGCATTGCACTATGGCGTGATGCAGGTTTCCGCCTGCGACACGGCCACCGCGACCCAGGAAGCACGTCAAAGGCTTGCACAGGCGGGCTGGGTGCTGCTCAATGTCGTCTCCGTCTTCGACGACAGCGGGCTGGCAGACAGGAAAGCCAATGCAGGATCCTACTATCTTCGCTTCTGACCTGAGGAAATCAGGCACCCGCACCGTGACCATCGGCCTGGGCGCCGTGGTGGCGATCCTGGCGCTGGCCGCGGTTTTCCTGTTCCTGACCCTGCCCGACGCGAATGCCTTCAACCATCGCGTCGAGCGGATCTTCGTGGAAAACGACCTGACCAGCCAGGCCGAGGTGCAGCTGCTGAACATCCTTGCCCTGTCGGGGACGGCCTTCTCGGAAACGCTGACCTCCTACCGGATGGTGATCTTCGTGCTGCTGATCTTCTCGGCGGCGCTGCTGCTGGCCGCGCTCGGGTCGCTGGTCATGCTGGTCACGCTGAACCGGCGCATGGCGGCCATCGAACGGGCCGGGATCGAGGTCAACAGCCTGATGATCTCGCGCGACGAGAAGATGGTCTATCTCAACAACCTCGGGTTCAAGCTGACCGATGCGGCGATCGAAACGCTCTCGGTGCTGGCCGAGGCGCGGATGGACGACGACGTGCTGACCGGCGCCCAGATCGAGGCGATGATCTCGGGCCGCGCCGAGGCCGATTGCGAAGAGGCCGCCGGTGCCACCCGCATCAAGCGGCTGCGCGACACCCTGGGCAACCAGATCGTCAGCGAACTGTTGATCAAGAACATCGCCCGGCGCGGCTACGTGCTTTCGGTGGGCAAGGATGTTATCCGGGTGCTCTGACCGGACGGAGGCCCCCATGACCCGCACTATCGACATCAATTCCGACCTGGGCGAGGCCTACGGCCCCTGGGCCATGGGCGAGGATGCGGCGATGATGGGCGTGGTCAGCTCGGCCAATGTGGCCTGTGGCGGCCATGCCTCGGACCCCGAAACCATGTACCGCACCCTGCGGCTGTGCCGCGAGGCAGGTGTCACCGCAGGCGCCCACCCCGGCTATGCCGACCGCGAGGGCTTCGGGCGCCGGGTGATCCCGATGACCGGCCCCGAAATCACCCGCCTGGTGGCCGCCCAGATCGGCGCCCTGCAAGGGGTGGCCACCCTGGCCGATTGCCCGATCACTTACGTCAAACCGCATGGCGCGCTGAACAACCTCGCCTCTGCCGACCGCGCCGTGGCCGATGCCATCGCCGTGGCGGTGAAGGCCTCAAACCTGGCGATGCTGGCGATCTCCGGCACCGAGCTGGAGGCCGCCGCACGCGCCGCAGGCATCCCCACGATTGCCGAGATCTTCGCCGACCGCGGCTATCAGGAAAACGGGTTGCTGGTGCCCCGTGGCCAGCCCGGCGCGATGATCCACGACGCGGGCGCCGCCGCAGACCGCATCCTGCACCTGCTGGACACCGGCCGGATGCAGACCGTCACCGGCGCCGAGATCCCGCTGGCCGCCGAAAGCATCTGCGTGCACGGCGACGAACCCTCTGCCGTGGCCCTGGCCACGGAACTGCGCGCCCGCCTTCAGGCTGAGGGCGTCACCATCGCCCCCTTCGCCTGACCCCGCCCTTATCCGACAGCCCAAAATACTCCGGGGGGATGAATTGCGTTGCCCTGCAACGCAAGAAGGGGGCCGACGGCCCCCCTCCCTTTTTTCATAAACCCAAAGGCCCGGATCAGCTGGGCGACATGCCCCGCAGCCGCTCGGAGCGGCGGCGCAGCAGCTCGACCGTCGCCAGCAGGCAGATCGAGATCCCCACCAGGATGGTGGCCACCGCCAGGATGGTGGGCGAGATCTGTTCGCGCAGGCCGATGAACATCTGCCAGGGCAGGGTCTTCTGACCGGCCGAGCCGACAAACAGCACCACCACCACCTCGTCGAAGGAGGTGATGAAGGCGAAGAGACCGCCCGAGATCACGCCAGGCAGGATCAGCGGCATCTGCACCCGGAAGAAGGTGGTGACCGGATCCGCGCCCATGTTCGCCGCCGCGCGGGTCAGCGAGCGGTCAAAGCCCACAAGCGTGGCGGTGACGGTGATGATGACAAAGGGAATGCCCAGGGCCGCGTGGGCCAGGACCACGCCGATATAGGTCCCTTGCAGCCCGATCCGCGAGTAGAAGAAGTACATCCCCGCCGCCGAGATGATCAGCGGAACGATCATCGGCGAGATCAGGATCGCCATGATCGCCTGGCGGAAGGGCACATGCGGCTGGCTCAGGCCGATGGCGGCCAGGGTGCCAAAGCCCACGGCCAGGATGGTGGCCACCGGAGCGATCCGCACCGAGTTCCACAGCGCGCCCTGCCAGTCGGAGTTGGTGAAGAAGTCGCGGTAATGCTTCAGCGAATAGCCCTCGGGGTCGAAGGCCAGCATTTCCGGGGTGAAGGTAAAGAAGTCCTCGGCGTTGAACGACAGCGGCATCACCACCAGGATGGGGGTGATCAGGAAGACCAGGATCGACCCCGCGATGGTCAGGAAGCTGTAATGCCACAGCACCTGACGCGGCGTGGCATAGGGCGGCAGGTTCACCCGATAGCGCCCCGAGGCGACGAAATAGGTCAGCCAGCCGAAGAAGGTGCCGAAGATGGCGCCGGTCACCGCGCCGGGCACGCCCGAGGCCAGGTAGCCCGCGACGATGAACAGCAGGGCCAGGCCCCAGCGGGCCGCCTTTTCCTGCCCGCGCAGGAAGCTGGCCAGCAGCCAGGCCAGGACGAAGATCACCACCGCGCCCGCGACCAGCCCCATCAGGCCAGAGCCCTGGGCGGTGCCGACGAAGATCCCGAAGAAGGCGCCGAAGAGGGCCGCAACCCCTGCGGCGAAGACGGCGGATGTGGGTTTTGCGATTGTCAGTGCCATTGTCTCGCCCTCCTCAGCCCAGTTTCACGTTGTCGATGCCGACGATGCGGTCGTAGGCCCAGTACAGCAGCAGGACCACCGCCAGCAGGATGGCGCCAAGCGCCGCGCCCAGACCCCAGTTCAGCGAGCTGGAGATGTGATAGGCGATCCGGTTCGAGATAAACGTCCCCGTCGTACCACCCACGATTTCCGGCGTGATGTAGTAGCCGATGGCCAGGATGAAGACGAGGATCGAGCCCGCGCCGATGCCCGGCACCGATTGCGGGAAGTAGACCCGCCAGAAGGCCGTCCAGTTGGTGGCGCCCAGCGACTTGGCCGCGCGCAGATAGGTCGGCGGAATGCCCTGCATCACCGAATAGAGCGGCAGGATCATGAAGGGCAGCAGGATGTGGGTCATGGCCACGATCGTCCCGAACTGGTTGTTGATCATCACCAGGCGGTCGGTATCGCTGACCAGGCCCAGCCAGACCAGCACGTCATTGATCACCCCCTGTTGTTGCAGCATCACCTTCCAGGCCGAGGTCCGCACCAGCAGCGAGGTCCAGAAGGGCAGCAGCACCAGGATCATCAGCAGGTTGGCCTTCGAGCTGGGCAGGTTGGCCAGCAGCCAGGCCACCGGATAGCCCAGGGCGATGCAGGAGAAGGTGATGGCCAGCGACATGAACAGGGTGCGCTTGAACAGCATGATGTAGATCTGCTGGTTCTCGGGGCGCGCCTCGATCCCGTCGGGGGTCAGTTGCAGGTCGATCGCGTTCAGGAAGTAGCCCGAGGTGTATTTCGACGAATAGACCTGCACCGTCGCCCAGATGTCGGGGTTCAGCCAGTTGTCATCCTCGGATTCGAAGAAGCTCTTGTAGGGGATGTACTCGATCCCCTCGACCACCGGCACCGCCGCTTGCAGCGTCTCGGCGCCCGGGCCGGCATAGCCTGCCACATCAGCGGTCTGCATGTCGGTCACGAAGGCCGCGATCACCGATTCCCAGGGTTTCTCTTCGGCCACCACGTCGCCGTCGATCAGCGCCGTATAGACGGCGAAATCGGTATAGGCGGCGGTGGTCAGCGGCAGCAGGGCTGCAATCTCGGTCGAGGGGGCAAAGCCCACGTCGCCCGCCAGCTTCTCGCCCGAGATGGTCTCGACGCGCTTCACATGCGCGGAAACCAGATCCTCGGCCTTGCTGCCGGTGCCGGACATCAGCTCGTACCAGAAGGCCTCTTCGTCCCACAGGGGATCGGCATCTTCCAGCACGTCGAGGTAATCGTCGCCCAGATCGTCCAGCGACCGGCCGGTCGAACGGAAAAGCGACGAGACCCCGGTATATTCATAGTTCAGGCGGGTGCCGAGCTTGGTGTGTTCCTTCGCCTCGGCGGCCAGGAACAGGTCGTAATACAGCGCCTGATAGACCTCTTCGCCCGGCGCCTCGCCGGAGGAATGGTCCCAGTCGGCCAGCACCTGGGTGGTCGAGGGCATCGTGTCCGAGACGATCTCGTTCTCGACCGAGCGGAACAGCATGTCCGCGATCGGCGCGATGAAGGTCACCAGGACGAAGATCAGAAGCGGCGCGATCAGCATCAGCGCCCGCATCTTCTGGCGGCGAAGGGCGCGGTTCAGGCTGCGTTTCAGAGGCGTGCCGTCGGCGGCCAGCATGGGGCCGGTCTGGGTCGTGTCGCTCATATCGTCCCTGTTTTCTGTTGGGATGGCCCGCTTGCGGGGCCTTGGGGGTGGGGCGGGCCATAGCGGGCCCGCCCCGGTCTTCGGATCCTGACATCAGGTCCGGTCAAGCGTTCCGCGGGGGCGGATTACTTGGCCAGCCACGCCTGGTACTTGGCGTCGATGTCGTCGCGGTAGTCAGCCCAGAACTCGTAGTTGTAGAGCAGGGTGTTGGCCGCGTTGGCCGGGTCGGTCGGCATATGCGGAGCCATCTCGATGCCCAGGTCGGCGTGCTGGCCAACCAGCGGCGCCGAGGACAGGCGGGCCGGACCGTAGGAGATGTACTTGGCCTGGTCGGCCAGACGCTTGGTGTCGGTGGCGAAGTAGACGAACTCTTTCACCGCGGCGAGCTTCTCTTCGCTCAGACCGGCGGGGATGATCCAGCCGTCCAGGTCGAACACCTGCATGTCCCACAGCATACCCACGGGCTGGTCCTGCTCTTCGATCACCGAGAACAGACGGCCGTTGTAGGTCGAGCCCATGAAGACTTCGCCGTCAGCCAGCAGCTGCGGGGTGTCGGCGCCCGCGGACCACCAGATCACCTCGTCCTTGATGGTGTCCAGCTTGGCCAGGGCCTGGTCCTGACCTTCCGGGGTTGCCAGGACGTCGTAGATCTCGTCCTTGGCCACGCCGTCACAGTACAGGGCCCATTCCATGTTGTTGATCGGGCGCTTTTCCAGCGCGCGCTTGCCCGGGTAGGTTTCCAGGTCGAAGATGGCGCAGATGTCGGTGGGCGCGTCGACGCCTTCCGGCACCATGTCGGTGCGGTAGCCGACGGTGGTCGAATAGACGATCTGCGGGATGAAGCAGTCGGAAACGATCATGTCGCCGAAGTCGTCCGAAGCGTCCGAACCGTCATCGCCGGGGGCGAGCAGGTCGTCGGCATCGTATTCCATCGCCAGGCCTTCGTCGCACAGACGGATGGCGTCGGCGGCCACGACGTCGACCAGATCCCAGGTGATGTTGCCCGCTTCGTTCATCGCGCGCAGCTTGGCCACGGCTTCGTTCGAGCTTTCGTCCCAGGTGACGGAGACGTCGGGATTGGCTTCCAGGTAGGGCTCAACATAGGCCTTCTGCTGGGACATCTGGTAGGCGCCGCCCCAGGACACCAGGGTCAGGTCCTGCGCAGAGGCCGCGCCGGCCACCAGGGCCAGTGCCGTCCCGGCCAGGAAGGATTGAGTGAGTTTCATTGCATAACTCCCATTTTCAACCCGTTATGTTTCATTCATGGATCCGCGGTTACGGGTGAAACGCGCGGTATCTCAACAGGCCACAGCCGCGGGTTGGCGGCTGCGGGTGTCTCTTGCGATCAGGCGTCCAGCGCGCGGCAGTCGTCCGGCAACCAGCCGATCTCGATCATCTGACCTTTCTTCAGGCGCTCCTGGTCCGGCGCGTTCCGGGTCTTCATAACGAAGTCGTCATTGCCCGCGACGCGCAGCCGGGTGCGGAAGATGTCGCCCATGTAGATGAACTCCAGCACTTCCGCCTTCAGCAGATGCGCGCCGTCCTGAAGGCGTTCCTTGTTGGTCTCGACGCGCTCGGGGCGGATCGACACCTTGGTGCGCTGGCCGACCTCGGTCACGTTGACCGGGCGGGCGGAAATGATCTCGCCACCGTCCAGCTGCACGGTGCAGACATTGCCCGAGATCTCCTTGATGACCCCTTCCAGCGTGTTGTTCTCGCCGATGAACTGGGCCACGAAGCTGTTTTCGGGCTCTTCATAGAGCTGATCCGGCGGCGCCAGCTGCTGGATGCGGCCATCGTTGAAGACGGCGACGCGGTCCGACATGGTCAGCGCTTCGGTCTGGTCGTGGGTCACGTAGACCGTGGTGATGCCCAGGTCATGGGCCAGGCGGGTGATCTCGAACTGCATGTGTTCACGCAGCTGCTTGTCCAGCGCGCCCAGCGGTTCGTCCATCAGCACCAGTTCCGGTTCGAAGACCAGCGCGCGCGCCAGGGCGATCCGCTGCTGCTGGCCGCCCGACAGCTGCGCCGGACGGCGACCGGCGAAATCGCCCATCTGCACCATGTCCAGCGCCCGCTTGATCTTCGCTTCGCGTTCCGACTTGCCCAGCTTGCGCACTTCCAGCGGGAAGGACAGGTTCTCGGCCACAGTCATGTGGGGGAACAGGGCGTAGTTCTGGAACACCATGCCGATGCCGCGCTTGTGCGGCGGGATGTTGTTGATCGGCTGACCGTCCAGCTTGATCTCGCCATAGGTGGCGGTCTCGAAGCCTGCCAGCATCATCAGGCAGGTGGTCTTGCCCGAGCCCGACGGGCCGAGCATGGTCAGGAACTCTCCCTTCGGCATGGTCAGGTTCAGATCCTTCACGACCAGCGTTTCGCCGTCGTAGCTCTTTTGCACACGTTCGAATGCGACGAATGCCTCGCTGTTGGATGTAGCTGCCAATTCAGGCTCCCCGTTTCGTTTTTTCTTCGCAGGCACGCGCGGCCCGCGTTAGGCTTGGGTAGAGGCGGCCGATACCATCTGGCCCTGCATCACACCGGGCGTATCGAACGGCCCTCTTGTCCCCGCATTCTTCCGCAGCGACATGCGACACGACTACCTTTTTCTCACCCATGAACGTCATTCAAGTTCAGTGTCTACTCATCTTCGATGCGAAGTCACAAACCGATTTACCCAGTTTTGACCGGAAAATGGCGTGCCGCAACGGGATTTGTTCAGAAGCCTACCCACATGCACAGCGATTAGGCAAGCCCTTCCGCAGGGCAAGGCCCCGCCGACATTCGCATTGCCTCACTTGCGAGCGGCTTCGGAGTTGAATAACGTTCATCTTCAGGAGAGGCGAGACGATGACCGACACGACGGAAAAGGCGATGAAGGAAGGGCGTGTGGCGCGGCGGCAGCGGCGCAACCGAGAGGCCCTGATTCGCGCCGCCAGTGCCGTCATGAGCGAAAAGGGCATCGACGCCGCCACCATGCTGGAGATCGCCGATCGCGCCGATGTGGGCGCGGGCACGGTCTATAACTACTTCAAATCAAAGGACGATCTGGCCATCGCCGTGCTGGAGGAGATCATGCAGGGCCTGGCCCTGCGGGTTGAAAGCGCCACGGCGGGGCTGGATGACCCGGCGCATATTTACGCAATCGCCCTGATGACCGTTCTGGAAACGGCCACCCAGGACGAGCGTTGGCGCCAGCTTTTGAACCGGTCGGGCATCGTCGCGGATGTGATGTATCGCCGGATCGGCCCCTTCACCATCGACCTGCTGGCCAAGGCCGAGGCCGCCGGGCGGCTGACCCCGGGCGACGCCGATCTTGCCTGGAAACTCAGCACCCATGCCATCGTCGGCTTTGCCCTGGCGATCTCGCGGCACGAGGTGGCCCCGGTCACCATCCCCACGGCGGCAGCACGGATGCTGTGCCTGGCCGGGCTGGACGCCAAAGAGGCCGAGAGGCTGGTGGCGTGCCCCCGCCCGGCCCTGCCGCCCGAGCGCGACCTGTCGGCCACCGCCCCGGCCTGAGGCCCCTGGACACGGCCCGCCCTCAGGCGGTCGCGCCCTCGGCCAGTGCAGCCAGGGACCGGGCCAGGCTTTCTTCCTCGACCGCGCGATAGAGCTCCATCTCGGGCGTGACGGCACAGCCCAGCGCCGCCTCGAAGGCGTCCTGGCTGGCGGTCTCGTCGAAGTTGGACTGCGCGTCGGTGCCAAGGTTCGACTGAAAGATCCCCGCCGCCGAAACCGGCAAGAAATCCTCGTAGGTTTGCGGATCGGCCACCAGCGCGCCCGCCGCCAGCAGGTCTTCGACCGCCTCGGGCGTGGGCTCCACCCCCTCGGGCAGCGGCCCGGCGACGCGGTAGCGGAAGAAGGCCAGCCCCTCGCGGCGCAGCGTATCGGCATCGTCGGGGAAATCGGCGAAGGCGGCGGTCAGGGCGGTGACGTAATCCGTCGCCCCCTCGCCCGCCGCGCCCACGGCGGCACGGCTGCGCGCCTCCGCCAGGCAGCGGTCATACAGCGCCCGGCCCGCGGGCGTCAGGGCAACGCCGCGCTGTTCGATCTCGCCGAAGCGCGCGGTATGGGTGCCCTCTTCGCCATTGGCGCCGCCCTCGCCGGGGAACAGGATCGGCTCTTCCAGCGCCTTGAACGAGGTCTGGCGCAACAGGATGTCGGTGGCGCGGCGCGGCGGCCCCTCGATCACCGCCTTGGGGGCGATGCCGCGCGCGGGCATCCCGGCCTGCACCGAGTCGATGTCCAGGGTGCGCGGCGTCAGGTGGTTGATGTGCGGCCCGTGGAAACAGACCACATCGGCGATCAGCCGGTGTTCGGCGGCCAGCCGCGCGTAAGTCTGCGCCGTCACCGTGGCGTCGGAATGCCAGCGGAAGGTTTCCAGCGCCTCGGCCACGAAGTCGGCCGCATCCTCGGCCCCCAGCCCGCCCTCGGCCTCGGCCTGGGCGATCAGCTCGAGGCAGCGCGGGGTGACGATGGCGCGGCGCGACAGGATCTCGGCGGCCTCGGCGGCCAGGGCGCGATCCTCCAGCAGCTCCAGCCGGATCAGCGAGGTGAAGACGCGGAAGGGATTGCGCGCCAGCGCCTCGGTGGTGACGGGGCGGAAGGCGGTGGAATGCACCGGCAGCCCGGCGACCGACAGGTCGTAGTAGCCCACGGGCGACATGCCCAGCACCGCGAACATGCGCCGGATGTTGTAGAGTTCTTCCGCTGTGCCTAAGCGAATCGCCCCGTGGCGTTCCACGTCCAGCCGCGACAGCTCGTCGGCGGCCTCCAGCCGGGCCTTCAGCGCCGGATCGGCGGCCATGACCTCGGCGTTCACGTCGCGCACCAGCTCTATCAGGGTGCCATATTGCGGCACCTCCTGGCGGTACATCTCGGACATGGCCTGGGAAAACAGCGTGCGGATCTCGTCGGCGGGCAGATGGGTCATGGGGTCTCCTCCTCGGGTCGTCGGGCGCGCGGGTCTTGGCCCGGATCAGCGCGGGCGCATCGTGGCATGGGTCAGGGTGGCGCCGAACTCGTAATAGGCCTCGTGCAGGCCGCGCAGATGTTCCTTGTAGCCCTTCATCACCGGCAGCGGGAAGGCCGCCGGGTCATCGCGCAGCAGGGCCTGGGCGGCGGCGGTGCCAAAAACCGTCCCGGGCGAGATGCCACGACCCGAATAGCCGAAGACCGCATAGGCCGAGGGGCCGAAGTTCACCACCTTGGGGATATGGTCGCGGGTCATGGCGATCTTGCCGCGCCACTGGTGCTCGAAGGGCAGGTCGCCCAGATCGGGGTAGAGCGCGCGCAGCTTGCGCCGCGCCCAGCCGGCATGGACCGCGCGCCCCAACCCCTCGGCATTGCCCATGCCGCCGACGATCAGCCGCCCCGCCGCGTCCAGCCGGATCGAGGACATGACCAGCGCCGTGTCCCAGCAGCCCTCGGCCCCGGGCAGCACCTTGGCGCGGGCCGCCTCGGGCAGGGGGGCGGTGGCGAACTGGCTGTAGTTCACCACGACGAATTGCGGCGCGAAGGCCCCGGCGATCCCCTCGTGATAGGCATTGGTGGCCAGAAGCAGTTTCGGCGCCCGGACGTTGTGGCCATTGGCGGTGACTGTCCAAAGGCCGTCGCCATGGGCAATGGCGGTGACGGGCGAGTTTTCATGCACCCTTGCGCCCAGCCCCTGGGCGGCGCGGGCCAGGCCGGTGCAATAGGCCAGCGGCTGCACCGTGCCCGCGCGCGGATCCAGCAGGGCGCCATGAAAGGCCGCGCTGCCGGTGCGGCGGGCGGTCTCCTCGGCGTCCAGCAGTTGCAGCGGCGCGCCGTGACGGTTGCCCTGGCGGAACCGGTCCTGCAATTCGGCAAAGCCCTTGGGGGAATGGGCCAGATGCAGGGTGCCATTGCGGGTGGCCTCGCAGGCGATGCCATGTTCGGCCACCCGGTCAAAGACCATCTGCGGCCCCTGCCCCAGGGCCTCGACCAGGCGGGCGCCGTCGGCCTCGCCCATCTGGGCCAGCACCTCGTCCGGGGGCAGCCAGAGGCCCGCGTTGACCAGCCCCACGTTGCGGCCCGACCCGCCATGGGCAATCGTGTTGGCCTCTAGCAGGACGACCGAGGCGCCCTGTTTCGCCGCCTCCAGCGCGCAGGCGGCGCCGGTAAAGCCCGCGCCGATCACCACCAGATCGGCGCGCAGATCCTCGGCCAGCGGCGTGGTGGCCAGGCCTTCGACGCTGCTGGCGCGCCACAGGTTGCCGTCAGATGTCAAACTTCACCCCCTGGGCCAGCGGCAGCTCGGCCGAATAGTTCACCGTCGAGGTCTGCCGCCGCATATAGCCCTTCCAGGCGTCCGAGCCGCTTTCGCGCCCGCCGCCGGTGTCCTTCTCGCCGCCGAAGGCGCCGCCGATCTCGGCCCCCGAGGGGCCGATGTTGACGTTGGCGATACCGCAATCCGACCCGCTGGCCGAGACAAAGGTCTCCGCCTCGCGCACGTTCAGGGTGAAGATGCAGGACGACAGCCCCTGGGGCACGTCGTTCTGCATTGCGATGGCCTCGTCAAGCGTCTCATAGCTCATGACGTAAAGGATGGGGGCGAAGGTCTCGGCCCGCACGATCTCGGTCTGGGCGGGCATCTCGACCAGGGCGGGCGCGGCATAGGCGCCGTTCCCGACCCCTTCGACCGGGGTGCCGCCGTGGACGGTGCCGCCCTGGGCGCGGGCCGCCGCCAGGGCCGCCTGCATCCCGGTCAGGGCCTCGGGGTCGATCAGCGGGCCGATCAGCGTGCCCTCCGCACGCGGGTCGCCGATGGTCAGCGAGCCATAGGCCTGTTTCAGCTTCGCCAGCAGTTCGTCGCGGATCGAGCTATGCACGATCAGGCGGCGCAGCGAGGTACAGCGCTGCCCGGCGGTGCCCACGGCGGAAAAGACGATGGCCCGCACCGCCATGTCCAGATCGGCCGAGGGGGCGACGATCATCGCGTTATTGCCCCCCAGTTCCAGGATCGAGCGGCCAAAGCGCGCCGCCACCTTGGGCCCCACGGCGGCCCCCATGCGGGTGGATCCGGTGGCCGACAGGATCGGCACATCGCGCGAGGCGACCAGCGCCTCGCCCAGATCGGCACCGCCCACCACCACCTGCAACAGCCCCTCGGGCGCCTCTTCGCCGAACCGCGCCACGGCCCGGTCAAAGATCGCCTGGGTCGCCAGGGCACAGAGCGGCGTCTTTTCCGAGGGCTTCCAGATCACCGGATCGCCGCAGACCAGCGCCAGCGCCGCGTTCCAGGCCCAGGGCGCCACGGGGAAGTTGAAGGCGGTGATCACCCCACAGGGGCCCATCGGGTGCCAGGTCTCGCTCATCCGGTGGCCGGGGCGTTCCGAGGCGATGGTCAGACCGTAAAGCTGGCGCGACAGGCCGACGGCGAAATCACAGATGTCGATCATCTCTTGCACCTCTCCCAGGCCTTCCGAGGTGATCTTGCCCGCCTCCAGGGTGACCACCGCGCCCAGCTCCGCCTTGGCGGCGCGCAGTTCCTCGCCCAGCAGGCGCACCAGCTCGCCCCGGCGCGGCGCGGGCACCTGGCGCCAGGCGGCAAAGGCGGCCTGGGCGCGGGCGATCACGGCGGGCATTTCGGCCAGGGGCGTCTCGGCCAGGCGCGCCACCTGTGTCCCGTCGATGGGCGAGCGCACCGACAGGTCGCCTCCGGTCAGTTGGGCCTGGGTCAGTCCGGCGGCGGCAAGGGTCTCGGCATGGGTCGCGGGCATGGGGCGGTCCTTTCGGGATCTGGGGAAGGGCCCCGATCAAAACCCCCGGCGCGGGGCCGGGTCAGGCGGGGTGATCGGCGCTTTGCGACAGGCTAGCCGCTGACAGAGCCTGCCAGAAGCGATAGAAATTCCCAAAGCTTGGAGAAAACCTCACATGATCGCCCCGCGCCGCTTTCTACCCTCGATCCCCTCTCTGCTGGCGCTAGAGGCGGTGGACCGGCTGGGATCGGCCACCGCCGCGGGGCAGGAACTGTCGCTGACCCATTCCGCCGTGTCGCGCCAGTTGAAGGTGCTGGAGGGGCAATTGGGCGTCACCCTGCTGGTGCGCGAGGGGAAGGGGCTGGCGCTGACCCCCGCCGGGGCCAGCTATGCCCGCTCGGTCCGAGACTGCCTGGCTGATCTGGCCCAGGCCAGCCTGCGGTTGCGCGCCAGCGGGCCGCGCGACAGCCTCAGCCTGGCCCTGCCACCCAGTTTCGGCCTCTACTGGATGGGGCCGCGCCTGCACGCCTTCCTGCGCGCCCATCCCGATCTGCTGGTGAACCAAAGCACCCGCAGCGCGCCCTTTGATTTCGCCCGGGAAAAGTTCGACGCGGCGGTGCATTACGGCCCCGAGGACTGGCCCGGGGTGCATTACCTGCCGCTGACCCGCGAGAGGGTGATTCCCATGGCCGCCCCGGCGCGTCTGGCGGGCGGGCCGCTGACCCCCGAGGCGCTGCGGGCCGAGCCGCTGTTGCACCTCGACAGCCGCCCCGGCGCCTGGGAGGACTGGTTCGCCCATCACGGGATCGAGGCCGGGCAGCTGCGCGGGATGCTGTTTGACCAGTTCACCACCATGGCCGAAGCGGCGGCGGCGGGCTTTGGCCTGGCCCTCTTGCCCGACTATCTGGCCCAGGCCGAAGAGGCCCGGGGCCGCCTGGCCCGCGCCTACCCTGCGCCGCTGGCGCTGGAGGACCGCTATGCGCTGGTCTGGCCGCGCCACAGCACGCCGAAACCCGCCCTGCGGCTGCTGATCGACTGGCTGCGTGCAGAGGGCGCGGCGGAAGAAGGCCCGGGCGCGCCGCTCTAATCGTTCAGGAAGGCATGGGCGGCGGCCAGAAAGCCCGGGATCGCGCCGCCATGGCCTACCCCGTCGAGGGTGACGAACCGCGCGCCCATCTCGGCGGCCATGCGCCGCGCCCGCCCGGCCATGTCGCGATCGCGCAGCCGCGCCACGCGGTCGGGCGGCGCGCCCGCCGCCGCGGCCGCCTCGGGCTCTTCCTGGGCGCCCAGGGTGATCAGCACCCGCCCGCCGGGGCGGGGCGCGGCGGCAAACAGCCCCTCGGGGTCGGTCCAGATCGAGGGGCTGCCCGCCGCCACATGGGAGAAGAGGGCGGGATGGGCCGCCCGCGCCTGAAGGGCGAAGGCGCCGCCGAAGGAATGACCCAGGATCATCCGCCGCGCCGGATCCACCGGCAACGCCGCCTCGATCCGCGCCCGCAGGGGGCCGGTCAGCAGGGCCAGCGTCGCCGCCGCCTGTGCCCCCACCAGATCCGCGCCGCGCCGGTCGCAGTCGATCAGCGCCTGGCTGGGCCAGCCCAGCCCCACGATCACCGCCGGGACGCGCGCGCCCTGCGCCGGGCCGCCCTCTGCCCGGGCCTCCAGATCGCAAAGCGTGCCAAAGCTCCACCCGGCATCCATGGCGTAGATCACCCCGTAGCCGCCCGGCGGCGGCGCGGCGGCGGGGCGGCAGACCACGACCCGCAGCCCGCCGCCGGGTGAGGGCAGATCGAACTCGGTCACCCGGTCCAAGCGCCGCACCGCGCCGAGGCCCGGCGGGTTCCCCCCGGCCCCGTCGGGGCCGGGGGGTTCGTTTTGGCCCCCCGCAGGCCCGGGGGGACAGGTCGAAGAGGCTGGCATCGCGCTGGCTCCTTCCAGGGGCTGAGCTCAGAACTTCTTCGTCAGCGACATGTTGAAGGTGCGCGGCGCGCCACGGAAGTTGAACACCACGTTGCTGCCGACGCGGGAATAGTAATCCTCGTCAAAGGCGTTATCGACGCCCAGACGCAGCACGGTATCCTGGCCCAGATCCTTGGCCGCCATCAGGTCGACCACGTTATAGGCAGGCGCCGTGATGCCGCGCGACGAGAACTCGGACATCGAGGTCAGCCGCCCGCCAAAGCTCCAGCCCTGCAACGGCCCTTCGGTCACATCGTAAAGCGCGGTCAGCTTCAGCATGTGTTCGGGCGTGTAGGTCGAGAAGACGGCGCCGGAGTTCGGCCCCTCCAGGTACTCGGTTTCCGTGTAGGTATAGCCCGCCGACAGGTGCAGGTTCGGGATCACCTCGCCCGAAACCTCAGTCTCGAACCCGCGCGAACGCACGTCGCCCTCGGGTTCGGCATAGTCCGTGCCGCGCACGGCGACAGAGCGGTTCACCTGGCGCAGATCGAAGAGCGCGGCGGAGTAGTTCAGCCCGTAGGCCAGCTCGCCCTTCACGCCCAGCTCGTACTGGCGACCTTCCAGCGGGTCCAGCGTATCGCCATTCACGTCCAGCTCGTATTGCGGGATGAAGATCTCGGAATAGCTGGCGTAGAGGGTGGCGGCGGGGGACAGCTCGTAGGTCAGGCCGGCGAAGGGGGTGACCTTGCCGTCAATGTCGGTGCTGTCCAGATCGCGGGCGGTGCCGATGGTGCCCGAGCGCACATCGCCGTCATACCAGCTGACGCGGGCGCCGCCGATCAGGGTCAGCCGGTCGGAGGGTTTCACCCGAAGCTGGGCGTAAAGCCCGGTCGAGGTGATGTCGCGCTCTTCCAGCGTGGTGTAGTTTTCCGCTGGACGCGGCAGGCTGGCCACGTCGTCGGTGTCCAGATCCCAGCTGCCATTGGCCGCGCCGCGCAGCCCGTAGGTGGAACTGTCCAGTTTCTGCCAGTCGGCGCCCAGGATCAGGTTGCTTTCCATCAGGCCCATCTGGAAGGGGATCTCGACATGGGCATCCACCGCCAGGCTGTCCTGCTCCCAGTCCTGCCCCAGCCAGGACATGCGCGAGACCACGTTGTCGGCATCCGCCGCCGAGCCGGTATAGGCGTAGAGGAAGTCCGCCTCCTGGTGCGAGGCGCGCAGCGAGGCCTTGGCGCGGACACCGTTGGCGAAGTGATGCTCCAGCGCCAGCACCGCATCGGTGGTGGCGTT
The DNA here is from genome assembly GCF_050897975.1 of Pseudooceanicola aquaeponti. Taxonomy (NCBI): domain Bacteria; kingdom Pseudomonadati; phylum Pseudomonadota; class Alphaproteobacteria; order Rhodobacterales; family Paracoccaceae; genus Pseudooceanicola; species Pseudooceanicola aquaeponti. The sequence continues at coordinate 223,401 of NZ_JBPAXY010000002.1, forward strand.
GTCAAAATGGTTCCAGTCGGCGCCGGTCGAGGTCTCGACATCCAGCCACATCAGCGACCCGTCGGCATAGGTGGGCAGGCCGTTGAAGGGGGCGATGTCGCGTTCCATATGGGCCAGCGAGAAGGTCAGCGTGGTGTCGGGCGTGATGTCCCAGGCCAGGGTGCCATAGGCCGACAGCACCCCGTTTTCCTGCCGGTCGATGAAGCCGTCGCCATCGGCATAGGCCAGCACGGCCCGGGCGCGCAGGGTGCCCTCGGCGTTCAGAGCGCCGCCATAGTCCAGTTCGGTCCGGGTACGGCCATTGGAATCCAGCGACAGGCTGGCATAGCCCTTGGGGTCCACCGAACTGGCCTGTTTCAGGCGCATGTTGATGGACCCGGCCGGTTCACCGGTGCCGATGAACAGCCCCGCCGGCCCCTTCAGCACCTCGACGTGGTCGACGATCGACAGGTCCGGCTGGGTGCCGTAGATCGAGCTGACCGGGGCGGGCAGGCCGTCGAAATAGAGATAGTCGAACTCGTACCCGCGCGAGAAGATCGACGAGCGGCCCGCGTCGTTGTTCAGGATCATGATGCCCGGCGTATCCGACAGCGCCTCTTCCAGCGCGCCATAGCCGCCATCCTCGATCTGCTTGCGGGTGATGACCGAGGTCGATTGCGGCACCTCGCGCGGGGTCATCGCAGCCTTCTCGCCCACCGAGATCAGGTTGGTGGTGTAGGAATTGGTCCCTTCAGTCTCATAGCTGGACCCCTCGACGCTGATCGGTTCCAGCTCGATCACGTCCTGGGCCAGGGCGGGCGTGACCAGGGCCGGGGCGGTCAATGTGGTGCTGGCCAGCAGGGCCAGATGCAGCGCGCGGCGCGGCAGAGGGGGGCGCGTCATGAGGGGCTCCTTGATATCCGAGTGTTTTAGTCGTTATTACGGGGATCACAGGGGCTTCAGCCAGATGGGGATCTTCGCGCCAGAGCCAGATGTCTTTGCGAAACCGCCAGAGAGGCCGCGCCGCCCATGTCCCTACGGCCCCCGTCCGATCCCAACCCGCACGACCCCAGCCCGCTCGGGGCGGGCCGCGCGGATCTGATCCGCCTGTCCGAGATCGCGCGCGGGGCGCCTGCGGGCGTGGGCCAGCGGCTGCGCGCCAGCCTGCCCGAGGGGCGGGTGGTGCTGCGTGGCACCCGCGACGCGGTCGAGGTGCCCTCGGGGCTGACGATCAACGCCCATGACGCCCAGGCCCAGGAAGATTTCGAGGTGCGCGCCCTGCGGCCTGCGGGCGTGGTGCTGCATCTGGTGCTGGCGGGCCGGGTCGAGGCCAGCCTGGGCGGCGTACCGATGGAACTGTCCCGACGCCCCGGCGGGCCGGTGCCGGTGGTCCTCAGCGCGCTGGCCGAGCCGCTGGAATTTCACCGCCTGTCGCGGCGCGGCGAGGCGCTGCGCAAGCTGACCCTGCGGATCAGCTGGGACTGGCTGGAGCGGCGCGGCATCCCCCGGGCGCAGATCCTGCAAGGCGCGCCGCGCCGCGATGCCAGGTGGAGCGCGGGCCCCGAGGACATCGCCGATGCCGAGGCGCTGATGCACCCCGCCCCCGGCGGCCCCCAGTGCCTGCTGCGCGAGGCGCGCTCGGCGGCGCTGGTCGGGCGGGCCTTCGAACAGCTGTGGCAGGCGGGCGAGCGTGTGGATGCCGCCGACCGCGACCGGCTGAACCGGATGGAACACCTGGGCTGCGCCCCCGGCCCGGTGCCGCCCCTGGACGAGATCGCCCGCAGCGGCGGGATGAGCCTGTCATCGGCCCGGCGGCTGTTTCACCGGGTGCATGGGCAAAGCATCCTGGCGCGGCTGCGCGAGCTGCGCCTGACGCGCGCCCACGACGCGCTGCGCCATGGCGCCAGCGTCGCCGGGGCCGCGTGGGACGCGGGCTATGACAGCCCCTCGGCCTTCGCCACCGCCTTCCGCAAATGGTGCGGCCAAAGCCCCTCGCAGGTGCGCGACCGGGCCGCGCCGCGCTAGACCGCGCGCCCTGCCCCCTTGGGGCCAAAGGGGCCGCCCAGACCCCGCCCTGCTGCATTGCAGAGCAAAACTTCCCTGACTCCCCCGTATTTTACCGCTTTTCATCGGCAGTTCCTTGCCAATGCAGCATTGGCCCCTAGGTTGTTTGCCACGGATCCATGCGGCGGATCCCTGCGGTGTCGTGACGATGACCCGCCCTTCGCGCGTAACCGGCCCGACGGCCAGTTCCTGCTCCTTGCCGCACGGCCCTTTGGGCGGGTGGAGCGCGCCTGATCAGAACGAAGAGACCCGGAACGGACACCTGAAAGGAGTTCGCCATCAAGGATTCTATATCCACCCCCGACCCTGCCCCCGCGCAGCCCGCGTCAGGCCCCTATGGCCGCATCGCCGTGCTGGGCGCCGGAAGCTGGGGCACCGCCCTGGCCAGCGTGCTGGCCCGCAACGGTCGCGACGTGCGCCTGTGGGCGCGGCGCCCCGACCTGGCGCAGCGGATCAACGAAACGGCTGAAAACGCCGATTACCTGCCCGATGTCGCCCTGCCCCGCGGCATCACCGCCACGGCGGATCTGGGCCAGGCGCTCGACGGCGCCGAGGCGGTGCTGATGGTCACCCCCTCCGCGACGTTGAGGCCCATGTGCCAGGCCATTGCCCCCGTGCTGCCCGCAGGCATCCCCATTGCCCTGGCCTGCAAGGGCGTGGAACGGCGCTCGGGCTACCTCTTGTCGGAAGTGGTGGCCGAGGAGCTGCCCGGCCATGTGGTGGGCGCGGTTTCGGGTCCGACCTTTGCGCGCGAGACCGCGCTGGATCATCCCACCGCCGCCACCGTGGCCTTCCCCTTTTCCTACGCCGACCGGCTGGCGCCGGAGACCAGCCCCGCCGCGCGGCTGGCGCTGTCACTGTCGGGCGGCGGCTTTCGCGCCTATGTCTCGGACGACTTGGTGGGCGTCGAGGTGGGCGGCGCGGTGAAGAACGTGATCGCCATCGCCTGCGGGATGATGTCGGGCGCGGGCTTTGCCGAGAACACCCGCGCGGCCCTGATCACCCGGGGCATCGACGAGATGAAGCAACTCGCCCAGGCTCTGGGCGGGCGGCGCGAGACGGTCACCGGCCTGTCCGGGGCGGGCGATCTGACCCTGACCTGTTCCTCGACCACCTCGCGCAACATGTCGCTGGGGTTCCAGCTGGGCCAGGGCATCCCCCGCCCCAACTGTTTCGAAGGCCGCCCGGTGGTGGTCGAGGGCGAGGTCAACGCCGTCTCGGTCACCGACCTGGCCAAACGTATCAACGTGCCCATGCCGATCTGCGAGACGGTGCAGGCCATCCTGCACGAGGGCGCCGACCTGCAACAGGCCTTCACCGCCCTCTGGGCGCGCCCCATCGAGGCCGAGCCCCAGGCGCTGGACATGTCCCTGGCCCACCCCTCGCCCGACCTTCCCCTGCAATTCGGAGCCACCGAACAATGAACGTTCATGCCGCCCCCCGCCCCGACATCGCCGCGCGCCGCTTTACCCTGGCCACCGACCTGGACGGCACCTTTCTTGGCGGGTCCGAGGCCGACCGCGCCACCCTGTACCAATGGATCGAGGACAACCGCGACAGCGTGGGCCTGATCTTCGTCACCGGCCGCGACCCCGAGTTCATCATGCAGATGTGCCGCGAGCGGGGCCTGCCCTGGCCAGAGTACGTGGTGGGCGACGTGGGCACGACCATTGCCCGGGTCGAACCCTCGGGCGCCATCGCCCCGATCGCCCCGCTGGAGGAAGACATCGCCGCCCGCTGGAACGACGCGGGCGAGGCGGTGCGCGCCCTCCTGGACGGCCACCCCGGCCTGACCCTGCAACCCACTGCCTTCCGCTACCGGGTCAGCTATGACCTGAGCCCGGCGGATTTCGACCCCCGCGCCCGCGACCTGATCGAGGAAATGGGGCTGGACTGGCTGATCTCGGACAACCGTTATTTCGACGTGCTGCCGCGCGGCGTCTCGAAGGGTCCGTCGATCCGCCGCCTGATCGCGCATCTGGGCATCCCCGAGGCGCGGGTGCTTTGTGCGGGCGACACGCTGAACGATCTGTCGATGCTGGCCTCGGGCCTGCCCGCCGTGGCCGTCGGCAATTCCGAAACCGCGCTGACCGACCGGCTGAACGGCCTTTCCAGCGTCCATCACGCCCAGGCCCATGGCGCCGCGGGCATCCTGGAGGCGATCACCGCCCTCAACCTTCACGACATCCCGGAGACTGCCTGACATGCCTTCCAATCTGGTCATCGTCTACCACCGCCAGCCCTATGAAGAGGTCGAGGTGGACGGCAAGATCGAATACCGCGAGAACAAGAGCCCGAACGGCATCGTGCCGACCCTGAAAAGCTTCTTCGGGCGTTTCGAGAAAGGCGCCTGGGTCGCCTGGAAACAGGCCGAGGATCCAGCCAACCCCGACTTCGAGCGGGTGATCGAGATCGACGATCATTACGGCCAATACACCGTATCGCGCCTGCCGCTGACCGCCGAACAGGTCACCAGCTTCTACCACGTCTCCTCGAAAGAGGCCTTCTGGCCGATCCTGCACGGGTTCAAGGAACGCTATAACTACGACCCCGTCGACTGGCCGACCTTCCGCGAGGTGAACTGGGCCTTTGCCGAGGCCGCCGCCGCCGAGGCCGCGCCCGGTGCCGTGGTCTGGGTGCATGACTACAACCTGTGGCTGGTGCCGGGCTATCTGCGCACCCTGCGCCCCGACGTGAAGATCAGCTTCTTCCACCACACGCCCTTCCCCAATGCCGACATCTTCAACGTGCTGCCCTGGCGCAAGGAGATCCTGGAAAGCCTGCTGGCCTGCGACGTGGTGGGCTTCCACATCCCGCGCTACGTGAACAACTTCGTCTCCGCCGCCCGGTCCCTGCTGGAGGTGGACACGGTGAAACGCGAGAAGGTGAAGCCCGAGATGAAGGCCGAGACCTCGGCCCTGTCGGAACAGACCGTGGTGACCGAGCTGGAATACGATGGCCGCCGCGTCCACCTTCAGGCCAGCCCCGTGGGGGTCGATGTGGATTACATCGAAGAGGTGGTCGCCCGCCCCGAAACCGCCCGCCGTGTCGAAGAGATCCGGCAAGAGCTGGGCGAGGGCCGGCTGATCCTGTCGGTCGGGCGCACCGACTACACCAAGGGCGGCATCGAACAGCTGCAAAGCTTCGAACGGCTTCTGGAAAGCCGCCCCGACCTGCGCGGCAAGCTGCGGCTGATGCATGTCTCGGTGGCCGCCAATGCCAATATGACCGCCTATGAAGAGATCCAGCACGACCTGGAACAGCTGGCGGGCAAGATCAACGGGCGCTACGGCAGCTTCGACTGGCAACCCGTGGCGCTGATCTCGCGCCCCATCGTCTTCACCGACCTGGTGGCCTATTACCGCGCCGCCGATGTCGCCTGGATCACGCCCCTGGCGGACGGGATGAACCTGGTCTGCAAGGAATTCTGCGCCGCGCGCACCGACGAGGACGGCGTTCTGGTGCTGTCCGAGTTCGCGGGCGCCGCGGTCGAGCTGGGGGCGATCGTGCCCACCAACCCCTTCTCGCACAAGTCGATGGACAGCGCGATCCAGTTTGCCCTGGACATGGCCCCGGACGACCGCCGCGGCCGGATGCGCGCCAACCGCGCCATGGTGGCCAAGCAGGACATCCGATTCTGGGCCGAGGACCAGATGCAGGCCTTCGGCGACGGCGTCCTGCCGCCCGAGACCACACCCGAAGACACCCTGGCCGCCGAATAGGCCCGGCTTCCGGGACAGCTGAACGCCGCAGCCCCAGGCTGCGGCGTTTGGCGTGGCAAGTCTCTCAGCGTGTTGGCACCCGGTCACACACCCAGGGAAGATAAGGGGGGTCCCGAAGCAACCCCGCCACAAGATCCAACTCGGACTGTGGCACATGGCGGCAAGGAACATGGCGCCCAAACGCCCCTGGGGAAACGCCGAACCGGCCCCGACCGCTTCGCTCCCCTCAGCTCACCCCACCTTCCCGGCGCGCGCGTTTCTTTGCCTCATAGGCCTCCCAGACGTGCATACGGCCCTTCTGGCGCGCATCGGCCAGCCACAGTTTCTTGCGGGCGTCCGGGGTTTCTAGGGGGCGGTATTTGCCGCCTGAGAACTTGGGCCAGTCTATCGCGAGCCCCTGCTTCACCATTTCCTCGGACAGATCCCGCCCGTCCGGCAGGTAACATTTGGCGACGGTGCGGCCATGGTCGTCCGTGTCGGTGACCTCGGCGCGCACCGCCTGCCCCTTGCAGAGGTGCACCAGTGCCCACTTCGCCTTTTTCCCATAGGGATGGTTCATTTCCGGCGCATCGACACCGAACAGCCGCACCTGGGTCTTTTGGATCACGATGGTATCCCCGTCGACCACATAGGCAGAGCCTCGCAGCGTCGGCTTGCTGGGGGTGGGCGTTGCACTGGCCGCGTCGAAGGGCGCGCGGGACGGGGTGGTCGGACGCAGGGGCACGACCACATCTTCCGACACGGGCGGCTTTGGTCGCCTGTCGGCGTCGAAATTTGCGCGCCAGCTTCGCGCCAGGGCGGCGATGACGGCCACAACCAGGGCTAAAACAAGGATCGGCAGCAGGCTTTCCATGGGCAACACCTCGCAGACTTGGCATCCAGCGCCAGTTGTGAGGGCTGAGCCCGGCAGGACACCCCCGTCCAATCGGTGCACAGGCCTAAAGGCCAGGCCTCACAGCAGGAAGAAAGCCTATACGCCTCGGCGCGTGGTCCTAGCGGCGCGGGGCGCCAAGCAGAGATCCGGCCAGCGCCTGTTGCGCATTAGCATCACCTGAACTTCCCCACCCACGGCTTCCGCCTTTCACGCCGGGGACAAACCCCAGAAACGAGAAATGCCCCGCTCTCTCAGCAGCTTACTGAAAGAACGAGGCATTTTCTGGTGGTAGTGGTGAGCCGTGAAGGATTCGAACCTTCGACCCACTGATTAAAAGTCAGTTGCTCTACCAACTGAGCTAACGGCCCACTGTGGGCGCGTCTCTAAAAGGGGGGGCGGGGATGGTCAAGCGCGAATCCGAAAAAACATAACAGAAATGTTGCACCCGCAGGGCCCGGGCCGCCGCGGCGCCTTTTCAACAAGGGGTTCAAGGTCTATATCGCGGCAATGACCAAACCCGCCCGCCATATCCCCGCCGCCGACGGCCTGCCCTTCCTGAAGATGCACGGGCTGGGAAACGACTTCGTCGTGCTCGATTCGCGCGGCAAGTCCCCGGCCACCACGCCCGCCCTGGCGCGGGCCCTTGGCGACCGGCACCGGGGCGTGGGATTCGATCAGCTGGCCGAGATCCGCGATGGCGAGGGCAGCGACATTTGCCTCGACTTCTGGAACAGTGACGGCAGCCGCGCCGGGGCCTGCGGCAATGCCACCCGCTGCGTCGCCGCCCATGTGATGGCCGAGACCGGCGCCGAGGCCCTGTCGATCCGCACCGCGCGCGGGCTGTTGCAGACGGCCCGGGTCGAGGGCGTCACCTGGGTCAACATGGGCCCGCCGCAGCTGAGCTGGGACGAGGTGCCCCTGGCCCGCGAGATGGACGTGACCGCCCTGCCCCTGCCGGGCGATCCGGTGGCCGTGGGCATGGGCAATCCCCATTGCGTCTTCCTGGTCGAGGATGCCGAGGCCGTGGCCCTGACCGTGGACGGGCCGAAGATCGAACACGACCCGCTGTTCCCCGAACGCTGCAACGTGGAATTCGCCGAAGTGCGCGCCCGCGACGAGATCCGGATGCGGGTCTGGGAACGTGGCACCGGGGTCACCCTGGCCTGCGGCTCTGGCGCCTGTGCCACGCTGGTGGCCTGCGTGCTGCGCGATGCCACCGACCGCCGCGTGCGGATGGAGCTGGATGGCGGCTGGCTGAGCCTGGATTGGCGCGAGGACGGCGTCTGGATGGGCGGGCCGACGGCCCTGGTCTTTGCCGCCACGCTCAGCCCTGCCTTCCTGGCCGGGGTGGAGGGGTAAATGACCGCCGCACCGCCGAAATTCGCGACACTGGGCTGTCGCCTCAACGCCTATGAGACCGAGGCGATGAAGGCGCTGGCCGCCGAACACGGCGTGGAAAACGCGGTGATCGTGAACACCTGCGCGGTGACCGCCGAGGCGGTGCGCAAGGCGCGCCAGGACATCCGCCGCCTGCGGCGCGAGAACCCGGGCGCAAAGCTGATCGTCACCGGCTGCGCGGCGCAGACCGAACCCGCCACCTTCTCGGCCATGGAAGAGGTCGATCTGGTGATCGGCAATTCCGAAAAGATGCAGCCCGAGACCTGGGCCGCCATGGGCCCCGATTTCATCGGCCAGACCGAGCGGGTACAGGTCGACGACATCATGTCGGTGACCGAGACGGCGGGCCATCTGATCGACGGCTTCGGCACGCGTAGCCGCGCCTATGTGCAGGTGCAGAACGGCTGCGATCACCGCTGCACCTTCTGCATCATCCCCTATGGCCGGGGCAATTCCCGCTCTGTCCCCGCCGGGGTGGTCGTGGACCAGATCAAGCGGCTGGTGCAGCAGGGCTATAACGAGGTGGTGCTGACCGGGGTCGACCTGACCAGCTGGGGCGCCGACCTGCCCGCCACGCCGCGCCTGGGTGACCTGGTGATGCGCATCCTGCGGCTGACCGATGTGCCGCGCCTGCGAATCTCCTCGATCGATTCGATCGAAGCGGATGACGCGCTGATGCAGGCCATCGCCACCGAGCCGCGGCTGATGCCGCATCTGCACCTGTCGCTTCAGGCGGGCGATGACCTGATCCTGAAACGGATGAAGCGCCGCCACCTGCGCGACGACGCCATCCGATTCTGCGAAGAGGCGCGGCGGCTGCGCCCCGACATGACCTTCGGCGCCGACATCATCGCCGGTTTCCCCACCGAAACCGAAGAGATGTTCGCCAATTCGCTGAAACTGGTCACCGATTGCGACCTGACCTGGCTGCATGTCTTCCCCTATTCCAAGCGCGAGGGCACCCCGGCGGCGAAGATCCCGACCCAGGTGCCGGGCCCGGTGATCAAGGACCGTGCCGCCCGGCTGCGCGCCGCGGGCGACGCCCAGGTGGCGCGCCACCTCGCCGCCCAGCAGGGCCGCGCCCACAAGGTGCTGATGGAAAGCCCCCGCATGGGCCGGACCGAACAGTTCACCGAGGTCACCTTCGAGACCGACCAGCCCGAGGGCCAGATCGTCGAGACGGTGATCCGGGGCCAGCAGGGGCACCAGCTTCTGGGCTGACCCTAGCGTCTGGGCTGATCCTGCGCGTCACCACCGCTTGCACCTCCCGCCGCGCCGCCGCATCCTGCGCCCGACCGCAGGAGATCATTGCCGATGCATCCCAACCCCACCTTCCGCAAGGCCACAGACGCCCAGAACATCGCCCTGGCCGCCGAGATCGGCGCGGGCCTGCTGACCCTGTCCTCCGACGGCGCGCCCCTGGCCGCCCAGGTGCCCTTCGCGATCCGCGACGGCGTGGTCTATCTGCACATGGTCCGCTCCAACCCCGTGGCCCGCGCCGCCCCCGGCCCCGCCCGGCTGATCGTCGCCGGGCCGCAGGGCTATATCTCGCCCGACTGGTACGGGCTGGAGGACCAGGTGCCGACCTGGAACTATGTCTCGGTCCACCTGCTGGGCACGCTGGAGCCGCTGCCCCAGACCGAGATGCGCGCCGTGCTGGACCTGCTGTCGGAGGAATTCGAGGCCCGTCTGGCGCCGAAACCCATCTGGACCGCCGACAAGATGCCCGAGGAGGCCCTGGCGCGGATGATGCGGATGATCCAGCCCTTCCGCCTGCGCATCGAGGCCATCGAGGGCACCTGGAAACTGGCCCAGAACAAGCCCGAGGCGGCCCGCCTGGCCGCTGCCGATGGCCTGGCCGCCGCCCCCGCCGGGCCGGACCTTGCACAGCTGGCCGCCTGGATGCGCGAGCCTCCGGCCTGATCCGCCCGGCTCGGCGCTGGACAGTCGGCGCGGCGCGGCTCTAGGCTCGGCCCGAACCCAGATCCAGGCGGAGCTTGCCCGATGACACTGACCCTCTTTTCCTCGCCCACCTCTCCCTACGTGCGCAAGGTGCGTGTGCTGATCGCCGAGGCCGGGCTGACGGACCGGGTGACCGAGAAGGTGGTGGCCACCACCGCCTTTGACACCGACGCCGAGCTGGCCGCGGTGAACCCGCTGGGCCGGATCCCGGCGCTGCTGCGCGAAGACGGGCCGCTGATCTGCGACAGCCGGGTGATCTGCCGCTACCTGGACGATCTGTCGGGCGCCGGCCTCTACCCCGCCGACCGGCTGTGGCAGGTGCTGACGCTGGAGGCCCTGGCCGAAGGCATCCTCGATAGCGCGGTGAACATGGCCTACGAGGTGCGCCTGCGTCCCGAAGAGATCGTCTTCGACAAGTGGCTGGACGCGCAATGGGCCAAGATCGCCCGCACCCTGGACGCCATCGAGGCGGATTGGACAGAGGCCTTGAACGCTCCGCTGGACGCGGCGCAGATCGCCCTGGCCTCGGGGCTGGGCTATCTCGACTTCCGCCACGACGCCCGCGCCTGGCGCGAGGGCCACCCCCGGATCGCCGCCTGGTACGACCAGATCAGCGCCCGCCCGTCTTTCGCCGCCACCCTGCCGGGCTGAACCGGACGGCAGCGGGGGGCTCTGCCCCCTCCGTCGCCGGATGGCGACTGATAGAAGAAGAGAGGGAGACGGCGCCCCGCCCCGAGCGCCCCACTTTGGCCTGCCTGCGCGTGGTCCTTCTACCCAAGGGCGCGAGGGCGGCCTCGACCGCCCCAACCAGCCCTTTCTCATTGCCCAAAATATCCCGGGGGGAGAATGGGGCCGCAGGCCCCAGAGGGGGGCAGCGCCCCCCTTTCGCCCGGGCCGCCAAGCAAAAGGCCCGCCTTGGGGCGGGCCTTGTCAGATTGCGGCGCGGGGGTGCTTCAGAACTTGAAGCCGACACCCAGGTTCAGCGCGTTGGTATAAAGCGTGGTGTCCAGCGAGCCGCCGCCGTCGAGATCGGCGGAGTTGTCGGACCAGGTGAACTGGTATTCGGTGAAGACCGACCAGCGGTCGTTCAGCGGATAGTTTACCCCGGCAGTCAGGCGGGCGGCGGGGCCGGTCACCTGGTAGCCATAGGTATGCTCGCCGCCGACCGGGGTCACGTCCACATGGGGCATGGCAAAGCCGAGACCGGCCGAGACATAGGGCGTGGCCGACCCCCAGGCTTCGAGCCAGCGGCGCGAGACGTTGGCGGTGATGATGTTGTGGCCATCGGTGAACTCGAGCCGTTCGAAGCCGGCCGCGGCCATCTCGCCCTCGGGGGCATAGGCCTTGTCATGGGAGAATTCCACGCCGAAGCCCCAGGCCTCGTTGCGCCACCAGGTGGCCCGCACGCCGTAGTAGGGCGGCATGGCAAAGCTCTTGCCGTCCCAGCCGATCAGGTCGTCGAAGGTCGACGACTGGTTCGTGCCCGAGCCGTATTCCCCCTTCACCCGCGAATGCGGCGAGGTCTGCCAGCCGCCGTAGAAGCTCAGCTCCAGCTCGGCGGCGGCGGGGGTGGCAAGGGCGGCGGCCAGCGCGAAGACGGAGGCACGCAGCAGGGCGGGGCGCAGGCGGCGCGAGGCGGGGGTCAGGGTCATGATGGGCAATCTCCGGTCCGGCATACGGACGGCAGGGTGTAAGACAGTCCCTTTTCCTATAGACTCGGCAGGCCCGCGCCTCAAGCGCGACACATGCGCACCCTGTGCGCGCATCTTCGAACGAATGCTGGACCTGCGCAGTTTCGGCGGCTAAACAACCGCACGGTAACGGTTGTGTGTAACGCACGGCCCAGACACATATCGCCACCGCCCAGGCGGGCCTAGGAATGGAGCTAAGTTCGTGTCCCACGCAGAAGATCACGAAGGCACCCGGAGGGACTTCCTCTATTATGCCACCGGCGGCGCGGCCGTCGTGGCCACCGGTGCGGTCGTCTGGCCGCTGGTCAACCAGATGAATCCCTCGGCCGATGTTCAGGCCCTGTCGTCTATTCGCGTCGACATTTCCGGCGTCGAGGAAGGCACCCAGCTGACCGTGAAATGGCGCGGCAAGCCGGTGTTCATCCGGCGCCGCACCCAGGATGAGATCGACCAGGCCAACGAGGTGGATCCGGCAAGCCTGCCCGACCCGCTGGCGCGCAACAACAACCTGGAGGCCGACGCCCCCGCCACCGACGGCAACCGTGCCCTGGCCCCCGAGGGTGCCGAAGGCAAGGCCGCCGAGGAATGGCTGGTGATGATGGGCGTCTGCACCCACCTGGGCTGTGTGCCCCTGGGCGAGGCCGGCGATTTCGGCGGCTGGTTCTGCCCCTGCCACGGCTCGCACTACGACACCGCCGGCCGCATCCGCAAAGGCCCGGCCCCGGAGAACCTGCCTGTCCCCGTCGCGACCTTCGATGGTCCGACCGAGATCATTCTGGGCTGAGGGAGGAGACCACATGTCCGGCATTCCGCACGATCATTACGAACCGAAGACCGGCGCCGAGAAGTGGATTCACTCTCGTCTGCCGATCGTGGGCCTGATCTACGACACGATCATGATCCCCACCCCCAAGAACCTGAACTGGATGTGGATCTGGGGCATCGTCCTGGCCTTCTGCCTGGCGCTTCAGATCGTCACCGGCATCGTCCTGGTGATGCACTACACCCCGCATGTCGACCTGGCCTTCCGCTCGGTCGAGCACATCATGCGCGACGTGAACGGCGGCTACATGCTGCGCTATCTGCACGCCAACGGCGCATCGCTGTTCTTCTTTGCCGTCTACCTGCACATCTTCCGCGGCCTCTACTACGGTAGCTACAAGGCCCCGCGCGAGATCACCTGGATCATCGGCATGATCATCTACCTGCTGATGATGGCCACCGGCTTCATGGGCTACGTGCTGCCTTGGGGTCAGATGTCCTTCTGGGGCGCAACGGTGATCACCGGCCTGTTCGGCGCGATCCCCTTCGTGGGCGAGGCGCTACAAACCTGGCTTCTGGGCGGGCCGGCCGTGGACAATGCCACGCTGAACCGCTTCTTCTCGCTGCACTACCTGCTGCCCTTCGTCATCGCGGGCCTGGTCATCGTGCACATCTGGGCCTTCCACAACACCGGCAACAACAACCCCACGGGTGTTGACGTCCGCAAGACCTCGAAAGCCGAGGCCGAGAAGGACACCCTGCCCTTCTGGCCCTACTTCGTGATCAAGGACTTCTTCGCCCTGGCCGTCGTCCTGGCGGTGTTCTTCGCCATCGTCGGCTTCATGCCGAACTACCTGGGTCACCCCGACAACTACATCGAGGCCAACCCGCTGGCGACGCCCGCGCACATCGTGCCGGAATGGTACTTCCTGCCCTTCTACGCGATCCTGCGCGCCTTCACCTCGGACGTCTGGGTGGTGATGTTCGCCAGCTGGATCACCGGTGGCATCGTCGACGCCAAGTTCTTCGGCGTGCTGGCCATGTTCGGCGCCATCATCGCCATGGCCCTGGTGCCCTGGCTGGACACCAGCCGCGTCCGCTCGGGCCGCTACCGTCCGATGTTCAAGTGGTGGTTCGCCCTACTGTGCATCGACTTCATCGTGCTGATGTGGGCCGGCGCCATGCCCGCCGAACCGCCCTACTCCACGATCTCGCTGATCGGGGCCACCTACTGGTTCGCCTACTTCTTCGTCATCCTGCCCCTGCTGGGCGTGATCGAACCGGCACCGAAGAACCTGCCGGCCACGATCGAGGAAGACTTCGACGCCCATTACGGCAAACCGGCAGAACCGGCCGAGTAAGCGAAAGGACAGAGACCATGTTCAAGAAACTCTCTATCTCTGCCCTGGCAGCCCTGTCGCTCGGCGCCGGGGCCATGGGCAGCGCCGCCCTGGCAGCCGAAGGTGGCGCGCATCACGAAGATGTCGCCTTCTCCTTCGAGGGGCCCTTCGGCAAATACGACGAGAACCAGCTGCAACGCGGGTTGAAGATCTACACCCAGGTCTGCTCGTCCTGCCACGGGTTGAAGTTCGTGCCGATCCGCACCCTGGCGGATGAAGGTGGCCCGCACATGCCCGAGGACGAGGTCCGCGCCTATGCGGCCGAGTTCATGGTGGCCGACGAGGCCTCCAACATGCACCTCTACGACTACGACGAGGGCGCCGCCCGCCAGCTGACCGAGAACGACTTCTTCCCGGCCAACAACAGCCAGAACGCCCCGGACCTGAGCCTGATGGCCAAGGCCCGCGCCGCGTTCCACGGCCCCGCGGGCACCGGCATCAACCAGTTCTTCAAGGGCATCGGCGGCCCCGAGCACATCTACAACATCCTGACCGGCTACACCGGCGAGGAACGTGTGCAGGCTGGCGTGACATATTACGAGAACACCGCCTTCGACGGCGGCTGGATCGCCATGGCCCCGCCGCTTTACGGCGAGGACGTGGAATTCGATGACGGTCACTCCAACTCGCTGCACCACGAGGCCGAGGATGTCGCGGCCTTCCTGATGTGGACCGCAGAGCCCAAGATGATGGCGCGCAAGCACACCGGCTTTGTCGCGGTGATCTTCCTGGTGCTGCTGAGCTCGCTTCTGTACCTGACCAACAAGCGGATCTGGAAGCCGGTGAAAGCCAAGGCGAAGGCCAAGGCCTGATCCCTCGCTTGAGGATGAGTTGAGAGCCCCCCGGTCGGAAACGGCCGGGGGGTTTTCGTTTGTGCCTCTGGGGGAGGAGCGCCGGGCCCCGCCACGAGGGCGCGGCCCGGCCCTGAGGGGGGCGCTGCCCCCGTCGCCCGGCGGGCGACTCCCCCGGTATATTTTCGGCAATGAGAAAGCAGGGGTGTGGCGCGGCGCGGCGAGGTGGGCCGCGCGGATGGCGGTCAGTTGAGGCGAATCGAAGCGCGGGACGAGCGGCCCGTGGCGTCGATCACCGTGACATCGGCAAAGCCGGTGCCCAGGCGGGGCAGGAAGGCCTCGGCCCGACGCTGGCCGGTCAGGACCGGGGCTCCGTTGACCAGCCAGGTGAAGGGCGGCGTGCCGCGCTCGACCCGCACCGGCAGGCTGGCGCCCGCCAGGTCCAGCGTGGCGCCGTCGGGCGGGAAGGCCAGGCGCGGGGCCTGGGCATCGGGGGCCGCCGCGCCCCGGCGGCGGAAGTGGCGCAGCGGCACCGGCAGGGCATCGTTTGGCAACAGCAGCGTGCCGCGCGGCGGGGCGGCCAGCTCGGTGGGTTCGGGCGCCAGATGCTGGAAGGCGCGGAACAGCAGCGGCGCGGCCAGGTCGGCGCCGAAGGCCCCGGGCACCGGCGTGCCGTCAGGCCGCCCGATCCAGACCCCCACCACATGGGCCCCATCCCAGCCAAGCGCCCAGGCGTCGCGGTGCCCGTAGGACGTGCCGGTCTTCCAGGCGATCCGCCCCCGAGGCCCCCCGTCAGGGGGGAGGAGGTCTGCCAGGATATGGCCCACCTGCCAGGCCGCCACCGCCGAGGTGACCTGCGCCCCCGGCCCCTCGCCCTCGCCCTGTCGCCAGTGCAGTGGGCGCGCCGTGCCTCCCGCCGCCAACCCGGCATAAAGCGTCACCAGATCCTCCAGCGAGACCCCCAGCCCCCCCAGCGAGATGGCCAGCCCCGGCGCGCCGCCGGGCAGCTCCGCCGCCACACCCGCGCGGCGCAGCGCGGCCATCACCCGGGCCGGGCCCAAGGCCTCGGTCAGGGCCACCACCGGCAGGTTCAGCGACAGTTGCAACGCCTCGCGCACCGGCACCGGGCCGCGGAAGGCGCCGTCGAAATTGACCGGCCTGTAGCCCGAGAAATCCGTGGGCACGTCGTCGATCAGGGTTTCGGGATAGGCGAGCCCCGCGTCAAAGGCCATGGCATAGATCAGCGGTTTCAGGGTCGAGCCGGGCGAGCGTGTGGCTCGGGTCATGTCGACGAAGCCCTGCCCCTGCGCCGCGAAGCCACGCGAGCCGACCGAGGCCAGGATCCGCCCGTCGCGGTGATCGGCCACCAGAAGGGCCACCGACAGGTCGGGTTGCATCCCTTGCAGGGCGCTGGCCGCCAGCCGTTCCAGTGCCGCTTGCAGGGGCACCTCTAGCGTCAGGTCGTGGCGGGTCAGGTCGGGCTGGGCGGCGCGGGCGCGGTCGGTCAGATGGGCGGCCAGTTGCGGGAAGGGCTGGCGGGTGCGGGGCATGGGATCGCCCTGCGCGGCGCGCTCTGTCTCGGCGTCGATCACGCCCGCGGCGGTCATCCGCGCCAGCACCCGGTCGCGGGCTGCCTCAGCCGCCCAGGGGTCGCGGTCGGGGCGGCGCGCCTCGGGGGCCTGGGGCAGCGCCACCAGCAGCGCCGCCTGGGCCGGGGTCAGCCGGGTGGGTTCCTTGCCGAAATAGGCCAGGCTGGCGGCGCGCACCCCCTCCAGATTGCCGCCCATGGGCGCCAGGGTGAGGTACAGCGACAGGATCTGATCCTTTGACAACTGCCGTTCCAGGGCCAGGGCCAGCCGCGCCTGGCGCAGCTTGCCCGCCCAGTGCCCGGTGCCCGAGTGCTCCAGCAGCCGCGCCACCTGCATGGTCAGGGTCGAGCCGCCCGACACCACCTGCCCCGCCCGCAGCGCCTGCCAGGCGGCGCGCAGCACCGCCCGGGGGTCTACCCCGGCGTGGCGGTCGAACCGGCGGTCCTCATAGGCGCGCAGCATGGCGAGGTAGAGCGGATCCACCTGATCGGGACGCAACCCCATGCGCCAGCGGCCCTCGTCCACCGTATAGGCGCGCAGCAAATCGCCCCCGGCGGCGCGCATCTCGACCGAGAGCTGGGGGGCGAGCGTGGGAAGCTCGGTCGCCTCGATCCAGGCCTCGGCCCGGTCGCGGGCCAGGGCGCCGGTCCAAAGCAGCCCCGCCAGGGCCAGCAGCGCCAGGGCGCGATGGCGGGGGCGGGATTTCTCCCGCCCCCCGGCAGCGGCGGACCGGTCGCCCCGGATCATGGGGTGACCGTGATCCGCGTCTCGCCGGTATTGGCGCGGTAGCGGGGGCGGTACATATCCTCGACCGAGGCGGCGGGCAGCAGGTAGTCGCCCGGGCTGACCGCGCGCACCATATAGGCCAGGGTAAAGGGCTTGTCCCCGCGCCAGTCCAGCGCCGCCAGGAAGCGATCCGAGCGGAACTCGGTCATCTCGGTGCCGGCCACCTGCAACCACTCCAGCGCCTCGATATCGCCCGAGCGCAAGAGGCGCGGGTTGTCGATCTCGAAGCCTGCGGGCAGCGGGTCGTTAACCATCAGCCGGGCGCCCGTATCCTCGAAGGGCGTCACCGTCAGCACCACCACCAGGCGGGTGCCGCTGGCCAGGGTCTCGGGCGAGACCCGGTCGCCTTCGGGCGTGTAGTAGGCCCGCTCGATCCGGTAGCCATAGCCGCCCGCCGCCAGCGGCCCCTCGGGCACGCCCAGGGTGGTCAGGGTCAGATCGGTCGCCGCCGCCCCCTCGTTGCGGATCGCCACCGGCACCGGCGCGCTGCCCGGCAGTCTGCGCACCAGCGGGCCCGACAGCGGCGCGCCATCCACCGACAGGGCAGGCCCCGCCGGATCGTCCAAGAGGGCCGAAGCCGCCATCAGGGTCCAGGCGCTTTCCTGGGTCGACAGCGGCCCCTCGACCGCCGCCAGCCGGTCCAGCAGGGCCTGGCGGTCCACCACCTGGGATCCTGCCTCGGCCGCCAGGGTCAGCAGCCCCGAGATGTCGCGCATCTGCGTGCCAAAGTCGTTGCGGATGCGGATCACCTCTGCCGTGCCACGCGGGGCGATCTTGGCCTGGGCGCGGGCGAACATGGCATCGGCGCGGGGCTGGTCGCCATACATCGCCAGGGCCGCACCCAGTTGCGCGGCGGCCAGGGGCGTGGCGAACTCGGCCCCCTTCACATCGGCGTAATAGCGCAGATCGCCCATGGCCGCCTCGCCCTCGCGGGCCAGCACCATCAGCTGATAGGCCAGCGCCTCGCCGCCGCCGTTGGTGTCGGCCTCGAAATCGGGGGCGAAGTTCACCAGGTTGCGCAGGTTGGCCAGAGCCCGGTCGAAGGCCGCCTCGGGCACCGCATGGCCCGCCAGCCGGGCGCGCGACAGGAAGTCGGTCACATAGGCGTCCAGCCAGGAGGTGCCGTCGGACCCCGCCCAGAGGCGGAACGACCCGCTGCCGGTCTGGCGCGACAGGACCCTGTCGATGGCGCCCGAGATCCGTTCGTCAACGCGGGTCTGGGTGGCCAGGCCCAGCAGGTCGGCCACCGGGGCCAGGGACAGCAACGGTAGCGCCTTCGACGTCACCTGTTCGGTGCAGCCGTAGGGGTATTGATCCAACAGCGCCAGCACCCCAGGCACATCCAGCCGCGCCAGCGGCCCGGCGGACAGCACCGCATGGGCCGTGTCCACGTCGAAGCCCGCGAAGGCGTCGGCGTTCAGGGTAAAGGTCGCCCCCGGCGCCAGGGCAAAGCGTTGCGTGCGCGAGACCTCGGGCGTGTTGCGCCGCACCGGCAGGGTCAGGGTCTTCTCCAGCCGCCGCCCATCGGGCGTGGTCAGCGAGACGGTGATCGGATAGTCGCCCTCGGCCGCCGCCGAGATCGGCAGGCGGTAGGCCTGTTTCTCGCCCGTGCCCAGGGTCACCGTGGCGGGCGCGGCCCCCAGGGCCAGACCCGGGGCGGCGGCGACCGACAGGGCCATCTGCCCCGTGGGGCCGGTGGCATGGACCAGCTCCAGCAGCAGCGAAGAGGTATCGCCCGGCGCCAGGAAGTTGGGGGTCGAGGTGGTGACCACCACCGGGTCGCGCACCAGCAGATCCTGCTCTGCCGCGCCCACCCCCGCCTGCGACCAGGCCACGGCCATCAGCCGCAGGGTGCCGTTGAAGGCGGGAATGTCGAAGCTGGCCTCGACGCTGCCATCGGCCCCCACGGCCAGCGGCCCCGAGAACCAGGTGACCAGATCCTCGGTCGGCGGCGGCGAGGCAAAGCGCGAGCCGCCCGCCGCGTCCCCGCCCGAGCGGATACGGCCCATCTCGCCCTGGCCGGGGTCGATCAGCCGCCCGTAAAGGTCGCGGATCTCCATCCCCAGGCGGCGCTGGCCGAAGTAATGGCCCTGCGGATCGGGGCTGTCGAAGCCGGTCAGGTTGAGGATGCCCAGATCGACGGCGGCCAGGGTCACATAGGCCTGATCGCCCGGCGCCACGCCCGCCACCTGCATCTGCGCGGTATAGCGGCCGCGCGGGTCGGCCTCGGGCGGCGAGATAAAGCGGACGGTCAGCGCCTTGTCGCCCGGCGCCACCGGGGCGTAATCCAGGCCCAGGGCGCGGGCCGGGCTGTGCCCCTGCCCGCCCTCCATGGGCCGCAGCAGGGTGGCGGTGACATAGGCCCCCGCGCCCCAGTCTTCGGTCACCGCCAGCGGGATCAGGTTTTCGCCCGCCGTGACCTCGACCACCTTCAGGTCGATCAGCCGGTTGGCCATCACCGCCACAAGGGCCGTGCCCGCGTCACGCGGCACCAGCCGCAACCGGGCCTCCTCGCCGGGGGCGTAGCTTTCGGCGTCCAGCGACAGCTCCAGCGTGTCGGGCGTGGTGGTGGTGTCGGCGGGCACGTACCAGCCCGCGTAGAAATCGACCGAGGCGGCGGTGCGGTCGTCGGCGGCACTTTCCACCACCAGCTCGTAACGGCCCCAGTCCACCGGCGCGGTCACCTCGACCGGATCGGCGCCCAGGGTGGCACTGCCCGAGGTGACCTCGGTCCGGGTGGTGAAGCTTTCCCATTCCCAGGATCCGTACTGGTTGTACCACTGATAGCGGGTGGTGACCCGGTTCAGCCGCCAGGTGACCTCCATCCCCGCGGGGGTCAGATCCTGGGTCAGGGCGATCAGGTCAAAGGCGGCCTCGGTGCCCTCGGGCAGGGTGTCGTCAAAGGCGGGGCGGATGCCCAGGAAGGGCTCGGCGGGCAGGACCAGCTGGGTCAGGCGGCGCTCGATCGGGCGGCCCGAGCCTTCGGTGACCGTGGCATAGATCGTGGCCTGGGCGGGCATGGGCGTTTCCGCCTCGAAGCCGTCGAAGGCCACCGGCAGGGTGGCGCGGCCCGCCGCATCGGTGGTGGTGCTGTCGAAATAGAACCGCTCGCGCCGGGTTTCGGCGTCATGGCGGCCGAAGCGGTAGCCGGGGAAGGCCTCTAGCCGGTCACTGGTCGCCAGGACGGTGCTGCCCGAGACGGTCAGATCGGCGGCAGGCGCCCCGAAGAGATAGCGCGCCTCGACCGACAGGTCGCGGCTGCCGTCCAGGGGCATCGGCCCCTCGCCTGCCAGCGCCAGGGTGGCGTCGATGCGTTCGGGCAGGAAATCCTCGACCAGGACGCGGGTCTGGGCCAGGGCCGGGGCCTCTAGATCGGATTTCAGCGCCAGGGTCCAGCTGCCGCGCGGCACCGTGGCACCCACCGGGAAGGCAAAGACATAGCCCCCCGCCTGGCCCTCGGCCCGGGCCTGGCGGGCGTATTCCACCCCGTCGGGGCGGGTCAGGATGGCGGTCACCGGCAGCCCGTCCAGGGCGCGGGCGGTGCCGTCGCGGGCCAGGGCGGTGACATGGATCGTCTCGCCCGCGCGATAGGCGCCGCGGTCGGTGGTCAGGAAGACGTCGATGGCGCCCGCCGGTTCGCGGCCCGCCACGCCCCGGTCGGTCAGGTCAAAGGCCGGATCCTTCAGCGACAGGAAGGACATGTCGTCCTCGCCCGCCTGCGCCAGCAGAAGCGCGGGCGCCGCGCCGCCGGTGCCGCGCAGAAGGCCGGGGGCAAAGTGGGCCACGCCCTGGGCATCAGTCACCGCCTCGCCCAGCACCGCATTGGCGTTGGACAGCAGGGTCAGGGTGACCTCGGGTTTCGGCCCCGCATCGCCCAGGCCGCGCACCACCGCGTGCAGCCCGTCGGCCCCGGTCCAGCTGGTCAGGCCCAGATCGGTCAGCACGAACCACTGGGTGGCGGCGGGGGTTTCATATTCATCGCGCCCCGGCGCCCGGGCGCGCAGGGCATAGACGCCGGGCGCCTGCCCCGCCAGCGCCGTGTCCAGCGGCAGGCGGGTGGTGACATCGGTGTTGCGCGCCTTGCGCACCTCGCCCTGGCCCGACCAGATCTCGGTCGCCAGCTCTTCGGCGAATTCCTCGACCTCCCATTCGCCGATCTGGCGGTTGAACAGCTGGGCCTGGATGGTGCGGATCAGGCCCCGGTCGGTGACCTTGAACAGGCGCAGATCCACCCGGTCGAGGTTGACCGTGTCGATGGGCAGCGCGGCCCCTGCCCCCCTGGCCAGGACATAACCCCGCCCCGGAAAGCGCAGCGCCGGGTCGCGGTCGGGGATGGCCACGCGGAAGGTGGCATCGGCGGCCAGCCCCTCGCCCGCGCGCGACGGCAGGCCCGCGCGCAGGGTGTAGCTGTAGCTTTGCCCATGGGCGCCGCCGATGATGCACAGGCGCGGGCCCGCCACCTCGACCGCCATCGTGGCCTCGGGCAGCTGCACGTAGTCGGCATAATCGACCCCGGTCTTGGCCAGGGGATCGGTGAAATTCATGCAGACGCGCGGCAGGGCGGCCTCGGCCTCGACCGCGTAATCCTCGACCCGGAAACCATAGAGAGAGGCCGCGCGCTCCAGCAGCTCGGCGATGTCGCTGCGGTTCGACAGGCGGCTGGCCAGGCGCAGCACGGGCACCATGGCGGTGCCGGTGTCGGTTTCCTCAAACGCCTGGGCCAGCAGGTACAGCGCCTGGGCGCGCACCGCGTCGGGCCCGGCGCGCAGATAGGCGTTCAGGGCCGCCGGGACGGCGCGGCGGTGATAGGTGCGGGTCTGCCCCGCATCCTCTAGCGCAACCTGGCGCAGCATGTCGGAATAAAGCGCCCAGTCGGCGCTGGCGTCACTATTGGCCGCGGCCGCCCCCGCATAGCGCAGGGCGCGCAGGAAATCGCCCTCGCGCGCCGCGCTGTTGGCGGTGTCGCGCAGCGTGGCCGCGTCCAGATCGCCCGCCGTATGGAACCACGAGATCCGCAGCGCCAGGTCGCGCGCCTCGGCCAGGCGGGCCTCGGTGGCGATCTCGGGCAGCTCGGCGGCGCGCATCCGCCCCAGATCCTGGGCGCGGGCCTCGACCGGGATCACCTTGGCGGAATAGGCCCCGTCATAGGGCGCCTGGCCGGTAACGCTGGCCTTGGGAAAGCACGAATTGTTGCGGCTGTTGAAGGTGACGGCGGTACATTGGTCATCCTCCAGGCAGGCGGTGCGGCAGGCCTGCACCGTGGTATCAAAGAGCTGCCCCAGGTCGCGGCCCGCGAAATCGGTATTCGCGAAGACCAGCATCCGCTTGTCCGGCAATGGCCCCTCTTGTGCCTGGGCGGAACCAAGAAGGGTAAGGCCCGTAAACAGGGCGGCCAGAACGCGTTTCATCGAAAATCTCCTGCCAATATGGGCCCGAACCTGCCCCTCCGGGCCCGCACAGGCAAGGATTCTGTGCCGATGCCGACAAAGCTAAACGGTTTTTTCATACCCCGGTCGCAGTCTGCCAAGGCCCCCAGAGGGCCCCGATCCGAGACCCGGCCCAATTCCAGAACCGGCCCCAAGCGGAGACCCAACCCCAAGCGGAGAACCGGCAATGAGCCTAGCAAGCAAACTGGCGGAGGAGCGTCGCGCGCGCCTTGCGGCGGAACGCCTGCTTGAGCTGAAGCAGGCAGAGCTTCATGCCGCCAACCGCAAACTGGGACGACACGCCAAGCTGCTGTCGGACCAGATCCACGAGAAACGCGCCGAGGTCGAGGCCGTGCTGGGCGCCCACCAGAAGGTCCAATCCGACCTCGACGTGGCGCATCAGCGCATTGCCGTGGCCGAGCGGCGGCTGTGGCTGTCGATCGAGACCATTCCCGACGGCTTCGCCTTCTGGGATGCCGAAGGGACGATGATCGCCGCCAACCGCGCCTGGTGCATGGTCTTCGACGGGCTGGAAGAGGTGGCCCCGGGCATCAGCTATATGCGGACCCTGCAACTGGCCACCGAGGAAGGGGTGATCGACATCGGCGACACCGCCCCGGTGGACTGGCGCCACCAGATGATGATGCGCTGGCAGGCCCCGGCGCCGGAGCCGCGGGTGATCCGGCTGTGGAACGGCCAATACGTCAAACTGCTGGATCAGCGCGGGCACGAAGGCGACGTGGTGACCCTGGCGCTGAACATCACCTCGACCGTGCGCTATGAACGGCGCCTGCGCGAGGCGCGTCAGCGCGCCGAGGCGGCCAATCGCGCCAAATCCACCTTCCTGGCCAATATGTCCCACGAGATCCGGACGCCGATGAACGGCGTCGTCGGCATGGCCGACCTGCTGGCCGATACCGAGCTGAGCGAGGAACAGCGCCTCTACGTCGACACGATCCGCAATTCCGGCGAGGCCCTGCTGGTGATCATCAACGACGTGCTGGATTATTCCAAGATCGAGGCCGAGCGGCTGGTGCTGCATCCCGAACCTTTCGACCTGGAACGCTGCATCCATGAGGTGGCCCTGCTGATGCGGCCCCATGCGCGCGAAAAGGGGCTGTCGCTGGTCATCGACTACGACCTTTTCACCCCCACGGGCTTTGTCGGCGATCCCGGGCGGATCCGCCAGGTGCTGACCAATCTGGTGGGCAATGCGGTCAAGTTCACGGCCCATGGCCATGTGCTGATCCGGGTGGTGGGCCTGCCCGCAGGCGACGGGCGCTGCGACGTGACCGTCACGGTCGAGGATACCGGCATCGGCATTGCCCCCGAGAAGGCGGGGATGATCTTTGGCGAGTTCAACCAGATCGACAGCGACACCGCCCGCCAGTTCGAGGGGACGGGGCTGGGCCTGGCGATCTCGGAAAAGCTGGTGACGCTAATGGACGGGCGGATCTGGGTCGACAGCGCCCTGGGCGAGGGCTCGGCCTTCGGGTTCCGTATCGCCCTGCCCCTGGCCGAGGGGACGGCGGCGCGCGAGGGCCCCGCCCCGGTGCCCGATCTGGGCCGGGTCCTGCTGGTGGACGACAACGAGTTGCAGCGTGACATCCTGGAGAAACAGCTGTCGGTGCTGGGGGCTCAGGTGGTCAGCTGCACCAGCGGGGCCGAGGCGCTGGCGCGGCTGGAGGGGGCCGATCTGGTGGTGACCGATCACAACATGGCCGAGATGGACGGGATGGAGCTGGCCGAGGCGATCCGCGACGCGGGATCCCAGGTGCCGATCATCCTCTTCACCCCCGCCGTGCATTTCGCCGAGCTGGACCCGGCCCGGCGCCATCTGCACGCCGTGCTGCAAAGCCCCTGCCTGCGCGACGATTTCTTCGCCGTGCTGCGCGGGCTGGGCCGGGACGCGGGCGCGGGCGCCCCCGACAGTGCCGAGGCGCCCGGCGGCGACCCGGCTCTGCCTGTGCCCCCCCGGCCCAGCCCCGCCCGGCGCGCGGCGCGGGTGCTGGCGGCCGAGGACAACAAGACCAACCGCCTGGTCTTTGGCAAACTGCTGGCCCAGGCGGATATCGAGCTGCGCTTTGCCGAGAACGGCGCCGAGGCGGTGGCGCTTCATGCCACCTTCGCCCCCGATCTGATCTTCATGGATATTTCCATGCCGCAGATGGACGGGATCGAGGCCACCCGGCAGATCCGTGCCGCCGAGGCAAAGGCGGGTAGCCCGCCGGTGCCGATCGTCGCCATGACCGCCCATGCGCTGGACGGCGACGCGGCGCGTTTCCTGGCCGAGGGGCTGGATCACTACCTGTCGAAGCCGCTGCGCAAGGCTGATGTGCTGGACATGCTGGCGCAGCTGACCCCGGCGGAGCTGCGCCCGCCCTTCCACGCCCCGCCCGATCCGGCGCAGACCGAGGCGGGACCGACCCCAGAGGGACCGGGCGAGGCCCCCTGGGCACCGCCTCTGCCGGAGGCGGAGGACGAAAGCTGGACACGGCGTGAGGCCGAGGAAAGTTCGGAAGCGGGTTAGGGGATCGGGTGGGGGATCTGGCCCCCGTCGCCGGAGGGCGACTTATGGACAGGACGTGGGGGCTCTGCCCCCCCCCCCCCGGTCGCTGGAAGGCGACAAATAGAAGAAAGAAAGGGAGGCTCTGCCCCCCTTGAGCCCTGACGGGCTCAATTCCCCCCGGGATATTTTT
Source organism: Pseudooceanicola aquaeponti (assembly GCF_050897975.1). NCBI lineage: Bacteria > Pseudomonadati > Pseudomonadota > Alphaproteobacteria > Rhodobacterales > Paracoccaceae > Pseudooceanicola > Pseudooceanicola aquaeponti. The sequence continues at coordinate 248,544 of NZ_JBPAXY010000002.1, forward strand.
GGCAATGAGAAGAGAGGGGGGCGGGTGAGGGGGCGGCCTTGGACCTCGAAGCCCCGGTGGCGCCCCGGCTGAGACGGAGGTCAACGGGGGGCGCCTGCGGGGTCAGGCGGCCTGGGCTTCGGCGTCGCGCAGGAAGACCGGGGCGGTCGGGGTCGAGCGGTCGGGCTGGTAGAGATAGCCGCCGCTGTCGAACTCGGTCAGGCCCGCGGGGTCGGTCAGGCGGCGGGTGATGACGAAGCGCGCCATGGCGCCGCGCGCCCGTTTGGCGTTGAAGGAGATCACCTTTTCGGCGCCGTTCTTCACATCGAGGAAGGTCGGCGTGATGACCGTCAACCCCAGGGCGTCCAGATCCACCGCGCCGAAATATTCCTGGCTGGCGCAGTTGATCAGCGTGTCGGTGCCCAGCGTCCTGGCCTGGTCCTTCAGCGCGCGGGCGATCTTGTCGCCCCAGAACTGATAGAGGTTGGTGCCCCGCTCGGTCTTCAGCCGGGTGCCCATTTCCAGCCGGTAGGGCTGCATCCCGTCGAAGGGGCGCAGCACACCGTATAGGCCCGACAGGATGCGCAGGTGTTCCTGGGCGAAGGCCAGCTCTTCGGGGTCGAGCGAGGCGGCGTCCAGCCCCTGGTAGGTGTCGCCCGCGAAGGCATGGATCGCCGGGCGCAGGGCCTCGGGGGCGGGGTCCGTCGCATAGTCGCGGTAGCGGTCGTAGTTCAGCTTGGCCAGGCTGTCGGACAGATGCATCAGCTTGGCGATCTCGCCCACCGACTTTTCGCGCATCACGCCGATCAATTCGGCGCTGTCGTCGGGGAAGGGCAGCGGGGTCAGTTCCGCCGCGCGGGCGGTCCAGTCCAGTTTCTTGGCCGGTGAGACGACGATCAGCATATTCTTCCCCTTCTGTCTGCCGGTCCCAGATAAGCGATCCGGGGCCGAGGTCCAGCCCCCTGCGGCGATCAGGCCTCTTCGGCCAGCGCGTCGAGGAAGGCGGCGCCGAAACGTTCGGCCCGACGTTCGCCCAGAAGGCGCGTCAGCTGGGCCGCGTCGCGGGGGCGGGTTTCGGCCACCTTGGCGATCAACGAGGCCGAGCAGGAGAGCGGTTTCTCGGTCCCGTCCACCCCGCGCGCCAGATCCGCCTGCACCTGCATCAGCCGGTCGTAAAGCCCGCCCGAGGTGCGGCCCGCCAGGCGGGCGCGCTGCGGATGCAGCTGTTCGACGGCGCCGGTGATCACCTCGAGGAAGGTCGCGCCATAGGCCGAGAGCTTTTTCGCGCCGACCCCGGTGATGCCTGCCATGTCGTCCAGCGTGGCGGGTTTGGCTTCGGCCATCTCGATCAGGGTGCGGTCGTTGAAGATGACATAGGCGGGCACGCGGGCCTCTTCGGCCAGCGCCCGGCGCTTGGCCTTCAGCGCCGACAGAAGCGGCTCATCTTCTTCCGAAACAAGGGTTTTCGCCGCCGGGCGGCGGTTGGCCTTGGCGGCGGCGATGCTGTCGCGGCGCAGGCGGATCGTTTCCTCGCCGCGCAGGATGGGGCGCGCCGCCTCGGTCATGAACAGCGCGCCGTGGCGCTCACCATTGGGGCGGATCAGGTCATGGCCCTGCATCTGCCGGAAGATCGCCTGCCATTCGGCCTTCTTGAACTCTGTCCCCACGCCGAAGGTGGGCAGGCTGTCATGGCCGCGTTCGCGCACCTTGTCGGTTTCCGTGCCGGTCAGGATGTCGATCAGATGGCCCGCGCCGAACCATTCCTCGGTCCGCAGAATGGCCGACAGCGCCTTGCGCACCGCCTCGGTGCCGTCGAAGGTCTCGGGCGGGCGATCGCAGAGGTCGCAGTTGCCGCAGTGCTGGCACTCTTCCCCGAAGTATTTCAGCAGCGTCGCGCGACGGCACTCCAGCGCCTCGGCCAGGCCCAGCAGGGCGTTGAGGCGCGCATGATCGGCGGCGCGGCGTTCCGGGGGCGCCAGGCCCTCGTCGATCTGGGCGCGGCGCAGGCGGATGTCATCGGCGCCGAAGAGGGTCAGGGTCTCGGCCGGCGCCCCGTCGCGCCCGGCGCGGCCGATCTCCTGGTAATAGGCCTCGATCGACTTCGGCAGGTCGGAATGGGCCACCCAGCGGATGTCGGGCTTGTCGACCCCCATGCCGAAGGCCACCGTGGCGACGACGATCAGCCCGTCTTCCTGCTGGAACTGCAACTCGGCGGCGCGGCGGGCGTCAGGCTCCATCCCGCCGTGATAGTGGATGGCCGACAGGCCCGCCTCGCTCAGGGCACCGGCGATGCTTTCGGTGCGGGCGCGGGTGCCACAATAGACGATGCCGGACTGGCCGCGCCGGGCGGTGGCGAAGTCCAGGATCTGGCGGCGAGGCGAGTTCTTGGCGGCGAAGGCCAGGTGGATATTGGGGCGGTCGAAGCCGCGCAGGAAGGTCTGCGGCGGATGACCGTCGAACAGGCGGCGGACGATCTCGGCCCGGGTTTCCTCATCCGCAGTGGCGGTGAAGGCGGCCAGGGGCACATCCAGCGCCTGGCGCAGCTCGCCGATGCGCAGGTAATCGGGGCGGAAGTCATGGCCCCACTGGCTGACGCAATGGGCCTCATCCACGGCGATCAGCGAGACATTGATGCGGTGCAGCATGTCGCGCGCGCCCGCCGAGGCCAGGCGTTCGGGCGCCAGGTAGAGCAGCTTCAGCCGCCCCTCTTGCAGGGCGGTCCAGACGGCCTCTGTCTCTTCCTCGGTATTGCCGGAGGTCAGCGCGCCCGCCTCGACCCCGGCCTCGCGCAGGGCGCGGACCTGGTCGCGCATCAGGGCGATCAGTGGCGAGATCACCAGGGTGACCCCGTGGCGGATCAGGGCGGGCAGCTGGTAACACAGGGATTTGCCGCCGCCCGTGGGCATGATGGCGAGGGTGTTCTGGCCCGAGGCCACGGCCTCCACGATCTCGCCCTGACCGGGGCGGAAGGCGTCGAACCCGAATACCTCGCGCAGCAGCGCCTCTGCCTCGGCCATGTCCTGTCCCCGTTGGTGAAAGCAAGGGACACCATCCCATATTCGCCCTGGGGGGACAAGGCGGCGGCCCGCGATCCGGCCCGGATCAGGGGCCAGATGGGGCGGTCGGGGTCAGTACATATACCCGATGTTGTTGGACACCACGATGCGGATCGCCATGATCGCCAGAAGGGCCACCAGCGGCGCCAGGTCGAGGCCGCCCATGGGCGGCAGGATGCGGCGGATCGGCGCGTACATCGGCTCCAGGATGCGGTTTAGCCCGTACCAGACCTGGCCCACGAATTGCTGGCGCACGTTCAGCACCTGGAAGGAAATCAGCCAGGACATGATGACATGGGCGATGATGAAGAACCAGACGACGCTCAGGACGAGGTCGAGGATCATCAGCAGGGATTGCATGGGCATTCTCCGGGTTGCAGGACCGCACACAGGTAAGCAGACCGGGCCCAAAGAACAAGCTCAGACGCGAGGTCGCGGTTGACGCGCCCTTCGCGGCACCGCAGCAAAGACGCGAAGAAGGAGCCCTCCCCATGTATCCCTACATCCGTCTTGCCAAGGAATACCTGAAGTTCCGCCGCGCGCCCCGGCTGCGTCCGGGCGAGGTGCATGTGTCGCATCACATCATCTGGCCCTGGGACATCGACCCCTGGATGGAGCTGAACAACGGCCGCACCCTGACCATCTTTGACCTGGGCCGCATCCCCTATGCGACCCGCAGCGGGCTGTTCGAGGTGATGAAGGCCAAGGGCTGGGGCCTGACCGTGGCCGGAACCGCGATCCGTTACCGCAAGCGGCTGACCGCCTTTACACGGGTCGAGATGCGCACCCGCCTGATGGGGGTCGACGCGCGGTTCCTCTACATGGAGCAAAGCATGTGGGTGGGGGGCGAATGCGCCAACCACGCCACCCTGCGCACCGGGGTCATCCGCGACCGCCGCCTGGTGCCCGTCGAGGAGGTGGCCCGCGCCATGGGCCCCGACGTGACCCTGCCCAGCCTGCCCGACTGGGCGTCAAAGCTCTTCATCGCCGAGAACGAGCGCCCCTGGCCGCCCGAGATGTAGGCAGCGCGGCCCGCAAGGGCCGGTTGACGTGCAGGGCACCTGACGCAGCGGGAACACGCGCGCCGCCTTTCTGGGCCTGCGGGCAATTTGTCATGAAGGATTGGCTTGCCCTGCCTGCGCGGCGCGGATCATATCGCCCCATTCCAAAGGCACGGGCCAATGACACGGGCCAAACATACGGGGACAGGGCGGGGCATGACGGCGACATTGCGCAAGCGCATCTGGGGGTGGTTCTTCTTCGACTGGGCCAGCCAGCCCTACAACACCCTGCTGATCACCTTCATCTTCGGCCCCTATGTGAAAGAGTTGATGGGCGACGGCACCGCCGCGCAATCGGCCTGGGGCTTCGGCATCGGGGCGGCGGGGATCATCATCGCCCTGCTGGCGCCGATCCTGGGGGCCATTTCGGACGTGTCGGGCAACCGGCTGCGCTGGATCTGGGGGTTCTCCCTCCTTTACGTGCTGGGCGCCTGGATGCTGTGGTACGCCGCGCCGGGCGATTTCAACCTGCTGACCACGCTGTTCTTCTTTGCCATCGGCATGATCGGGATGGAGTTCGCGACGATCTTCACCAACTCCATGCTGCCGGATCTGGGCAGCAAGGAAGAGATCGGGCGCATTTCCGGCAACGGCTGGGCCTTCGGCTATCTCGGTGGCCTGGTGTCGCTGGTGATCATGCTGACCCTGCTGGCCGAGAATGCCGACAGCGGCAAGACGCTGATCGGGCTGGACCCGATCCTGGGGCTGGACGCCACGGCGCGCGAGGGCACCCGGGCGGTCGGGCCGCTGACGGCGATCTGGTATGCCGTCTTCATGGTGCCCTTCTTCCTTTATGTGCGCGACCCCAAGATGCCGCGCGCGCCCAAGGGCGCGGCCCGGGCCGCGCTGCGCAATCTGCGCCAGACGGTGCACGGGCTGCGCGCCACCCCGTCGCTGTTCGCCTATCTGGTCTCGTCGCTGTGCTATCGCGACGCGCTGAACGGGATCTATTTCTTCGGCGGCATCTATGCGGCGGGGGTGCTGGACTGGTCGGTGACCCAGATCGGGATCTTCGGCATCATCGCCATCATCTCGGGCGCGATCTTTGCGGTGATCGGCGGCCGTGCGGATGAGCGTTTCGGGCCCAAGCCGGTCATCACCACCTGCATCCTGGCCCTGACGGCGGTGACGCTGGTGGCGGTGTCGATCTCGCGCAGCTCTGTCCTGGGCATGGCGGTCACGCCGGACAGCGCCCTGCCCGACATCGCCTTCTTCATCCTGGGCGCGGTGATCGGCGCGGCGGGGGGCGTGATCCAGTCGGCCAGCCGCACCATGATGGTCCGCCAGGCCCGCCCCGGGCGCATGGCCGAGGGGTTCGGCCTTTACGCGCTGGCGGGCAAGGCGACCTCTTTCATCGCGCCCACCACCATTGGCGTGGTCACCACCCTGAGCGGATCCCAGCAGATCGGGATCCTGCCGCTGGTTTTCCTTTTCCTGGTCGGCGCGGCGCTGCTACGCTGGGTCAAACCCGACGGAGATCCGACCCCCTGATGCGCCTGCTTGCCCTGTTCGCCTGCCTTGCCACCCTGGCCAACCCGCTGACGGCGCAGGAAATTCCGGCGAACATGCAAGGCGTCGAGGCGCGGGCACTGTTCGGCGCGGCCAGGGCGGGCTCGCCGCATCGCGCCGATGCCTTCGGATCCTACGCCAAGGGCTGTGTCGCCGGCGCCGTCCAGCTGCCCGAGACCGGCCCCACCTGGCAGGCCATGCGGCTGAGCCGGAACCGCAACTGGGGCACCCCCGAGCTGGTCGATTTCCTGCAAGACCTGTCGAAGAAGGCCGCCCGCCTGCGCGGTTGGGACGGGATCTATATCGGCGACATGTCGCAACCGCGCGGCGGCCCGATGACCAGCGGCCATGCCAGCCATCAGATCGGCCTGGACGCGGATATCTGGATGCTGCCCGCGCAGGACCTGCGCCTGTCGCGCACGGCGCGCGAAAACCTGTCGTCCATCTCGATGCGCCGCGCCGGGGGCGCCTATGTGAACGACGCCTGGACGCCGCAGCACATGGCCCTGCTGAAGGCCGCCGCCCAGGACCGCCGGGTGGCGCGGATCTTTGTCTTTCCCGGCGCCAAGGTCTGGATGTGCCAGCAGGAGACGGGCAACCGCGCCTGGCTGCGCAAGATCCGGCCCTGGTGGGGGCATCACTACCATTTCCACGTCCGCCTGGCCTGTCCGCGCGGCATGAAGGGCTGTGTCGACCAGGCGCCGCCGCCCGCGGGCGACGGCTGTGACGCGGCGCAGGACTGGGTCGATGACATCCTGAACCCGCCGCCGCCCGATCCCAATGCGCCACCGCCGAAACCGCGCCGTCAGCTGACCATGGCCGACCTGCCCCGCCAATGCGTCACCGTCTTGCAGGGGGGATAGGCGCCGCCCTTCTGGCGCTGTCCCTGCTGTCCTGCGGGGCAGAGCCCGAGGCGGCCCCGCCCCCGGCCCTTGCCACAGTTGTTTCCTTGCGCAACGACGCCCCCGCCCTGGGCGGCCTCTCGGCGATCGAGATCCTCGACGGCGGGCGGTGGTTCGTCGCCCTGTCCGACGCCGGGGCGCTGGTCGAAGGGCGGCTGGACCGCGACGCCGCCGGGCGGCTGACCGGGGCCCGGATCACCGCGCGCCACCCGCTGACGGACCCCGAGGGCGCGCAGATGGCCGTCAAGCAGACCGACCCCGAGGGGCTGGCCCTGCTGCCCGGGGGCCGCCTGCTGGTCACCTTCGAACATTTCACCGACCCCTGGATCTATGACGGCGCTCTGGGCCTAGACCAGGGCCGCGCCCTGCCCCGCCCCGTCCCCCTGACCCCGCCACCGGATGCGCCCCTTCTGGGCGGCAACTCCGCCTATGAGGCGGCGGCGGTGGATGCCTCGGGGCGGCTGATCGTGATCCCCGAACGCCCCGCCGGGGGCGGGCCGCGCCACCCCGTCTGGCGGCTGGAGGCCGACGGCTGGCAGCGGCTGGCGGACTGGCCGCGCGAGGCGGGCTTTCTGCCGGTCGGCGCCGATGTCGGCCCCGATGGCCAGCTTTACGTGCTGGAACGCGCCTTCGGCCTGGGCTTTTCGGGGCGCATCCGGCGGCTGGACCTGGCCCGCCCGGGCCGGGCGCCCGAGCTGGTCGCCCCCCTGCCCCGCGACCGGCGCGCCAATTACGAGGGCCTGTCGGTCTGGACCGACAGCGCCGGGGCGCTGCGCCTGACCCTGGTGTCGGACGACAACTTCACCCCCCTTCTGCGCCAGCAATTGCTGGAGTTTTCCCTTGCCGAGGTCCCGGACAGGGGCTAAAGCCCGCCAATCCCGGAGCGCGCCCGCGCCCGGGGCAACAAGTCGCCGCGACCTTGTCTAAAAAACGGAAAACGACATGATACGCTTTCTTCCTGGCATTCTTGCCATGGCCGCCGTTGTGGTGGCCTCTAACATCCTGGTTCAGTTCCTGATCCTCGACGGCCTCCTGACCTGGGGCGCCTTCACCTATCCTTTCGCCTTCCTCGTCACCGATGTGATGAACCGCCTCTATGGCCCCGGCCCCGCCCGGCGGGTGATCTTCGCCGGGTTCGTGACCGGGATCCTGTGTTCGCTGATCGGCACGCAAATCCTGCTGCAAGGCGACGGGTTCACCTATGCCGCCGTGGCGCTGCGGGTGGCCGTGGGCTCGGCCCTGGCCTTTCTGGTCGCGCAACTGGTCGATGTGGCCCTTTTCGACCGCCTGCGGCAGGGCCGCTGGTGGCGCGCGCCCCTGGTCAGCTCGATCGTCGGATCGGCCCTGGACACGGCCATCTTCTTTACCGTCGGATTCGCGCAATTCATTGCTTTCTTTGGCGAAAATGCCGATGCCGAGATTTCCTGGGCCTGGGAGGCCGTGCCCTTCATGCTGGTCGGTCCCGCCGTGCCGCTGTGGATCTCGCTGGCGGTGGCGGACTGGGGGGTGAAGATGGCCCTGGCGCTGATCGCCCTGCTGCCTTTCCGGGCGCTGACGGGTAAATTTTCCGCGCGGCCTGCATAATCTTCTTTGCGCGTAAACACTTCCGTGCCAGCCTGAAGGCATCGGAAACAAGCAGAAAGGAGGTGCTCTAGTGTCTATTGAGGTATTGGAGAAAGGATTCGGAACAGTCTGGAGGGTGACCGTCTGAGGCAGCCCTTGGGCGTCAACACTCCGGGTTGGTTCGCCTAACCGAACCACCTCCTGATCTCGAGAGGGCCGTTCCTGCCGAAGGAGCGGCCCTTTTCTGTTGCGGTTTGGGGGCGGCGGTCGGGGGCCTTGCCCCCCTTGGGCCGTGCCGGCCCAATTCCCCCCAGAGTATTTTCGGCCATCGAATGGGGAGGGGCGCCGGTTTGAGCTTTGGCCGGATCGTGCCATATGAAAGCGGGGCGCCATCGGGGCGCGAAAGGGGTTTGGCCATGCTGCGGATCACGGATCAGATCGCGATCGAGGACTGGGAGCTGGTGGAGCAATTCATCCGCGCCTCGGGCCCTGGCGGGCAGAACGTGAACAAGGTCTCCTCTGCGGTCGAGCTGCGCTTCGAGGCGGAGCGATCCCCCAACCTGCCCGAGGCGGTGAAGCGGCGACTGCGGCGCCTGGCCGGACGGCGCTGGACCAAGGACGGGGCGGTGGTGTTGCAGGTCTCGGAGGAGCGCAGCCAGGCCCGCAACCGCGAGGTGGCCCGGGAGCGGCTGGCGGAACTGGTGCGGAAAGCGACAGTGGCGCCGAAGCGGCGGATCCCGACGAAGGTGTCGAAGAACCAGAAGCGGAAGCGGGTGGAGGCGAAGAAGGCGCGAAGCGAGGTGAAGGAAGGGCGGGGGTGGGAGAGGTAGGTTGTCCCCTCGTGAGGGCAAGGTGGCGCGTAGGGTGGATGAAATCCGCCTTTGGTGCACAATTGAGCACATTCATTCAGAGAGCTTGGCAAACAGAACGCGGACCGAAGATATTCCCCATGCAGATCTCACGATCTTACTTAGCTCCGAATACGAAGGTCGCCGGAAGGAAAATGAATTCTATCGGTCGCCGAAATATTTCCATTTTGCGATCTCCTGAGAACCAACTAGGATAAGAGAAACGTCCGCATTGGAAAAATTATGACTTCTGAAATCTGCTTGATGAACAGCCTAGCCGTAGTTCTAGCGGCCGATAGCGCGACAACAGTTGAGTACAACGGAAAGAACGGACAAGAGCGCCGCTACTTCAAGGGTGCAAATAAGATTTTTCAACTTTCGAAGCATCAGCCCGTTGGACTCATGCTGTACAACACCGCAAGCCTTCTCAGGGTCCCTTGGGAGGTGATTGTTAAGGAGTTTAGAAAAGACCTTGGGGATAGATCCTTCAATTCCGTGAGGCAATACGCCGAAGAGTTCATAAGCTTTGTGGAAGGCAGCACAACGTTCTTTCCGCTAGATGAACGCAAGAAGGCCTTTGACGAGGCGCTCATCGACCAGATTATCGCACTCCTCGTCTCGCTAAGAGAAGGTGATGTTGGTGAGATCACAATCGATGATGACGTGATCAATGAGTACTTTGCAGATCTCCCCAGCGATGAGAATCTTCCACTCGACCGCAACTACCTTGACGACCTCTGGCAGCGGAGTGAAGACATGGTGCTGCATCTCATCGAGGAGTGGACCGCAAATTTAGGATTTAAAAGGGAGTGCGACAAGAATAGTCTTGCCAATCTTATTTTTCGAGGCGCACTGCACACTCAATGCGCTGATGATAACTACACCGGGTTCGTGTTCGCTGGCTTTGGCGAACACTCTGTCTTTCCGGAGATGACATCTCTTAAACGATGCAGGATCGTCGGCGAGAGGTTTCTCGTATCCGAAGAAGAAGACATCAATGTTAGCAGAGAGGTTCCTGCCGTCATCGAGGGCTTTGCACAAACCTCTATGGTAGACACGTTTACACTCGGCATTAGCTTTGAGGTGTTCGCGAGCTTACAGCGAATTATCGCTGAAGAATTCGGCCTACTTATTCGCGAGCTTCAAGATAGAAAAGCCGCGCTCCCGAATGACGACGAACTCGGGCTTCTTCTGAGATCTCGCATCGATAGCTTCACATCAAAGATGTTCGACTACACAAGAGATGACCACAACGGACCTCTTCGCAGGGTACTCGGCGTGCTACCTGTTGACGAAATGGCTGAACTGGCAGAGACTCTGATCAACCTGCAGTCGCTTAAGGAAAAAGTCACGAAACCTTCGGAAACTGTCGGCGGTCCAGTCGATGTCGCAGCCATCACACGTAGCGAAGGCCTTGTCTGGATCCGAAGAAAGCACTACTTCGACGCAGAGATAAATAGTCGCTACTTCACGCGACAAGGTTAGTTAGGTGGGCAAAATGTCAGACGTGAGCATTCGGGAGGGGCGTTCACAACTCAGCAAGGAAGAGCTTGAGCAGTTGATGCTGAAGCTCGGTCTTGATGACTGCGAGTCCCGATTCACCTATGAAGAAGCCGTCAAACGTTCGAAACTCATGACGAGTTCGGACATACGGAGAGCTCGGAACTTGCGGCTGGCCGCTTCAAGCATAGACTAAACCACCACCTCAAACCGCTCCTGCTCCCCAACCCCGAACACCCGCTTGTACCGGGCAATCTCGCTCTCCGGGCCCATGGCCTTCTCGGGATTGTCCGACAGCTTGACCGTCGGGTGGCCGTCCGCCGCAATCGCCTTGCAGACCAACGAAAACGGCGCCAGGGCGTCGTCCTGGGCCAGCCCGCGGAAATCGTTGGTCAGCAGCGTCCCCCAGCCGAAGCTGGCCTTCACGCGGCCGTGGAACTGGTGCGACAGCTCTTCGATCTTCTCCACGTCCAGACCGTCTGAGAAGATGACCAGCTTCTCGGTCGGATCCTCGCCGCGGCTTTTCCACCAGTCGATGGCCGTCTCGGCCCCCGTCGCCGGGTCGCCGCTGTCGATGCGGATGCCGGTCCAGCCGGCCAGCCAGTCGGGGGCGTTCTTCAGGAAACCCGCCGTTCCGTAGGTGTCGGGCAGGATGATCCGCAGGTTGCCCGAATGCTCTTCGTGCCAGTCGGCCAGCACGTCATAGGGGGCCCGGGCAAGCGCCGCGTCATCGGGGGCGAGGGCCGAATAGACCATGGGCAGCTCGTGGGCGTTGGTGCCCACGGCCTCAAGGTCGCGCTTCATCGCGATCAGGCAGTTGGAGGTGCCGATGAAGGCCTCGCCCAGGCCTTCGGTCATCGCCTGCACGCACCAGTCCTGCCAGAGGTAGCTGTGCCGCCGACGGGTGCCGAAATCGGCGATCTTCAGGTCGGGCAGGACGCGCAGCCGTTCGATCTTTTCCCAGAGCTTGGCCATGGCGCGGGCGTAGAGAACCTCCAGCTCGAACTTGCCCATCTGGTGCAGCACGGCGCGGCCGCGCAGCTCCATCAGGATGGCGAGCGCCGGGATCTCCCACAGCATGACCTCGTGCCAGCGGCCCTCGAAGGTCAGCTCGTACTGGTCGCCGCGCCGTTCCAGGGTGTAGGGCGGCAGGCGCAGCCCCTCGAACCACTCCATGAAATCGGGGCGGAACATCTGGCGCTTGCCGTAGAAGGTGTTGCCGCGCAGCCAGGTACTTTCGCCGCGGGTCAGCGACAGGGACCGGACGTGGTCCAGCTGTTCGCGCAGCTCGCCCTCGTCGATCATCTTGGCCAGGGGCACATGGGCCGAGCGGTTGATCAGCGAGAAGGTGACCGTGGTGTCGGGCTTGTTGCGGAAGACCGACTGGCACATCAGCAGCTTGTAGAAATCCGTGTCGATCAGCGAGCGGACGATCGGGTCGATCTTCCATTTGTGATTATGGACACGGGTGGCGATGTCGACCATGGGGGCAGGCTCCTCACTTATCGTTGCGATAAAGCCGCTAAGGGGGTGGGAATGCAAGGGTTGTGGGGGAAAGGGGTGGGCGATCCGAGGGCGGCGCGCCGCCCCCAGACCAACCTCCGTTACAGGAACATGCCGCCCGAGGCCTCGATCCGCTGGCCGGTCACCCAGTTGCCATCCGACAGCAGCAGCGAGGCCGCCGCCGCGCCCACGTCATCGGGCAGACCCGCGCGCCCCATGGCGGTGAGGCTGGCGACCATGGCGTTGACGCCCGCGTCGTCGCGGGTGCGTCCGCCGCCGAAATCGGTCTCGATCGCGCCTGGGGCCAGCACGTTGGAAGAGATGCCGCGAGGGCCAAGTTCCTTCGCCCAGTAGCGCGACAGCACCTCGACCGCGCCCTTCATCGCCGCATAGGCGCCGTAGCCCGGCAGCGAGAACCGCGCCAGGCCCGACGACAGGAACAGCAGCCGCCCGCCATCGGCGAGCTGCGGCAGCAGGGCGGCGGTCAGCAGGGCGGGGCCCTTCACATGCAGAGCATAGAGACGGTCGTAGGTCTCGGCCTCGGTCTCGGCCAGGGGGCCGTAAAGGCCGATGCCCGCGTTGTTGACCAGCCCGGTCAGGGCGTCATGGCCCATCTCGGCCAGGGTCGCGGCCAGGGTTTCGGCGAAGGCGGGGAAAGCCGCGTGCTCGGTCGTGTCCAGGGTCAGGGCGCGGATCCGGGTGCCGTGGGTCGACAGCGCCGCAACCACGTCAGAGGCATCGCTGCGGGTGGTCACGATCACATCGGCGCCGCCCCGGGCCAGATGCGTGGCCATGGCGCGGCCCAGGCCACGGTTGCCGCCGGTGATGAGAAAGACAGGGGTCGTCATGGGATATCCTTTCGGGTCAGCTTTGCAGGGGCGGGGCGGGGCGCCCCGTCACAGGGCACAGATGGCAGCGGCGCGGCCCGCGCGCCTGCCCGATCCTGCCGCAGGCCTGCCCGTTCCTGCCGCATCGCCACGGCGGCCCGGCCCCGGGCTTGCCAGGGGCAGCGGGGCAGGCGAAAGCTGATCCCATGAGACAATTGGACAAGGTCAGGGCCCAGGCCGACCGGCTGGCGCGGCAAATGGATCTGGGGGCAACCCCGGTGCCCCTGTCGGTGCCGGGCCTCGGCCTGATGCGGGCGCAGCAGCCCGGCGAGATCACCCACAGCGTCTATGACCCGATCTTCTGCATGGTGGTGCAGGGGGCCAAATCGGTGCATTTCGACCGCGAGGCGGTGATGTTCCGCGCCGGTCACGGGGTGATCGTCAGCCACGAGTTGCCCGGGGTGAACCGCGTCGTCGAGGCCACGCCCCAGGCGCCCTATCTGGCAGCGGCGGTGACGCTGGACCCGGGCCTGTTGCGCGACCTGGCGCCCCGGGTCAGCGGGCAGGAACCGGCCCGGGCGCTCAGCGCGGCGCCCCTGACCCCGGCGGTGGTGGATGTGATGGGCCGCCTGCTGGGCCTGCTGGAGGCCGACGGCCCGACCGAGGTTCTGGCCGAATTGTACCTGCGCGAGCTGCACGCGCTGTTGCTGGCCGCCCCCGAGGGCGCCATGCTGCGCCGCCTGACCCGGCCCGATGCCCCCGAGGCCCAGGTAGCCCGGGCGCTGCGCCTGATCCGGGGCCAAGCCACCCGCCCCCTCAGCATCGAGACCCTGGCCCGGGAAAGCGGGATGAGCGCCACCCGCTTTCACCGCCATTTCCGCGCCATCACCGGCACCACGCCGCTGCAATATCAAAAGCGCCTGCGTCTGATCGAGGCGCGCCGCCTGCTGCGCGAGACCGGCAGCGGCGTGACCCAGGCCGCCCTGCGCGTCGGCTATGAAAGCCCGACGCAGTTCAGCCGCGACTTTCGCCGCCTCTTTGGCCATGCCCCGCGTGAGGCGCGCGGGCAGGATCTGCGCTGAACCGACCGCCCTGCGCGCATCCCGGCCCGGGCCTTGGCGCGCATTGTGGCAGCCAGGGGCGCGAACGGCGCGGCGCGCGTCCCTCCGCCTGACCTCTGCCCGGGCGAATTTATTCAACCGTTTCAACACCCGCCCCATTCCCGCCGGATTTCTGCCCGGCCCCGGCCCGCAACCGGCCCGATGCCCGCCGCAGCCGCGCCCGAAAGACGCCGCCGAAGGGCCGCCAAACGGCCCCGCACCGGCCCCGGTCGCGTCCCGGGCCTGCCGCATTTCGGCCCGAGAAGGGAAACATAGTTAAGCAGATATGATTGTCGGTGGTTCTAGACAGGAACGGGAGCGGCCAGGGGCCGAGGGACAACCCGATGAATTACGACTTTGACATGCATTCAGTTCTGCCGCTGGCCGCGCAGAGGAAGGCCCGCTCCGAGGGCCGAAAGGGCGATCTGTCGGGACAACAGATCGCCCTTTTCCGCGACCCCAAGGTGGCGGATGCCCTGCGCGCGGCGGACCGTGAGGTGCAGGAGTTGTTCCTGGAATCCGGCTTTGGCCTGACCAGCTGGGTCAGCGACCTGCCCCAGGGGCGATTCCGCGCCATCGACGAAGAGGCCCGCACCGAGGCGATCTCGCGCTTTGCCGCCAACCTGCGCGCCTCGCGCGGGCGGCTGCGCAAGGCCAATTGGGGCGGTTTCTCGATCAGTGATTTCACCAACAGCTATCTGAATGCCGATGCGCTGCCGCAACCCATGGGCCTGCTGGCCCGGGATCGCGACGATGGCGCCGATCCCGATGTGTCGGCCGAACTGGCCTCGCCCGAGATGCTGGCCCGGCGCGCCCGCGCCCGGCTGCGCCGCCGCCACCGGGGCAACTGGCGCCGCAGCCCGCTGCACGCCGCGTCCCGTTTCCTGGATCTCAGCCCGCTTCAGAAGGTCTGCGCCCTGGGCGTGGTGATCGTCGCCTGGCTGCTGGCGCTGACCATCTGGCATGTGATGGACAACGGCCTGGGCATCGAACTGGCCCGCGCCATGACCCGCATCACGGGCGGCCCTGTCGGGTTTTAGACGGGCGGCCCCACCGAGACCCGCAGGCCGCCCTATTGGGACCCCCGTGCGAACGGGGAGGGTGGCGCGGAGCCGCGGGATCAGGCGAGGATGACGCCTGCCTCTGCCATGGTCGTTTCGGCCGCGGCAAGCGAGCCGTCCAAGTCGATCCCGCGGCACAGATCCCGCCGCAGGGTGACCCGGAACCCCAGTTTCGCCGCATCCACCGCGCTGTAATTGACGCAGAAATCCGTCGCCAGCCCGACCATCACCAGATCGGTGATGCCACGGGTGCGCAGATAGCCCTCCAGCCCGGTGGCGGTGGTGTGGTCATTCTCGAAAAAGGCCGAATAGCTGTCGATCGCCGGGTTGAACCCCTTACGGATAATCAGATCGGCGCGGTCGGTGGTCAGGTCGGGGTGAAAGGCGGCCCCGTCCGAGCCCTGGATGCAATGGTCGGGCCAGAGCACCTGCGGGCCATAGGGCATTTCCGTCACACTCATCACCGCGGCCCCGGGATGGGACGAGGCGAAAGAGGAATGGCCCGCCGGGTGCCAGTCCTGGGTCAGCACCACCACCGAGCTGTCGGCCATCAGCGCGTTGATGCCGGGCACGATCTGATCGCCCTCGGCCACGGCCAGGGCGCCGCCCGGGCAGAAATCCTTTTGCACGTCGATCACAATCAGGGCCTGGGTCATGGGTCGTCTCCTTCGGGGCGTGGTCTGGGCGCGGGGGCTCCGCGCGGTCGGGCCGAGCTTCGCCGCCCGGCGCCCGGGGGTCAATCGCCCGGATCCCGCGACACGCGCGGCAGGCCACCGCCCGCCCCCCGCGCTGCCCGCGAAACGGGCGCTATTGCCGCAGGGCGCCGACGGGCCTTGCCCGACAGGCGCCGGGGCGCTACTCCGCGCCTCATGTTCACCGTTTGCGCCCTCTACCACTTCACCCGTTTCGACGATCCAGCCGCGATCCGCGGCCCGCTGCTGGCGCTCTGCGAGCGCGAGAAGATCTGCGGCTCGCTGCTGCTGGCGCGGGAAGGGATCAATGGCACCATCGCCGGCCCTGCCGCCGGGATCGAGGCGGTGCTGGCCCATATCCGCGCCCTGCCCGGCTGTGCCGATCTGGAGTGGAAGCTGTCCACCGCCAGCGAGCGCCCCTTTGCCCGAACGAAGGTACGCCTGAAGAAAGAGATCGTCACCATGGGCCAGCCGGATGTCGATCCGCTGGCCGCCGTGGGCCATTATGTCGATCCCGCCGATTGGAACGACCTGATCCGCAGCCCCGATGTGGCGCTGATCGACACCCGCAACGATTACGAGGTGGCCATCGGCACCTTCGAAGGCGCCGTCGATCCGCAAACCGTCAGTTTCCGCGAGTTTCCCGCCTGGTGGGAGGCCAACAAGGACCGCTTTCACAACAAGCGGATCGCCATGTTCTGCACCGGCGGCATCCGCTGTGAGAAGTCGACGAATTTCCTTATGGGTCAGGGGGTTGAGGATGTGTATCACCTGAAGGGTGGCATCCTGAAATACCTCGAAGAGGTGCCCGCCGAGGACAGCACCTGGCAGGGCGAATGTTTCGTCTTCGACCGGCGCGTGTCCGTCGGCCACGGGCTGACCGAGGGGCCGCATATCCTGTGCCATGCCTGCCGCCGCCCGATCCTGCCCGAGGACCGCGCCCGCCCCGACTACGAAGAGGGCGTGTCCTGCCATCTGTGCATCGACGAGACGACCGAGGCCGACAAGGCGCGGTTCCGCGAGCGGCAAAAGCAGATCGCCCTGGCCAGGGCGCGCGGCGAGAAGCACCTGACCGAGCTGGACGACTGACGACCGTTGCCGGGGTACCTTCCAGACGCTCCCCTTCACACATTTGTGCGCCCAGATCGCCTGTGTCGCGATCAACCTTAATGCCGGACCAGAGATTGAAGCGGATCGACTTGCTCCTGAAACCGTGCCGTTTCTGTGCATCAAGGCTCGTCGGGTGCTATATTTTGCTCTCCTAGATCCGGGTGCGATAGAACATGGTCTTAATTCATTCAGGCGGCTCGAGTGCGGACTATGAGTTCGGTCTTCTGACGCGTATTTTGGCCTTGCTAGATGTGGAATTGCTTCGAACCACGACCGCAATGCGTTCCTCTCCCGACCCGGAAAGTGATGGTCTCTGCGATTTAGGGGAGTTTCTGATAGGGAGCGGTTTTATCGCTGCACAGCGATACCTGAATGCGACCCGAGTTGACTTCGGGCTGTCCAAGGCGGAGGCCTACGAACATCCTCCGCTGTTCCGGGCGCCGATCACTGTGGCGCAAGCGATCAATACGATATCCAACTATTGGAAGCACTTCGCAGATTGGGATGAAGCAGAGCAACAGGGAATCGATCCCCGCGCGAAGGGGCAATCCGCAATCACGCTACGTGCCCTCGATAAAATGGCGCTGCCTGGATCTTACCCATGTGCGGACGTACTGTCTCAATTGCAACCGGTGGAGGCATTGTCCCTGGAGAAACTCCTGCCGCTACTGACTGAATGGCGCAATTCCCTCATGGCCCAGAGCAAGTAGCGCGCCAGGCTTCCAGTACCTGTCCCCCCGCGCCCCACACTTTACAATCCGCACCCCCGATAGCCCGGGCCAAAGAAGCTCCGAGAGACAAAGCTGTCTTCCCTTGCCTTGCACGCAGCCACCGCCCCTCAGCCGTAGCTGCGCACCAGACTGGAGGCCAGCAGCGTCCAGCCGTCGGCGATGACAAAGAAGGACAGCTTGAACGGCAGCGACACGATGGCCGGGGGCACCATCATCATCCCCATCGACATCAGCACCGCCGCCACCACCAGGTCGATGATCAGGAAGGGCAGGAAGAGCAGAAAGCCGATCTGGAAGGCGCGGGCGATCTCGGACAGCATGAAAGAGGGGATCAGCACCGACAGCGGCGCCTCGGGGCCGGTTTCGATCTCGGCCGCATCGGGGCGCAGGGCGGCCATCGCCTCGAAGGTTTCCACATCCATGCGGTTGGCCATGAAGCCCCGGAAGGGGGCGATGGCGCGCGGCAGCGCCTCTTCCACGGTCAGTTCTTCCTCGATCAGGGGCGAGATGCCGCTGTCCCAGCTTTCGGTCATCACCGGGGCCATGATGAACCAGGTCAGGAACAGCGCCAGCGAGACGATCAGCATGTTGGGCGGTGCCTGTTGCAGGCCCAGGGCCTGGCGCAGGATCGACAGGACGGTCACCAGGAAGGGAAAGCAGGTGACGGTGATCAGGATCCCCGGCGCCAGGCTCAGCACGGTGATCAGCAGGATCATCTGGATCCCGCGCGCCGAAAGCGAGCTGCCCTCGCCCAGGTCCAGCGTCAGGTCCTGCGCGCTGGCCGGGCCGGCCAGAAGCAGGAGCGCGAGCAGCAGAAAGAGCCCCGCGAGGAGGGGCGCCAGCAACCTGTGGCGTGCGCCTCCGGGACAGGTCACTGGCGCTCCTCGGTGCAGGAAAAGCGATGCACAGGGCAGCGAGGGGCGGCGGCCCGGGCGCGATACCACCCCACCCACGTCCCGCAAGCGGCAGGACAACCCCTGCCCGCCCGAGGCCCGTGTCCACGACACCGGGACCGGCAGCGACCGCAAAGCGCCACCGGACGGGCGCCCCGGCGCGGCGCGGGGGGGAAAGCGGCGCTTTCTGCGCCCCGGCGCCATGGCCTAAAGCTCCCCCGACAGGTCCGACACCTCAGTCAGGCGCACGGCCAGCTGCCCGGCGTTCTCGCCCTCCATCTCTTCCAGCTCGCCCCGCGCGATCAGCCGGTCGCCGACATAAAGCTCGACCGGATCCTCGACCCGGCGGTCCAGCGGCAGGACGGAATCGCGGGTCAGCTTCAGCAGGTCGCGGATCAGCGGCCGGGCCTTGCCCACGGAAATGGTGATCTCGATCGGGACCACGGTGAAGGGGTTGCCCCGGCTTTGCGGGTCGGCGCTGTCATCCATGGCTTTCCATCCTTTCCTGTTCCGCGAAGAACCCGGCCAGGGCATCGCGGATCCCATCGGTCACCTCACCCAGATCGATCTCGGTCTCTTCCTCGCCGAAGCGCAAAAAGACCTGACCGTCCGACAGGGTGTCATCGCTTTCGACCCGCACGGGGAAGCCGAAGTCCTGCTCGGCCAGCCCGTCGATCACGCCGCGATTGCTGGGCGCCACCGAGATTTCCACCGCCGGGGCCGTGCGTTGCCGCGCCAGCGTCTCGAGCTGTTCGGCGACCCTTGGGCCCAGGGTGTCGCGCGCGGTCTCGGGCAGGATCTTGCCCACGATCTCTTCCAGCAGGGTCTTCACCGAAGACAGCATGTGCGAATGGGCCTCGTGATAGGTGAAGGACAGATCCTGAAGGTTGCGCGCCAGGTCGGCACCGATATGGGCCTGTTCCTCTTGGCTCGCCTTGGCGGCATCGTCCCACCCGGCCTTGTAGCCGTTCTCGAAGGCCTCCAGCCGCAGCGTCTCCAGCTCATCCTCCGACAGGCCGGGGGCGGCGACGGCCTCGGGCCGGCCGAAATCCTCAAGCAGGCGGACGATGGGTTTCATGCCCGCTCCTCATCCTCTTCCAGCCAGGAGCGCAGGATTTCCATCGTCTCGTCGCGGCGATCCTCGATCAGCGCCTGCAACTTGGCCACCGGATCGTCCGCATCCCCGCCACCACCGTCGAAATCGGCCATCATCGGGAAACCGCCGCCGTCACCATCGCCGCCAAAGCCGCCCAGGCCCGGCAGGTCCGGCAGGTCGTAATCCTCGTCGATCTCGCCATCCAGGGCCCCGCCCCCCTCGGCGGTCAGAAGCGGTACCTCGGCGCCGCCCGCCAGCAGAGGGCGCACCACGAACAGCCCCAGGATCAGCGCCACAACCGCCAGAACCGCCATCTGGATCAGCGACATCACGTCGATATGGATCTGATCAAGAAAGCCCGGCGCGGCCAAGGTGCCCAGCTCGGCCACCGGTTCGAACTGCATCGACTTGATGGTGATCACGTCGCCGCGCGCCTCGTCGAACCCCACGGCCGAGGCCACCAGGTCGCGCAGCGCGGTCAGCTCGGCCTCGGGGCGGTCCTCGAAGACCGGCGTGCCATCGGCCCCCTCGGCCTCGGTGCCATTGACCAGCACCGCCACGGTCAGGCGGCGGATCGCCCCCGCGGCGCGCACCACCTCGCGGTTGACCTCGGAAACCTCGTAGTTCACCCGCTCGCGCGTTTCGCTTTGCTGCGAGGTGGAATTGCCGCCCCCCGCCCCGTCGCCATCGGGCAGGTTCGAGGCCACGGTCACATCACCGCTGCCCGAGTTCTGTGCCGAGTTGCTGGCCTCTTCGGTTTCGGTCGAAATCGCCACCCGTTCCTGCGGGTCAAAGCGCCGCTCGCGGATCGATTCGCTTTCGTTGTCGGTCTCGACCGCGACCTCGACCACCGCGTTTCCCAGACCCACCCGCGCCTCCAGCAGGCGTTGCACCTTCTGTTTCAGCTCTTCGGCGCGGTCCTGGGCGGTGCTGGCGCCGGTGTTTTCATCCGCAAGCCCGACCAACTCGCCGGAATCGTCGATTACCGCCACGTCGTCGGAGTTCAGCCCGGCCACCGCCGAGGCCACCAGATAGCGCAGCGCCCGCGCCTGGGCCGCCGAGATTTCGCCCGAGGCGGTCAGCGCCACCGAGGCGGTCGGTTTCAGGTCGCGTTGAAACGGCGTAGCGCCCTGATGGGCGATATGCACCCGCGCCGCCGAGATCTGCGGCGAGGCGGCGATGGTGCGCGCCAGCTCCCCCTCTTTCGCGCGCCAATAGGCGGCGTCGAACATCTGACTGGTGGTACCGAATCCCGACAGGTTATCCAGCAGTTCGTACCCCTGCGAGGAATTGCGCGGCAGCCCCTCCGAGGCCAGTGTCATGCGCAGCTCGTCCCGCCGCGCGCCCTCGACATAAATCGAACCGCCCTGCACCTCGTAGATCACCCCACGCTGGTCCAGGGCGCGCACGATCTCGCCCGCCTGGCCGTTTTCGAGGCCTGAGTAGAGCAGCGACAACGAGGGTTTGGAGGCCAGATTCGCCAGGCCCAGCACAGCCGCGAACATGGCCAGCGCCGCCAGCACCGCCGTCACGCGGCGTCGCATGTCAAGGTTGCTCCAAAGCGTCAGAAGCTGTTGCAAACATTCTCTCCCGTCCAACCGACTTTCTGCCGGTGTCCCCCCTTAATGGGCCGAACGGGCTTAATAATCGGTTAGTGCCTGAGCGCTAAAACGGCCCCGAGATGATTTCCCACGGAGGGGGTGGCGACCCATGGCCGAGGCCGCAACAGAGATCGAGGAAGAGGCGCCGAAGAAGGCGTCGAAACTGCCGCTGATCCTTGGGCTGGTGCTGGCGCTTGTGGGCGGCGGCGGGGCCTTCTTCGCCATCTACAGCGGGATGATCCTGGGCCCGGATGAAGCCGCGATGGAGGGGGGCGCCCCGGCGCCCGAGCCGTTCATGGCCCCCGATGTGGCCTTCATCCCGCTGGACCCGATGACCATCTCGCTGGGCCGCGCCTCTGACGGGCGGCACCTGCGGTTCACCGCCAATATCGAGGTGCCAAGCAACCAGGAGGCCAATGTGACCAAGGTTCTGCCGCGCATCATCGACGTGCTGAACGGCTATCTGCGCGCCCTGCGGATGGAAGACCTTGAGGATCCGGCGACCCTGGTGCGCATCCGCGCCCAGATGCTGCGGCGGATCCAGGTGATCACCGGGCCGGATGCGGTCAGCGACCTGTTGATCGTGGAATTCGTGCTGAACTGACCGGCGCAGAACGGCGGCCCCCCGGGGCCGGTGCAAGAAGAGGACGGGAATGGAGCTGACGCAATGGAACTGATCGCCGATATCCTGCTGGTCGCGGGCGCCCTGGGTGCGGGGTTCTACTGCTATATCCTGGCGCGCCGCCTGTCGCGGTTCAACGACCTGGAAAACGGCATGGGCGGTGCGGTGGCGGTGCTGTCGGCGCAGGTCGACGACCTGTCGAAGACCTTGCAGGCCGCCCAGGGCACGGCGGGCGAGTCCAGCGCCTCGTTGCAGCAGCTGACCGAACGCGCCGAGGGGGTGGCCAAGCGGCTGGAGCTACTGGTCGCCTCGATGCACGACCTGGAAGTCGCGGCGCAGAAACAGGCGCAAGAGGAGGCCCCGGCGGTCTTCGCCCGCCACAACGAGACCCATTGAGGGCGCCATGGCCAAAGCGCGCAAACAGGCCGCCGGCAAGGCGGCGCAGGACAAGGGGCGCAAGCTGGCCCCACGCAGGCGGCGTGGCGCCCGGCCCCGGCGCGGCACGCTGGCGCTGATCGCGGGGCTGCTGCTCGGCTCTGCCGCGGTCCGCGTCGCCCTGCATTCCGGCGAGGTGATGGCGCTGGAGGGCCCCGGCATGGGCGCCCCCGGCGCCGAGACGACCCATGGCGAGGCGGTGGCCGCCGCGGGCTGCGAACAACCACCCGAGGTCGAGGCGATGCTCGAAGCCTTCGCCGCGCGCGAGGCCCGGCTGGAGCAGCGCGAGGCGCAGCTGCGCGACCGGATGACCGCCCTGGCCGTGGCCGATGAAGAGATCGAGAAGAAGCTGGCCCAGCTCGAGGCCGCCGAGGCCGCGCTGAAGGAGACGCTGGCCCTGGCCGACAGCGCCGCCGAGAACGATCTGGGCCAGCTGACCGCCGTCTATGAAAGCATGAAGCCGAAACAGGCCGCCGCGCTCTTCGAAACCATGGATCCGCAATTCTCGGCCGGGTTCCTGGGGCGGATGCAACCGGCGGCGGCGGCGGCGGTGATGGCGGGCCTGTCCTCGGAAACCGCCTATGCGATCAGCGTCATCCTGGCGGGGCGGAATTCATCTGTTCCAAAGGAATGAGCCCTAGCGTGAGGGCCGATTAGTGGATTCGGGGCAGCAGATATGATCGGTTTCGTCGGCATCGGTGTCATCTTCGCGATGGTTTTCGGCGGCTACATCCTGGCCGGCGGCAAGATGGGCATCATCATCAAGTCGCTTCCCTTCGAGATGATGATGATCGGCGGCGCCGCCGTGGGCGCCTTCCTGATCTCCAACGACATGGCGGCGGTGAAACATACGCTGAAGGATGTCGGCAAGGTCTTCAAGGGTCCGAAGTGGAAACATGACGACTACCGTGACCTGCTGTGCCTGCTCTTCGAACTGATCCGCCTGGCGCGGCAGAACCCGGTGGCGATCGAGGAACATATCGAAGACCCCGAGAATTCGTCGATCTTCTCGAAATACCCCCGCATTCTCAGCGACAAGGAGGCGATCGCGCTGATCTGCGACACCATGCGCTCGGCCTCGATGAACTACGACGATCCCCACCAGGTGGAAGAGGTGCTGGAAAAGCGGATGGAGGCGAACGCCCATCACGCCCAGCACTCCAGCCACGCGCTTCAGGCCATGGCCGACGCCCTGCCCGCCCTTGGCATCGTCGCGGCGGTGCTGGGGGTGATCAAGACCATGGCCGCCATCGACCAGCCGCCCGAGGTGCTGGGCGGCATGATCGGCGGCGCCCTGGTGGGCACCTTCCTCGGGGTCTTCCTGGCCTATGGCTTCGTCGGCCCCTTCGCCGGCAAGCTGAAGACGGTGATCGACGAGGACAGCCATTTCTACCAGCTGATCCGCGAGGTGCTGGTGGCCAACCTGCACAATCACGCCACCAATATCTGCATCGAGGTGGGGCGCCAGAACACGCCCTCGCACTGCCGCCCCAGCTTCTCCGAACTGGAAGAGGCGCTGAAGGACGTCAAAAGCAGCGGGGCCGCATGAGGGCACAGGCAGGATCCCCTCCGCCCCCGGGCCCCGGCGGGATCGCCCCCCAAAGGCGTGGCGCGCGGCGGTTCGGACGCGGGTTCTTGGTGCCCCTGCTGGCGCTGCTGATCGCGCTTTGCCTGGTGCCCGGGGGCACCCAGGCCCAGGCGATCCTGCGGTCCGGCGATCACAGCGACTTCACCCGGCTCACCCTGCCCCTGCCCGCGGGCACGGAACCGCTGCTTGACACCGCGCCGGGCACGGCCACCCTGCGCTTCGATGGCCCGGTGCCCGCCATCGACGCTAGCCGCGTCTTCGACCGCATCACCCGCCAGCGCCTGACCGACATCCGCGTCGGCGACGGACCCTCGCTCACCCTCTCGCTGGCCTGCGACTGCCCGGTCGAGACCTCGGTCACCGCCGGCAACCTGATGATCCTCGACATCCTTGACGGGCCCGTTCTAGGCGCTTTGCCAGCCGCAGAGGCTCCCGCGCCCGTCGCCACCGACACGCCACCGGCCCCCACCGGCCCGCCGCCCCTGGGCTTCGGTCTGCCCCCGGCGGATCCCACGGCCCCCGGGCCGGTGCCCCTGGCCGCCCCGGCAGCACCGCGCGTCGCCTCGGCCCGGGTGCCCGGCATGGCCCTGCCGCCGCCCCCCGCCGACGCGCCCGAGGCAACGGTGCCAAAGCCCGCGTCCGAGGCCCTGCCGCCCCTGCCCCCCGTGACCCTGCCCGGCGTCCCCGGCCTGCGCGATCAGATGACCGAACAGCTGGAGACTCTGCCGGGTCCACCGACCCTGACCGAGCAAGAGGCCCGCCTGACCCGCGAGTTGGAGGAAAGCCTGCTGGCCGCCATCGGCAGCGCCGCGACCGAGGGCCTGCTGGCCCCCGATGCCCGACAGGCCGCCGAACTGACTGAGGCGCAGCGCCAGGTCAGCGGCACCCCTTCCGATGGCGTCCGTCCCGATCCGGGCCTGGCTGCTACGCCCAGCACTTTCGGCCCCGGCGATCCGCGCGGCGACAATCGCATCATCCTGTCGGGCAACCCCTGCGCCCTGCACATGCCCCCCCTGGTCGCGGTCGAGGATCTGGATTTCCTGCGCGAATTGGGCCGCCTGCGCGCCGCCCTGACCGGCGAGTTCGACCGCGACGATGTCGCCGCCTACCACGCCCTGGCGCTGCTCTACCTGGCCCATGGCTTCGGCGCCGAGGCCGCCCGCGTGCTGGACGCCGTGCCACAACCGCCGCTGGAAACCGCCGAAATGCTCTCGGTCGCGCGCATCCTGGAATATGGCCACGACCCCGAGGACAGCCCCTTTGCCGGTCGCCTGACCTGCGACACCGACGCCGCACTTTGGGCGGCGCTGGCCCCCGCCACGATCCCGCCGGGCAGCGCCTATGACGGCGCGGCGATCAAGCGCAGCCTGATGGCCATGCCCGACGCGCTGAAGGCGGTGATCGGGCCGCTGCTGGCGAACCGTTTCACCGCCGCGAAAGAGGCAGATTTCGCCCGTGACATCCTGCGCATCGTGGAACGCAACCTGCTGGACAGCTCGCCCCGACAGGCCCTGGCCGCCGCCAAGCTGGCCAATGCCGACGGTCCGCCCGACCGGGCCGATTTCGCTGCGCTGATCGCCAGCAACAACGAGGTCTCGCCCGAGGCCCTGCTGCACTACACCAACGAAACCCTGGCCCATGGTGGCCAGGTCGACGCGGAAATCATCGGCCTGCTGGAGGGCTACCGCAGCCAGTACCGCAACAGCCCCATGGCCACCGACCTGGCCCGGGCCGAGGTGCTGGCCCATGCCGCCGCGTCGAATTTCCCTGCGGCCTTTGCCCTTTACGCGGCCGAGCGCGCCCGCTTCGCCCCCGAAACCCAGGCCGAGCTGAGCGATGCCCTGACCCGCGCCCTGGCCGAGGGGGCCAGCGACACGATCTTTACCCGGCTCTATTTCACCCAAGGCCCTGATCTGGCGGCGCAATCCAGCGCCCAGGCGGTCAACGGTCTGGCCGACCGGCTGCTCGCTCTGGGCCTGCCCGAAACCGCCGAGG
This sequence comes from Pseudooceanicola aquaeponti, assembly GCF_050897975.1. NCBI lineage: Bacteria > Pseudomonadati > Pseudomonadota > Alphaproteobacteria > Rhodobacterales > Paracoccaceae > Pseudooceanicola > Pseudooceanicola aquaeponti. The sequence goes on from NZ_JBPAXY010000002.1 coordinate 274,216, forward strand.
CGCTTCTGGCCGACGCCGCCCCCGCCCGCGGCGCCGAGGCCGAGGCGCGGCAGCTGCTGCACGCCCGCGCCGCCCTGGCGATGAACCTGCCGCGCAAGGCCGAGGCCGAGCTGGAGGGGATCGCCACCCCCGAGGCCGACCGGCTGCGCGCCGACGCCCGCCTGGCGCGCGAGGATTACGCCGGGGCCAGCGCGCTGTTCACCGCCGCCGGCGCGCCCGAGGCTGCCGCCGAGGCCGCCTGGCTGGCCCGCGACTGGCAAAGCCTGGCCGAGGCAGAGGCCGCCGCCGAAAAGGCTCGCCTGGCCGAGGTGGTGCAACAGGCGCCGGTCGATCTGCCCGCCCTTGGCCCGCCCACCCTGGCCGCCAGCCGCGAGGTACTTGGTCAAAGCGGCGCAACCCGCGATGCGCTGCGCGATCTGCTGTCGACGATGCAGGTCGCCCCGGAAAACGAGCCGTAGAATACATACGCCATCGTACTTCTGAGGCCGCGTGACCCCCAAAGGGGGGCCGCGCGCGATGCACTGCACGCGCGACACGCCGCATTTCCTGCCGCCGCGCGCAGTCCTGATCCCCCTTGCGGCAAGCTGCGCCCCCAACCCCTCGGATCTTTGCGAAGCCTCAACCATTTCCCGGAATAACGGACCCTGTAACGCTTGCCAGAATGGCCGGGGGATGCCCCCGAAGGAAACAGGTCCGAATGACCGCTGCCGTCTCTCAGCCCCGCCCGCTGTTCCAGCCAACAATCCTGCTGGCCCTGGCGCTGATGGCGATCATCGTGATGATGATCCTGCCCGTCCCGGCCTTCGTGCTGGATGTCGGGCTGGCGGCCAGTTTCGCCCTGGCGATCCTGATCTTCACCGTCACCCTCTTTGTCGAGAAGCCGCTGGATTTCTCGGCCTTCCCGACGGTGCTTCTGGCCTCTCTGATGCTGCGCCTGTCGCTGAACGTCTCGTCCACCAAGCTGATCATCGGCGAAGGACATACGGGCACGAATGCGGCGGGCGACGTGATCCAGGGCTTCGCCGATTTCGTCATGTCGGGCTCGGTCTTCCTGGGCCTGGTGGTCTTCGGCGTGCTGCTGATCGTCAACTTCATGGTCATCACCAAGGGCGCCGCCCGCATGGCCGAGGTCGGCGCGCGCTTCGCCCTGGACGGGATGCCGGGTAAGCAACTTGCCATCGACAGCGACATGTCGGCGGGCGCCATCGACCATATGCAGGCCAAGGAACGGCGCGAGCGGGAGCAGCTGGAAACGACCTTCTTCGGCTCGCTCGACGGGGCGTCGAAATTCGTCAAGGGCGATGCGGTGGCAGGCCTGCTGATCACCCTGCTGAACCTGGTCGTCGGCCTGATGATGGGGGTAATCGTCCATGACATGCCCCTAGGTGATGCCTTTGAAACCTATGCGATTCTGACCGTGGGCGACGGGCTGGTCACGCAGATTCCGGCGGTGATCATCTCGATCGCCTCGGCCCTGCTGCTGGCGCGCGGCGGGGCGATCGGCGCCACCGACATGGCGCTGGTCGGCCAGCTGGGCCGCCACCCGGCGGCCCTGGCCACGGTGGCGGTGCTGATGCTGCTCTTCGGCTTCGTCCCCGGCCTGCCCTTCGTCCCCTTCGTCTTCGGCGGGCTGGTCCTGGCCGGGGCGGCGGTGGCGGTGCGCCAGGCCCGCGCCCGGGCCGACGCGGCCGAGGACGGCACGGAGGAGGCCGCGCCCAAGCCGCGCAGCAAATCCCTGGGCGATACGCTCGACCTCGACGATATCCACGTGGAATTCGCCCCCGACCTGGTCAACATGGTGCTTGACCCGGGCACCGGGCTGGACGCCCGGATCGAAAACATGCGCCTGCATGTGGCCGAAACCTACGGGCTGATCCTGCCCGAGATCCGGCTGACCGACGACCCGGCCCTGCCCTCGGGCAGCTATGTCATTCGCATTCAGGGGGTCGAACAGGCCCGCGCCATCCTGCGCCCCTCGCGGGTGCTGGCGCTGACCGACGGGCGCGGCGGCCCGCCGGGCGAAGAGGTGAAGGAACCGGTCTATGGCGCCCCGGCCCGCTGGATCGACCAGTCGGCCCAGGACGACGCGGCCCTGTCGGGGCTGACCCTGGTGACCCCGACCGAGGTGCTGGCGACCCATCTTCTGGAAACCATCAAGCGCAATTTCCCCCGCCTGCTGACGATGAAATCCCTGCGCCGCCTGCTGGAGGAAATGACCAACCTGACCGACAGCCGCCGGGCCGAGGCGAACCGCAAACTGCTGGACGAGATGATCCCCGACAAGGTGCCGCTGGATCTGCTGCACCAGGTGCTGCGCCTGCTGGTCGGCGAACAGGTGTCGATCCGCAACCTGCCGCTGATCCTGGAATCTGTGGGCGAGCTGCGCCAGGTCACCCAGGCCCCCGAGGCGATCTGCGAACACGTCCGCCACCGCCTGGGGTTCCAGCTGATCGCCGAGCTGCGGCGCGAGGATGGCACCGTGCCGCTGATCCAGCTGGCCCCGGAATGGGAAGAGATCTTTGCCACCTACCAGATGGAACGCGACCGCGGCGTGGTCGACGTGGCCCTGCCCCCCGACATTTTCCACCGCCTGGTCGGCGCGATTTCCACCGCCCTCAGCGCCGCCTCGGAACAGGGGATTCACGCGGCGCTGATCACCTCGACCCAGCGGCGGCGTTTCCTGCGCATGGCGCTGACCGCGCGCGGCATCCCCAACCCCGTTCTGTCCTTCGAGGAAATCGGGGTCGAGGCCCGGCCCGCGCTGATTTCCGTGGTGCCCGCCGATGAATGAACCCGCCGCCCAGCTCCTGGCCGTGATCCGCGCCGAAGGCTGGGCGGCGCTGATCGTCTTTTTGCGGGTCGCCGCCGTCACCTCTTTACTGCCGGGCTTCGGCGAACAATCGGTGCCGATGCGGATCAAGATGGTGGTGGCGCTGTCGCTGACCGCCATCGTCCTGGCGGCACAACCAGCGCTGCCTGCAAGCCAGCCCAGCCTGGGGGCGCTGGCCCATTTCCTGGGCACCGAAACCGTCACCGGCCTGGCCCTGGGGGTGGGCCTGCGCCTGTTCCTGCTGGCGCTGCAAACCACCGGCTCGATGATCGCGCAGGCCACCTCGCTTAGCCAGATCCTGGGCCCGATCGTCATCGAACCCATGCCCGCCATCGGCAATATCCTGGTGGTCGGCGGCCTGGCCCTGGCAATGATCCTCGGGCTGCATGTGCACGCGGTGCTCTACCTGCTGATCTCTTACGAGGCGATCCCGGCGGGCAGCTGGCCCGGCGCGGCGGACCTGGCACAATGGGGGATCGCCCTGGTGGCGCAGGTCTTCCGCCTGGCCTTCACCCTGGCCGCACCCTTCATCGTGATCTCGGTGATCTACAACCTGACCCTCGGCGTCATCAACCGCGCCATGCCGCAGTTGATGGTCGCCTTCGTCGGCGCCCCGGTGATCACCTTCGGCGGCATCGCCCTGCTGTTTCTGCTGGCGGGGCAGATCCTGACCACCTGGTCCGAGGGGGTCTTCGGCTTCCTCCTGGCCCCGTTCTAGGGGGCGGCGATGGCGGAAACCGAACAGCAAAGCGGCGAGAAACCGCATGAGCCGACACAGCGCAAACTGGACCGTGCCCGCGAAAAGGGCGAGGTGGCGCGCTCGGCCGACCTGACCACGGCGGCGGCCTATGGCGGGCTGTGCCTCGCCGCCCTGGCCCTGGGCCCCGAGGCCCTGCCCCGGCTGGGCGCGGTGATGCAGACCCTGATCGACCGACCCGAGGCCCTGGCGCCGCTGGTCTTCGACGGGCCAGGCGCGACCATTGCCGGCGGGCTGATCGGCGCCGTGCTGCTGGCCATCCTGCCCTTCTTCCTGGTGCCCGCCGGGGCGGCGCTGGCCACCATCCTGGCGCAACAGGCCTTCGTCGTCTCGGGCGAGAAACTGCGCCCGAAACTCTCTCGTATCTCGATCCTGAAGAACGCCGGCAACAAGTTCGGCCGGGCGGGCCTCTTCGAATTCTTCAAGAGCTTCACCAAGCTGCTGATCTACTCGCTGGTCCTCTTCCTCTTCGTCTCGGCCAACCTGACGGAAATGGCCCAGATCCTGCTCCTCGACCCCGGCCTGGCAGTCACCACGCTGGCCCGGCTTTGCGTCGAATTCCTCAGCCTGGTCTTCGTCATCGCCCTGGTGCTGGGCGGGATCGACCTGCTGTGGCAGCGGGCCGAGCATCTGCGCAAGAACCGCATGACCGACAAGGAAATCCGCGATGAGGTGAAGGAGTCCGAGGGCGACCCCTATATCAAGCAGCAGCGCCGCGCCCGCGGGCAACAGATCGCCCGGGCGCAGATGATGGCCGAGGTGCCGCGCGCCGATGTGGTCATCGTCAACCCCAGCCACTACGCCGTCGCCCTGGCCTGGGATCGCCACCCGGGCAGCGCCCCGGTCTGCGTCGCCAAGGGCGTAGACGAGGTCGCCCTGACCATCCGCCGGATCGCCACCGAGGCGGGCGTGCCGATCCACAGCGACCCGCCGACCGCCCGCCGTCTTCATGCCGAAACCGAGGTCGGGGCGCAGATTGCCCCCGCCGATTACCGCGCCGTCGCGGCCGCGATCCGTTTCGCGGACCAGATGCGGCGCAAAGCGAAAGGAACGATCTGATGTCTCTCTCCCGCAAGACCAAGGCCCTAGAACCGGTGGCCGAGGTAACCTCGATGGTCTTCGAGACCGAACTGATGCAGCTGCGCCGCATCGCCGCCCGCGAACGCCAGCTGCGCCTGTCGCTGGAGGCGTTGGACAAACGTGCCTCGGACCGCTTCCTCGATCAGATCGACGGGGCAGAGGGGACGGATCTGACCTTTGCCGACGGTCAGGATCGCGTCTGGCGCGACTGGGTCTCGACCCGGCGCAACAACCTTCAGGCGGAACTGGCCCTGGTGCTGGCCGACAAAAGCGAGCGCATGGGCCAGCTGACCCGCGCCCTGGGTCGCCGTGACATCGCCGCACGTCTGCATGGCGCCAGCCAAAGCGCCGACCGCCGCGCCGCTCTGGCGCGAGAGCTGGCGGCCCTTCAGGATCTCGCCGTGATGCTGAAGGGCCGCGCGGCGACACAGCGCCCGAACTGACGCTGCGGCCCGCCAGCACGCTGGCGGGCTGCCGCTGTGTCTTGTTCGTCAGATCGTCGATGCGGGGAAAGCCCGGCGCCCGGCGATGCCCTCTCGCGTTTTCGCTGCGCACAGAGCGGCAAAGCTGCGGCGCAGCATACGCTATAGTATCCATTGCGCTGCGACGCAGCATCGCCGCCCATTGCTGCGCCCCTCTCGCCAAACTCCGCATCGGGCACCAGGCGCCGATGCAGCTCCAAATTTCGCCGGTGCGGACAAGAGCCACAAGCCTCTTGAGTGGGTGCTTCAGCCCCCCGCAAAAGCAAATGTCTTAAAAGAGTGCTTCGGACCAGAGCTTTCGCCATCAGCATCCCCGGTCAGGCAAGTCCCCCTGCCGAGACGGACCTGCACAGCGCAGGAGACAGGCACTTTTCACGCCAGCCCGGAAAGCCAAAGACGCAGCAAATATCAGGCGTCCTGGCGGGCGATATCGGTGATCAGCACGTCCGACACCGTCTCGCCCAGGACCCGCCGCGCTACGCCGAAGAGCGCCGCGCGCAGGATGTCGAGGTTGTTGGAATTGGTGAAGGCCCCGTCGAAGCCGCCCACATTGGCATGGTCGAACATCACCTGCAAAAAGGCGTCGCGTAGCTTCGGCTCGCGGGCGTAGACCAGCTCTTGCCCGCCCACTTCCATCTCAAGGCTGATCGACATCACCACCAGGGCGCCGATCTTTTCCTCGGTGATGACCGGGATGATGAACTGGTTGTTCATCTTGACATATTCCCGATCCGACAGCTCTTCCTCTGCGGGGTCTTCCGGCGTCTTGGCCTCTTCCATCGCGCCCTCTTCGGCCCCTTCGACCGGCGCCATCGGCATCTCGGGTGCGGGACGCAGCATCAGCCCGGCCCCGGCGCCGCCGCCGATTCCCAGAACGATCAACAGGATGGGCAGAAGTTTCTTCATCGGCGCCCCTCAGAACGGCAGCAGTCGGTCCAGCAGTTGCTGGCCGATCCGCGGTTGCTGCATGTCAGAGATCTGACCCCGGCCGCCATAGCTGACCCGGGCCGAGGCGATCTTGTCATAGGTGATCTCGTTCTGGCGCGAGATATCCTCGGGGCGGACATAGCCTGACACCAGCAACTCCCGTAGCTCGAAATTCACCCGCACCTCCTGGTTGCCGGCGATGGCCAGAACCCCGTTGGGCAGCACGTCGACCACCGTCGCCGCGACCCGCAGGGTCAGCTGTTCGTTGCGGCTGACCGAGCCGTCGCCGGAATGCGAGGACGAACTGTCGACCGACACGGCATTGTCCAGCCCCGCCCCTTCGGGCAAGCGGCGGTTGATGCGCTGCGGGATGCCGAAAAGCTGCGGCAGGCCAAGATTGTTGGAGCCCGAGCGCGAGCGGTCGGTCGAGTTGGAGATCGCCGCGCTTTCGTCGATCTCGATCACCACGGTCAGGATGTCGCCCGCCTGCATCGCCCGCCGGTCCCCCAGAAGCGAGCCGCGATCTCGGCGCCACAGCGAGGCCTCGGGACGTTCGGCAGAGTATGGTCCATAGGCCAGATCCGCCCCCTTGCGGGCCGGATCCATCATCGCACGATACTCTGGCGTATGTATATCCGGCGTAAACTCCGGCGCCTTGCCCAGATGAGAGCGGTCTATGCAGCCCGCCAGCAGCAGAGCGAAGGGAAGCAGCAGGCGCATCATGGGATCCTCACAGTGCCATCGGGTTGGATCGTGCCGCTGATCGTCTGGCGCGAGGACAGGTTCATCACCCGGATCGTCTCACCCACGCCGCCTCGGCCCAGGGCGCGACCTTCGGCGGTGATCACCAGACCGGCCCGGTCGTAGATCAGCCCGACGATGCCGTTGCGTTCAACCAGGGCGGGCGGGCCCAGATCGCCGGGCAGGATCGGGCGCCCGGCATAGATCGTGACGCGGGTTTCCATGCCCAGCACCCCTTCGGCACTGCCAAGCGCGCCGGGCACCTCGATGTCACGCAGGGAGATGTCGAGCGGGGTCAGCACGGTCTGCGGCCGCAGGTTGCGCGCCGCCACCAGGGTCTCGGCCCAGGCCGCACCGCCGGTCAGCCACAGCGCCAACAGCGCCCCTATCGCCCCCGAATGCCGCATCAGCGCACCGCGGCCGTGGCGCCCAGCATCTGGTCGGCGGCGGAAATGACCTTGGAGTTCAGCTCGTAACCGCGCTGCGCCTCGATCAGCTCGGTGATCTCGCGCACCGGATCGACGGTGCTTTCCTCCAGATAGCCCTGGCGCAGGGTGCCCAGGCCGTCGAGCCCCGGGGTGGTGACCACCGCCGCGCCCGAGGCCTCGGTCTCGACGAAGAGGTTCGAGCCGATCGCCTCCAACCCCTTGGGATTGGTGAACCCGGCAAGCGAGAACTGGCCCAGAAGCTGCGGCTGGGTGGTGTCGTTGAAGAAGGCGTAGACCTCGCCATCGGCATTGATCGAGATCGAACGCGCATCCTCGGGGATGGTGATCTCGGGCGAGACGGGATAGCCGTCGGAGGTGACGATCAGCCCGTCGCCGGTGCGTTTCAGCCCGCCATCGCGGGTATAGGCGGTCAGGCCCGAGGGCAGGGTCACCTCGAAATAGCCGCGCCCCTCGATCGCCAGATCCAGGTCGCCGCCGGTGGCCCCCGAAGGCCCCTGGGCCAGCAACATGCTGACCGAGGTCGGGCGCACGCCCAGGCCCAGCTGGATCCCCGTGGGCAGCACCGTCCCGTCCGAGGCATTGACCGTACCCGCGCGGGCGAACTGCTGGTAATGCAGATCGGCGAATTCGGCCCGGCGGGCGTTGTAGCCCGTGGTCGACATATTCGCGAGGTTCTGCGAGATGGTCTCGACCCGCATCTGCTGGGCGGCCATGCCGGTGGCGGCGATTTTCAGCGCTCTCATGTCAGGATCCTTTCCGTGTCAGGGCGACAGCCTAGCGGGCCAGGGTTTTCAACAGGTTGCGGATTCGGTCATCTTCGCGGTCCAGAAAGCTTTGCCCCAGCTCATAGGCGCGCTGCACGGTGATCATCCGGGCCACTTCGGAGACCGGATTGACGTTCGACGCCTCCAGGAAGCCCTGCATCACGCGCGGCGCCTCGACCGGGTCGAACCCCTCATCGGCGCGGAACATCGTGCCGCTCTCGCGCTGCATCCGGTCCGGCGCCACGGGTTGCACCACGCCCAGCTGTCCCATCGGCTGGCCATCGGCGGTGATCGTGCCGTCGCGGCCCAGGCCGATCTCGGCGGCGGGCGGGATGAAAAGCGGCGCACCCCCCGCGTCCAGCACCGGATAGCCGTCATGGGTGACCAGATCGCCCGCGTTGGAGGTGGCGAAACTGCCCGCCCGGGTCAGCCGCTCGCCCTGGGGGGTCTGCACCAGGAAGAAGCCCTCGCCCTCGATGGCGAAATCCAGCCGCCCGCCGGTCGGCGTCAGCGTGCCCTGGGTGAACTCGACCCAGCGGATATTGCCCTGGGCCATGGACAGCGACGGGCCGGCCTCGATCCCCTGGACATATTCGGAAAACACCATCTCTTCGGCGCGGAACCCGGTAGTGGCCGCATTGGCGATGTTATTCGCGATCATGTCCATCTCGCGCGAGAGGCCCGACAGGCGGGTCAGGGTGGTATATCCGGCGTTTTCCATGCTCAACCTCCGGCAATCAGCGGGATCAAATGGTCCTGGAAGAAACCCACCAGGGTCTGCGACATGAAGCCCATCGACAGCCAGAAGATGACCACGATCGCCCCCAGTTTCGGCACGAAGGTCAGGGTCATTTCCTGCACCGAGGTCAGCGCCTGGAAGAGGCCGATCACCAGCCCGGTGACCAGCGCCACCGCCAGGATCGGGGTCGAGGTGATCACCGCGACCCAGAGCCCCTGGCGCAGGGCGTCAAAGAAGACCGCCTGATCCATGGCCAACCGCGCTGCCCGTCAGACGGGCATCCGCAGAATCTCTTGATAGGCCTCGACCACCTTGTCGCGCACAGTCACCGCGGCCTCGACCGCCAGTTCCGTCTGCGCCAGGGCCTGGACCAGCGAGGTGGCATCGGCCTTGCCCGCCATGGCGGCCTGGGCCATCTCCTCGCCTTCGCGAAAAGTCTCGGCGAAGTCGCTTGTGACTTCGCCGAGCGTGGCGCCGAGACCCTTTCCGGGCCCCTGCTCCTCTCCCGGCGCGGGCAGCGTCGCGGGACGTGCGGCCGCGTATCTTTGCGCGGCGTTCAGAGCACGAATGTCCATTCTGAACCTCCTTTATCGACCTTTTATCGACGTAAAAGTTCGAGCAGACCCGCGGACATTTGCCGCGCCTGATCGAACACCTTCAGGTTCGCCTCGTAACTGCGCTGTGCTTCGCGCGCGTCGGCGATCTCGACCACCAGATCGACATTCGATCCATCGTAGTGGCCGGTTCCATCGGCCAGAGGATGCGCGGGATCGTAGATCCGCATGACCTCTGTCCGGTCCAGTTGCACCCGTCCGGTGCGCACCTCGGACACCCCCGCGCCCTGGGCCGCGGCCTCGAACGGCACGGTCTTTCGGCGATAGCCGGGGGTATCGGCATTGGCGATATTCTCGGAGGTGTGGCGCAGGCGTTGCGCCTGGGCGCGCAGCCCGCTGGCCGAGACCGTCATCGAGGTGATCAACTCGGTCATCGTTACCTCCGCCCGATGGACATGCGCATCAGGCTAAGCCCCGAACGATAGATCGCCAGGGCGCGGTCGTGCTGCGACTTCACCGCGACCGCCTTCAGCATTTCGGTTTCAAGAGAGACGTTGTTGCCGTTGGGTTCGGCATAGCCCAGCCTGTCGGTCCGGGTGATGGCCGTGGCCAGCCCGTCCCCAGCATCCAGATGTCGCGCGCGGGTGGCGCGCATCGGCACGCCGGGCACGCCGCCCGCGACCAGGTCGGCAAAGGGCACCACATCACGGGCCTTGAACCCGGGCGTATCGGCATTGGCCGTATTCTCGGCCACCACCGCCTGCCGCACAGCGGCGTGGCGGGTCATGGCATCGGCCATGCGAAACAGCTCTATGGTCTCGAACATCGGGGCTTCTCCCTCGATTGGCTTCAATCAAGGCTTAACCCCGATTCCTTTAGAAATAGTTCGCAGCAAATGAAGGGATCGGACGATGTCACAGAAGGGGCTGCACGGGGTCCGCGCAGAAATCGGCGCGCTGTCCGCCATCCGCCACGTGGGCCGGATCGAGGCGGTCGAGCCTGAGGTTTTGCGCGTCACCGGCCTGGGCCGGTTCGCCCGTCTGGGCGATATTTTGAAGGTGCATCGCGCCGATGGCGGCGTCCTGCATGGCGAGGTCGTGCGCCTGGACCGCGAGGCGCTGACGATGATGCCCGATGCCCGCACCGAGGGGGTGTCGCTGGGCGACCGTGTGGTGCTGCGCGGACCGCTGCGAATCGCCCCGGATGACAGCTGGATCGGCCGGGTGATCGACCCTCACGGTCAACCGCTGGATGGGCGCCCGATCCTGCCCGGCCGCCATCCGCGCGGGTTGCAGGGCGACCCGCCGCCCCCCGCCGACCGGCGCGGGCTGGGGCCGCGGCTGGACACCGGCACCACCATCCTCAACACCCTGCTGCCCGTGGTCGAGGGCCAGCGGATCGGCCTTTTCGCCGGCTCTGGCGTCGGCAAATCGCGGCTGATGGGCCACCTGGCGACGCGGATGCAGGCGGACGTGGCGGTGATCGCCCTGGTGGGCGAACGGGGCCGCGAGCTGCGCGAGTTCACCGATACCGTCCTGGGCCCCGAGGGGATGGCCCGCGCCGTGGTGGTCGCCGCCACCTCGGACCGGTCCGCCCTGGTGCGTCGGCGCTGCGCCTGGACCGCCATGGCAGTGGCCGAACACTTCCGCGACCAGGGTAAGCATGTACTTTTGCTGGCAGATTCCATCACCCGCTTCGCCGAGGCGCACCGCGAGGTGGCCGTGGCGGGGGGCGAATTGCCCGCCTTACGCGGCTATCCGCCCTCGACCGCCTACCAGATCATGCAGCTCTGCGAACGCGCCGGGCCGGGGATCCGCGACAGTGGCACGATCACCGCCGTCCTGTCGGTGCTGGTCGCGGGGTCGGACATGGAAGAGCCGGTGGCCGACATCCTGCGCGGCGTGCTGGACGGGCATATCGTGATGGACCGCCAGATCGCCGAACGCGGGCGCTATCCGGCGATCGACCTGCTGCGCTCGGTCTCTCGCTCACTGCCCGAGGCGGCCACCGAGGAGGAAAACGCCCTGATCGCCCAGGCGCGCCACCTGCTGTCGGCCTATGCCCGGTCCGAGATGATGATCCAGGCCGGGTTGTATGTGGCGGGGGGCGATCCGGTGCTGGATCAGTCGATCCGCGCCTGGCCCGACCTCGACGCATTCCTGGCCGAGGAAGAAGAGAATGGAATTTCGAATTCCTTCAACCGCTTGCAACTGATCCTGCGGCGGTCGGCCGCCGGACCGGCGCGGGGTCCGGCCCCACGCGGCACGGCCCGTGCCGGAGAAGAGGGCGCGCGGCGGGTGGCCCGATCGGCCTGATCCGCCGCCGCGCCTTTGCCAACGGCCGAGGGCCGCCCAGGCGGCGGTACCGCAGGGCGCGGCGCCCCCCCGGTCCGCTCACCGCTGGCGCAGGGACTTCATGAAGGAAAGACTGCCCGCCAGCAGGGTCTGGGCGATCATCCCGGGGGTGGTCGTCTGCATTTCGGCCACCTGGGCGCGCAGCAGGAAGGTGCGCACCAGCTTGTCGCGGTTCTCTTCCTCGGCGAAGGCGGCGGGATCCTCGCTGCCGATCAGCTTTTCGGCGCGGTCACGGAACACCTCGGCCTGCTGATCCAGGTCGATCTGGCCAAAACTGCTGGGCAGGCCAAAGGCGGTCTCGAACACCTTGCGCAGCGGCTGGTTGCCCATGATGCGGAACCACTTTGTCTCGACCGAGGCGGTGCTGTCCGCCATCTCTTCCAGCACCCGATCGGCGTTCAGCGCCAGGCGCATGTTCTCGTCCTGCGCGCCCACGGCGATCTCGAATTCTTGCCGCCGGAACTTCTCGGCGATCTCGGCCCCAAAGGTCGAGATCCGCGTCTGCGGCGTGCCCCGGTCAAAAAGGAAGGCATCCGCCAGCTCTTTGTAGCGGTCATCGGACAGCTTGTTGGCCAGGGATTTCTCGTCCAGCGTCCCCTCTTCCAGCACCTTGCGGATGAAGAAGCGGTTGTCGATATCGTCCTGCAACCCGAAGGCACCCAGGGCCACGCGCAACAACCGGCGATCCTTCACCAGCTCTTCGGCGGTGGTGATCTTGCCGATATTGGCCTCGAAATACTCGGTATCCCGGGTGATCAGCGGCGATTTGTCAAAGGTGCGGCGCTGGTTGTCATAGGTCCGTTCCAGGAAGGCGAACCCCGCATAGCCGGTGAAGGGGACAACCGGAGAGAACATCAGTTCGCCCTCGCGTTCAGCAGCCGCTCTTCCCGGGGCAGCAAGCCGCGCAGGGCCTTCAGGCATTGGTAATACTGCCCCTCCAGCACCGCATCGGTGGCATTGCCCAGCAGGGCGCGGCTGTCGGGATCGGTCAGGATCTGGCTCAACTCCTCGATCCGGCGCAGCAGCGGCAGGCGGGTTTCCTCGGCACTGGCATCGCCGGTCAGCACCAGCTGCGCGGCATAGCAAACGCGGCGCACAGGGGTATTGGCCTCTTCGGGATGGATGGCGTCACGCAGGCGCAGGATATTGACGTTGGGGGTGACGATGTTCAGCCGCGAGCGGCGGTCGCCATTTTCGATCACCGCGCCGTTGATCAGCACCCGTTCCTTGGGGGACAGTTTCAGAACCAGACCGCTCATTTCGCCGTCCCTCCGGCGCGCAGGCCGCGCATGATGGCGGTGTTGACCTCGATCAGCGGTTTCAGATCCGCCTTGTTGTTCAGCACCTTGCGGCTATGGGCAAAGGTGAATTCGGCCAGATAGAAGATCTGCGCGCGCAACTCGCGCGGCAGGCTGTTGCCCTCTCCGGCCACGTCGGCGGCCAGGATCGTCCACAGCTGGCGATTGTCCTGCACGGCGCGGGCGATTTCGGGAAAACCTTCGTGGCGGTCGCGGCGCGCGGCGGCGACCAGGCGGCGGGTGATACGGGCGAACACCTCGTATTCGACGCCGCGCGGGGTCCGCGTGGGGGTCGAGGCCTGCCCGTAGGCGCGCAAAGCTTGGGAATGTGCGGTCACGGCGGAACCTTCCAGTCAAAGGGGGGATGTCACGGGGGGAACCGGGGGCGCCTGGGCGCCCCCGATCATCGCGATCCGCCGGTTACTGGAAGAGCGACAGCAAGGTCTGCGGCGCCTGGTTGGCGATCGACATCGCCTGAACTGCCAGCTGCTGCTGCACTTGCAGCGCTTGCAGGCGGGCCGAGGCCTCTTCCATGTTGGCATCCACCAGGGTGCCGATGCCCGATTTCAGGCTGTCGACCAGGGTCGAGATGAAGTCCGACTGGGTCTCGATCCGGCCCTGCACGGAACCGAAGGAGGCCGCGGCGTCGATCGAGGTCTGGATCATACCCTCGATATCGGCCAGGGCGTTCTCGACGCCGGTGTCGGAGGTCACGTCGATGTTGGCCACGTCTTCCAGGCCGCCACCGATGGTGTTCCCGGCCGCCGCATATTCCGACACGGTGACCGAGATGTTGTCGCCGGTCACGCTGGAGCCGGTGAAGGTGATCACGCCGGTGGTCGCGTTGAAGGTGGCCGCGACGGTCGAGCGGTCATCGCCCATGGCTTCGGCGGCGTACTTGTTGAAGGCCTTCACCAGGCCCTCGCCCACGTCGGTGATCGTGTCCCCATCCCGCGCGACATACTTGATGTCGTTGATCGAGGAGGTGTTCACGCCCGTGGCGAAGTTGCCCGCACCGGCGCTGAGCGCGATGGAGAAGCCCGCCCCGGCCGAGACCGCGTCGATGGTGATCGAGGTGGTCGGCGGAGAGGCGGCGGCGGTCAGCGCGGCGGCCACCGTATCGGTCGCACCCGTCAGGTTGTTGCTGGCCGCGGCAATTGCCGTGCCGCCGACCGAGGAGGCCTCGGTGCCGAGGTCCTGCTTGGTCACGGCGATCTGGCCGACGGTCACGCCCGAGGACGAACGGTCGAGCGAGCCCAGCACATTGACGGTGCCCGAACCGGCCTCGGTTTCCTTGTTCGACAGCAGGTTCAACCCGTTGAACTGCGCCGCCGAGACGGTGGCGCCGATCGAATCGGCCAGGGCGTCGATATCGGCCTGGATCTTGTCCCGGTCGACGTTCTCTTCCTGGGCCGCGACGATCTTTTCCTTCATCTGGGTCAGAAGGTCGTTCACGGTTTCCGCGGCAGAGCGGGCAACGGCGACAGTGGATTCCCCCAGGCCCAGGGATTCAGAGATCCCCTTGAAGCCCGCCACGTCGGATTCCATCACCTTGGAGATCGCCCAGACGGCCGAGTTGTCCTTGGCGTTGGCCACCTTCTTGCCGGTGGAGATATTGCCCTGAACCTCGTTGAGGTTCTTGTTGACCATGCTCAGGGTCTGGAGCGCGACCATGGCGCTGGTGTTCGTCAGAATGCTGGACATGCAGTGTTCCTTTGGTCCTTGGGCGCTTTACGCCCGTTAAACATCCCGCCCCCCACGGGACGGATCGAATGCCATTCTGACGGGTACAGGCGCATTGCGAGGTCGGCCCCATCCCGGACCCGATGATCGGGCTGTCCGGTGCGGGGACCTCGTCGCGGTTTCCCGGCCTGTGCCATCCCGAAGGATGCGAGGGGCACAATCGCCTCCACGTCCTAACAGAACCCTAACCGGGACCCGGGCCGTGCCGGGGATTTGAGATAAATCACCGCTTCTTTTTTCTGGTGTTTTGCCACGGTCTTGCGAGCTGTCGCCCGGCGCCTTGTGCCACCCCCCTCGGGCGGCGTCGAAGGGGGCCGGGCACACCGGGCTCAGGCGCGTTTTTCCAGTTTGTTATCATGCTGTTGCAGCAGCGCGGATTTGCGTCCGCTGCTGTCGTAGGTCTCCAGCGTGCTGCGAATCTTGCGCAGGGTCGAAAAGCGGTTGGCAACGGTGCGGATGCCACGCAGCGCGCCGTCCAGCAGCGCCTGATTGCGCTCGGCCTTGCCGCGCAGCGGATGCAACCGGTCGGGCGCCATGTCGTCCAGCGCGTTCAACCGGTCGATCAGCGCTTCCTTGGCGCCAAGCAGCGCGGGCAGCGCCTCCAGCCGGCCCTCGGTCAGCACCGCGCGCTCCTGGTCCAGCAGCGCGTCCAGCTCGTCGATCAGGCCTTGATGGGGGTCCTGGGTCATTTCGTCGTCTCCTTCGTCAGGGATTGGTAAAGGGTTTCCGCCAGGCCGATTCCCCCCGCAGCGACCATGGCGCGCGCCTGTTCCTCGCGCAGGAACGAGGCGAAGTGATCTTCCCCCGGGCCGCCGCCGAACCCCTCGGGCGTGCGACCCAACCCGGCGGATTTCAGCATTTCGGTCAGAAAGCTCGTCTCCATCTCGCGCGCGGCCTGCCACAGGGCGGGATCGCGCGGCGGAAGAGGGGGGCGTGCCGGACCACCCGCGGGCGGGGCGCCGGGGCGGGGGGCGAACAAGGGATCGGGCATGGGACAACCTCCAATTTGAGCGAGTTTCCGTGAAAATGACCCCCGAGCGGTAAAGATGCGGTAACCGCCATCGCGCCAGGATGGGGCCACGGAAGAAGTCCGGAGGTTGTCATGCCCGTTTCCCCCCTGCCCCCTGCCCTGACACTGGCCGCCCCGCCGCGCGGCGGCCCCGACTCGGTTGCGCCGTCCACCCGGTCCGGCGCCGGGGCAGAGCCTCCGTTCGATCAGGTTTACGCCCGCCTGACCCGCCCGCAGGGCGACGACGCCCACCCCGACGCGCGGTCCAACCCGCAGGCGGAGGCACGACCGGATCCCCGGGCCAGGGATGCGGCAGCGGAAACGCCGGAGCAGCCCGATCCGACCGCCGAGGGCGAGACCATGGATCAGGCACCGCCGCCGACCGAGGCTGCCCACAGCGCCCCGACGCCCCCCCAGACGGGGCTGGCGACACCTGACGCAGCGCCGCGTCCGGCGGGCGGCAAGGGGGATGACAGGCCCCTGCCACGGGCCGATTCGCAAGGCGCGAAGGCCGCACCCGGGGCCGCCCCGGGGTCCGCGCCCGCAGCGGCCCGCCGCCCCGAGGGCGCAGCAAACCCGGTCGCCAGCGCCGTCACGCCTGCCGCGCCCGCCACATCTTCTTGGTCGGAACAGCCCGCGACGATCCGCTCTGCCGCTGCCGAGGCCTCCGCCTTGCCCCGCCGCACAGCCAAGACGCCCGAACCGACCTCGGCCCCCATAGAACACCGTGCCGACCTGCCCCGCAGGGCCAGGCAACCGCGCGTCACACCCCCGGCTGCATCGCCCGCGGTACAGGAGGCGCCCCGCCCGACCCCCGCGCCCGTCGCCCCCGTCGCGCCCGAAACCAAAGCCACGGCCACCGTGCCAGGCTCCAGCGTCCCCACGTCCCCCGCCGTCACACCGGGCCAGGGCGCAACCGATCAACGCCCGCGCCCGACCCGCCCCGATCTTCCGACCCGCGCGCAGGGCAAATCCCCATCCGGTGCCAAAGCCTCGCCTGAGGTCCCCGCCAAGGCGGCGACCGTCGCCCCCCTCTCCCGGACACCCGCCGAGCCTCGCCCGGCGCCCCCTCAGCCCGCGCCCGCCCGCAGCGCGGACGATCCGGCACAACCGCAACGCTACACAGAAGCCCCGAGGCCCCGGGTCCAGGCCGTCGAAACGACCCCGCCCGACCGTGCCCAGACCCGCCCCCACGACACGGCCCCGCCGAGGCAAGCTGCGCCTTCCCGCACCACCGGAGGCCCCCTGCCCGCCGCCGTCACGGTTGCCGCGCCGAAACCAGCCGCACCTTCGGCCCCGGCAGAGCCCGCCCCGGTCGCCCGCGAGGGGGCTCCCGCTGCGATGGTCGCCAAATCCCCCCCCCCGAGCCGCGCGGAGGCGCCCCGCCCCCGGCTAGACCCTGCCCAAACCGCCGTGACCACCCCGCGCGAAGGCGTCCCGGCGCCACGCGAGGTCCTCCCGCTGTTCCAGAGGGTTGGGGGGGCCGGGACCAAACGCGCGCCCCTTGCGACTGTTGCACCGACCTCTTCGCCCCAGGACGAGTCACCGCGCCGGGCCGCGCCTGACGTGCCCATTGCCCCCGCAAAACGGACCCGCGCGGATCCCGCCACACCCCCGGCACCCCTTTTCCGCCGTGCGGACGCCCCCACACCTGCCGCGCCCGCGCCATCGCCGGGCCCCAACCCGGCACCGCCAGTCCTCACGCAGGCCAGCCCTGAAGGCGGCACATCGCGCATCCCCCTCCCCGCTGTGGCGTCGCCCAGCCCCAACCCGCGCGCCAAGGTCGCGTCGGACGCCCCCCCTGCGCCTGCTGTCGCGGGTCCCGCCACGCAGGACGCCGGCCCCATGCCTTTCCGCACGCAACGCCTGCCCGCCCCCGGCCAAGGTGGCGGGGCAACCGCGGGCACCGGTTCCACCCCGCCCCCCGGCCCGGCCCCGCAACCAGCCCCAAGCCCTGTTCCGCCCCCCGTCGCAAGCGTCGAGACGCGCGGCACCGCTGCCATCGCGCCCCCGCCCATCGCGCCCCCGCCCCTTGCGGCACAGGCCAGCCCGGTCTTTCGTCCCGCCCGGGCCGACCCGGCCCCGCTGCCCCGCACATCCCCCCGCACGGCGGCCAAGGCACCCGCGGCACCGATCCTGCCACCCCTGCGCAATGGCGTGGCGCGGCCCGCCGGCGTTGCCCAACCGCCCGCCTTTTCCCCGACCCCGCCCGACCCCGCCCTGCTGCAGGGGGCCGACCCCGACAGCCAGGCCAGTACCCCCGCCGCCGACGGTGGCCTGCCTACGGGCGAGGCGCCGCAAACAGCCAGCGAGGCGCTGCGCCTTTCGGCCACAGCGACCCGCCCCGACGCAACGCGCCCCCTTGCCCATCAGGTGGCCCAGCAGATCGCCCAGGCCACCAGCCGCGCCGCCCAGGCCCCGACAGAGCTGCACCTCGACCCCGAGGAACTGGGCCGCCTGACCCTGCGGCTCAGCACCGACGAGACCGCCGTCACCCTGCACCTGACCGCCGAACGGGCCGAAACCTCCGACCTGCTGCGCCGCCATATCGCCCTGCTGGAAGACAGCTATCGCGCCCTGGGCTACGAGCGGATCGAGATCATGCTGAATGGCCGCCACGCGGGCGGTGGCGCAGGCCAGGGCGGTGGCCAGGGCACCAGCTTGGGCCCCGACGCCTCCCTCCTGTCCGAGGCACCGCCCGAGGGGACCACCCCCGAGGCCCGTGGCCCGGAGCCTGCCGCGCCCAGACCGGGCACCGACCGGGTCGACCTGCGGCTTTGACCGCCTTCTTCACCGCCCAGCAAAGGGATCCCCATGGATACGATCACCAGCGTCCCCTCCGCCGCCGCCCCCACGACCAGCCCGACCGGCACGACGGAAACCGCCACCGCCATCTCTTCGGATTTCGAGACCTTCCTGAAGATGCTCTCGACCCAACTGCGCAATCAGGACCCGCTGGAGCCCGTGAAGTCCGAGGATTTCGCGGTGCAGCTGGCCACCTTTTCCGGGGTCGAACAGCAGGTGCTGACCAATACCCTGCTGGAAGAGCTGAGCGGGAGGCTGGCCGCCGCCTCGATCTCCGACCTGGCCTCCTGGGTCGGTCTCGAGGCGCGGTCGGCGGCCCCGGCGGCCTGGACGGGGGCGCCAATCGACATCTCGATCAACCCGCTGGCGGCCGCCGACCGCACGGTGCTGGTGGTACGCAACGCCGCGGGGGATGAGGTCTATCGCAACGAGGTTGCCGCCAGCGCCGACACGATCAGCTGGGACGGGCGCGGCAACGGTGGCCAGGCGCAGCCCCATGGCAACTACACCTTCGAGCTGGAGAATTACGCCGGAGAAGAGCTGCTGGCGGTGGACCGGCTGGAAAGCTACGCCCTGGTGACCGAGGCGCGGATGATCGACGGCGAAACCGTGCTGGTCACCGACGCGGGCGAACTGGTGCCCAGCGATCTGGTCTCGGGCCTGCGCCAGCCGCCGGCCTGAGCCCCACGAGGCGCGACCGAAGGGAGGGAGGCGCGCGCTTGCGCCGCCCGCGCCGGGCAGCCTAGGAAGGTCCGAGCCACCCTAAGGGACCGTGATGATCCACCCGCCCGACCTGCCCCGGCGCCTGCACGCGACGCTGGCCGCCCGCCTGCCCTCCGCGCCCCCGCCAGAGGCCTGGCAGCCGCTGACCGGCGGGCGCAGCAACCTGTGCTGGCGCCTGCCCGGACCCGGGGGCGAAGGTGCCGCTGCGGACGATCTGGTTTTGAAACTCTACCGCCCCGACCAGGGCAGCGCCCTTTTCCCCAATGATGCGGGCATCGAAGCGGCCACGCTGGCGGCGCTGCGCGGCCAGGATCTGGCGCCGGACCTGGTGGATCAATGGCAAGACCCGCTGGGCCCCTGCCTGCTCTATCGCCACCTGCCCGGCCCGACCTGGCGGCAGGATCCGGCGGCGGTGGCGCGGTTGTTGCGACGGCTGCATGACCTGCCCCCGAGCCGCGCGCCCGAGGCCCTGCGCCGCGTCCCCGACGGCCCGGCGGCCCTGCGCGCGGCGATCCTGGCGGCGCTGCCAGCGCAGCCCGCCCAGGACAGCGCCGAACAGGCAAGCTTGCGCGCCACGCTGCACCGGCTGCCCGACCCCGGCCCTCTGCCGCCCGCCCGGGCGGTCCTGCTGCATGGCGATCCGGTGCCCGGGAATATCGTCATGACCCCCGGGGGCGCGCGGCTGATCGACTGGCAATGCCCGGCCCTGGGCGATCCCGGCCATGACCTGGCGCTGTTCCTGTCGCCTGCGATGATGCGGATTTACCGAGGCCAGCCCCTGTCAGAGGCCGAGCGCAATGCGTTTCTGGCGGCCTATGGCGCACCGGACACCCGCGCCCGGCTGACCGCCCTGGCTCCGCTGCGGCACCTGTGGATCGCGGCCTATTGCCTGGCCCGCGCTCGGACCGCCGCGCCGCAGGAGGCCGCGCTGGACATCGCCGCCGCCCGGGACGAGCTGGCGGGGTTCGACCCAGTATCAGGCTGACGCCGCCAAGGCGAAGGGCCTAGCCCAGCCCGGCGCCCAGAAGCACCAGCACCGCCCCCAGGGCCAGACCCCCGGCGCCCCAGGCCAGGCGCGGCCAAAGCGGCGGGCGCGGTGGCTTCGGCGGACCCTGCAATTGCCGGGTCAGCACCTCGTCCACCAGGTCGGGCAGGCGCGGCCCGTAGCGGCCCAGCACCTTTACCGTGCGGCCAAGATCGGTCAGCATGGCGCGCGGGCCGATGCTTTTCTCGATATACTCCTGCACGATGGGTTTCGCCGTATCCCAGATGTTCACCTGCGGGTTCAGCGAGCGCGCCACCCCTTCGACCACCACCATGGTGCGTTGCAGCAAGATCAGCTCGGTCCGCGTCTCCATGCCGAAACGTTCGGTGACTTCAAAGAGATAGCTCAGCAGTCGCCCCATGGAGATACGGGTGGCATCCATGCCGAAGATCGGCTCGCCCACGGCGCGCAGGGCGCGGGCAAACTCGTCCACATCACGGTCGGCGGGCACATAGCCCGCTTCGAAATGCACCCGCGCCACGCGGTGGTAGTCGCGCTTGATGAAACCGTAGAGGATCTCGGCATAGACCCGGCGGGTGTATTCGTCGATATGGCCCATGATGCCGAAATCATAGGCCAGCAGGGTGCCATCGGCGGCCACCTTCAGGTTGCCGTGATGCATGTCGCCGTGGAAATAGCCGTCGCGCAGCGCATGTTTCAGGAACAGCGACAGCACCCGCTCGCCCAGCTCGGCGCGGTCGATGCCCGCCGCATCCATGGCCTCGGTATCGCCCAGGGGGATCCCCTCGACCCAGGACATGGTCATGACCCGGCGCCCCGAGTGGAACCAGTCGACGGCGGGCAGTTTGAAGCCCGCGTCACCCTCGGTATTGGCCGCGTATTCGCTGGCGGCGGCGGCTTCCAGGCGCAGATCCAGCTCGGCCCGGACCACGCCGTCGAAATGCTCGATCACGTCCGAGGGACGCAGGCGGCGGGAAAAGGGCGCCAGGGTCTCGATCATCCAGGCGGCGAAATAGAAGGCGTCCACATCCTTGTGGAAAGCGCGCTCGATGCCCGGGCGCAGGATCTTCACCGCCACTTCCTGGCCGGTCTCGGCCAGCCGCGCCTTGTGTACCTGGGCGATGGAGGCGGCGGCGATCGGTTCGCTGAAGTCGGAGAAGAGCTCTTCCGCCGAGTGGCCCAGTTCGGCCTCGACCGCGCGCATCGCCTCGGTGCGGCTGAAGGGGGGCAACTTGTCCTGAAGGACGCGCAGCTGCTGCGCCAGGTCTGGGCCCACCACATCGGGGCGGGTCGACAAGATCTGGCCGAACTTGATGTAGGCCGGGCCAAGCGCAGTCAGGGCGCCGGGCAGCGGCGGCTGGCTGGGGTCGCCCTTCAGGCCGAGGAACTGAAAGGGCCAGCCGATGACCCGGGCGGCCAGGCGCAGCAGCGGCGGGGCATCGTAGGCGTCGAGCAGCAGTTTCATCGCGCCCGAGCGTTCGAAGGTGGCGCCGGTGCGCACCAGCCGCCAGATGTTATGGGGTCCGCGCATGGGTCAGAGTTTCCAGCCGGAGTGCAGGCAGGCGATGCCCAGCGACAGGTTGCGATATTTTGCGTTGTCGAACCCGGCCTTGCGCACCATCCCCAGGAAGGTTTCCTGATCGGGGAACTTGCGGATCGATTCCACCAGGTACTGATAGCTGTCGCGGTCGCCCGCGATCATCTGGCCCATGGGGGGAATGCAGTTGAAGCTGTAGCGGTCATAGGCCCATTGCAGCGCCGGAGTGGGGATCTGGCTGAACTCCAGCACCATCAGGCGGCCGCCAGGGCGCAGCACGCGGTAGGCCTCATTCAGGGCCTCCTGCGGGCGGGTGACGTTCCGGATGCCGAAGCTGATCGTGTAGACGTCAAAGGTATTGTCCTCGAAGGGCAGCGCCATGGCGTCGCCCACCACCCAGTCCAGGCTGTCGGCCATCGAGGCCGCCTCGGCGCGTTTGCGCCCCTCGATCAGCATCGGTTCGGTCAGGTCCAGCACCGTGGCATGGCCCGAACCGGCGCGTTTGAGGAAACGGAAGGAGATGTCGCCGGTGCCACCGGCCACATCCAGCAGGCGCTGGCCCGGGCGCGGCGCCAGCCAGTCCATCATCGCATCCTTCCAGATGCGGTGGATGCCCAGCGACATGGCATCGTTCATCACGTCGTATTTCGACGCCACCGAGCCGAAGACGCCCTGCACACGGCCGGCCTTCTCGGATTCCGGGATCTCGGTAAAGCCAAAATGGGTGGTCTTTTCCATCGTCGCGTCCTGCCTTATCTGTCTGTCTCTCCTTATAGGGCGAAGGGGGGCCGCTGCAATGCGACCCGCGCGCATGTGAGAACGGGGGAAGGGGGCCTTGCCCCCTCTTGAGCCCCGGGGGCTCAATTCGCCCCCGCGGATATTTGACGGCCAGAAAATGGGAGGGGGTCATGCCCGAATTGCCAGAGGTAGAGACGGTCCGGGCGGGGCTGGCGCCTGCCATGGAGGGGGCGGTGATCACCCGCGCGGCGGTGAACCGGCCCGATCTGCGCTGGCCCTTCCCTGAAGGCATGGCGGCACGGCTGACCGGGCAGCGGGTGCTGCGCCTGCGGCGGCGGTCGAAATACATCCTGGCGGATCTGTCTGGGGGCGAAAGTCTGCTGATCCATCTAGGGATGTCGGGGCGGATGACCGTTTCGGGCGATCCGCTGGGCCGCTTCGTGCATGACCATCCGGCGGCGCAGAAACATGATCATGTGGTGCTGGACATGTCGAACGGCGCGCGCATCACCTTCAACGATCCGCGCCGCTTTGGCGCCATGGACCTGCTGCCGACGGAGGGGGCCGAGGCGCACCCCCTGCTGGCCGGGCTGGGGCCAGAACCCCTGGGCAACCAGTTCGACGGCGCCTATCTGGCCGCCCGGCTGAAACCCAGGCGCAGCCCGATCAAGACCGCCCTGCTGGACCAGAAGGTGGTGGCGGGGCTGGGCAATATCTATGTCTGCGAAACCCTCTATCGCGCCCGCCTGTCGCCCGCGCGCCGCTGTGACCGGATTGCCACGGACCGTCTGGCCGCCCTGGTGCCGATCATCCGCGACGTTCTGACCGAAGCCATCGCCGCGGGCGGCTCTTCCCTGCGCGATTTCCGCCAGGCCGACGGCGAATTGGGCTATTTCCAGCACAGTTTCGACGTCTACGGGCGCGAGGGCGCCCCCTGTCGCACCCCCGGCTGCGAGGCCTCGATTCGTCGCCTGGTGCAATCGGGGCGGTCCAGCTTCTACTGCCCGCAATGCCAAAGATAGCTTGATCCACAGGGACAACCTGATAGGGAATCGACCCTACATCTCAGCAACAGGGACACTCACCCCATGGCTTACGAGACGATCATCGTCGAGATCGAAGACCACATCGCGCTGGTGAAACTGAACCGGCCGGATGCGATGAACGCGCTGAACGACGTGCTTCTGGGCGAGCTGGCCTCGGCGCTGAAGGCGGCGCAGAAGGACCCGAAGGTCCGCTGCATCGTGCTGACCGGCAGCGAAAAGTTCTTTGCCGCAGGCGCCGACATCAAGATGATGGCCGAGAAAAGCTTCGTCGATGTCTTTTCCGAAGACCTGTTCTCGGAGGCGACGGCCACGATTACCCGTGTGCGCAAGCCGATCATCGCGGCGGTGTCGGGCTATGCCCTGGGCGGCGGCTGCGAACTGGCGATGATGTGCGATTTCATCATCGCGGGCGACAACGCCAAGTTCGGCCAGCCCGAGATCAACCTGGGCGTCATGGCGGGCATCGGCGGCAGCCAGCGCCTGACCCGCGCCGTGGGCAAGGCCAAGGCGATGGACATGAACCTGACGGGCCGTTTCATGGATGCCGAAGAGGCAGAGCGCGCGGGCCTGGTGTCGCGCGTGGTGCCCTGCAAGAAGTTGCAAGAAACCGCCATGGCCGCCGCGGCCAAGATCGCCGAGAAAAGCATGATTTCGGTCATGGCGGTGAAAGAGGCGGTGAACCGCGCCGAGGAAACCACCCTGGCCGAGGGGCTGCTGTTCGAAAAGCGGCTGTTCCATTCGATGTTCGCCACCGAAGACCAGAAGGAAGGCATGACCGCCTTCCTGGAAAAGCGCGAACCGCAGTTCCGCGACCGCTAAGCGCCAGGGCGGGCGGCCCGGCGCCGCCCCCTGACCCGGCCAGGCACCCAGCCTAGGTCACGCCCAGACGGCCCGGCGACAGCTGCGCGGCCAGATCGGCCTCGGCCTCCTCCGTCCGGCCCAGGATCTGCGCCACCGCCAGGTCCGCCAGGGCGGGCGAGGTCTGGATCCCCGTCGCCCCCTGCCCCGCCAGCCAGAAAAACCCCGGCGCGTCGGGCGCCCAGCCACAGACCGGCAGGCGGTCGGGCACATAGCAGCGCAGCCCGGCCCAGACCCGCGTCACCTGCGCCACCTCGATGTCGAAACAGGCCGCGATCCGGTCCAGGCACAGGGCCACGTCCAGATCCTCGGGTTCGGCCTGGCAATCGGGCACCAGGATCTCGTCGGCAGGCGAGGCCAGCAGGCGGCCCTGATCCGGCTTCAGGTAGAAATGCAGATCCGCGTCGACCACCATTGGCAGGTCGGCCAGCGTCACCCCCCCGGCCAGCTGCAATTGCAGCACGGTGCGGCGCCAGGGGCGCAACCCGATCGGCACGATCCCGGCCAGCCGCGCCATCTTGTCGGCCCAGGCCCCGGCGGCATTGACCAGCACCGGCGCTGCGAAGGGGCCCGCGCCGCTGTCCACCCGCCACAGCCCGCCCGAGCGGCGCAGCCCGGTGACCGGCGCGGCACAAAGCAGCGCCCCGCCCGCCGCGGCCAGGCGGCGGCGGTGCAACTCCATCAGCAGGGGCACGTCCAGATCCCGAACCCGAGGGTCGAACAGGCCGCATTCGGCATAGCCCGGACGCAGCACCGGCACCTGGCTCCGCAGTTCGTCCGCATCCAGACAGCGCAGCGGGGCATCCGACGGGGCAAGCCCCCTGAGGTGGCGCAGATGGTCGGCCTGATCGAGCCGGGCCAGCATCAGCAACCCGCGCGGGCAAGTCAGGGGCTGGGCGTCAATCTCGGCGTGATCGGCCTCGAAGAAGGGCTGCGAGCGCGCGGTCAGGTCCCGCAACAGCGCCTCGGCGTGCAGCGGCCGCAACAGCGAAACGGCGCGCGCCGTCGCCTGGCGCCCGGGCCGGGGCTCACGCTCCAGCACGGCGACGCGCTGCCCGGCGCAGGCCAGGGCAGAGGCCACGGACATCCCCGCGATGCCGGCCCCGATGACAAGTGCATCGTAATCCTGTGTCATGTCCCATCGTCCCAGACGGCCGGTCCCACCCCGGCTGCCCGGCCCAGCTCTGTGAAGCCGACAGGAACGGCCAGAAAGTGTTAACGAATGGTTAACGCATCTCGCCCCGCCGCCCGGCTGGCAGGAGTCGCGCGCCCGCCCGGCGCTGCGCGGGACAAGGCCCGGCCCGGAGGCGGGCCTGTCACGGGGCTGTTGACTCCGCCCGCCGCTGGCCTTATTGCCCGGACCTCAGAACAGACCGCACCGTTGCGCGGTCGCGTCTGCATTGTCGTGAGGCCGCATTGTGCCGGAGAACGCGAAGGAGCTTCCTTCGCAGCCTGCCACGGGAATGTAGTCGTTTGGCAGGTTTTTTATGTCCGCGCCCGGCGCCGGACAGACCCAGCCAGACGGGCGGCCCCCGTGACGGATCCGAAACAGAAAAGAAAGATCCAGACCCATGGCCAACTCGCCCCAGTCGAAAAAACGCGCCCGCCAGATCGAATCCCGCACCGAGGTGAACAAAGCGCGCCGTTCGCGTATCCGCACCTACCTGCGCAAAGTCGAAGAGGCGATCGCCTCGGGCGACAAGGACGCCGCCGCTGCCGCCCTGCGCGCCGCTCAGCCCGAGCTGATGCGTGGCGTCACCAAAGGCGTGTTCCACAAGAACACCGCATCGCGCAAAATTTCGCGCCTCTCCTCGCGGGTCAAGGCCCTGGGCTGAGGCCCGCAGACCCCGTTTTCGGGGTAAGCGACTGACGACAAAGGGCGCAGCTTCGGCTGCGCCTTTTTCTTTGGCGACCCGTCCGGAATAACAGGTATTGGGTCAATACGGACCCGCGTCGGCATTGCGGCAACAGGGGTCCGATTCCTTTTCCACAGGCTGTGAGTCAAGCGCGTTGTGCTGTTGCGGCTGTCGCGACGAAATTGATAGCTTCAGCCTTGCGAGTCATACATCGCCTTGGGGGGGACATTGCGGTCCCGAACTAGGGTCTGCTGACTGACAATGGTCCGGGACAATGCTGCCCCGCGACGTCCCGATTGTCGGTCATGTCCAGGTCATAACGCCAGGCACGCCTGACGCTGCAAGGGTCCTCTCTTGCAGCCCGGGATGCGTCCAGCATTGCCAGCCGACTGGATCGGCAACCGTTTCGTTTAGGCCACGAAACGGACAGGCACCCTTTCCCCCCAGGCACGGCATGGCCGCCGCGCTCCGGACCGGCCGGAGACGCGCGGATTGAGGTACAAGTGGGGTAAAAGGACAAGATGGTGACGACGAGCTGGGGCGAGCTGAAGCAAACGCTGCGGGCATCCGTGAACGAACACAACTATACCAACTGGATTGCACCGCTCGAGCTGCTGTCGCTGCGCGAAGGCGTGGCGACCATGGCCGCGCCCTCGGGCTATGTGGGTACCTATGTGCAGCGCCATTTCGAGGATGACATCCTGCGCGCCCTGACCGCCATCGACCCCGCCGTGCGCCGCATCGACTTTACCGTCACGCCCCGCGCCGCCCGCGAAGAGGCCCCCACCGAGGCCAGCCCGGCCGCCGCGGCCCCCCATGCCGAGGTCGGCGCCGACACCCTGACCCCGGGCGTCACCCGCTCTGCGCCCCGCACCCCCAGCTCCGAGGCGCTGTCGATGCAGGACCGGATGCTGCAACCCGCGCCACTGGATCCCCATTACACCTTCGACAGCTTCGTCGTCGGCAAGCCCAACGAACTGGCCCATGCCGCCGCCCGCCGCGTCGCCCAGGGCGGTGAGGTCGAATTCAACCCGCTGTTCCTTTATGGGGGCGTCGGCCTAGGCAAGACCCACCTGATGCACGCCATCGCCCATGAGCTGAAGGCCAGCCAGCCGCATCTGAACGTGGTCTACCTGTCGGCGGAACAGTTCATGTACCGCTTTGTCCAGGCCCTGCGCGACAAGCGCATGATGGATTTCAAGTCGCTGTTCCGCACCGTCGACGTTCTGATGGTCGATGACGTGCAGTTCATCGCCGGCAAGGATTCGACCCAGGAAGAGTTCTTCCACACCTTCAACGCCCTGGTGGATCACAACAAGCAGATCATCATCTCGGGCGATTGCGCCCCCAACGAGATCAAGAACCTGCCGCCCCGCATCTCGTCGCGCCTGGCCTCTGGCCTGGTGGTCGACCTGCACCCCACCGATTACGAGCTGCGCCTGGGCATCCTGCAATCCAAGGTCGCCAGCTTCCGCCTGAAGCACCCCGAACTGGAGGTGGCCGATGGCGTGCTGGAGTTCCTGGCGCATCGCATCTCGACCAACGTGCGGGTGCTGGAAGGGGCGCTGACGCGTCTCTTCGCCTTCGCCTCTCTGGTCGGGCGCGAGATCACCCTGGAGCTGACCCAGGACTGTCTGTCGGACGTGCTGCGCGCCTCGGAACGCAAGATCACCATCGAAGAGATCCAGCGCCGCGTGGCCGAGCATTACAACATCCGTCTGTCGGACATGATCGGCCCCAAACGCGTGCGCAGCTTCGCCCGGCCCCGGCAGATCGCCATGTATCTGTGCAAGAAGCTCACCTCGCGCTCGCTGCCCGAAATCGGCCGCCGCTTTGGCGGGCGCGACCACACCACGGTCATGCACGGGGTGAAGCGCATCGAGGAACTGATGCAGCAGGACGCGCAGATCGCCGACGATCTGGAACTGCTGCGCCGCGCGCTGGAGGCCTAGGGGGCGCAGGGGCTTTGCCCCCCTTGAGCGCGCCGCGCTCAATTCCCCCCAGAGTATTTCCGGCTGTCGGATAAAAGCAGGGGCGCCTTCGGGCGTCCCTTTTTGTTTGGCCAGGGCGCCCCCTGCCCCGATCGGCCGCGCATTGCCGCACAGCGGCCTTCGCAGCATCATGTATAGACTTGGAAAAGCCCCTGTGATCCCAATGGACCTGGCCTCTGCCAGAAGGAGAATTTCCATGAAGATTTCAGCCGCCGTCGCCCGCGCGTTCAACGCCCCCCTCAGTATCGAGGAGGTCGAGCTGGACGAGATCCGCGATGACGAGATCCTGGTGCGCCTGGTGGCCACCGGCGTCTGCCACACCGATGCCGCCGTGATCGAGGGCCTGATGGGCACCGAACTGCCCGTGGTCCTGGGCCATGAGGGCGCCGGGGTGGTCGAGAAGGTGGGCCGCGCCGTGACCAAGGTCGCCCCGGGCGATCACGTGGTGATGACCGTCGACAGCTGCGGCCACTGCCCGGCCTGCATGGAACACGACATCACCTATTGCCATAACTCCTACCCGATGAACTTCATGGCGCAGCGCCCCGATGGCACCCGCGGCATCTCGAAGGACGGCGAGCGCATCGGCTCGATGTTCTTCGGCCAAAGCTCTTACGCGACCCATTCGGTCTGCCACGAGGCGAACTGCGTGAAGGTGCCGAAGGACGTCGAGCTGGAGAAGCTGGGGCCCCTGGGCTGCGGCATCCAGACCGGCGCGGGCACGGTGATGAACGCCCTGGCGGTCAAGCCGGGCAAGTCCATCGTGATCTTCGGCGCGGGCGGCGTGGGCCTGGCCGGTGTCATGGGCGCCGTGGTGCAGGGGGCGACGACCATCATCGTGGTCGACATGGTCGACAGCCGCCTGGAACTGGCGAAGGAGCTGGGCGCGACCCATACCTTCAACGCCAAGACCGACGATGTCAGCGAAGAGATCATGAAGCTGACCGGCTACGGCGTGAACTATGCCTTCGACACCACCGGCAATGCCAAGGTGATCCGCCAGGCGGTCGAGCTGCTGGCGCCCAAGGGCACCTGCGCCATCGTCGGCGCCTCCTCCCCCGAGGCCGAGCTGGCGCTGAACGAGACCCATTTCATGTCCGGCGGCCGCCGCCTGATGGGCGTGGTCGAGGGCGAGGCCAACCCCGATATCTTCATCCCGACGATGATTGCCCTGTGGCAGCAGGGGCGGTTCCCCTTCGACAAGCTGATCACCTTCTACCCCTTCGAGGAGATCAACGAAGCCTTCGCCGCCTCGGCCCGCGGCGAGGCGATCAAGCCGATCCTGCGCTTCGCGTAAGCCGTGCAGGCGAAGAGGGAAAGGGCGGCCTTCGGGCCGCCCTTTTGCGTTGCGCGAAGTGTCGGATCACTCTGTCTGAAGGCTGACGCGGTGGTTGCGCCAGTCCCGGGCGAAGGCGGCGGCGCGCTGTCGAATTTCCTCGTCGGGGTTCAGGATGAAGAAGGTCCGACAGGACCAGGCATTTGCCCGCACCGCCAAGGCGCCGGACCCGAACTGTTCCAGCCAATGGCTGACCTCGGCGGTGTGCCCGCCCTTGCGGCGCGTATTGTGGTGATAGATCACCGCCACACGCCCCTCGGCCAGGCTTCGGGCTTCTTCCAGCGGAATGCTCTTGCCGAAGGTCTTCACCCGCCGCCGGTTCGGGTCGTCATCCACCAGGCCATTGTCGGGATCGGCGAAAACGATCTCCTGCCCCGCCATGTCGCCCAGCACCCCCTGGAACCAGCCCGACCGCCAGCCGGGACGGTCCGCACTCGCAATGTCGGAGGTGTCCAGCGGATGCCGGTGCGAGGCCTCTGCCGCGATCGCCTCTCGTTCCAGCGCCGCAATCGACCGACCGACCGAGACCACCTGCCCGAGCGCGTCAAAAAGGGCCGGATCCAGAGCGCGCCAGACCTCGGGCCGGTCGAGATAGGCGGTGTGATTGCCATCCGCGTTGTGCCCCTCATCGGGGTAGCGATACCAGGCAAGCCCCAATGTCCGCCCCTCGGCCAACCGACGCAGCAACGCCAGCTTCACATAGTCCCCGATATCCCCGGCATATCTGTCCTGCACGGCTCTGTCCCCTTCTCCCGATACGGCGAAGTCGTTAGCACGTTACGCCCTTCCGCGTCAGCTCGTCGTGACGCACCCCTGGGCGCGCAGACGATAGCCAGGAACATTTCAGGTCTACTCCCCGCCCATCCCGCGATGATTCGATCCTGTGTCGCACCGCTGCGGGGACGCGGCGCCACAGGCCAGTCAGCGCCACGCAGGCGCGGACCAACGGGGCGAAGATGCCCCGGCGACAGGGTTGGCAGAAGGCTCGCCCGGTTGTCGGCGTGGGCATTTTCCGAGGCCAACGTTGCATGTATGCCTTCTCCCGGGCTTATCCTCGGCCTTATCCCCGGGCATTCACTTGACCTCTTTCCCCACAAGCCTGAAAACGAGGAAAAACCGTTGTACTGCCAGCAGAAACGGGTAGCTTATCGGTCCCGGGGCGTGCCCGGGCCAGGACAGGGAAAGAGGCCATGAAATTCAGCATCGAACGTGCCGCGCTTCTGAAGGCCGTCGCCCAGGCGCAATCCGTCGTCGAGCGGCGCAACACCATCCCGATCCTGGCCAACGTGCTGATCGAGGCCGACGGCAACGACGTGATGTTCCGCGCCACCGACCTGGATATCGAGGTGGTCGACAAGGCCCCGGCCATGGTCGAACGCGGCGGCGCCACCACCGTGTCTGCCGTGACCCTGCACGAGATCGTCCGCAAGCTGCCCGATGGGGCCATGGTAACCCTGTCCGATGACGGCACCGCCGGCCGCCTGTCGGTCGAGGCGGGCCGGTCGAGCTTCAACCTGGCCACCCTGCCGAAAGAGGACTTCCCGGTGATGGCCTCGTCGGAATACACCTCGAATTTCTCGGCCCCCGCGCCGACGCTGCGGCGGCTCTTCGACAAGTCGAAGTTCGCCATTTCGACCGAGGAAACCCGGTACTATCTGAACGGCGTCTACATGCATGTGGCCGAGGGCGAAGAGGGCCGGGTGCTGCGCTGCGTGGCCACCGATGGCCACCGCCTGGCCCGTATCGACGCCAAGCTGCCCGAGGGCGCCGAGGAGATGCCCGGCGTGATCGTGCCGCGCAAGACCGTGGGCGAGCTGCGCAAGCTTCTGGACGATGACGATATGGAAATCGCCGTCTCGGTCAGCGAGACCAAGGTGCGTTTCGCCACGCCGCAGATCACCCTGACCTCGAAGGTCATCGACGGCACCTTCCCCGACTATTCGCGGGTGATTCCCATGGGCAACACCCGCCGGCTGGAGGTCGACGCCTCTGAGTTCGCCAAGGCCGTGGACCGGGTTGCCACCGTCAGCTCGGAACGCTCGCGCGCGGTGAAGCTGTCGCTGGACGAGGACCGGCTGGTGCTGTCGGTCAACGCCCCCGACAGCGGCGCCGCCGAGGAAGAACTGGCCGTGGCCTATGCCGACGAGCGGCTGGAGATCGGCTTCAACGCCAAGTACCTGCTGGAGATCGCCAGCCAGGTGGACCGCGAGAACGCCGTCTTCATGTTCAACTCGTCCGGCGATCCGACGCTGATGCGCGAGGGCAATGATACCTCTGCCGTCTACGTCGTGATGCCGATGCGTGTGTAACGCCTCTGGGGATCGCGCCCCGGCGCGATTGCCTTCGGCGAGAGTACTTTCAGCTTTCGGATGAAAGGGGTTTGGCCCATGGGACGGCTCTGTCTGACCCGGCTGGACCTGTCGCATTTCCGGTCCTGGCGGCGGGGGTCGATCCGCGCCGACGGGCGGCCCGTTGCCCTTTGGGGGCCGAACGGGGCGGGCAAGACCAATGTGCTGGAAGCGGTCTCGATGTTCTCGCCCGGGCGGGGGCTGCGCCGGGCCGCGGCCGAGGAGATGGTGCGCCGTCCCGAGGCCATCGGCTGGAAGCTGTCGGGGGTGCTGCGCAGCCTGCACCAGATGCATGAGATCGAGATCCAGCTGGAGCCCGGCCAGGGCCGCAGCCTGCGCATCGACGACAAGGCCGCCGCCCAGCTGGCGCTTGGCCGCATCGCGCGGGTGCTGTGGCTGGTGCCCGCGATGGACCGGCTGTGGATCGAGGCGGCCGAGGGGCGGCGGCGGTTCCTGGACCGGATGGTGCTATCGTTCTTTCCCACCCATGCGGATGCCTCGCTGACCTACGAAAAGGCCATGCGCGAGCGGAACCGCCTGTTGAAGGACATGGTGCGCGACGCCCATTGGTACGCCGCGCTGGAACGGCAGATGGCCGAGGCGGGCGAAGAGATCACCTCGAACCGGCTGCGCGCCCTGCACCTGGTGGCCGAGGCCACCGAGGAAGCCGAGACCGCCTTTCCCGCCCCCCAGCTGGCGCTGAGCCACCCTGAGGGCGAGATGGCGCAATCCGCCGCCGACCTGCTGGCCGGGTTCCAGGACAGCCGCCGCCGCGACATGGCTGCCGGGCGCACCCTGCTGGGGCCGCACCGGGTGGACATGGAGGCCTTCTGGGCGGTGAAGGGGATCCCGGCGCGGGATGCCTCGACCGGCGAGCAGAAGGCGCTACTGGTCAGCCTGATCCTGGCCAATGCCCGCGGCCTGGCGCGCGATTTCGGCGCCCCGCCGATCCTGCTGTTGGACGAGGTGGCGGCGCATCTGGACGCCGACCGGCGCGCCGCGCTTTATGACGAGATCTGCGCCCTGGGGGCCCAGGCCTGGATGACCGGCACCGGCCCGGAACTGTTTGAAGGTCTGGGCGATCGGGCGCAGTATCTGCAAGTGACGGAGGAGGCGGGCAGCAGCCACGCCGAGGAGAGGAGCGCGCCATGACGCCGCAACGGGTTTCCCTTATTACCCTGGGGGTCGAGGATCTTGATCGTGCCCGCACGTTCTACGAGGCCCTGGGATGGGCGCCGGCGCAGGTGACGCCGGGGATCGTCTTCTACCAGCTGGACGGCCAGGCCCTGGGCCTGTTTGGCCGCGCTGCCCTGGCCGAGGATCAGGGGCGGCCCGACACGCCGCTTGGCACCGGGGCCATGACCCTGGCGCAGAATTTTTCTGACAGGGCTGCGGTAGATGCGGCCTTTGCCCAGGCGCTGGCGGCAGGCGCCACGGCGCTGAAGGCGCCCGAAGAGGTCTTCTGGGGCGGCTATTCGGGCTATTATGCCGATCCTGACGGGCATGTCTGGGAAGTGGCGCATAACCCCTTCATCACCCTGGATCCCGACACCGGGCGCTTTACCCTGCCGGTCGCCTCATGACGATGTCGGCCTCTGACCTGGCGCTTTATGCCGGGGCGCTGTTCGTGCTGTTCCTGACGCCGGGGCCGGTCTGGCTGGCCATCGTGGCGCGCACCCTGTCGGGCGGGGCGCGCTCGGTCTGGCCCCTGGCCGTGGGCGTGGCCCTGGGCGACATGATCTGGCCGCTGGTGGCCATCCTGGGCCTGGGCTGGATCGAGGGGCAGGCGGGCAACCTGCTGTGGGTCGTGCGCCTTCTGGGGGCGGCGATGTTCGTCTGGATCGGCATCGGCATCCTGCGCCGAGCCGATGCGCGCATCACGGCGGACAGCCGGTTGACCCGCCCCGGGCGGCTGGCGGGCTTTCTGGCCGGGCTGGCGGCCATCGCGGGCAACCCCAAGGCGATCCTCTTTTACCTCGGCATCCTGCCCAGCTTCGTCGACATCGGCGCGGTGACCACCCCCGACATCGGCGCCATCCTTCTGGTGTCCATGGCCGTGCCCTTTACCGGCAACCTGATCTTCGCCGCCTTCGTCGACCGGGTGCGCCGGCTGATCGCCTCGGACCGGGGGATGAAGCGGACCAATATCGTGGCGGGCTGCCTGATGATCTGCGTCGGGCTGATCCTGCCCTTCACCTGAACCTACGGGGCGCCGATGCCCCTCACCCCCTACCGGAGGACTTGGCCATGATGACACTCTACTGGGCGCCGCAAAGCCGCGCCGGGCGGATGTTCTGGGCGCTGGAAGAGGTGGGCGCCACCTATGACGTGGCCCGGGTCGATTTCCGCGCCGAGCCGCCCCTCCACCCCGAGGGCTTCGCCCAGGCCTCGCCCCTGCGAAAGGTGCCCGCCCTGCGCGACGGCGCGCTGGAGATGGCCGACAGCGCGGCCATCGCCCTGTACTTGGCGGACCGCTATGCGCCGGGGCGGCTGGCCCCCGCGCTGGATCATCCCGACCGGGGCGCCTTCCTGACCTGGATGTTCTACACCCCTTCGGCGCTGGAACCCGCCATGGTCGAGAAGATGGCCGACCTGCCGCCGCACCCGCAGTCCTACGCCTGGGGCAATTTCGACCGCGCCCTTGGCGCCGTCGAGGCCCGGCTGGAGGGGCGCGACTGGCTGGTCGGAGAGGATTTCTCGATGGCCGACCTGATGGTTTCGGGGACGTTGCAGTTCATGCAGATCTTCGGGATGCTGACCCCCACGGCGCGTCAGGCCGCCTGGATGGAACGCTGCTTTGCCCGCCCCGCCTGCGCCGCGGGCCAGGCCCGAGAGGCCGCCCTGTCGGCCTGAACCCGAGCAAGCCCCGCCGCCCCCCGGGCGGGGGGCCAGGCGCTCCGGCCCCGCCCCCTGCGGGACCGTGTCGGGCGAGGCCGGTCACCCCCTTCGCTCTGCCGCCGATGCGGCCAAAAAAGCGTGTCATTCGCGTGACATTCCCCCTGTGAACCCGTAAATTGGCGACAAGAAATTCGAAGGGAAAACGCATGGCCGAGGCCGAGCAGCAGCAGCCGGAATACGACGCAGGATCCATCAAGGTTCTCAAGGGCTTGGACGCTGTCCGCAAGCGGCCCGGCATGTATATCGGCGACACCGACGACGGGTCCGGCCTGCACCACATGATCTACGAGGCCGTGGACAACGGCATCGACGAGGCCTTAGCGGGCCACGCCGACCATGTGGCGGTGATCATCCATGCCGACAACTCGGTCTCGGTGCGCGACAACGGCCGCGGCATTCCGGTCAACATCCACCCCGAGGAAGGCGTCTCGGCGGCCGAGGTCATCATGACCCAGCTGCACGCCGGCGGTAAGTTCGACCAGAACTCCTACAAGGTCTCGGGCGGTCTGCACGGGGTGGGCATCTCGGTGGTGAACGCCCTGTCCGACTGGCTGGAGCTGCGCATCTGGCGTGACGGCAAGGAACACTACGTCCGCTTCGAGCATTCCGAAACGGTGGCGCCCCTGAAAGTGGTGGGCGAGGCCGAGGGCCAGAAGGGCACCGAGGTCCGCTTCCTCAGCTCCACCCAGACCTTCTCGAACCTGGAATACAACTACGCCACCCTGGAAAAGCGTCTGCGCGAGCTGGCCTTCCTGAACTCTGGTGTGCGGATCATCCTAGAGGATCACCGCCCCGCCGAGCCGCTGAAGACCGAGCTGTTCTACGAAGGCGGGGTGAAGGAATTCGTCAAATACCTCGACCGCTCGAAGCAGTCGATGATGACCGACCCGATCTTCATCACCGGCGAGAAGGACGGCATCGGCGTCGAGGTGGCGATGTGGTGGAACGACAGCTACCACGAGACGGTGCTGCCCTTCACCAACAACATCCCGCAGCGCGACGGCGGCACCCACCTTGCGGGCTTCCGTGGGGCGCTGACCCGGACCCTGACGAAATACGCCCAGGAAAGCGGGATCGCCAAGCGCGAGAAGGTCAACTTTACCGGCGACGACGCCCGCGAGGGCCTGACCTGCGTGCTGTCGGTGAAAGTGCCCGATCCGAAATTCTCTAGCCAGACCAAGGACAAGCTGGTGTCGTCCGAGGTGCGACCGGTGGTCGAGACCCTGGTGGGCGAGAAGCTGTCGGAATGGTTCGAAGAGAACCCGAACGAGGCCAAGATGATCGTCGGCAAGATCGTCGAGGCGGCGCTGGCCCGTGAGGCCGCGCGCAAGGCGCGCGAGCTGACCCGGCGCAAGACGGCGATGGACGTGAACTTCCTCGCCGGCAAGCTGAAGGATTGCTCCTCGAAGGATCCGTCGGAAACCGAAGTCTTTCTGGTCGAGGGGGACTCGGCCGGGGGTTCGGCCCAGACCGGCCGCGACCGCCGCACCCAGGCCGTGCTGCCCCTGCGCGGCAAGATCCTGAACGTGGAACGCGCCCGCTTCGACCGGATGCTGGGCAGCCAGGAGATCGGCAACCTGGTGATGGCGCTTGGCACCGGCATTGGCCGGGACGAGTTCAACATTGACAAGCTGCGCTACCACAAGATCGTCATCATGACCGATGCCGACGTCGACGGCGCGCACATCCGCACCCTGCTGCTGACCTTCTTCTATCGCCAGATGCCCGAGCTGATCGAGGGCGGCTATCTCTACATCGCGCAGCCGCCGCTGTACAAAGCGTCGCGCGGCAAGTCCGAGGTCTATCTGAAGGACCAGGCGGCGATGGACGACTACCTGATCGAACAGGGCACCGACAGCACGCTGCTGCGCCTGGGCAATGGCTCGGAACTGGCCGGTGAGGACCTGAAACGCGTGGTGACCGAGGCGCGCCAGCTGAAACGCGTGCTGGACGCCTTCCCGACCCATTATCCCCGCCACATCCTGGAACAGGCCGCCGTCGCGGGGGCCTTCGTGCCCGGCGCGGTAGACCAGAACCTGCAAGGGGTGGCCGACAAGGTCGCCGCGCGGCTGGACCTGATCGCACTGGAATACGAGAAGGGCTGGCAGGGCCGCATCACCCAGGACCACGGCATCCGCCTGTCGCGCATCCTGCGCGGCGTGGAAGAGATGCGCACCCTGGACGGGCCGATGCTGCGCTCGGGCGAGGCGCGCAAGACCGGCACCTTCACCGCGTCGCTGCAAGAGATCTACAACGTGCCCTGCACCCTGGTCCGCAAGGACCGCAGCCAGGTCATCTATGGCCCGCTGGAACTGCTGCGCGCCATCCTGACCGAGGGCGAGAAGGGCCTGACCATCCAGCGCTACAAGGGTCTGGGCGAGATGAACCCCGACCAGCTGTGGGAAACCACCCTGGACCCCGACGCCCGGACCCTGCTGCGCGTCACCATCGACGACATGGCCGAGGCCGACGATCTGTTCACCAAACTGATGGGCGACGTGGTGGAACCGCGCCGCGAGTTCATCCAGCAGAACGCCCTGTCGGTCGAGAACCTGGACTTCTGACCCCGGCCCGGGCCGCGCGCCTGACCGGCCCCGAGACAGCAAAACCCCCGGCGGATCGCTCTGCCGGGGGTTTCGTTTTCAAGCAGGCTGGGCCTGGCCAGGCTGGCTCACCACACGCGATCCAGCAGCGACAGCCAGTTCTCGCCCATCACCCGGCGGATCTTGGTTTCCGACCAGCCCGCGCGTTCCATCGCGGCGGTGAGGTTGGGGAAATCGGCGATGGATTCCAACCCGTCGGGGAACTCGACCTCCCAGATCTCGGTCAGCTGGCGGGCATAGCCCTTGTCGCGGTTCAGATATTCAAAGAACTTCGCGCCATAGCCCATGGTGAAATCGGTGCCGAAGCCCACGCGTTCTTCGCCCACCAGATTGACGATATAGTCGATGGCGGCGACGTAGTCGTCGACGGTGGCATTGTTGCCCGCCGCCAGGAAGGGCGGGAACATGGTGACGCCGACAAAGCCGTCCTTGTCGGCGATGAAACGCAGCTGTTCGTCCGACTTGTTGCGCGGATGCGGTTTCAGACCGGCGGGCAGGCAGTGGGAATAGGCCACGGGTTTCTTCGAGGCCAGGATCACCTCTTCCGAGGTCTTGGGGCCGACGTGGCTGAGGTCGCACAAGATGCCGACACGGTTCATCTCGGCCACCACCTCGTGGCCGAAGTCCGACAGCCCGCTGTCGGTGCCCTCATAGCAGCCAGAGCCGACCAGGTTCTGGGTGTTGTAGGTCATCTGCACGATGCCCACGCCCTGTTCCTTGAACAGCTCGATGAACTCCAGCCGGTCCTCGAAGGCGGTGGTGTTCTGAAAGCCCAGCACGACGGCGGTCTTGCCCGCGACCTTGGCGGCGCGGATGTCCTCGACCGTCTTGGCCTTGACGATCAGGTCGCCGTGGGCGGCGAACTGGCGGTTCCAGTCGCCGATGGCCAGCATCGTGTCGCGGAAGTTCTCCCAGACCGAACAGGTGCAGTTGGCTGCGGTCAGCCCGC
Organism: Pseudooceanicola aquaeponti; assembly: GCF_050897975.1. Classification (NCBI taxonomy): domain Bacteria; kingdom Pseudomonadati; phylum Pseudomonadota; class Alphaproteobacteria; order Rhodobacterales; family Paracoccaceae; genus Pseudooceanicola; species Pseudooceanicola aquaeponti. The sequence continues at coordinate 312,637 of NZ_JBPAXY010000002.1, forward strand.
CCGCCTGCATCGCCTCGAACACCGGGCGGCCCCAGTCGGAAATGATGAGACCGTCAAAGACGATCAGATCGTCATGCAGCGTGGTCATGTGGTGGTCCTTCGTTCAAAGATAGATATTGCGCACGATGGCGTCGTGATCGCCTTCCATGGCGCGCACGTCGCCGCCGTCCACCACCTCGCCGTCGCGCAGGACGATGAAGCGGTCGGCGGCGCGGAAAGCGAGGTTGAGGTTCTGTTCGACCATCAGCATGGTCACCCCTTCCTCGGTCTTCAGCGCGTCGATGATCTGGGCGATCTCTTCGCAGAATTGCGGCGACAGCCCGCCCGAGGGTTCATCCAGCAGCAGCAGCCGGGGCCGGGACATCATGGCCCGGCCGATGGCCACCATCTGCTGTTCGCCCCCCGACAGGGTGCGGGTCGCTTGGCGGCGCCGTTCGGCCAGCCGGGGGAAGCGTTCGTAGACATGGGCCAGCGAGCGCGACAGTTCTTTGCCGCCGCGCCGCATGGCGCCCAGGCGCAGGTTGTCCTCGACCGTCAGGTCGGGGAACAGATCGCGCGCCTGGCTGACCTGGGCGATGCCATGGCCAAAGATCTTGTGCGGCGGCAGGCCCGCCGTCTCGACCCCATCGAACAGCACAGAGCCCGAGGTGGGTTTCACAAAGCCGCAGATCGCGTTCAGCGAGGTCGACTTGCCCGAGCCATTGGCGCCCAGTAGGGTCAGGCATTCGCCCGGCAGCACGTCATAGCTGGCGCCGCGCAGGATGGGTTTCTTGCCATAGCCCACGTGCAGGTCGCGGATTTTCAGAAGCGGTTCAGGCATGTCCAAGGTAGGCCTCCAGCACGGCGCGGTCTTCGCGGATTTCCTGCGGCGTCCCCTCGGCGATCCGGGCGCCCGCCGCCATCACCAGGATGCGGTCGGCGGCGGCCATCACCAGTTCCACCGCATGTTCGATCAGCAGGATTCCCACCCCCTTCTCCCCCGCCAGACGGTGAATGATCTCCATCATCTGGGCGCGGGCCACGGGCGACAGGCCCACGGCGGGTTCGTCCAGCAGCAGGACCGGCGGATCCGAGGCGACGGTGCGCACGATCTCGACGATGCGCTGTTGCCCGCCCGACAGATCGCCCGCCCGGGTGTCGGCCATATGGTCCATCGACATCAGCTTTAGCAGATCGCGGGCGCGGTGGATGTTCTCGGCCTCGGATTTCAGCGCCTTCGACCGGCCCAGAAGGATGTCCAGGAACGACCCCTCGGTCTGGGCGTGCAGCCCGGTCATCACGTTCTCCAACACGGTCAGCGCCGGGAACAGCCCGCCGTTCTGGAAGGTGCGGCGCACCCCCTGTTCGGCGATCTCATGGGGGGTCAGCTGGGTCAGCTCTTGACCCTTCAGGAACACCGTGCCCGAGGTCGGGGTGACATAGCCCGAGATGGCGTTGAACAGGGTCGACTTGCCCGCCCCATTGGGGCCGATGACGGCACGCACGTTGCCCTCTTCCAGGGTGAAGGACACGTCATCCAGCGCGGTCAGACCGGAAAAGCGGACCGACAGGCCCTTTACGTCAAGCAGGGTCATGGGGCCTCCCGGTAGAAACGTTCGACGAAAAGGGGCGAGACACGGCGCAGCAGGCTGGCCAGGCCCAGGGGCATGGCGACCAGCACCCCGGCGACGATCAGGCCGAAGAACAGCTCTTCCATGCCCGGGAAGGCGCGCAGGTATTCCGGCAGGGCGGTCAGCAGGACCGCGCCCAGCACGGCCCCCAGGACAGAGCCCAGCCCGCCCACCAGGACCATGGCGAAGGAGGCGATCAGGTGCAGCATCCCGAAGCTTTCGGGGAAGACATGGCCCACATGGCGGGCAAACAGCGCCCCCGCACAGCCCACGACAAAGCCCGACCACATGAAGGTGACCAGGATCACCCGCGCCGTGGGAATGGCCAGCGAGGCGGTGGCCACCTCGTTCTCGCGCACCGCCATCACCGCCCGCCCGAAGCGAGAGCGCATCAGGTTCAGCGTGGCCTTCACCAGCAGCACGGTGACGGCGAGGAAGATGTAGAACTTCAGCGTGTCATCGCTCAGCGAGGTGCCCAGCAGGGTCTCGCGCGGCATGGGCATCCCGTCGGTGCCCCCGGTGACGGGTTTGGCGTGCAGATAGGCCCATCTCATCAGCTCGCCGAAGGCCAGGGTGATGATCGCCAGGTAATAGCTGCGGATGCCGCGCAGCGCGGCGGAAGAGGCCAGGAAGCCGCCAAGCGCGCCGAAGGCGCCCGCCAGCGGGATGGTCAGCAGCCAGGGCAGGCCCAGCTTGGCCGCCAGGATGGCCGAGGCATAGGCGCCGATGCCGAAGAAGGCGGTATTGGCAAAGGCCAGCTGGCCCAGGTTGCCGATGGTCAGGGTGAAGCCCAGCGTGACCAGCACCGAGATCAGGATGCCGTTGGCGATGAACTGGGTATAGGCATTGGTGGCCAGCGGCAGCAGCAGCAGGGCCAGAGGCACGGCCCAGAACAGCCAGGTCCGCAGGCGGCGTTGACGGGCAGAGGGCATTTTCGTCTGGCTCATCGCGTCACACCTTCACCACGGCCTTGCGGCCAAACAGGCCCTGCGGGCGGATGAACAGGACGGCGACGATGACCACATAGGCGGTGATCTCGATCAGGGCGCTGTCAAGGTAGGCGCCCGCGTATTGCTCGGCCAGGCCCAGCAGGACACCGCCCAGCACCGCCCCCCCCAGAGAGCCGAAGCCGCCCAGGGTCATGGCAGCGAAGCCCTTGATCAGGAAGGACGCGCCCAGGTCGGGATGCAGCAGCGACACCGGCGCCACCAGGATCCCGCCAAGGGCGCCCAGGGCGGCGCCGATCCCCCAGGAGAAATCGTTGAACCGGTCCACGTTCAGCCCGATCAGCCGCGCGCCGCGCGGGCTTTGATAGACCGCCTGGATCATCTTGCCGAGGTCGGTCATCGCCAGCAGGCCGAAGAGGACCAGCAGCAGCACCAGCACCGTGCCGATGATGAAGACCGCGTCGCCGGTGATCACCAGATCGCCAAGGAAGATCGGCGGCATGTCGAAGACGGCGGGCATGGGCAGCACCTCGCGCCCCCAGACCATGCGGGCGATGCCGCGCAGCACGTAACCGGCGGCGATGCACATCAGGGCCAGGCCGATATGCGGGCCACCGCGCACCGGCCGGATCAGGCCGCGGTTGAACAGCACCCCCAGCACGAACATGGCGACCATCGCCAGCACGGCGGCGGGCAGGAAGGCCACACCGGCCAGCACCACCAGCACATAGGACAGGAAGGCCCCGGCCATGACGAAATCTCCGTGGCCGAAATTCACCACTGTCGTTGAGCGGTAGACCACCGTCAGCGACAGCCCGATCAGCGCGTAGATCATCCCCTGGGACAGGCCCCCCAGGGTCAGCTGCATCAGCATCTTGTCTGCTCCTTCAGAAGGGTCGAGCAAAAGGCCGGGCGCGAACGGCGCCGCGCCCGGCAGTCGGGGAGGGGATCAGTAGGGTTGGCCCCAGGCCTTCAGCACCGTCGGCTCGCCATCGACGAAGCCGGCCACGGCCGAGCCCTTGACGCCCTGGTGATCTTCGGGCGTCCAGGTGATCGGGTCGGACAGGATGCCGGTGTCGAAATCGCGCACCTCTTCCAGGGCCGCCATCAGCTTGGACCGGGTCAGTTCGGGCCCGACCGCTTCCAGCGCCGAGACCAGTGCCTCGGCCGAACCGATCGACACGAAGGAGAAGGTGGACAGTTCTTCATCGGGGTAGGCCGCGTGGATCATCTCGCCCCAGGGCTGCATCAGCGGGCCGTCCAGATTGTCGACGTAAGAGTGGATCACGTAGTAGTTCTTCACCGTGTCGAAATCGCCGGTGCGCTTCAGCGTGTTTTCCAGGTCGGTCCCGGCGGTGCCCATGACGGGGATGTCGCCCATGCCGTATTTCTTCAGGTCGCGCAGGAAGATGGCGGTTTCCGCCTCATAAAGCGCGGCAATGATGAAATCGGGCTTCTCCTGGCGCAGCTTCAGCACCTGAGCGGTGGCGTCGGTCTGGCCGCGTTCCATCGTCAGTTCCAGGGTGGGGGTAACGCCCTGCTCTTCCAGGTACTCGCGCGCCGGGTTGGAATAGCTGTGCGCCCAGTCGTTGGAATGCTCGATGATCGCAACATTGGCCGTATCGGGCTTGGACAGGACGAACTGCGCCATGGCGCGGCCGTTGGCGCGGCCCGTGGGCACCCCGTGGAAGATGTTGGGGGCCAGCGGATCAGAGATGGAATCGCTGACCGCATGGGCGACGATCCAGGGCAGGCCCGCCTCTTCGATGGTCGGGCGCAGGGCCACGGCCACGCCAGAGCAAGAGTTGCCCTGCAACATGAAGACCTCGTCCTGCGAGATCAGCTTTTTCGCCGCCGCCAGGCCCTTGGCGCTGTCGCAGGCGGTGTCTTCCTGCACCGCGATCAGCTTGCGCCCGTGCACGCCGCCCTCGGCGTTCACCTTGTCATAATAGGCCATCATCCCGATCAGCGCCTTGCTGTAGGACGAGGCATTGCCCGAGAAGGGCCCCATCACGCCAATGGTGATGGCATCGTCGGTCAGGCCCTGGGTTTCCCAGGCATCATCCTGGGCCAGGACCGGGGTCGCGGTGACCGCAAGCGCGGTCATCAGGGTCGTCAAGAATTTCATGGTTCACTCCTGTTGGGGTCAGTGTCGCTGCGGGTTGACCGCTTGGTATTGGGGGAGACCCCCTGTTATAAACCGACTGGCTTGTTTGTTTTTGAATCAGCCGGCCTTCACCGGACGCACATGTATGGCGATGATCGCCTTCAGTGCGGCCAGCATTTCGTGGAAATAGGCTTCGTCCCGGCGCAGCACCGCCTGGACGGCCATGCCCCGGAAAACGTTCATCGCCAGGTTCAGCGCCACGCGGGACGAGATCACGTCGGGGTCGACCGCCACGAAGGTCCGCGACCAGGTGGCCTCGAACTTTTCGTGCAGGTCCAGGATCAGCGGCGCCAGGTGGCGGCGCAGCTCTTCGTCACCGCGGGCGGCAACGATGATTTCCAGCGAGGAATAGAACCAATCGCCGTTCAAAACCCCGTCCCAGCTGGCATCGAAGAACTGATCATAGCTTAGCCGCCCGGCGCGCAACTCGGCGGCCAGGGCCTCCAGCCCCTGGGCGAAATTGGCGAACATCTCTTCGGTGGCGGCGACGATCAGGTCCATCTTGCCCGGGTAATGATGGGTCTGCGCGCCGCGCGACACCCCCGCCCGCTTGGCGATGCCGGCGGTGCTGGTGTTGGCATAGCCCACTTCCATCAGCGACTGCACGGTCGCATCCAGCAGCATCCGCCGGGTCTTGGCGCTGCGCTGATCCTGGGTTCTGCGGGTCGTCGTGGATGTGGTCGCGGCGGTCATGGGGCCTCCATTTACAAACAGACCAGTTTGTTTTGTCGATTCGGTCAAGCCCCCTGTTGCCGGAACCGGGCAAAGCCGGGGCACAGGCGGGCGGAACCCCCGTTCTATGCCCGAAAAGCGGGCAGTCACAGCGGGGAATGGCCGCAGCGGGCGCGACCCCCGGCCCGAACGCCTCCGTCCGGTCCGCTTTCGCCGCCGTCGTATTTCCGTTACCAAACCGTCATGGAAACGAGACGCCGCCGCCGTAGGTCCGGGGCATCCAAATCAAGACCCGAAAGACCGATTGGGAGAGGTCCGCCCGCAGGACGAGCTGCACCGCCCCTGACCCTCCTCCCCCCTCTTTCAAAGACCCAAGCCAGGTCCCGCGCGGCACCCCCGCCCGCGCTGCCCCCTGCGCCCCTTCAGGAGCCCGCCCATGTGGCTAAGTGATTTTCGCGTCGTCCTTCCCGAAACCGTGCTGCCGCAGGGCTCTGTCCGGCTAGAGGGCGCGCGCATCGCCGAGGTGACCGACCGCCCGGTGCCCGGGGCCGCGATCGACGGGCGCGGCCTGCTGCTGATGCCGGGCTTTATCGACATGCACGGCGACATGATCGAACGCGAGCTGGAACCGCGCCCGAATGTGCCCATGCCCCTGGAACTGGGCCTGCGCGACCTGGACCGGCGGCTGAAGGTGGCGGGCGTCACCACCGGCTATGCGGCGGTGTCCTTCAACCCACGCTCGGCCTATGGGCACCTGCGCTCGCACGAGAATTCCAAGCGCATCCTGCGCGGGCTGAAGGCGATGCGCGGCGCGCTGAAGGTCGATCACCGGGTCCATGCCCGGTTCGAGATCGGCTTCCCCGAGGCGCTGGACGTGGTGAACGAGCTGATCGCCGAGGGCACGGTGGATCTGGTCTCGCTGACCGATCACACCCCCGGCCAGGGCCAGTACCGCGACCTGGAGCGGCTGGCGGCGCAGCAAATGAAGACCAAAGGTCTGACCGAGGCCGAGGCCCAGGCCGCCATCGCCGAGAAGATCGAAGCGCGGCGGGCCTCGGCGGGGGATGTGGGCGCGACCCTGGCCGCGATCTCGGCCAGCTGCGCGGCGCAGGACATCGCCCTGGCCTCGCATGACGACGACACGATCGAGAAGGTGGCGCTGATGCAGTCGCTGGGCGCGCGGATCTCGGAATTTCCGGTGACGCTGGAGGCGGCCGAGGCGGCGCGGGCCCGTGGCCTGCTGACCGCCATGGGGGCGCCAAACGCGCTGCGCGGCGAAAGCTATTCCGGCAACCTGTCGGCACGGGCGGCCTATGCGGCGGGGCTGCTGGACATGCTGGCCGCCGATTACCACCCCTCGGCCATCCTGCCCGCCCTGCTGGCCCTGGCGCCGCTGCGCCCCGGCGGCCTGGCCGAGGCCACCCGCCTGGCCACCCGGACCCCGGCCCGCGCCCTGCACCTGACCGACTGGGGCGAGATCGCCCCCGGCAAGCTGGCCGATCTGGTGATCGCCGACGACCAGGGCGTGGGCCATGTGCGCGCCACCCTGCGCGCGGGCCAGCCGATCTACAGCGACGGCTCGCTGCCCCTGGGCCAGGCCGTTCCTACCCCCCTGCCGCAAGGAGAGATGCAATGACCCTGCCCGTGATCGGCGCCGCCCTGATGGTGCCCGAACTTGCCACCTGGCGCGACTGGCTGTTCGAAAAGGACCGCGACCTGGAGATCCAGAGCTTCTGCGACCCCCGCCTGCTGGCCTCGGGCGACTGGCAACCTCTGGTGGACGAAACGCGCCGCCAGCTGGACGGCTTCGGCGGCCGCTATGGCATTCACGGGCCCTTCTGGGGCCTGAACTTCGCCTCGCCCGACCCCGAGATCCGCGCCATCGTCACCCGCCGCATGGCCCAGGGGCTGGAGATCTGCGAGGCCATCGGCGGCAGCCATATGGTCATCCACTCGCCCTTCACCACCTGGGATCACCACAACCTTTCCACCTACCCCGGCGGGCTGGATATGGTGACGGGCTGGGTGCACGAATGCCTCGACGCCGCCGTGACCCAGGCCGAAGACGCCGGGATCACCCTGGTGATGGAGAATATCGAGGATATCGACCCCGAGGCCCGCAAGACCCTGGCGGCCAGCTTCGGCTCGGAGGCGCTGAAACTGTCGGTGGATACCGGCCACGCCCATTACGCCGCCACCTCGACCGGGGCGCAGCCGGTGGATTACTTCATCCGCTCTGCCGGGGCGATGCTGGGCCATGTGCATCTGCAAGACGCCTGCGGCTATGCCGACCGCCATTGGTCCATCGGCGAGGGCACGATCCGCTGGCACGAGGTGTTCCGCGCCATTGCCGCCACCGGGGCCGCGCCGCGCCTGATCCTGGAGTTGCGCAACCGCGACGACATCCCCGCCTCGATGGCCTGGCTGGAATCCCACGGGCTGGGGCAGTAAGCAAAGGGCATGTCTGCCCCCGACACCCCCACCTCCGCCCCGCCGCTGAAAAGGCGCAAGAAGGTCGACGCCGGCCTGATCGTTCTGGCGCTGATCTGCGCGGCCAGCGGCGCGGCGGTCTGGGCCCTGCACGGGCCCGCCGTCTTTACCGAGGCGCTGCTGGCCGAGCTGGGCTTTGCCGCGCTGCTGCTGCCCAAGGTGGTGGGGGGGATCCTGCTGGCCGTGGCCCTGGGCTATGTGCTGCCGCGCGACCGGATCCTGTCGCTGGCCGGCCCCGACAGCGGTGTGCTGGGCCTGGCCGTGGCCACCGCCGCCGGGGCGCTGTTCCCGGGCGGGCCCGCGGTGACCTTTGCCCTGACGGCGGGGCTGATGACCTCGGGCGCCGACATGGCGGCGGGGGTGGCCATGGTGTCGGGCTGGGTGCTTTTGTCGGCCAACCGCACCCTGATCTGGGAGCTGTCCTTCCTGCCCGCCCATTTCGTCGGGCTGCGGGTGCTGATGACCCTGCCGGTGCCGATCCTGCTGGGGCTGGCGGTGCGCCATGTGGCGCGGCGGCGGCGCGACGCACAGACGCGGGAGGCGGCGGAATGAATATCCTGATCGGCAGCGTGATCATCTGGGCCGCCGCCCTCTGGGCCCTGGCGCGGGTGCGGCGCGACCATGCCTCCGAGCTGCGCAGCCTCTGGACGGTCAGCCTCGACACCTTCCTTTTCATGCTGCCGCGTCTGGTGCTGGGGATGATCTCGGCCGGGTTCCTGGCCCTGCTGCTGCCCGAGGCCTTCGTGCAGCGCTTCCTGGGCGACAGCGCCGGGATCACCGGGCTGCTGATCGCCTCGGTCTTCGGGGCGCTGACCCCGGGCGGGCCCTTCGTGGCCTTCGCCATCGGTGCCTCGGCGCTGAAGGCGGGCGCCACCTTCGGCGCCCTGACCGCCTATGTGACGGCCTGGTGCATCTACTCGATCCTCAGGATCATGAGCTACGAGGTGCCGATGTTGGGGGGACGTTTCGCCCGGGTGCGGCTGCTCTATTCGCTGCCGGTGCCCCTAGGCCTGGGGCTGCTGGCGCAGCTGGTCATGTAGCAGGCGGGCCGCCCCCGGGACGGCCCGCGCAAGGAGGCTTAGCTGGCGGCCTTCACCGGCTCGGCGCCATGCTGCATCGCCCAGTTGGCGGTGGCCTTGATCCCGCCCAGCGGGAAGAAGTGCAGCTGTGCAGGCGTGTGTTCGACCGTGGCCTGGGCCTCGGCGAAGTCGGTCAGAACCTCGGTCGGCTCGTAGGGCAGCATCAGCTTGGTCACATCCATGGCGCGCTTTTGCAGCACCTTCAGCGAGGGGCCGACACCGCAGGCGATGGCGAACTTGATCAGCGTTTGCAGCTTCGCGGGGCCCGCGATGCCCACATGCACCGGCAGATCGACCCCTTCGGCGCGCAGGCGCGCGATCCAGTCCAGCACCGGCTGGGCCTCGAAGGCAAACTGGGTGGCGATGGCCATTTCGGCATCGGTGCGTTCCGAGAAGGCCTGCTTCCACTGCATCGCCTCATCCACCAGGCGGGTAGACCCGTCGGGGTCGATATCCTTGTTGCCCTCGGGGTGGCCGCCCACATGCAGCCGCTTGAACCCGTGCTGATCGAACAGACCGGTTTCCATCAGCTGCATGGAAGAGTGGAAATCGCCATGGGGCTTTGCCACGCCGCCCGCGAGCAGCAGGGCCTGATCCACACCGGCCTCGCCCTGATAGCGCTTGATCCAGTCTTCCAGCGTCGCCTTGTCCTGGATGATGCGCGCGGGGAAGTGCGGCATCACCGGGAAGCCCTCGTCCGCGATGCGTTTCGCGGTGGCCACCATGTCCTCGATGGGCGTGCCTTCGATATGGGCGATGTATACGCGGGTGCCTGCGGGCAGAAGGGTGCGGAAATCCTCGATCTTGGCGGCCGTGCGCGGCATCACCTCGATGGAATAGCCCTGCACAAGCTGGTGCAGCCCGGCCCCGGTGGCAGAGCCCCCTTTGTCGCGTCGTCCGATGAACGAGATCATTTCTTGCAGTCTCCTCCGTAATCCCTGACCGAATGTATACATGACGTGACGATTCCCACAAGAGCTACGGGCACAAACGCAAGTTTTCGGCGGATGCCCGAGCATACCCGCCGAAGAATGTATTCACACGCAGAGGGCAGGCCGCGGGGGCCAGGCCCCCGCCACCGTTACTGCATCATGGTATTGGGCAGGATCAGCACGATCTGCGGGAAGGCCACCAGCAGGATCAGCGTCGCCAGCATGGCGAACCAGAAGGGCGTGACCCCGGCGAAGATCCGCGCCAGCGGCACGTCGCGCGCCACCGATTTGACGATGAAGACGTTCACCCCCACGGGCGGCGAGATCAGCCCCATTTCCAGCGTCAGCACCACCAGCACGCCGAACCAGATCGGATCCAGGCCCAGTTGCATGATCACCGGGAAATAGATCGGCATGGTCAGCACCAACATGGCAAAGCCTTCCAGGAAGCAGCCCAGGATCAGGTAGCTCAGCAGGATCAGCGCCAGGATGGCAATCGGCCCCACCTCGAGCCCGGCCAGGAAGTCACCGACCAGCGCCGGGATATGGGTCAGGGCCAGGAAGGGGTTGATCATATGGGCGGCAATCAGGATCAGCATCACCGTGGCTGTGGTCACCACGCTGTCCTTCGCGGCCTCCCAGAAGCGGCGGAAGGTCAGGCGCCCCTGAAGGGTGGCGATGATGATCACAAGGCCCGCGCCCACGGCCGAGGCCTCGGTCGGCGAGAAGAACCCGGTGTAGATCCCGCCGATGGTCAGGATCACCACCAGCAGCACCGGCAGCGCGCCGATCATCTTCTGGGCCTTTTCACCCAGGGTGGTTTTCGGCCCCTTGGGGCCGAAGTGCGGCCAGATCCAGCACATGATGGTGATCGCGGCGATGAACATCGCCAGCATCAGAAGGCCCGGCAGGACCCCCGCCAGGAACAGGCGGCCGATACTTTGCTGGGTCAGGATCGCGTAGATCACGAAGCCGGTCGAGGGCGGGATCAGGATCCCCAGGGTGCCGCCTGCGGCCACCACGCCGGTGGACAGGCGGTTGTCGTAGTTGAAGCGGTCCATCTGCGACATGGACACCTTGCCCATGGTCAGCGCCGAGGCCACCGACGAGCCCGACAGCGCCGCAAAGCCCGCGCAGCCCAGCACCGTGGCCGAGGCCAGGCCGCCGCGCAGACGGCCGATGATCGCATAGGCGGCGTCATAAAGGCTCGCGCTCATCCCCGTGACAGAGGCGACGTTGCCCATCAGGATGAACAGCGGCACCACCACCAGTTCGGCGGACGAGGCGAGGGTAAAGCTCTCAGAGGCCATCAGCGACATGGCCGAGTTCAGGTCGCGCAGCACCCAGATGCCGACGAAGCCCACGGCGAACATCGACAGGGCCACGGGCACCCGCAGGATAAGAAGCGCCAGCAGGATCAACATGCCGACGAGGCCGATCATTTCCCCGCTCATTCACGGATCTCCTTCTCGGCCCGGGCGGCCCAGCCACCCAGCGTCAGTTCCACCGCGCGCAGGATCATGCCCAGGGCGGTGACAAGGGCCAGTGCCGACAGGCCCCACTGGAAATACCATTTCGGCAGGCGGACAATGTTCGTGGCCAGCTTCAGCATCTGCGACAGTTTCGAGCTGTCATAGACGGTATAGGCGATGCCGACGAAGATCACCGCGCCCAGGATGGCGGCCAGGATGTCCAGCACATGGTTGAAACGCGGCGAGAAGCTGCGTTCGAAGATGTCGACGGAGACGTGCCCGCCCAGCTTGTCGCACAGGGCCATGCCACCGAAGACGATGATCACCATCCCCATCTGGGTGTAATCCTGCGCCCCGGTCAGCGGCGACCCGGCGGTGCGCCCGATCACGTCGACAAGCACCACCAGGGTCACGAAGATCAGACCCAGGGTGCCAATGAATGCGGACAGGCCGATAAGCCCGTCCGCGATCTTTCTGAGGGTTCCCAGCATTGCGGGTCCTTACTCGTATGCGGCCTGCATGGCCTCCAGCGCGGCCTGGCCACCGATCTCGTCGACCGTCGCCTGGGTCACCGGCGAGGTCAGCGCGCCAAAGGCGGCGGCTTCGTCGTCGGACAGGGTGATGACGGTTTTCGAGCTGTCGGCCTCAAGACCGGCGATGGTCTCGGCGGCGACGCGGTTCCAGGCATCCTCGGCCGATTTCGACAGCTCGGGACCGGCGGCGGCGTCGATCGCGGCCTTCATCTCGTCCGACAGACCGTCATAGCGGCCCTGGTTCATGACGACATAGAAGGTCAGGCGGCCCAGGGGTGCGCCGACGGTGTAGCTGTTGGCCACTTCCGACAGTTTGAAGTCGGTCACGGCCGAGGCGCCGGTGACCACACCGTCGATCAGGCCGGTTTGCAGGGCGTTGTAGATCTCGCCTGCGGGCATCTGCACCGGGGTCGCGCCCAGGGCTTCGATCATCGCGGCAGAGGTCGAGCCGGCCACGCGCATCTTCAGGCCTTCCAGGTCGGCCGGGGTGCGGATGTCCTTGTCCTTCATGATGAAGATGTTCGGCTCAGAGGTCCAGACGGCCAGCGGCTTGGTCGCCGGGAATTCCTGGCTGATCTCGTCCATCGCGGCCCAGATGCCCGGGTAACCCGGCTCACCATCAGGAATAACGCCGGGCATTTCGGCGATCATGGTCTTCAGGAACTGCGACGAGGTATAGCCCGGCAGGCCCCAGACGATATCGGCCACGCCCTGCACGACGCGGACGTATTGCTCCAGCGGGCCCTTGCCCAGCTCACCGCCCGGATAGGCGCGCACGGTCAGCTCGCCACCGGTGGCGGCCGACAGGCTGTCGTTCAGCGGCTCGATGACCGACCCGGTCAGGGTGTGGGTGGGGGCGGCGAAGTGGGCGAAGGACAGTTCTTCGGCCTGCGCTGCGGCGCCAAAGGCCAGCGCGCCCGCAAGGGCCAGGCCGGTTGCAAGTTTGTTCATGATATTCCTCCCGTATGATGGATCCCGGCGCGGGCTCCTCCACGCGCCGTCTTCCCGTGATGCATACACAGAATACGCGACATTTCCGAGACTTCACCCGGATTCCGCGGCGTTGGCATCAAAAATCTCGTGACCCCCGGGGCAGAAAACAACCCCGGGGATACACAAGGAGGGCTGTATCAGCCTTTGGTGCGCCAGCTGTCGGCGTAGTTCTCACGCGCTTCCTTGGCGTAAGGCGTGTCCGAGACGCGCACGCGGATGTCCGCCTGGCGGTGCTTCTCGGTCGAGGTCTTCTGGGTGTCGTCCGGCTCGCCCCATTTCAGGGTCAGCACGTCGCCGACCTGCACGTCCTGGGACACGACGCCCAGCGACAGGCAGCGGCGCTCGTTGAACGAGTAGCCGTTGAACATCGACATGCCGACCATCTTGTCGCCCTGCATCACCATGTCGGTGGAGGAGGAGGCGTAGTTGGGCTGCGGGAAGTCGATCCACTTGCAGGGGGTGCCTTCCTCGAAGTTCGAGGCGATGACCTTCAGCACGTCCTCGGGGTTCCACTCGAAGGTGACCTTCTTGCGGTTGCTGGGCGCGTCCTTCAGCTTGGTCAGGGCGTCCTTGCCGATGAAGTCGTCCTTCTTCCAGCCGATGTAGAAGCCGTAACCCAGCTCGAACGGGTTGGTGTAATAGTCTTCGATGTTGTCGGTGACGTAGGAGCCACCCACCGAACCCACGGCTTCATAGGCGTCGGCGCCCAGCCAGTCGCGGTATTCGGCCATCATGCCGTCGCCGGTGTAGATGCCGGGCAGCGGCGAGGGGATCCAGCCGGATTCCACGGTGTTGGTGGAATAGGCGCGCGAACCCACGCGGCGCAGGTCGACGCCCACTTTCTTGGCGGCTTCCAGGATGGTGGACAGGACGTAGTCGCGGTCCTTGTAGGGGCCCCAGATTTCCAGACCCGGCGCGCCGGCCATGCCGTGACGCAGCGCCTGCACCCTCTTCGAGCCGATGTTGATCCAGTCGACGCAGAAGAACTTGATGTCCGGAACCGGACCGCCGTTGATCTCGTCGAAGATCTTGTTGGCGTCGGGGCCCTGGATCTGGAAGCGGTAGTGGGTGCGCAGCACGCGCTCGCCATCGGGGCGCGAATCAGAGCGGGGGTCGTGGAACAGACGGACGTTCCATTTGCCGATGGCGGCCTGGAACTTGGTCCAGTTGGCGGTCGGCTGACGGCCCACCAGGACGAATTTGTCTTCACGCTCGCGGAAGATGATCATGTCGCCGATGACGTGACCCGCGGGGGTGACGGGGACGAAGTGCTTCGCCTTGTTCAGGTCGAAGTTCTTGAAACCGTTGATGCCGACATAGGCCAGGAAGGCTTCGGCGTCGGGGCCTTCGACGATCAGCTCGTCCATGTGGTGCGTCTGGTCGAACAGGACGGCGGTGTCGCGCCAGGCCTGCTGTTCGCTGCGCCAGTTCGAGTATTCGGGCGCGACCACCGGGTACACATAGATACCGCTTTGCGAGTTGCGCAGCAGGTCGACGGGGTTACCTGCGGCTGCGATGACCGAGGAAAGACTTTGGATTGCCATGTGGAGGCTCCTCCCATTCACATGATGATGTATACATGGGATCGCGACTCGCGCGGCAAAAAGCAAGAGAAAATTGCGCGATCCCGGGCGAAAAAATGCGCAGGAAAGCAGGTTTTTGCCTGTTTTTACTAAGGTGCGGCGCCGTTATTTTTCCGCAGGCGCAACAAGTTCCAGACCGGGGACCGTGGTCACCAGGCTGTGCTCGCCCGAGAAAATGTATTCAAGGTTGCGGCGCGCGGCCAGGGCATGTTCCCGCGCCAGGGCCTCGGCCCGGGTGCCTTCGCGGGCGGCGATGGCCGCCACGAGCTCGCGGTGCTGCTCCTGCCCGATGGCCAGCGACCGGCGGAAGGCCGACAGGCGTCCCTCGTTGGGCAGAAAGGCCGAGGGCGAGGCGAAGGGCAGGGATTTCACCCGCGCCAGCTCGCGCTCGAAGGTGGGCGAGCCGGGCAGGGCCGCCAGGGCCTCGTGGAACTGGCCATTGAGGTCGGAATAGGCCTCGAAATCCACCTCGCCCGGCTCGTCGCCGAAAACCTCGTCCAGCTTGCGCACAATCTCGGTGATCTCGCGCAGCTTGGCCTCGGGCACGCCACGTTCGGCGGCCAGCCGCGCCGCGGTGCCCTCCAGCACGCCGCGCAGCTCCAGCGTGTCCAGCACGTCGGAATAGGCAAAGCTGCGCACCATGAACCCGCCCGAGGGCGCGCGCTCCAGCAGGCCCTCTTCGGCCAGGCGCGACATGGCCTCGCGCACCGGGGTGCGCGACACTTGCAGATCTTCGGCCAGAGCCACCTCGAACAGCCGTGTGCCACCGGGCAACTCACCCTTGGTGATCCGCTTGCGCAGCTCTACCAGTGCGCGCATGGCATGTGTCTTGGCTGTCGATTCCCGTGGCATTCTGGTCTCCTGGCTCCTCCCCCGATTTGTATACATGAGCGCGAAATATCGCAAACCAATTGCCGAGAACCCGCACCAGTTGACCGGGTCATCTCTGCGCCATGTATACATTTGGCGCAATTCACTCTTGTTGAATCGTCAAAATCAAGCTATTCCCCTGCCTCATGTATGCGCCGTGGAGGAAGGAGGACCGCCATGTCGACATTGCTGCTCATCCCCGGACTGGTTTCCGATGCCCGCGTCTGGCGTGCCGTGGCCGAGGCTGCGCCGCTGCCCGTGGCCGATGCCGATGTCTCGCAAGAGGCCAGCATTCCCGCCATGGCCGCCCGCCTGCTACGCGACCACCCCGGCCCGCTGGTGCTGGCCGGCCATTCCATGGGCGGCCGCGTCGCCATGGAGATGGCTCACCAGGCCCCCGAGCGTATCTGCGGCATGATCCTGGCCAACACCGGCCATGACGGCGTGAAGCCCGGCGAAGAGCCCAAGCGGCTGGCCAAGGTCGCCCTGGCGCATGAGGACATGACGCGCCTGGCCGCCGAATGGCTGCCGCCGATGCTGGCGCCCGACCGCGTGACGGACAGCGCCCTGGTCGCAGACCTGACCGAGATGGTCCTGAAGATGGGCGCCGAGGTGCACGAGCGCCAGATCCGCGCTCTGCTGGACCGGCCCGACGCCAAGACCTACCTTGCAGATATTCCCTGCCCCGTGCTGCTGATCACCGGTGCGCAGGATGGCTGGTCTCCGGCCCAGCAACACCATGAAATCGCAGCCCTTCTGCCCCGGGCAGAGGTGCAGGTGATCGACCAGGCGGGCCATTTCCTGCCCGTTGAACGGCCCGAAGAGACGGTGGCCTGCATCGCCGCCTGGCTGAAAACCCATGAGGAGGAGTTCTGATGTCCGACGCACAGATCCCCGAAACCCCGCTGTTCGACCGTCAGGGCTCGATCAACGGCTATCGGATCAACAAGATGGCCATGTCGCTGGGCGACCCGGCCAACCGCGAGGCCTTCAAGGCGGACGAGGAAGCCTTCCTTGACCGTTACAAGCTGACGCCCGAGCAGAAGGACGCGGTGATGTCCCGCGACTGGAACCGGATGGTGGCCATGGGCGGCAACCTGTTCTTCATCCTGAAGATCGCCGCGGTCGACCCGACCCCGATCACCGCCATTGGCGCGGCCCAGGCGGGCCTCGACCACGCGGACTTCCTGAAACAGCGACTGGGGAAAGAATAATGGCCAAGATCATCGGCGGCGTGGGCACCAGCCACGTACCCTCCATCGGCGCGGCGCTTGACAAGGGCATTGCCGACAGCCCCGACTGGAAACCCTTCTTCGACGGCTACATTCCCGGCAAGGAATGGATGGCCGAGAAGAAACCCGACATCGCGGTGGTCATCTTCAACGACCACGGCAACACCTTCTTCCTGGACCGCGTGCCCACCTTCGCCGTGGGCGTGGCCGACCATTACGACCCCGTGGACGAGGGCTATGGCCGCCGCTCAATCCCGTCCTTCGAGGGCGCCACGGACCTGTCGTGGCATTTCGTCGACAAGCTGGTCGAGAACCACTTCGACCCGCTGGTCTGCCGCGAGATCGAAGTGGACCACGGTCTGCAAGTGCCGATGGAGCTGTTCTTCGGCCGCCCCGAGAACTGGCCGGTGAAGGTGCTGCCGATCTGGGTGAACACCATCCAGTACCCGATCCCCACCCCGCAACGCTGCTGGGAAATGGGCAAGGTCCTGCGAGAGGCGATCGAAAGCTTCCCCGGCGACGAGCGCGTGGTGATCATGGGCACCGGCGGGCTGAGCCACCAGCTGCAAGGCAGCCGCGCGGGCTTCATCAACCGCGAGGCCGATCAGGACTGGCTGAACAACATCGCCAACAACTACGAGAAGTTCCGCGACATGAGCCGCGAGGACTATGTCGAGCAGTTCGGCTCGGAAGGGGCAGAGCTGATCATGTGGCTGGTGATGCGCGCCGCCATGGATGACAAGGTCGAGCTGAAGATGAAGCATTACCACGCCCCCGCCTCGATGACCGGCGCCGGCATGGTCGTGCTGGAGAACCTCTGATGGCCTTCTTCCTGATGCGCTGTCTGCACCACCCGGGCCAGGACGCGGCCCGGGACGAACATCGCCCCGCACACCGCGCCTGGGTCGGCTCGGGCGGCAATGGCCTGGCCTCGGTCCTGATCGGCTCTGCCCTTCAGGACGAGGCCGGTGTGGGGATCGGCAACTTCGGGATCCTGGAGGCCAAGTCGCTGGCCGACGCCCGCGCCTTCGCCGAGGGCGACCCGTTCAACGCCGCGGGCATCGTGGCAAAGATCGACCTGACCCCCCTGCCCGACACCTTTCAGGCGCAGCGGATCACCGACCCGATGTCGCCGCGCCTGGCCGATGGCTGACGGGGCGATGCCGGGGCGCGCGACGGTCCGCACCAAGGTCTTCGTGCGCGATCTGCGCATCGAGGCGCTGATCGGCGTGCTGGGCCATGAACAGGGGCTGCGCCAGCCCCTGATCCTGGACGTCGAGATGGAAGTCACGCCCCCCGACGCCGACGACCTGACCCTGGCGCTGGACTATCGCCTGGTGGGCCAGCTGGCCGAAGAGATCGCCGCCACCCAGGTGGGCCTGGTCGAGATCTTCGCCGAACGCCTGGCCCGGCGCCTGCTGGACTGCGCGCCCGTGCGCTCGGCCCGGGTGCATCTGCGCAAACCGCAGGCGCTGGACAATGGCACGGCAGGAACCGAGGTCACCCTGACCCGCGTCCCGGCCTGAGGCCGGACCCGGCCCGCTTTCCAACGGTTTAGGCGCCCTCTCCGCTCAGTATTCAGCGATTCCATTGCCTGACGGGCGCGCCCTTGCGGCGCGCCCGCCTCGCTATGGGCGCCCTTTCACAAGGTTTTCACCTTTCCCGGGCCGCCTGAAGCCTTGCAAGAGCGCTCAAAATATTTGACAGATATGCCCGAACCCGATTTGGCCGCCCGCGCGGCCCGCAGGCGCCCGCCCCGGGGCGCGCAGGAAAGGACAGGGCCATGAGCTATCCCGACACGCTTCTTCTGATCGACGGCGCCTGGGTGCCGTCGGCCTCTGGCAAGACCCTTGGCGTCGTGAACCCCGCCACCGGCGAGGAAATCGGCCGCTGCGCCCATGCGGGCATCGAGGATCTGGACCGCGCCCTGGCCGCCGTCGACCGCACCTTCCCCGAATGGAAACGCACCGCCGCCTTCGAACGGTCGAAGATCATGCGCCGCGCCGCCGATATCCTGCGCGGCCGCGCCGATGAGGTCGCCGCGATCATGACCGCCGAACAGGGCAAGCCCCTGGCCGAGGCCAAGGTCGAGATCCTGGGCGCCTGCGACACCATCGACTGGTTCGCCGAAGAAGCGCGCCGCGCCTATGGCCAGGTGATCCCGGCGCGCAAGCCCGGCGTCACCCAGCTGACCATCAAGGAGGCCGTCGGCCCCGTCGCCGCCTTCACCCCCTGGAACTTCCCGATCAACCAGGTGGTGCGCAAGGTCTCGGCGGCGCTGGCCACCGGCTGTACGATCATCGTCAAGGCGCCCGAGGAAACCCCGGCCTCGCCCGCCGAGCTGATCCGCGCCTTCGTCGAGGCCGGTGTGCCCGCGGGCGTGCTGAACCTGGTCTACGGCGATCCGGCGGAAATCTCGGGCTATCTGATCCCCCATCCGGTGATCAAGAAGGTGTCCTTCACCGGATCCACCCCGGTGGGCAAGATGCTGATGGGTCTGGCAGGCCAGCACATGAAACGCGCCACGATGGAGCTGGGCGGCCATGCCCCGGTGCTGATCTTCGATGACGCCGATGTCGAGGCCGCCATCGCCGGAATGCTGGGTGCCAAGCAGCGCAACGCGGGCCAGGTCTGCGTCTCGCCCACCCGTTTCCTGGTGCAGGAGGGGGTGGCCGATGCCTTCACCGAGGGCTTCGCCGCGGCCTATGGGGCGCTGAAGGTCGGTGACGGCACCGCCGAGGGGACCGAGATGGGCCCGCTGGCCAACGACCGCCGCATCCCCGCGATCACCGCCATGATCGACGATGCCGTGGCCAAGGGCGCCACGGTGAAAACCGGCGGCAAGCGGATCGGCAATGCGGGCAACTTCTTCGAGCCCACGGTGATCTGCGACGTGCCCACCGATGCGCTGATGATGAACGACGAACCCTTCGGGCCCCTGGCCATCGTCAACCGCTACACCACCGAGGATGAGATCTTTGCCGAGGCCAACCGCCTGCCCTTCGGCCTGGCCTCCTACGCCTGGACGACCTCGTCGCGCCGCGCGCAGCGCCTTCAGGACGAGGTCCGCGCCGGGATGCTGACGATCAACCACCTGGGCCTGTCGATGCCCGAAGTGCCCTTCGGCGGCATCGGCGACAGCGGCATGGGCACCGAGGGCGGCTCAGAAGCGATCGAAAGCTATCTGGAAACCCGTTTCGTCACCCGCCTGGGCTAAGGCCCGGCGGCACGAAACTCTGTCTGGGCGCGCATCCCCCGCGCGCCCGGGCGCGGCCCGTCAGTGGCTTTTCGGCAGCTCAACGTTCAGCATCTTGCGCAGCAGGTATTTCAGCTGCTCTTCCTCGTCGCCGCTCAGATTGGTGGCCACGCGCTTTTCCAGCCGCGCCATGTCCTCATCCGCGCTTTCCAGCAGCAGGAACCCCTTGCGGGTCAGGCTGACGCAGATCGAACGCGCGTCGGTCAGCGAGGCCTCACGCCGCACCAGGCCCTTCCGCTCCATCCGGCGCAAGGTATCGCTGACCGTGTTCACGTCCAGCGCCACGGCTTCGCCAATGGTCTTTTGCGAGGAATTGGGCTGTTGGCCAATGGCCACCAGCAGGGACAATTGCCGCGAGGTGATGTCATATTCCGCGAAAACCCCCGGGAACAGCGATTCACAGCGGAAATGCGCCCGCCGCAAAAGATGTACCAGGATGTCCAGCAGGACGTGTTTGCTTGCGACGCTGGAGACTTCCAGGTCAAATTCCGGTCCGTTGCTCACGTGCCCAATCATACTCATAAATTTTTGTCCCAACCAAGATCCCGGCCCCCATTCAAACCGGGATATGTACACAACGATATTGTTTACTTGTTCAATTACACAGTGTCGTGAGCAAATATTCAACTGTGATATTATCTAAAACTAATACGACTTTTGTCTTATCGAGATTGAGAGTTCTTTCAGCAAAGCCTCTTGCGCGGCGGTCGGTATCCAATCCCGGCGGGTGGTCAGGCCAATCGGCCGCCCGGTGCCGGGCAGCGCCAGCGGCAGCGGCACCATCAGGCCCAGCTCGATCTCGGCGGCGGCCTGAAGGCGCGAGATGAACCCGATATGGCCCGAGGCGCGCAGCAGTTCCCGCATCAGGATCATAGAGCCGGTCTCGACGATGCTGTCAGGCCGGGAGCCGCGAAACAGCGCGTCGAAAATCTGCCGCGAGGGGGTGCCCTGGCGGGCCAGCACCCAGGGCCCCGGCGCCACGTCCCGGGGCGTCAAATCGGGCCGATCGCGCAGCGGATGGTCGGGGCCGACCACGGCGATCAGGTCATCCTCGAACAGGGGTTTCTGCACCACGTCACCGATCGGCAGCGGATCGCGCAGCGCGCCGATCAGAAAGTCGATCTCGCCCCGGCGCAGCCCGGCCAGCAGGTCGTCGTAGGGGCCTTCATCCACCCGGATGGGGATGTCGGGACGGTCGGCGCGAAAGGCCACGATGGCACGCGGCAGCAGGGACGAACGCGCCAGCGGCATGGCCCCGATGACGATCCGGCCCGCCGCGCGGCCCGCCATTTCGGCCAGTTCCATCTCTCCCTGCTCCAGTTCGGCAAAGGCCAGGCGCGCGGCATCGGCCAGTTGCAGCGCGGCACGGGTGGCGCGGATGCCCTGGGCGGACCGGTCGAACAGGGGCCGCCGCGCCTCTGATTCCAGATAGGCGATGGCGCGGTGCACCGTGGGCTGGGCCAGCCCCAGCTGGCGCGCCGCCAGGGTGAAATTGCCGGTCTCGCGCAGCGCGATCAGCGCCTCCAGCTGGGCATAGCTGGCGGTCGTGGCCAACCGGGCCGAGATCGGGGCCGCCGCCGCATCCAACCGCCGCAACGCCCGCGCCACCCGCGCCGCCAAGGCCTCGCCCGCCGCGGTCGGGAACAGGCCCTGGGACAGGTGCCGGAACAGCGGCTGCGCCAGGTCACGCTCCAGCTTGGCGATGGCCTGGGTCGCGGCGGGTTGCGACAGGTTGCACTCTTGCGCCGCGCGCGACACCGAACAGCTGCCGCAGACCGCCAGGAACACCCGAAGGTGCCGCAGGTTCCATTTCATCGCCGCCCCCATTTCGCACGCCGCAGGCCCCGGCCCGACTGCAATGCCCGGCGCAATTCATTCGCAAACATGCGAATACCCCTCTCAGGATCTGAATATAACTATAGCATGAACTTATAACAGGTCACTTTCTTCAAATTTGGGTTTTCCGCCCCGATCGCGGATTGTCCGCGCGAAACACAGCCCGGCCCGCCACCCCGGCGCCGCCCGTCCGAAGGAGGATCCCATGTCCGACAAGCCCACCGTTCTGGTCATCTCCGCCCATGCCGCCGATTTCGTCTGGCGCTGCGGCGGGGCCATCGCGCTTCATGCCGAGAAGGGTTATGACGTGACCATCGCCTGCCTCAGCTTCGGCGAGCGCGGCGAAAGCGCCCGCCTGTGGAAAGAGGGCAAGACCCTGGACGAAGTGAAGGCGATCCGCCGGGGCGAGGCCGAGGCCGCCGCCGAGGCCCTGGGCGCCGCGCATCTGGAATGCTTCGACCTGGGCGACTACCCGCTGCACATGGAGAAGGAAGACAAGTTCGCCCTGGTCGACCTGATCCGCAAGGTGCAGCCCAAGTTCATGCTGAGCCACAGCCAGTACGACCCCTACAACACCGACCATATGTACATGACCCAGATCGCCCTGGAATGCCGGATGATCGCCCAGGCCTGGGGCCACAACCCGGGCGAAAAGGTGCTGGGCGCGCCGCAGCTTTACCTGTTCGAGCCGCATCAGACCGAGCAGATGGGATGGAAGCCCGACACCTTCCTCGACATCACGCCGGTCTGGGACAAGAAGCGCGCGGCGATGGAATGCATGAACGGCCAGGTCCACCTGTGGGACTATTACACCCGCGTCGCCCAGCAACGGGCGAACCACTTCAAGCGCAATTCGGGCGGCATGTCCGGCGGGCGCGACTGCAAGTACGCGGAAGGGTTCCAGTCGATCTTCCCGCGCACCGTCGACGAGCTGTGACGCGGTTTGAGGGAGGAAACCATGTCTGACACACCCACCATGCCGCAACCCGACCTGGCCCATCTGGGCCATGTCGAAGTGCTGACCGACAAGTATGACGAAAGCCTCGACTTCTTCACCCGGGTTTTCGGGCTGAAACTCTCCGCCGAGGATGAGACCAGCGCCTATCTGCGCGCCTGGGAGGATTACGAGTTCTGCTCGTTGAAGCTGACGCGGGCCGATACCACGGGCATTGGCCATATCGGCTATCGCGTCGCCTCGCCCGAGGCGCTGGAGCGGCGGGTGGCGGCCATCGAGGCCAGCGATTACGTGAAGCACGGCTGGGTCGAAGGCGACCAGAGCCACGGGCGCGCCTACCGCTTCGAAGATCCCTTCGGCCATGTTTTCGAGCTGTACTGGGATACGGTGAAATACCAGGCCCCGCCCGAGGATGCCTCGGCGCTGAAGAACCTCGCCTCGCGCTATCATGCCCAGGGCATCAGCCCGCGCCGCATCGACCACGTCAACCTGCTGGGCGAGGACGTGCGCGCCTTCAAGGACTGGGTGGATACCTGCCTCGGCTCGCGCGTGACCGAGTATATCCAGCTGGACAACGGGCGCATGGGGGGCTGCTGGTTCTCGTGCAACAACAAGACCTATGACCTGGTCTGTTCCGAGGAACGCGGCGGCGGCCAGGGCCGTCTGCACCATGTCACCTTCGCCACCGACACCCGCGAGGACATCCTGCGCGCCGCCGATATCTATCTGGAGAACGGCGTGCATATCGAGACCGGGCCGCACAAGCACGCGATCCAGGGGTCGTTCTTCCTCTATGCCTGGGAGCCGGCGGGCAACCGGATCGAGCTGGCCAATGCCGGCGCCCGGCTGATCCTGGATCCCAGCTGGGAGCCCGTGGTCTGGACCGAGGCCGACCGCAAGAAGGGCCAGGCCTGGGGCCTGAAGACCATCGAGACATTCCACACCCACGGCACCCCGCCGGTAGAAAAGAAGGACTGACCCATGGGCGTTGTCGTTCAGAACATCCAACGCGCCGACCCGGCGATCATCGACGAACTGGCCGCCGCGGGCGTGGCCACGGTGCACGAGGCCGCGGGCCGCACCGGCTG
This sequence comes from Pseudooceanicola aquaeponti, assembly GCF_050897975.1. Classification (NCBI taxonomy): domain Bacteria; kingdom Pseudomonadati; phylum Pseudomonadota; class Alphaproteobacteria; order Rhodobacterales; family Paracoccaceae; genus Pseudooceanicola; species Pseudooceanicola aquaeponti. The sequence continues at coordinate 336,352 of NZ_JBPAXY010000002.1, forward strand.
TCTGGCCGCCTACATGCGGCCCATCCAGCAGGGGGTGAAGGTGGCAGGCAGCGCCGTGACCATCTCGGCCCCGCCGGGGGACAACTGGATGCTGCATGTGGCGATCGAACAGCTTCAGCCGGGCGATCTGCTGGTGCTGGCGCCGACCTCGCCCTGCGACAACGGCTATTTCGGCGACCTGCTGGCGACCTCGGCCCAGGCCCGGGGCTGTCGCGGCCTGATCATCGACGCGGGCGTGCGCGACACCGCCGACCTGCGCGAGATGAACTTTCCCGTCTGGTCCAAGGCCGTGTCCTGCCAGGGGACGGTAAAGGAAACGCTTGGGTCGGTGAACGTGGATATCGTCTGCGCCGGTCAGGCGATCCGCGCGGGCGATATCGTGGTGGCCGACGACGACGGTGTCTGCGTGGTGCGCCGCGAGGAGGCCGAGACCGTGCTGGCCGCGACGCGCAAGCGTCTGGCGGCGGAAGAGGCCAAGCGGGTGCGCCTGGCGGCGGGCGAGCTGGGCCTCGACATCTACGACATGCGGCCCCGGCTGGAGGCCAAGGGGCTGAAGTACATCTGAGGGGGAGGGGGCGCTGCCCCCTCTTGAGCCTGCGGCTCAATTCACCCCCGGAGTATTGCAGGCCCGGTGATGGGAGAGGCGCGATGCACAATGAGACTGATGGCATTCCCTGCCTGTGGATGCGGGGCGGGACCTCGAAGGGGGCCTATTTCCTGGCCTCGGATCTGCCCGAAGACGTGGCGGCGCGGGATGCGCTGTTGCTTGGGATCATGGGATCGCCCGATCCGCGGCAGATCGACGGGATCGGGGGGGCGGATCCGCTGACCTCGAAAGTGGCCGTGCTGGGCCCGCCGACGCAGGCGGATGCGGATGTGGATTACCTCTTTCTTCAGGTCTTCGTCGATCAGGCCATCGTCACCGACGCCCAGGGCTGCGGGAATATCCTGGCGGGCGTAGGGCCTGCGGCCATCGAACGCGGGCTGGTGCCCGTGGCAGGCGATGTGACCCCGGTACGGATCCATATGCGCAACACCGGCGAGGTGGCCGTGGCGAAGGTGCAGACGCCGGGTGGGCGGGTGACCTACGCGGGGGAGGCCAGCATCGACGGGGTGCCCGGCCGTCATGCCCCGGTGCCGCTGATGTTCACCGGCACGGCCGGGTCGATGACCGGGGGCGGCGTCATGCTGCCCACCGGGCGGGGCGTGGACGTGATCGAGGGTGTGGCCTGCACCCTGATCGACAACGGAATGCCCTGCGTGATCCTGGCGGCCAGCGATCTGGGGCTGACCGGTGCCGAGACCCGCGACGAGCTGGAGGCGAACAGCGCGTTGAAAGAGCGGCTGGAGGCGATCCGCCGGAGTGCCGGGCCGCTGATGAACCTGGGCGATGTCACCGAGAAATCGGTGCCGAAGATGACCCTGGTCTCGGCCCCCAGCGATGGTGGCGCGATCAGCACCCGCAGCTTCATCCCGCATCGTTGCCATGCCTCGATCGGGGTTTTCGCCGCCGTCACCGTGGCCTCGGCCTGCCTGGTCGAGGGCAGCCCCGCCGCCGCCCTGGCCCACCTGCCCGCCGACGGCCGGTTCCGGATCGAGCACCCCTCGGGCGCCGCCGAGGTGCTGATCGAAACCGACGCGGAGGGCGCCATCACCGGCGCGGGCACCCTGCGCACGGCACGCAAGCTGTTTGACGGGCGGGTCTTTTCCCAGGCCTAGCCGAAGGGGTGTGCGATCTCGGGCGGGAAGATCACCGTGCCGTCCGCGTCATGGAAGAGATAGCCGTAGGGGTCGACCCGGGCGCCGCCCAGGTGCAGGCGCACATCCACCTGCCCGTCGCCGCGTGCCATGCCGTGGCGCGGGATATGGCCCAGGGCCAGCACCCCGATGTCGATCTGGCGGAGCTCGGTCACGTCCTTCACCGCGCCCCAGATCACCAGCCCGGCCCAGCCGTTCTCGGCAAAGCGCCGGGTCAGGCGCCCGCCCAGCAGGGCCGCGTGCAGCGACGCCCCGCCATCCACCACCAGGACGCGCCCGTCGCCCTCGCTGCGCGACATTTCCCGCAGTTTGGTGTTGTCTTCGTAGCATTTGAGGGTTTCGATCGGACCCTGAAAACAGGTCCTGGCCCCGTAAGAGGTCAGCCCATAGGGCAGGATCTCTATCGCATTGCCGTAATCTTCATGCAGGTCGCACGTCGTCTTCATCTGCACCAATTCCAAAGGGAGAGCTGGCCGCATGGAACGCCTCTACGCGCTGATGTTCAATGGATTGCCGGTGGAATCCGGGCTTCTCATGGCGGGTATGAGCTTTGCGTCTAGCTTCATCACCGCCGCCATGGGGATTGGTGGCGGGGTGCTGCTCTTGGCGGTGATGGCCAGCCTGGTGCCGCCGCTGGCGCTGATCCCGGTGCATGGGGTGATCCAGCTGGGGTCGAACTTCTTTCGCGCCGTGCTACTGCGGGCCCATGTCGAGTGGCGCGTGGTGGCCGCCTTTGCCGCGGGCGCCGCCCTGGGGGTGGTGCTGGGCGGATCGGTGGCGGTGCGGCTGGATCCGGCGCTGGTGCAGATCGGCATCGGCGCCTTCGTGCTGTGGTCGGTGCTGCGCCAGCCGCCCGCCTGGCTGGCCCGGGCGGGGGCACTCAGCGGGCTGGTGTCCTCGGTGCTGACCATGTTCTTTGGCGCCACCGGGCCCTTCGTGGCCAACTACGTCAAGTCGCTGGCCCTGCCGCGCCAGGCCCATGTGGGCACCCATGCGGTGCTGATGACGATCCAGCACAGCCTGAAAAGCCTGACCTTCGGCTTTCTCGGCTTTGCCTTCGGGCCCTGGGCCGGGTTCATCGCCCTGATGATCGCCATGGGGTTCCTGGGGACGATGGCGGGCAAGCGGGTGCTGCTGCGCCTCGATGACCGGCAGTTCCGCCGGGCGTTGACCCTGGCGCTGGTGCTGATCTCGGCCCGGCTGATCTGGCTGGGCACCCGCGCCCTGCTGGCCGGTTAACGGCCCAGGGCCTCGATCTCCTCCAACAGCGGACGATCCACGGCGATCCCGCTTTGCGACAGCTGGGCGCGCAGCTGCTGGCGGCGACGGCCGGGCAGGCGGGCGCCCTCCATCCCCTCGATCTCGCCCGCCAGGTCGGCGAAACGCGCCGTGGCCCCGGGGCCGAAGACCGTGGCGTCGATGGCCAGGATCACCTGCCCCACGCCCATGGGGGCACCCTCGGTGGCAAAGAAGGAATTGGCCTCGTGCCCGTAAAGGGCGCCGGTCAGCCCGGCAGCCAGCATCTCGACCATGATCGCCAGCGCGGTGCCCTTGGCCTGGCCCATGGGCAGCATGGTGCCCGCCATGGCGGCCTGGGCATCGGTGGTGGGGTCGCCCGCCGCATCCAGGGCCCAGCCTTCGGGAATGTCCTCACCCCTCTGGGTGGCGGCCATGATCTTGCCCTTGGCCACCTTCGACAGCGACACGTCGACGACCACCGGGTCGCCCCCCGCGACAGGGGCGGCAAAGGCGATGGGATCGGTGCCGAAGAGCGCCTTGCGCCCGCCCCAGGGGGCCATGGCAGCGGGGGCATTGGCCATGAAGATGGCCAGAAAGCCCTGCCGGGCCAGCCGCTCGACCGGCAGGCCCGCGACACCGCAGTGGTGTGAATTGTGCAACCCGGCCAGGGCGATCCCATTGTCGCGTGCCATCTCGGGCAGTTGCTCCAGCGCCATGTCGAGGGCCGGGTAGGCGAAACCGTCATGGGCATCGACCAGCAGGGCGCCGGGCCGCATCCGTTGGCTGGTCGGCTGGACGCGGCCCTTCACCTTGCCCGACAGCACATGGCGGGCATAGATCGGCAGACGGCGCAGCCCGTGGCCGTATTGCCCGGTCAGCTCGGCCCCCACCAGGGCCTCGGCCACCGGGGTGGCATTGGCGGGATCGGTGCCACAGCGGACAAGGGTATCGACGACGAGGGCATGGGCCTCGGCGGGGGTCATGGTGCGGCTGGTCATGGGAGAGGTCCGATCTGGCAACGTGGCGCCAATGGACCGCCTGGACACCGGACAGTCAAGCCGATGTCCCGCGCCATTTTATCGCCCTGCCGGGCGATGCCTCCCTAGCGGGGATATTTTTGGCAATGAGAAGAGCAAGGGGGTGGCGCCTCAAAGCCCCGAGCGCCCCCGGCTGGAATGTAGGCCAACAGGACGCGGCGCGCAGATGTTGGCGGACTTTGCAGCCGGGGCGCCGCCGCTGCTTTGCCGTGCCCCGCCCCTCTCTTCTCATTGCCGGAAATATCCCGGGGGCTGAGCGGCGTCTCGGAAATCGTCCGGGGGACGATTTCAGCCGCGAAGGAGCCCGCGAGGGCTCAAGGGGGGCAGAGCCCCCTTCCTTCCTCTAAGCCTCGCGGGACCCAAGCAGCTTCTCCGCGATCAGGTCGCCGATCGGCAGGGCCGAGGTCGCCGCCGGGCTTGGGGCGTTGCAGACATGCAGCATCCGGTCGGTGTCGAGAAAGACGAAATCCTGGCTCATCCTGCCGTCCTTCAGGATCGCCTGGGCGCGGATGCCGCAGGGTTCCGGCGTCAGATCCGACAGCTCCAGCGCCGGGCAGTAGCGGCGGCAGGTCTCCAGATAGCGGCGGCGGAACAGGGAATTGCCGATCTCGGTCAGGCCCGGGCCGACATATTGCAGGATGGACTTCCAGAAGCCCGGGAAACTCAGCATCTGGGCGGCGTCGCGAAGGTTCACCGATCCTTTCGGATAGCCCTCGCGCGCGAAGCCCAGCATGGCGTTCGGGCCGATGGTGACATAGCCGTCGATCATCGGGGTCAGATGGGTGCCCAGGAAGGGCAGGCCCGGTTCCGGCACCGGGTAGATCATCGCATGGACCACATCGTTGCGGCGCGGCGCCAGGCGGTAGTATTCGCCGCGGAAGGGCACGATTTGCAGCCCCGGGTCGATCCCCGCCATTCGCGCCACCCGGTCCGATTGCAGCCCGGCGCAGGCCACCAGGCGGCGCGCCGCGATCCTGTCGCACCCGGTGTCGATGCTCACCCGGTCGCCGGTCTCGGTGATGGCGCGCGGCGCAGTCTGGAACCGGATCTCGGCGCCCTGGGCGGTGATCTCGGCCAGGATCGCCTGCATGACCCTGGTGTAATCGACAATCGCCGCCTCGGGGACATGGATCGCCCCCAGGCCGGTGACATTGGGTTCGCGCGCCGCGATCTCGGGCCCGTCGATCCGCTCGGCCCGGATGCCGTTCTCGCCCGCCCGGGTGAAAAGCGCGTCCAGGCGCGGCAGTTCTTCGGGGCGGGTGGCAACGATCAGCTTGCCGCGCTCTTCGTAGGGAATCCCATGTGCCTGACAGAAGGCCTTGGTGCGCGCCGCCCCCTCGCGGCACAGCCGCGCCTTGAAGGATCCCGGCGCATAATAGATTCCGGAATGGATCACGCCTGAGTTGCGCCCGGTCTGGTGGCGGCCCAGATCGGCCTCTTTTTCCAGCAGCAACAGCGAGGCGCCGGGGGTCCGCGCCAACAGCGCACGGGCGGTGGCCAGCCCGACGATGCCGCCGCCGATAATGCAATAGTCGTAGATCATGGTTCGGCCTGTCCCTGTGCGTGGCGGGGGCCGTCCCTCCTCCGGACGGTGCCGGGCGAGGATGCCAGCTGCTCCGGCAAAGCGCCAGAGGGGCCGCCTATGCGCCCGGCGCATCAGGCCATGACCAGAACTCGTTTCATCTCTGGGGCTTCGCCCGCTAGGTAGGGGGCAGGCATGACGAGAGGGAATGACATGGCAGAGGCGCCGCTGAAGGGATTGAAAGTTGTCGAACTGGCGCGGATCCTCGCCGGGCCCTGGATCGGCCAGACCCTGGCCGATCTCGGCGCCGAGGTGATCAAGGTCGAGGCGCCCGAGGGCGACGACACCCGACGCTGGGGCCCGCCCTTCATCACCCGCCCCGACGGCAAGGGCGGCGAGGAAACCGTGGCCGCCTATTTCCACGCCGCCAACCGGGGCAAGACCTCGATCACCTGCGATTTCGGCGACGCGGCGCAGCTGGAAAAGCTGAAGGCGCTGATCGCCCAGGCCGATGTGGTGCTGGAGAACTTCAAGGTCGGCGGGCTGGCCAAGTTCGGGCTGGATTACGACAGCCTGAAGGAGGCCAACCCGGGGCTGGTCTATGCCTCTGTCACCGGCTTTGGCCAGGACGGGCCGCGCGCCAAGCAGCCGGGCTATGACTTCCTGATCCAGGGGATGTGCGGCATCATGGACCTGACCGGCGATCCGACGGGGGAGCCGCAGAAGATCGGCGTGGCCTGGATCGACATCTTCACCGGGCTTTACGGGGTGATCGGCGTGCAGGCGGCCCTGGCCGAGCGGGCGCGATCCGGCAAGGGCCAGCATGTGGACCTCAGCCTGCTGGACGCGGGCGTGGGAGTGCTGGCCAATCAGGCGATGAACTTCCTTCTGGGCGGCCAGGTGCCGCACCGGCTGGGCAATGCCCACCCCTCGATCGTGCCCTATCAGGTCTTTCCCGCCGCCGACGGCCATTTCATCGTCGCCTGTGGCAACGACCGGCAGTTCCGCGCGCTGTGCGGGATCCTCGGCCTCGATCTGGCGGATGATCCCGACTTTGCCACCAATGCCGCCCGGGTCGGCAACCGCGACCGGCTGGCGGCGCTGATTTCCGACAAGACCGGCGCCCGGCCCAAGGCCGAGCTGATCGCGGCGATGGAGGCGGGCGGCGTGCCCGGCGGGCCGATCAACACCGTCGAAGAGGCCCTGGCCGATCCCCAGATCGTCGCGCGCGGAATGCAGATCGCCCCCGAGGGCCTGTCCGGGCTGCGCTCGCCGGTGCGGTTCTCGCGCTCTGACCTGGCGGTCGACAAGGCCGCCCCGGCCCTGGGCGACGGCGCGTGGCGATTCTCTGACCGCTAACGGTGTATACAATTCTTCGCGATCACGCCGCCCGGCCCGCCGCCTGACCGGGTGCCGCCCCAGGCCGAAAGAAGCCTATGGTGGAGAAAATTCCCTATAAGCGCCTGAAACCTCACCCCTCCCCGGGCGGGGCGCAACAAAAGGCGTGACCTCTGCCCTCGATGCCATGTATACACCGCATCAGAGGAGATGACCGCTGCGCCCCGGCGCGGCGGGATGGAGGACCAAATGTCGATCCAGCGACGGCAAACCGCGACGCCTGGCGTTCGCGGCGCGGTGTCTTGCGACCTGACGCCCCGCAGCGCCCCCGGCGCGGCGCCGTCCGCTTTCGGAACGGCGCGGGTCGGAAAGGAAACCGCAGGCCGCATTTCGCCGCCTTTTTGCACGGAAGTGTCGCGACCGGCCCTGCGCGCGGCTGTTTTCCCGGCAGAAGTTCCGGTACGGCGAGGACCGACCCAAACCGCCCGCCCGACGCGCCGCGGAACCCAAGGAGCCCGAACGGATGTCTGCGAAACTGATTGATGGCAAGGCCTTCGCCGCCGATGTGCGCGCCCGCGTGGCCGAACAAGTCGCCACGCTGAAGGCCGATCACGGTATCACCCCCGGCCTGGCCGTGGTTCTGGTGGGCGAGGATCCCGCCTCCCAGGTCTATGTCCGCAACAAGGGCAAGCAGACCGTCGAGGCCGGGATGAACTCTTACGAGCACAAGCTGGACGAGACCACGCCCGAGGCCGATCTGCTGGCCCTGGTCGAGAAACTGAACGCCGATCCGGCGGTGCATGGGATCCTGGTGCAGCTGCCGCTGCCCGATCACATCGACGAGGCCAAGGTGCTGGCCACCATCGACCCGGCCAAGGATGTGGACGGCTTCCACATTTCCAACGTGGGCCTGCTGGCCACGGGCCAGAAGGCGCTGGTGCCCTGCACCCCGCTGGGCTGCCTGATGATGCTGCGCGACCACCACGGCAGCCTGTCGGGGCTGAACGCCGTGGTCGTGGGCCGTTCGAACATCGTGGGCAAGCCGATGGCGCAGCTGCTGCTGCGCGACAGCTGCACGGTGACCATCGCCCATAGCCGCACCAAGGATCTGGCCGATGTCTGCCGCCGCGCCGACATCCTGGTCGCCGCCGTGGGCCGCCCCGAGATGATCCCCGGCGACTGGGTGAAACCCGGCGCCACGGTGATTGACGTGGGCATCAACCGCATTCCCGCCCCGGAAAAGGGCGAGGGCAAGACCCGCCTGGTGGGCGACGTCGCCTTCGACAGCGCGGCCCAGGTGGCCGGTGCCATTACCCCCGTGCCCGGCGGCGTCGGCCCGATGACCATCGCCTGCCTTCTGGCCAATACCCTGACCGCCTGCTGCCGTGCAGCGGGCCTGCCCGAACCCGAGGGCCTGACCGCCTGACCTTCTGACCCCAAGGACCATACCATGAGCGAATATACCCTCACCGTGACCTGCACGACGCAGCGCGGCATCGTCGCCAAGATCTCGGGCTACCTGGCCGAGAAGGGCTGCAACATCACCGACCTGGCGCAGTTCGACGACACGCTGACCGGCAAGTTCTTCAGCCGCGTCACCTTCGTCAGCGAAGAGGGCGTGGGCATCGAAGAGCTGCGCGAGGGCTTCGGCGCCATCGGCGAGGCCTTCGACATGGTGTGGAAATTCCACGATCCGGCCGAGCGCATGAAGGTCATCATCATGGTCTCGCGTTTCGGGCACTGCCTGAACGACCTGCTGTACCGGGTGCGCATCGGCGCCCTGCCGATCGACATCGTGGCGGTGATCTCCAACCACATGGATTACCAGAAGGTGGTGGTGAACCAGGACATCCCCTTCCACTGCATCAAGGTGACGAAAGAGAACAAGCCCCAGGCCGAGGCCGCCATCATGGACGTGGTGCGCGAAACCGGGGCCGAGCTGATCGTCCTGGCGCGCTACATGCAGATCCTGTCGGACGAAATGTGCCAGAAGATGTCGGGGCGGATCATCAACATCCACCACTCGTTCCTGCCCAGCTTCAAGGGCGCCAACCCCTACAAGCAGGCCTATGAGCGTGGGGTAAAGCTGATCGGGGCAACCTCTCACTACGTCACCGCCGACCTGGACGAAGGTCCGATCATCGAACAGGACATCGTGCGCATCACCCATGCACAGTCGCCCTCGGATTACGTGTCTCTGGGCCGTGACGTGGAAAGCCAGGTTCTGGCCCGCGCCATCCACGCCCATATCCACCACCGGGTGTTCCTGAACGGCAACAAGACGGTGGTCTTCCCGGCGTCGCCGGGCAGCTACGCGTCTGAGCGCATGGGCTGATCGCCTGCGGCGATCAGGCGGGCGCCTTTGGCTCCGAAAGCAGAGGGCGGGGAAATTCCCCGCCCTTTTTCTATCGAAACGTGCCACCCGCGCACAAAAGCAACCCTGGCCCGGGCCGCGCCCGCCTGCGCTTCGCGCGTTCGGCGCTCAAACCGTCCCCCGGACGGTTTGCCATGCTTCGCATGGACCGCGCCTTACCCCTCCCCCCGGAAAGTCTTCGGGAGGAATCTTTGAAGCTTGCTCGGACGGTGCCATGGGGGCGCCTTGGCGAAGAGGGACGCGCCCGACCCTGGGTGGGCGCCTCGGTTCCCCGCCACTAAGGGCGCACCTCAAAGCCCCCTCGTCAGCGCGGCTTTCCATGACATCGCCAATGCGCCCTCCCGGGGGGGAGGGTCGGGCGCGGCCCGGGCTTTCAGCCCGTGCCAAGGGCGCCGCATCGCAGCCCACCTTTTCACCGGCCCCGCGTCATGCTCTTTTACCCTTCACCAACGGAGAGACCCACGTGACCGACACCCCCGAGACCCCGGCGCAGCTGCGGCAGAACCCGCACGCCCTGCGCGAGCGCAGCGAGAAGACGCTGGAGGCCGCCATCGGCCGCCAGGTGCGCGAGCTGCGCAAGCGGCAGCGGATGACCGGCGGCGATCTGGCCCAGGCGGCGGGCCTGTCGGTGGGGATGCTGTCGAAGATCGAGAACGGGGTGATCTCGCCCTCGCTGGCCACGATCCAGACCCTGGCCCATGCCCTGCGCGTGCCCCTGGTGCAGCTGTTCACCGGCTATGAAGAGGCGCGCGGCTGCGTCCATACCAAGGCGGGCGAAGGCGCCGAGGTCGACCGTGAGGGCACCCGCGCGGGCCATCAGTACAACCTGCTGGGCCATATCGGCTCGAACAAGTCCGGGGTGGTGGTCGAACCCTACCTGATCACGCTCAGCAGCGAGAGCGACCGTTTCCCCGTCTTCCAGCACGAGGGGATCGAGATGCTCTACATGCTCGACGGGCTGCTGGACTATCGCCACGGCGACCGCCTCTACCGGCTGGAGCCCGGCGATACGCTGCTTTTCGACTCGGATGCGCCCCATGGGCCGGAAGGGATGCTGCAATTCCCCATCCGCTATCTGTCGATCATCACCTATCCGCAGCAGCGCGAGTAGATCTGCCCGATTTTCAGGCAGCCGCAGGGCCCAGCCCCCGGGCGCCCCGCGACCTGCCGCCGCATTTTCCCCTCAGGCGATTTATTTTCTTTACAGGAAACCATCTCTCTTCCTAGGAAAGTCATGACGGGGCCCCGCCTGCGACGGGCCCCCAGTGATGGAGAAAGAAGATGTGTGGCATCGTTGGCCTCTTCCTGAAGAAGGATGAGCTGCGCCCGCGCCTGGGCGACATGCTGACCGATATGCTGATCACCATGACCGACCGCGGCCCCGACAGCGCCGGGATCGCGATCTATGGGGATGCAGTGGACGGTCTGAAATTCACCGTGCAATCCGATGACCCCGCCGCCTTCGCGGGCCTCGACGGAGCGCTGGACGACGCCCTGGGCGTGCCGGTGCAAATGACGCTGAAAGACACCCATGCGGTGCTGCTGGTGCCCGCAGAGAAAGAGGCCGAGGCCATCGCGGTGATCGAGGCCCGGGGCCTGCGCATCATGGGCATCGGCGAAAGCATGGAGATCTTCAAGGAGGTCGGCCTGCCCAAGGATGTGGCGGCCCGCTTCGGTCTGCGCGAGATGGGCGGCAGCCATGGCATCGGCCACACCCGCATGGCGACCGAGTCGGCCGTGACGACGCTCGGCGCGCACCCCTTCTCGACCGCCGAGGATCAGTGCCTGGTCCACAACGGATCCCTGTCGAACCATAACGACATGCGCCGCCGTCTGGCCAAGAAGGGCGTCTTCACCAAGACCGAGAACGATACCGAGGTGGGCGCGGCCTATATCTCCTCGCGCATTGCCGAGGGCGCGACCCTGGGCGAGGCCCTGGAAGGCACCCTGAAAGACCTCGACGGATTCTTCACCTTCGTCACCGGCACCAAGAACGGTTTCGGCGTGGTGCGTGATCCCATCGCCTGCAAGCCGGCCGTCATGGCCGAAACCGACGATTACGTCGCCTTCGCCAGCGAATACCGCGCCTTCGCCGACCTGCCGGGCATCGACACCGCCCGCGTCTGGGAACCCGAACCCGCCACCGTCTATTTCTGGGAGCGCTGAGCCATGCCCACCCTCGATATGTCGCAAGTCGAGCTGCGCGAGGTCAACCAGACCCTGCAAGGCGCCGCCAAGGCCCAGGCCAACGAACCCTACGAGATCACCAATCCGCGCGGCAGCCATGCGGTGGCCTGTGGCCTTGATGGCCCGCTGGAGGTCACGGTGAAAGGCTCGACCGGGTACTACTGCGCGGGCATGAACAAGGAAGCCACCGTGCATGTGGAAGGCTCGGCCGGGCCGGGCGTGGCCGAGAACATGATGTCGGGCACCGTCATCATCGAGGGCGACGCCAGCCAATACGCGGGCGCCACCGGCCATGGCGGGCTTCTGGTGATCAAGGGCAATGCCTCTTCGCGCTGCGGGATTTCCATGAAGGGGATCGACATCGTGGTGCATGGCAACATCGGCCATATGTCCGCCTTCATGGCGCAGAAGGGCAACCTGGTGGTGCTGGGCGACGCGGGCGAGGCCCTGGGCGACAGCCTGTACGAGGCGCGCCTTTTCGTGCGCGGCGCGGTCAAATCCCTGGGCGCCGACTGCATCGAGAAAGAGATGCGCCCCGAGCACCTGGAGATCCTGGCCGACCTGCTGGCCAAGGCCGGTGCCGACGCCAAGCCGGAAGAGTTCAAGCGCTATGGCTCGGCCCGCAAGCTCTACAATTTCAACATCGACCACGCCGACGAGTATTGAGGAGCGCGACATGGACAAGACCCCACAGACCGAACCGCGCCAATCCTGGACCTTCTCGAAAGAGACCAATTCCGAGATCCGCCGCGCAGCAGCCACCGGCATCTACGACATCCGCGGCGGTGGCGCGAAGCGGCGGGTGCCGCATTTCGACGACCTGCTGTTCCTCGGTGCCTCAATTTCCCGCTATCCGCTGGAAGGCTACCGCGAGAAATGCGGCACCGACGTTGTGTTGGGCACGCGCTTTGCCAAGAAACCCATCGAGCTGAAGATCCCGGTGACCATCGCCGGCATGTCCTTCGGTTCGCTCTCCGGCCCGGCGAAAGAGGCCCTGGGCCGGGGCGCCAGCATGGCGGGCACATCGACCACCACCGGCGACGGCGGCATGACCGAGGAAGAGCGCGGCCATAGCGAAAAGCTCGTCTATCAGTATCTGCCCTCGCGCTACGGGATGAACCCCGACGACCTGCGCCGTGCCGATGCCATCGAGGTGGTGGTGGGCCAGGGCGCCAAGCCCGGCGGCGGCGGCATGTTGCTGGGTCAGAAGATCACCGAACGGGTCGCGGGGATGCGCGACCTGCCCGTGGGGATCGACCAGCGGTCCGCCTGTCGCCACCCCGACTGGACCGGGCCGGATGACCTGGAGATCAAGATCCTGGAGCTGCGCGAGATCACCAACTGGGAAAAGCCGATCTACATCAAGGTCGGTGGCGCGCGCCCCTATTACGACACCGCCCTGGCGGTGAAGGCAGGCGCCGACGTGATCGTGCTGGACGGGATGCAGGGCGGCACGGCGGCCACGCAGGATGTCTTCATCGAACACGTGGGCCAGCCGACGCTGGCCTGTATCCGCCCCGCCGTGCAGGCGTTGCAGGATCTCGGGCTTCACCGCGAGGTACAGCTGGTGGTTTCGGGCGGCATCCGCACCGGGGCCGATGTGGCCAAGGCGCTGGCGCTTGGCGCCGACGCGGTCTCGATCGGCACGGCGGCGCTGATTGCGCTTGGCGACAACGATCCCAAGTGGGAGGCCGAGTATCAGAAGCTGGGCACCACCGCCGGGGCCTATGACGACTGGCACGAGGGCCGCGACCCGGCGGGGATCACCACCCAGGATCCCGAGCTGATGGCCCGGCTGGACCCCGAGGCCGCCGGGCGGCGGCTGCGCAACTACCTGAACGTCATGACGCTGGAGGCCCAGACCTTGGCCCGCGCCTGCGGCAAGAGCCATCTGCACAATCTTGAGCCGGAAGACCTCTGCGCCCTGACGATGGAGGCCGCGGCCATGGCGCAGGTGCCCCTGGCCGGGACAAACTGGTGGCCGGGCAAGCCCGGGTTCTGAACGGGCGGCGGGGAGAGATCCCCGCCGTTCGCCCTCGGGCCAGGCCGGGACGGTGGATTTCATCCACCCTACGCCGGACGCACCCGTAGGGTGGATGAAATCCACCTTCCGCCAGCGGCAGACGACCAAGACGAATGGATCGACAGACGGGGCGCCAGACCCCCGCGACACGACAGGGAAAGGACACGCTATGACCGACCTCACCGCCTTCGCGAAAGAGAAGGGCGTCAAGTATTTCATGATCTCTTACACCGACCTGTTCGGCGGGCAGCGGGCCAAACTGGTCCCCGCCGCCGCCATTGCCGACATGGTCGAGGATGGCGCGGGCTTCGCTGGTTTCGCCACCTGGCTGGACATGACCCCGGCCCACCCCGACATGCTGGCGGTGCCCGATCCCACCACGGTGATCCAGCTGCCCTGGAAGCCCGAGGTCGCCTGGGTCGCCGCCAACTGCGTGATGGAAGGCCAGGACGTGGCCCAGGCGCCGCGCAACGTGCTGCGGGGCCTGGTGGCCGAGGCCGCCAAGGAGGGTCTGCGCGTCAAGACCGGCATCGAGGCCGAGTTCTTTCTGCTGACCCCCGAGGGCGATGTGATCTCCGACCCCTTCGATACCGCCGAGAAGCCCTGTTACGACCAGCAGGCCGTGATGCGCCGCTATGACGTGATCAGCGAGATCTGCGATTACATGCTGGATCTGGGCTGGGGCCCCTACCAGAACGACCACGAAGACGCCAATGGCCAGTTCGAGATGAACTGGGAATTTGACGACGCCCTGGTCACCGCCGACCGCCACAGCTTCTTCAAGTTCATGGTGAAATCCGTGGCCGAAAAGCACGGCTTCCGCGCCACCTTCATGCCGAAACCCATCGAAGGGCTGACCGGCAATGGCTGCCACGCCCATATCTCGGTCTGGGATCTGGAGGGCAAGGTCAATGCCTTCGCCGGGGATGCGGGCGGCCAGATCGGCGAAGTGGGGCTGTCCGAACGCGGCGGCCACTTCCTCGGCGGCATCATGAAACACGCCGAGGCGCTGGCGGCGCTGACCAATCCCACGGTGAACAGCTACAAGCGGATCAATGCGCCGCGCACCATGTCGGGCGCCACCTGGGCGCCCAATACCGTCACCTGGACCGGCAACAACCGCACCCACATGGTGCGCGTCCCCGGCCCCGGCCGGTTCGAACTGCGCCTGCCCGATGGCGCCGCCAACCCCTATCTGCTGCAATCGGTAATCATTGCCGCAGGCCTGTCGGGCATCCGCTCCAAGGCGGATCCGGGGCCACGCTATGACATCGACATGTACGCCGAGGGCCACACGATCACCGGGGCGCCGAAGCTGCCGCTGAACCTGCTGGATGCCATCCGCGCCTTCGAGGCGGACGAGGAATTGCAGGCCATGCTGGGCGAAGGGTTCTCGAAATCCTATGCCAAGATGAAGCACCAGGAATGGAACAGCTTTGTGTCCCACTTCTCCCGCTGGGAGAAGGACAACACGCTGGATATCTAAGGGACCGGATATCCAAGGAACCTCTCCCCGTTGGCCATCGGTCGCAAGATCCGGCCAGCGCCTGGCCCGGGTGATCGCCCGGGCCTTTTTTCGTGGCGCGCCCTTGGCCCGGCGGGCGGTCGCGCCCCGATGCGGTGGCCCGCCGGGCCGCCCTCCGGGCCGCCGCCAGGCGCAGGGCCTCACTTGCCGTCGCGCAGCAGGATGATTTCCAGCCGGTCGTTGCGCGCCGCCATCGGGTTACGGTCGGCCAGCTCGCGGTCCGCATGGCCGGTCACCCGGGCCACGCGGCGGCCCGACAGGCCCTGTTGCAACATCAGCTTGCGCATCTCCTGGGCGCGCAGGGTCGACAGCTCCCACACCGGGTTCTCGCTCAGGACCACGGGGCGGGCGTGGACATGGCCCTCGATCGCCATTTCGTTGGTCACCAGCGAGGTCACCCGCACCAGCATCGCCGCCATCTCTTCCAGCAGGGCCGTGGGTTCCGCCGTCTCGTCTTCGAACAGCGGCACATCCTCGGTCTCGAACAGCTCGATCACCAGCCCCTCGTCGGTGACGCGGGTCACGATATGGCGCAGCATTTCGGGGTGCACATCGCTTTCCCCGGTCTGGCCGCGCAGGATCTTCTCGATCTCGTCCAGCTGGCGCTGCTGCTCGGCCTCGGCCTCTTCCTGCGCCTCGCGCCCCGAGGCCTTGTCCTCGGGGGTGGGGTTCAGAGAGGTGGCCCCGGTGCCGACCTGCGGCAGGGCCATCTCGGAAAAGGTGCTTTCGCCGCCAAAGGCGCCATCACCCCCGCCAGAGACCCGGTTCAGCGGGATCGTCGGACTGAAGTAATCCGCGATCCCCTTGCGTTGCTTTTCCGTCGTCGCGTTCAACAGCCACATCAACAGGAAGAAGGCCATCATGGCCGTGACGAAATCGGCATAGGCCACTTTCCAGGCGCCGCCGTGGTGTCCATCACCGCCGCCCTTCTTCACCTTCTTGATGATGATCGGCTGGGCATTGCTTGGCCCACTCATCCTACCACCTCTGTACTCACCCATCCCCAGGCTACCCCCTGCCCCTTACCGGCGCCCTAACACCTCCAATTGTCGCCATTCGCCCGGGCGCCGCCGCCGCCTCGCGCGCGCGGGAACGGATCCTTAACCCCGCCCTGCCCATGCTGCGCCCATGACATGGAAAGCGATGGAGACGGTCGATGTGCTGGTCCTGGGAAGCACGGGCCGGGTCGGGCGTCTGCTGCGCGGTGCCCTGGCCGGGTCCGAGGCATTGAGCGCCGGGCTGCTGCCGCCGGACGCAGGGCCGCGCGCGCCGCGCCTGCTGTGGCAATGCCGCCGCGGGGCGGACGGACCGGACAGCCTGAAATGGCACCCCGGGCGCCCCCTGCCAGAGGGGTTGCGGGCGCGGGCGGTGCTGGCGCTTTGGGGGGTCACCTCGGGGCCGCAGGTGGCGCTGGCGCAGAATGCCGCGCTGGCCCGCGCGGCGCTGCATCTGGCGCGGCGGGTCGGGGCAGAGCGGGTCATCCACCTCTCCAGCGGCGCGGTGCAGGCCGGGCTGACCGGCGCCCCGGCGCGCGAAGACGCCCCCCTGGCCCCCCTTGGCCCCTATGGAGCCGCCAAGGTCGAGATGGAACAGGCGATACGCGACTGGCACGCCCGTCAGGGCACTTGCGCCCCCGGCCCCGAGGAGGGGCCCGCCAGAGCGGATACCGCCCCCCCGTCCGAGCCGCGCAGCCTGATCCTGCGCCTGGGCAATGTGGCGGGGGCCGACAGCCTGGCCCGCGCCCTGGCCCAGCCCGGGCCAGTCACCCTCGACCGTTTCGGCGAGGACCCGGGCGGGGCCGAGGGCGAGGGCCCCCGCCGGTCCTACCTGGGGATCGAGGATCTGGCCCGCTGCCTCGCCGCCCTCCTGCGCCTGCCCGCCGCCGCCCTGCCGCCGGTGCTGAACCTCGCCGGGCCCACCCCGGTGGCCATGGCCGAGATCGCCCGCGCCGCCGGGCGCGAGGTGCTCTGGCGCCCGGCCCCGACCCGGGCTCTGCCGCTTCTGTCACTGGACACCACCCGGCTGGACCGCCTGACCGGCCCGCTGCCCGACAGCGCCGATGCCGCCGCCCTGCTGGCCCAGTGGCACCGCGCCGAGGGGGGCCGATGACCGCCTCCGACCGGACCCGCCCCCCCGTGTCCCCACAGGACACCCCGCGCCCCGCGCCGCTGCCCCCCGGACGGCGGGCGCTGGACCTGGCGGTCACCCTGACCCTGCTGGCCTGCCTCTGGCCCCTGCTTCTGCTGCTGGCGGCGCTGGTCTGGCTTTGCGACGGAGCCCCGGTCCTCTACCCGGCGGAACGGATGCTTTGCCCCGACCGCCCCTTCATCCTGTGGAAGTTTCGCACCATGGCCCCCGACCCGCGCGACCGGGGCGTCACCGGCGGCGACAAGGCGCGGCGGATCACCCCCCTGGGCCGCCACCTGCGCCGCTGGCGCCTGGACGAGCTGCCGCAGCTGTGGAACCTCCTGCGCGGCGAGATCACCCTGATAGGCCCGCGCCCGCCCCTGCGCGCCCATGTGGCCGCCCGCCCGGCGCTTTTCGCCCAGGTGCTGCGCAGCCGCCCCGGGCTGACCGGCCTGGCCACCCTGCGTTTCCACGCCCGCGAGGCGGCGCTGCTGGCCCCCTGCCGCGATGCCGTGGAAACCGAAAGGATCTACCTGGCCCGCTGCCTGCCCGCCAAAGCGCGGCTGGATCTGTGGTACGCCCGCCGCCGTAGCCTGGGCCTGGACCTGTGGATCCTGGCCCGCACTATCTGGCCCGCCCGGCGCCGCCGCCCTGATCAAGCGCACCGCAACGCCCTCCCCCCCGGGCCTCGGCTGGCCCGGACCCTGACCCGCCTCGGCCCGCGCGCCAAGGCGCGGATCCTGCGCGGCCTGGATCTGGGCGCCGTGCTCCTGGCCTGGGGCCTGCTGGCCCTGGGCCTGCCCGGTCTGGCCTCGCCCGACCTGCTGCTGCCGGGGCTGGGCCTCGTGGCGGCGGGTGGCCCGCTTCTGGGCCTCGACCGGCTGCGGCTGCGCGCCTTCGCCCTGCGCGGCCTGCCCCGCTGCCTGGGTCTGGCAGCGGCACTGGCGGCAGCGCTGGCGCTTTGGCAGGGCCTGCGCGGCGCGCCCACCCTGGCCCCGGCCCTGCTGCTGCCGCCGCTTTGGGCGCTGGCGGCCATCGCCGGGCGCCAGGCCCTGCTGGCCCTGGCCCTGCGCGCCCATGCGGCGGCCCGGGCGCCGACGCGGATCCTGATCTGGGGCGCGGGCCAGCGCGGGCTGCAACTGGCCGCCGCCCTGGCGGGCGACCGCCACCACCGCTGCCTTGGCTTCCTGGATGAAGACCCGCGCAAGCAGGGCCAGCGCCTGGGCGGCCTGCCGGTGCATTCCCCCACCCGGGCCAGGGCGCTGGTGGCCCGCCAGCCCCCCGATCAGATCGTCCTGGCCCTGCCCCGCGCCGCCTGGCCCCACGCCCGCGCCACCCTCGCCGACCTGCCCTGCGAGGTGCTCAGCCTGCCGGGCTTTGCCGCCCGCCTCTGGGGCGGCGAAGAGGGCGCGCCCCCCGACCTGCCCCGCCTGCTGGGCCGCGCCGATCTGGAACGCCAGCTGCCCGAGGTGCGCGACAGCTACGCCGGGCGGCGCATCCTGGTCACCGGCGCCGGTGGCTCGATCGGGTCCGAGCTTTGTCGCCAGCTGCTGCGCCTCGGCCCGGCCCGGCTGGTGCTGCTCGACCAGGGCGAACTGGCCCTCTACACGATCACCACGGAACTGGAGGCCACCACGCCCCACGCCGCCACCCGCCTGCGCCCGGTCCTGGGCTCGGTCACCGACGCCCCCCTGCTGGACGAGCTGTTGGCGACGGAAGGCATCGACACGATCTTTCACGCCGCCGCCCTGAAACACGTCCCCCTGGTCGAGGCCCACCCGCTGGAGGGGATCCGCACCAACGTCCTGGGCACCCAGACCCTGGCCGAGGCGGCGCGCCGTGCCGGGGTGGCCCGCTTCCTCCTGATCTCGACCGACAAGGCGGTGCGCCCCGGCTCGGTCATGGGGGCGGCCAAACGCCTGGCCGAAGAGGTGGTGCAGGACCTGGCCACCCGCAGCCCCGACACCCGCTTTGCCATGGTGCGCTTCGGCAATGTGCTTGGCTCCTCGGGCTCGGTCATCCCGCGCTTTGCCGCCCAGATCGCGGCGGGCGGGCCGGTGACGGTGACCCATCCCCAGATGACCCGCTATTTCATGACCTGCGCCGAGGCGGTGCGGCTGACCCTGCTGGCGGGCGCCCGCGCCCGGGGGGGCGAGGTCTTCGTGCTGGATATGGGCGCGCCGCAGCGGATCCTGGATCTGGCCTGCCGGATGATCCGCGGCGCGGGCAAGGTGCCGCGCCTGCCCCCCGACGGGCCAGAGGCGCCCCCACCAGAGGCACCCAGCCCGGCCCCGGAAGACGAAATCGAGATCCGCTTCACCGGCCTGCGCCCGGGCGAGAAACTGACCGAAGACCTGCTGATCGCCCCGGCGCTGGACGGCACGCCCCACCCCAGGATCCTGCGCGCCCGCGAGGATCACCTGTCGCAGATCGAGGTCGCCGCCGCCCTGGCAGAGCTGCGCCGCTGCCTCGACGCCCGCGACCCCCCCGGCGCCGTGGCCGCCCTGCACCGCTGGGTCGCCCGGGGCCAGGCCCCGCGCCCCGCCGAACTGAGCGAGGACAGCGGCTGAGCCACCAAAGGACGCCCGCGCGCCGCGCCCGGGGCCACGCGCCGGACCCCACCCTTTCTCATTGCCAAAAATATCCCCGCCGGAGGCAGGCATCGGCCGCAGGCCGATCCCCCCGCCGAAGCAAGATCAGCCCTTCCAGGTCCGGCGCAGCACCGCCAGCCAATTGCCATGGCACAGCTTGTCCATCAGCGCATCGTCGATCCCATGGGCGCGCATCGCCGCCCGCAGCACGGGCAGACCGGCGCAATCGCCGAGGGCCTGGGGAATGATCGCCCCGTCGAAGTCCGAGCCGAAGCCGACACGATCCTCGCCCAGGATCCCGATCAGATGATCCAGGTGGCGCAACAGCATCTCCAGCGGGGTATCCGCCGTCATCTGCCCGTCGGGCCGCAGGAACCCGGTCGCCAGGTTGATCCCCACCATGCCGTCGCTTTCGGCGATCCTGCGCAGCTGATCGTCGGTCAGGTTGCGCGCATGGGGGCAGATGGCCCAGGCGTTGGAATGGGTGGCCACCAGGGGCGCATCGCTCAGCGCCGCCACATCCGCCACCCCGGCGGCGTTCAGATGCGACAGGTCGATCAGGATCCCCAGCCGGTTGCATTCCGCCACCAGACGCCGCCCCGCCTGGGTCAGACCGCCGCCGATGTCGGGATCCGCGGGATAGCGGAAGGGCACCCCCTCGGCAAAGATCGTGGGCCGCGACCACACCGGCCCGAGCGAGCGCAGGCCCCGGGCATGGAACCCCTCCAGTTCCTCGATCCCCGGCCCGATCGCCTCGGCCCCTTCGATATGCAGCACGGCGGCCATCTCCGGCCCGGCCAGGGCCGCCTCTAGCGTGTCCGCATCGGTGCAGATGCGGATCACCCCCACCTCTTCCAGGGCGCGGGCGGCGGCGAAGCCCTGTTCGGTCATCTCGCGCGCATAGGCCTGGTGCAGGGGCGGCGGCAGGGGAATGTCATATTGCGGCTTGGCCAGATCGGCCATCGACATGCCGTGTTCCGGCGGGCTGGGCACGAAGATGGCGAAAAAGCCCCCGGCCAGCCCGCCCGCCCGGGCGCGCGGCAGGTCGATATGGCCGCTGCCCAGCCCGTCGCGCACCTGGGCGGCGGTCACCTTGCCGGTGATCAGCCGCAGAATCAGGTCGTTATGGCCGTCGAAGATGCCGGGCTGGCGGTCGCTGGCGTGCATCGCAATTCCCCTTGCCGTTCCGGGCCGGAGTGAACCTGCTGCGCGCGCCCCTGTCCAGAGCCCATCACACCCTCACGCGGCGTCGCAGGCCCCGGCCTGGCGCTCTGCGGTCTCGCAAAGCGCGTGCCACAGGCTGGCGGCGCTCGACCGCGGCGCCAGAACCGCCAGCCGGTCCTCGGCGCGACGGATCAGCACGCAGCCCAGGTGATGCAGCAGGGTGCGGGTGGCATGGCCCGGGGCGATCTGATCGGGGGCCAGGTTCACCAGCCGCTCCAGCAGCGCCCGGATCGGCGCGGCGCCCGCGTCCGAGGTGACCTCGACACAGACCCAGCCATCGGACTGGTCGGTCAGCCGGGCGCCCGGCGCGCTACGGATCGCGTCGCGCAGGCGTTCGGCATGGTCGGGCACATCGGTCTCGATCATCCATTGCCCCGGCCCGGTCCAGAAGGCCGCCGCCCCCTGCCCCTGCGACCACAGCCCCGGCCCCGGCAGGCGCAGGCCCAGGGGATGCGGCGCGGGGGTGCCGGGGCGGGTGGCCACGGCGATCAGCATCAGTGCGGCATTCTCGCCTAGGCTCAGGGCGCCGAATTGCGCGCGGGCGGGCTCGGGGGTGCCCAGGGCGCCCATGGGGATCAGGTCAGTCACGCAGTCGCCCTCCTTCGGGATCGACGAAATGGGCCGGAACGACGCGGGCCAAAATGTCCTGCCCTTCCAGCGGGTTGGCACAGCGGATCACCTCGCCCAGGCGCTGATCGCCCTTTTCCAGGAGGCCAAGCGCGATGTAGCTTTGCAGATGCGGCGAATAGCAGGCCGAGGTGATCCAGCCCTGATCACTGGCCAGGCTTTGCACCGCCTCCGCCGCGAAAAGATGGGCGCCCGCGGGCAGCTTCTCGGCCGGGTCCAGCGGTTGCAGCCCGACCAGGCGGCGGGCGTCGTCCGCCAGCCCCTCGCGCCGCGACATCACCGCGCCGATCGCGTCCTTCTTGGCGGATACCATCCGCCCCAGCCCCAGCATGGCGGCGGTGGTCTGGCCGTTCAGCTCGGCCCCTGCGGCATGGCCCTTCTCGATCCGCAGCACCGCCAGCGCCTCGGTCCCGTAGGGGGTCACGCCCAGATCGGCGCCGCGTTCCATCAGCCGCTCCATCAGGGCGTGGCCATAGCGGGCGGGCACCGCCAGCTCATAGGCCAGTTCGCCCGAGAAGGAGATACGGAAGAGTCGCGCGGGCAATCCGCCGCAGACCGTCAGCTCGGCGCAGGCCATGAAGGGGAAGGCGGCGTTCGACAGGTCGAAATCGTCCACCACCCGCTCCAGCAGGGCGCGCGACCTCGGCCCGGCCACGGCGATCTGAGCCCAGGCGTCGGTCGTGGAAATCAGGGTGACGTCCAGCTCGGGCCAGAGACACTGGCGGGCAAATTCCATCCGCTGGAAGACCAGGCCCGCGTTGCCGGTGGTGGTGGTGACCACGTAATGCCCCTCGGCCAGGCAGGCACAGGTGCCGTCGTCATAGAGGAACCCATCCTCGCGCAGCATCAGCCCATAGCGCACGCGGCCCGGTTTCAGGGTCGACATGGTGTTGGCATAGATCCGGTCCAGGAAGGTGGCCGCATCGGGGCCCTGCACGTCGATCTTGCCCAGGGTGGTGACGTCGCACAGACCCACGGCGGCGCGCACCGCCAGCGCCTCACGATCCACGCTTTGGCGCCAGTGGGTCTCGCCGGGCTGCGCGTACCATTGGGCGCGCATCCATGGGCCCACCTCGACGAAGGTCGCGCCGTTGGCTTCGGCCCAGTGGTGCGTGGGCGTCAGGCGCCGCGGGCGGAAGTTGGCGCCAGTGTCGCCACCGCCCAGCACCGACAGGGCGACGGGGGTATAGGGCGGGCGGAAGACGGTGGTCCCGGTGCGGGCAATGCCATTGCCCGTCAGCTCGGCCATCACCGCCAGGGCCGTGACGTTCGAGGTCTTGCCCTGATCGGTGGCCATGCCCAGGGTCGTCCAGCGTTTCATGTGCTCGACCGAGCGCATGTTCTCCTGGTGCGACAGCTTGATGTCCTTGACCGTCACGTCGTTTTGCAGATCGACCCAGGCGCGGCGCTTGCCCGGCACATGCCAGAGCGCGGCAATGGCGCCGGGCTCCTCCTCGGCCTGCGGCAGGGCGGGGCTGGGGGCCACCAGGTCCAGCTGCGCCAGCGCCTCGCGGGCGGCGCGCAGACCATCGGCCAGGGCGGCGGCGGTGCTGCCCTCGCCGCGCGCGGCCCCTGCGGGGAGCAGCCCGGCGGGGCCATCGGCGCCGGGCAGGAAGGTCAGCCGCTCACCGTCCCAGACCGGGCGGCCCCGGTGGTGCGAGGCCAGCTGCACATTGGGGTTCCAGCCCCCCGCGACGCCCAGCACCCCACAGGGGATCCAGCTTTCGCGGCCATCGGCGGTGCGGATCTGCGCCCGGCGCAGCCCGTGACGGCCCCTGGTGCCGGTCACCACCGCGCCTGCGTGGGTCACATAGCCGCCCAGGCTGCGCGCGCCGCTGCGGCTGTCGATCACACCGGCCAGCGCCACGCCCCGCGCCAGCAGGGCCTGAGCGGTGCGGTGGCCGTCATCGTTGTTGGTGAAGATCAGCACCGGATCGGCGGCCCGCGCCTGCGGCGTCACCCCCCAGCGGTTGGCATAGGCGCGCAGGGCGCCGGACAGCAGAACGCCGGGGCGGTCATTGTCGGCGAAGGGGATATGCCGCTCGGTCGCCCCTGTGGCCAGGATCGCGCGCTTGGCGGTGATGCGCCACAGGGTCTGGCGCACCTGATCGCCGGGGGTGGCCAGATGGTCCGAGACCCGTTCCACCGCGCCATAGATCCCGTGATCATAGACGCCGAAGACCGTGGTGCGCGGCATCAGCCGGACATTGGGCAACGAGGCCAGCTCGGCCAGCACCTGGGCGACCCATTGGGGCGCGGGCGCCCCGTCCAACAGCCCGCCTTCGGCCAGCAGGCGCCCGCCCATGCGCGCATCCTCGTCGGCCAGAACCACCTCGGCCCCGGCCCGTGCGGCGGTCAGCGCGGCCATCAGCCCCGCCGCCCCCGCGCCGATCACCAAGAGGTCCGGGTGCAGGAACCCCCGGTCGTAGGCATCGGGATCGGCCTGCATCGACAGTTTGCCCAGCCCGGCGGCGCGGCGGATCGCAGGCTCGTACAGCTTTTCCCAGAAGGCGCGCGGCCACATGAAGGTCTTGTAATAGAACCCCGCCGACAGGAAGGGCGCCGCCAGGTCGTTGACCGCCATCAGGTCGTGTTTCAACCCGCCGACATGGCTCTGGCTGCTGGCCTCCAGCCCGTCGAACAGCTCTACCATCGTGGCGCGGGTGTTGGGCTCGGCCCGGGCGCCACTGCGCAGGGTGACCAAGGCGTTCGGCTCCTCCGACCCGGCGGAAAAGATGCCGCGCGGGCGATGGTACTTGAAGCTGCGCCCGACCAGCTGCACCCCATTGGCCATCAGGGCGGAGGCGAGCGTGTCACCGGCAAAGCCAGTGTAGCGGCGGCCATCGAAGGTGAAGGACAGCGGGCGGTTGCGGTCGATCAGCGCGTCGCGGCTGTGCGAGAGGTCCAGGCGGCTCATGCGGTATCCCCCAGCTTCACGTCGCGGGCCAGTTCGGCGCCCAGGATCTCATGGGTCAGGGTGTTGCGGGTGACCACCAGCCAGGACCGGTCGCCCTGTTCGTGGAACCACAGCTCGCGGTGCACACCGGCCGGGTTGTCGCGCAGGTAGACGTAATCGGCGAAGGCCGCCTCGCCCGCCGCCGGGTCGGGGCGGTTCAGAAGGGCGGCATCGCCGAGATAGGTAAACTCCTGCGCGTCTCGCAGGCCCAGAAGGGGATGGGGGATCAGCATCGGGACCTCAGTGCAGGTTGGGCTGCGCGCCAGCGCCGCGTTCGTCGATCAGGTGGCCGCGGGCGAAGCGGTCCAGGCGGAAGGCGGTGGCGGTGTCATGGGGGATGTCGGTGGCCAGCAGATGGGCAAAGACATGGCCCGAGGCGGGCGTGGCCTTGAAGCCGCCGTAACACCAGCCGCCGTTGAAATAGAGCCCCTCGACCGGCGTGCGGTCGATGATCGGCGAGCCGTCCATGGACATGTCCATGACCCCGCCCCAGTTGCGCAGCAACCGGGCGCGGCCGATCATCGGCATCAGGGCCATGCCACCCTCGGCCACATCCTCGATCACCGGCAGGTTGCCGCGCTGCGCATAGCTGTTGTAGCCGTCGATGTCGCCGCCGAAGACCAGCCCGCCCTTGTCCGACTGGCTGATGTAGAAATGCCCGGCGCCAAAGGTGATGACCCCGGGGATCACCGGCTTCAGCCCCTCGCTGACGAAGGCCTGCAAGACGTGGCTTTCGATCGGCAGGCGCATCCCGGCCATGGCCATGACGCGCCCCGACGACCCGGCCACCGCCACGCCCACCTTGCCCGCACCGATATAGCCGCGCGTGGTCTCGACACCCCGCACCTTGCCGCCCTCGATGCGGAACCCGGTCACCTCGCAGTTCTGGATGATGTCGACGCCCATCTGGTCGGCGGCCCGGGCATAGCCCCAGGCGACGCCGTCGTGCCGCGCCGTGCCCGCGCGGGTCTGCATCAGCCCGCCCTTGATGGGAAAGCGCGCGTTGTCGTAGTTCAGGAAGGGCACCATCTGGCGCAGCTCGTCGCGGTCCAGCAGGCGGGCGCCCGCCCCGGTCAGCATCATCGAGTTGCCCCGCCGACGGTAGCTGTCGCGCTGCGCGTCGCTGTGGATCAGGTTGATGATGCCGCGCTGGCTGACCATCGAATTGAAGTTCAGATCCTGCTCTTGCCGTTCCCAGTGCTGCATCGACAGCTCATAGAAAGGCTGGTTGCCGGGCAGCAGGTAGTTCGAGCGGATGATGGTGGTGTTGCGGCCGATGTTGCCGCCCCCCAGCCAGCCCTTTTCCAGCACCGCCACGCGATGCTGGCCATAGAGTTTCGCCAGGAAATAGGCCGTGGCCAGCCCATGGCCGCCGCCACCCACGATGACGATGTCATATTGCGCCCGCGGCGCCGGATCGCGCCACAGCGGGGCCCAGCCCCGATGCCCGGTCAGGGCCTCCTTGATGACGCGAAACCCGGAGAATCCCATCTGCCGCTCCTTGCTGCTGCGCCCTTGATCTAGCCGCGCGGGCGGCGCAGGGTATTTCGCCAAAGGGTCATCCATTTTCGAAAAAGGGACAGACATGGCACCAAAGCGGATCGGCTTTGTCCTGATCGACGGCTACGCGATGATGAGCACCGCCGCCGCGATGGAACCGCTGCGGGCGGCGAACCTGTTCTCGGACGTGCCCCTGTACGATATCGTGCCCCTGTCGCGGCGGGGCGGGCCGGTGGCCTCGTCGCTGCCCTTCACCATCGACACCACGGCGCTGGCCCGGGCCGAAGGGCCCTTTGACCTGGTCTTCGTGGTGGCCGGGGGGGACCCGCTGGCGCTGCGCGATCCGACCCTGGCAGGCTGGCTGCGGCGGCTGGATGCGGCGGGGGTGCCCCTGGGCGGCATCTCGGGCGGGGCGGCGATCCTGGCCCAGGCCGGGCTGATGGAGGCGCGCCGCTTTACCGTCCACTGGCACCACCTGGACCAGCTGCGCGCCCTGTCGCCGGATTTCCTGCTGGAACGGCGCCTCTTCGTGATCGACCGCGACCGCTACAGCTGTGCCGGGGGCACCGCGCCGCTGGACATGATGCAGGCGATCCTGGCGCGCGATCACGGCACCGCCTTTGCCCGGCGCATCGCCGACTGGTTCATCCAGACCCAGATCCGCCCGGCCGAGGCGCCGCAACAGGCCGGAATCAGCGCCCGCTACGGCGCCCTGCCCCGCCCCGTGCTGGAGGCGCTGGAGCTGATGGAGACCCACCAGGCCGACCCCCTGGACCTGGGCCAGATCGCCGCCCTGGTCGGCCTGTCGCCGCGCCAGTTGCAGCGCCAGTTCGCCGCCGCCATGGGGCGCTCGGTGATCCGCGCCTACCGCGACATGCGCCTGGCCACGGCGCGCGATCTGCTGACCGCCTCGCGCCTGCCCCTGGGCGAGGTGGCGGCAATGACGGGGTTTTCCACCCCCGCCCTCTTCTCGGACAGCTATCGCGCCCGCTATGGCGAAGCGCCGCGCGACACCCGCCGGGCGGCGCAGGACGCAGGCGGATAGCGGCCAGGGAAGTGCGGCGCATTTTAACCGAACGCCCCTCTGTTAGCCCGGTGTTAAGGCCGCGCCCTTAGCCCGGAGGCACGACAAAAGGTCGATGCAGCAGAAAGGCGTATTCATGACTATTTCCTCGTCCCTCAATGCGGGCGTCGCGGGTCTTCAGACGAATGCCACCCGCCTGGCGGCCATTGCCGACAATATCGCCAACTCTTCCACCTACGGGTACAAGCGGGTTCAGACCGACTTCAGCTCGCTGGTGCTGGGCGATACCGGCGGCCGCTACACCGCAGGCGGCGTGCGCGCTTCGACCATGCGGCTGGTGGATCAGCGGCGGTCCATCGTGCCCACCGACAACCCCACCGACCTGGCCGTGCGCGAACGCGGGATGCTGCCCGTCGCCCTGGCCTCGGAAATCGCCGCGACGGGCACCTACGACGAGATGCTGCTGACCTCGACCGGCTCGTTCCGCATGGATGCCGATGGCTACCTGAAGACCCAGACGGGGCTGATCCTGCTGGGCTGGCCGGCCAATGGCGACGGCTCTTTCCCCAATGTGCCGCGCGAAACCTCCAGCGCGCTGATGCCGGTGCAGATCGACCCCTCGACCTATGCCGGCAACCCGACCACGGCGATCAACCTGGGCATCAACCTGCCCGCGACTGAGACCGAGGATACCGCCAGCGGCGACCCGCTGGAGGTGACGATCGAGTATTTCGACAACCTGGGCAAGGCCGAGACGCTGACGGTGGTCTTTACCCCCAACGTCGCCGGGCCCGGGGCCAGTAACATCTGGTCGATGGAGATCACCGACAGCGCCTCGGCCGCGGTGGTGGGCGAATATGACCTGACCTTCAACGACAGCCGCACCGACGGGGGCACCCTGGCCGATGCCACGCTGACCGGCGTCGGCACCGCCTATGACCCGGCCACCGGCACCATCGTCATCACCGTCGACAGCGGCCCGATCGAGATCGACCTCGGCCTTTACGGCGCGGGCGGCGGCCTCAGCCAGCTGGGCGATGATTTCGCGCCCACGGGCATCAACAAGGACGGCTCGGCCGTGTCCAACATGACCGGGGTCGAGGTCGACGCGAACGGCTATGTGCGCGCCTTCTTCGAAAGCGGCGAGGCCCTGGTGCTGTACCAGGTGCCCCTGGCCGATGTGACCAATGTCAACGGCATGAAATCGCTGGACTATCAGACCTACAAACCGACCCCCGACAGCGGCGGATTCTACCTGTGGGATGCGGGCGACGGGCCGACCGGCGACATCGTGTCCTACGCGCGCGAGGAATCCGGCACCGATGTGGCGGGCGAACTGACCGACATGATCCGCACCCAGCGGGCCTATTCCTCCAACGCCAAGGTCTTCCAGACCGTCGACGAGATGCTTCAGGAAACCACGAATATCAAACGCTAACCCCTGACCCCGGGTGTGCCGCCCCGGCGGCGCGCCCGTTTCGCAACCCCCGAGGTCTGAGCCATGTCCCTTTCCGGTGCCCTGTCCAACGCCCTGTCGGGCCTGACCGCCACGGCGCGCAATTCCTCGGTCGTGGCCTCGAACATCTCGAACGCGATGACCGAGGGCTACGCCCGCCGCACGCTGGAAATCTCTGCCCGGTCCACCGGATCCTACGGCGGGGTGCAGGTGGACGGGGTGGTGCGTCACGTGGATCACGGGCTGGTCGCCGACCGGCGAGAGGCCAATTCCGCGCTGCAAGACAGCGACACGATCAGCCGCTTTTACAGCCGGGTCGAGGATCTGCTGGGCACGCCCGAGGATGGCGCCTCGCTGTCGGGGCGGCTGACCGGCTTCGAAAGCGCGCTGATCGCCGCCGCCTCGCGCCCCGACCTGTCGGAACGGCTGACCACCACCCTTTACGCCGCGCAAGAGGTGGTCGAGGTCTTCGGGCGCATCACCGACGGCATCCAGGACATCCGGATGGAGGCCGACGCCGAGATCAATGACGGCGTCACAAGGATCAACACCCTGCTCGACCAGGTGGCCGAGCTGAACACCGGCATCAACAAGGCGCGGATGACCGGCGGCGATCCCAACTCGCTGATCGACCACCGCCAGGCCCTGATCGACGAGCTGTCCGACTATGTCCCCGTGATCGAGGTGGCCCGGGCCAATGACACCGTGGCGCTTTATTCCGCCGGGGGGGCAATCCTGCTGGATGGCTCGTCCGCGGTCGAATTCGGCTTTACCCGGACCAACCTGATCACCGCCAACCAGACCCTGGGCGCGGGCCTGCTGTCGGGGCTGACGATCAACGGCGTGGCGGTGGATCCCGAGGCGGCCCGCAGCCCGATCCAGGGCGGGCGCCTGGCCGCCTTGTTCCGGGCCCGCGACAGCCTGGCGGAAGAGGCCCAGGCCCGGGTCGATTCCGTGGCCCGCGACCTGGTGGAACGGTTCCAGGATCCGGCCCCGGATCCGACCCTGCTGCCCGGCGATGCGGGGCTTTTCACCGATGGCGGCGGCGCCTTCCTGCCCGCCGACGAGACAGGCCTGGCCGGGCGGCTGCGGATCAACGCGGCGGTCGACCCCGCCCAGGGCGGCGAGACCTGGCGCCTGCGCGACGGGATCAACGCCGTGACCACGGGCCCGGTCTCTGATGCGGCGCTGTTGCAGGACATGCTGTCGGCGCTGACGGTGAAACGCACCCCCGCCTCGGGCCCCTTCGCCACCTCGGCCATGTCGGCCCCCGATCTGGCCTCGTCGCTGATCTCGATGGCGGGCACCGAACGGCACCTGTCGGAACAAAGCCTGACCTTCGCCACCACCCGCGAGGCCGAACTGAAGGCGCGGCTGCTGTCCGACGGGGTCGATACCGACGAAGAGATGCAGCGCCTGTTGCTGATCGAACAGACCTACGGCGCCAATGCCCGCCTGGTGCAAACCATCGAGGATCTCCTCGACCGACTGATGAGTATCTGAGCCATGCCAAGCCCGATCACCATAGGCGACCTCGCGCAGAGCTTCATGCTGCGCCAGCAGAACACCGACCTGAAAAGCCGGATCAACCTGCTGAGCCAGGAACTGGCCTCGGGGCGCACCGCCGATGTGGCCCGCCACCTGTCTGGCAGCTATTCCTACCTGGCCGATGTGGAACGCAACCTCACCCTGCTGGAGGGGTACGATTCCGCCGCCAGCGAGGCGATCCTGTTCACCGGCACCATGCAGGACGTGCTGGAACGCTACCAAAGCCTGGCCACCGACCTGGGTTCGGCCGCGCTGACCGCCGCGGGCTCTTTCCTGGACGAGGCGGTGATCGGCGCCTCGACCCGGGCGGCGGAAGACCTGGAAAGCATGGTCAACGCGCTGAACACCACCGTGGCGGGGCGCGCCATCTTTTCCGGTGTCGACAGCGATACCTCGCCCCTAATCTCCTCCGAGCAGATCCTGACCGAATTGCGCACCGCCCTGGCCGGCCAGACCGACCTGGCCGGGGTGCAGGGGGTGCTGGACACATGGTTCGGCGCCGGGGGGGACTTCGAGACGGTGGCCTATCAGGGCAGCGCCACCTCGCTGCGCCCCTTCCTGCTGGGCGA
Source organism: Pseudooceanicola aquaeponti (assembly GCF_050897975.1). NCBI lineage: Bacteria > Pseudomonadati > Pseudomonadota > Alphaproteobacteria > Rhodobacterales > Paracoccaceae > Pseudooceanicola > Pseudooceanicola aquaeponti. The sequence continues at coordinate 366,977 of NZ_JBPAXY010000002.1, forward strand.
GGGGGAAACCGTCGACCTGGACCTGCGCGCCGACGACCCGGGCCTGCGCGAACTGATGAAACACACCGCCCTGGCCGCCCTGGCCTCGGACCCGACCCTGGGCTTCGATGCCAGCGTGCAGATCGAGATGATGAAGGCCGCGGGCGAGGGGCTGTCCTTCCAGCAGGAAGGCATCGTGCAGCTGCGCGCCGACCTGGGCTATGCCCAGACCCGCGCCGAAGAGGCCTCGGCCCGGGTGGTGTCGGAACGCGCGGGATATCTGATCGCGCAATCCGAACTGCTGGCGGTCGACCCCTATGAAACCGCCACCCAGCTGGAGGATGTGCAATTCCAGCTCGAAGCCCTTTACGCGCTGACGGTGAAACTGTCGCGCCTGTCGCTGACGGATTACCTGCGATGATCCGCCTCTTTTCTGCCCTTCTGCTGGGCCTCACGCTGCTGGCTGCGCCGCTGGCCGCCGGGCCGATCCGCATCAAGGATCTGGTCGAATTCGACGGGGTGCGCGGCGACGACCTGGTGGGCTATGGTCTGGTGGTAGGGCTGAACGGCACCGGCGACGGGATCCGCAACGCTCCCTTCACCGAAGAGATCATGTCGAACATCCTGGAACGGCTGGGGGTCAACGTCACCGGCGAACAGTTCCGGCCAAAGAATGTCGCCGCCGTCTTCGCCACCGCCGAACTGCCCCCCTTTTCGCGCGCCGGATCGCAGATCGACGTGACGGTATCGGCCATCGGCGATGCCTCTTCCCTGCTGGGCGGCACGCTGATCATGACGCCGCTGAACGCCGCCGACGGGCAGATCTATGCGGTGGCCCAGGGCACGATCATCGCCGGGGGCGCCGCCGCCCAGGGCGAGGCGGCCCAGGTGGTGCAGGGGGTGCCGACCGCCGGGGTGATCCCCGCCGGGGCGCGGGTGGAACGCGAGGTCGAGTTCGAGCTTTCCGCCCTGTCATCGCTGCGCCTGGCCCTGCGCGAGCCCGATTTCACCACCGCCGCCCGGATCGAAACCGCCATCAACGCCGCCTTCGGCACCGGCGCGGCACGGATGCTGGATTCCGGCACCGTGCGGCTGGACATCACCGCCACCGGCCAGCCCTCTCCGGCCCATGCCCTGGGGCAGGTGGAAAACATCCTGGTGGAACCGGAACGCAAGGCGCGGGTGGTGGTCGACCAGCGCTCTGGCACCATCGTCATGGGCGACGATGTGCGCATCAGCCGGGTCGCGGTCAGCCAGGGCAACCTGACCCTGCGCATCGAAGAGGCGCCGCTGGTGGCCCAGCCCAACCCCTTCGCCGAAGGGGACACGGTGGTGGTACCGCGCACCAATGCCGACATCATCGAGGAACCCGGGATCGGCCTGGCGGAAATCGACGAGGGCACCTCGCTGTCGGAAGTGGTCGCCGGGCTGAACGCCCTGGGGGTAGCGCCGCGCGACATGATCGACATCCTGAAAAGCATCAAGGCGGCGGGGGCGCTGCACGCGGAATTCATCGTCCGCTGACTGCTGCGCGGGCGGGCGCAGGGTGGATTGGCATCCACCCTACGACGCCTGCGCCCTTTGCCACCCATCGCCGAAACGCAGCAAAAAAAGGGGCCGGCCCCTTCCCAAAGAAAAGAGCCCGGCCCCGCGATGCGCAACCGTCAGGGCGCGAGGCGCGCCGCGCACCCCAACAGGATCCGCGCAACAGGACCAGCAAGGTCCGCGCGACAGGATCAGACAAACCCGATCAGAAGGTCTGGTCGTAGTCTCCCACGGCCGGTTCGGTGCGGATCACATCGTCGACCTCCTTGAAGATCGCGCGCAGCTCTTCCTCGCTGTCGGAACTTTCGCAGACCACCACCAGGTTGGGCGTGTTCGACGAGGCGCGCACCAGACCCCAAGAGCCATTGTCCAGGATCACCCGGGCGCCGTTCACCGTCACCACCTCCTTGATCGCCCGCCCGGCGAAACTGTCGCCCGCCTCGGCCTTGGCCACCAGCTTTTGCACGATGCGCTCAAGGATGTCGTATTTCTCTTCATCCGCCGCATAGGGCGACATGGTCGGGGTGGAATAGGTCACCGGAAGGGCCTTGCGCAGGTCCGACATCTTCATGTCCGGGTTACGATCCATCAGCTTGCAGATCTCGACCGCCACGCGCATCCCGTCGTCATAGCCCCGGCCCACAGGCTCGGCCATGAAGTAATGGCCCGATTTCTCGAAGCCCGCCAGCGCGCCCAGCTCATGCACCCGGCGCTTCATGTGGCTGTGCCCGGTCTTCCAGTAATCCGCCTTGGCGCCGCCGGCGATCAGCTCGGGATCGCTGGCAAAGAGGCCGGTGGATTTCACGTCGGCCACGAAGGTGGACCCGGGGTAGAGCTTGATCAGGTCGCGCGCCATGATCACCCCCACCTTGTCGGCAAAGATCTCTTCGCCCTCGTCATCCACCACACCGCAACGGTCGCCGTCACCGTCGAAGCCCAGGGCGAAATCGGCGCCCGAGGCCTTCACGCTGTCGGCCATGTCATGCAGCATTTCCATGGCTTCGGGGTTCGGGTTGTAGTTGGGAAAGGTGTAATCTAGGGTGTTGTGGCTTTCGACCACCTCGACCCCCATGCGGCGGAACAGTTCCGGCGCATAGGCGCAGGCGGTGCCGTTGCCGGTGGCGCAGACCACCTTCAGCTTGCGGGTCATTTTGAACCCGCCCAGCAGGTCATCCATGTAGGCGTCCCAGACGCCATCCACGAATTCCACCTTGCCGCCGTCGCGGGCCTGGCCCTTGCCGTTCAGCACGATGTCCTTCAGCTCTGCCATCTCGTCGGGGCCGTGGGTCAGGGGCATGTCGAAGCCCATCTTGACCCCGGTCCAGCCGTTGGGATTGTGCGAGGCGGTGACCATGGCCACGGCGCAACCGCCCAGGTGGAAACTGCTGAAATAGGCCATGGGGGTGATGCAGGGGCCGATGTCCTTGACGGTGATCCCGGCCTGCACCAGGCCCAGGATCAGCGCGTTCTTGATGGTCAGCGAATAGTCGCGGTAATCGTTGCCCACGGCGATGACCGGCGGCAGGCCGCGTTGCAGCATCTGGGTGCCCAGCCCCAGGCCCAGGGCGGTCATGCCGGGCAGGTTGATCTCTTCGGGGTATTTCCAGCGGGCATCGTATTCCCGGAACCCCGTCGGCTTGATCATCGGATCGCGCAGGAATTCCCAGGTATTCGGGGTGACGGTGGAAAGCGGTTTGGTCATGCCAAGACATCCGTTTGAAAAGGAACGAAAGAGGTCGCCTGAAAGTGGTAACCGGGGCAGACCGGGGGATCAACGCAGATCCCATGGCGCCAGGGGTTTGTTACCAAATCGTAAAATCTACGGCGGAGGACCGCCGGGAAAGGCGGCAGCCCGGGCGGCTTTCCGCGCCGCGCCGGTTGCGCAGGCGCGCCACCGCCCCCTATAGCTGCTGCGCAAGATCGGGCGGGCCCGGGCGCAATCGCGCGCCCTGCCCCCCCCGGGGACACAGGCACGAGACGGCGGAACGGGACGGCAGCAGATGGCAGGCAAACTCTTCGGCACCGACGGGGTGCGCGGGCAGGCAAACAAATGGCCGATGACGGCCGATGTGGCGCTGAAACTGGCGGCGGCGGCGGGGCGCTATTTCCGCACCGACAAGCAGGACCACCGGGTGGTGATCGGCAAGGACACGCGGCTGTCGGGTTACATGCTGGAAAACGCGCTGACCGCGGGCTTCACCTCGACCGGCATGAACGTCTTCCTGCTGGGTCCGGTGCCCACCCCGGCCATCGGCTATCTGACCCGTAGCCTGCGCGCCGATGTGGGCGTCATGATCTCGGCCAGCCACAACCCGGCCCAGGACAACGGGATCAAGTTCTTCGGCCCCGACGGGTTCAAACTGTCGGATGAGGCGGAAGAGGCGATCGAGGCTCTGATGGAGGCGGGCGTGCCCCCGGCGCAGCCGCAGAACATCGGCCGCGCCAAGCGCTATGAGGACGCGCGCGGGCGCTATGTGGAATATGCCAAGGCGACCCTGCCGCGCCGCACCCGGCTGGACGGGCTCCGCGTGGTGCTGGATTGCGCCAATGGCGCCGCCTATCGCACCGCCCCCGCCGTGCTGTGGGAGCTGGGCGCCGAGGTGATCCCCCTGGGTGTCGAACCCAACGGGTTCAACATCAACGAGGACTGCGGCTCGACCCACCCCGAACAGGCCGCGCGCCGGGTACGTGAAACCCGCGCCGACCTGGGGATCTGCCTGGATGGCGACGCCGACCGGGTGATCCTGATCGACGAGACCGGCCGGGTGGCCGATGGCGACCAGATCATGGGGCTGATCGCCGCCCGCTGGGCCGAAGAGGGCAAGCTGGCGGGCGGCAGCCTGGTGGCGACGGTGATGTCGAACCTTGGCCTGGAACGTTTCCTCGAAGGGCGCGGGATCGGGCTGGAGCGGACCAATGTCGGCGACCGCTACGTGGTGGAACGGATGCAGGCCGGCGGCTTCAACCTGGGCGGCGAACAGTCGGGCCATATCGTGATGACCGACCATTCCACCACCGGCGACGGGTTGCTGGCGGCGCTGCAATTCCTTTCGGCCATGGTCGAGACCGGCCAGCCCGCCAGCCAGCTGGCCAGCGTGTTCGAGCCGGTGCCGCAAAAGCTGATCAATGTGCGCTACGCCGAGGGCAAGGCGCCGCTGGACGCCGAGCCGGTGCAAGAGGCCATCGCGGCGGGCGAAAAGACCCTGGGCAAGGGCGGGCGGCTGCTGATCCGCAAATCGGGGACCGAGCCGCTGATCCGGGTCATGGGCGAGGCCGAGGATATGGCCCTGCTGGACCAGGTGCTGAAAAGCATCGTCGACCAGGTGCGCGCGGCCAGCTAGGCCTCAGGCCGCGACCCCGGCGCGGGCGCCCCACAGGCGCCGCGCCTCGGCGCCCGGATCGGCCAAACCCAGGGTGTCCAGCGCCAGTTCGGCGGTGCCCAGAACGATCTGGAGCGAGAAATCATCGGCCCAGTCGCCCGACCACAGCCGCGCCAGCAGCGCCGGATCGCTCCAGCCCCGGTTCAACCGGCCCGTCTCGGCCATGCGGGCAGGCGCCAGCCGGTCCAGGGGGGCGCCCTCGCGCAGACCGAAAAGGGATATTTCCTTCAAGGGGTTCCGCTCGAACTCACCGCCGCCGCCCTTGATCACCGTCAGGGCCTGCTGGCCCAGCAGGCGGCCCGCGTCGGCCTGCAACTCGCGATAAGGCGGGTGAAACACCCCCTGAACCGAGGCCGCGGCGCGGGCCGGGTTCAGCACCCGCAGCACCGTGTTGATGCAGCTACGCACCCCCAGCCGGTCGCGCAGGCGCAGAAGATCCAGCAGGCCGGGTTGAAACCGCTCTAGCGGCAGATAGGCGATGCCGGACCCGGCCAGCAGCGCCCCCGCCTCGGGCACGGACCCCGCCACCGGGATCCCCGCATGGGGCAGCGCCGCGCGGACCGAGGCGCCCTCGGCCATGTGGTGTTCGGAATTCCAGCCGTGCAGCAACACCGGATGGCCCCCCTGGGCCACCAGCCGGGCGGCCAGCAGGAAGAAGGGCAGCCCTCGGGTGCGCCCGGCGGCATAGCTGGGCCAGTCAAGCGCGGGCCGGGGGATCTGCGGCAGGGCCTCGCGGGCGGCCTCGGCGAACCCGGCGATTTCCTCGGCCGTCTCGCCCTTCATCCGCAGCAGCATCAGGATGGCGCCCAGGGCCTCGGGCTCGGCCTGGCCCGACAGCATCAGGCGCATGACCTCTGCCGCCTCACCCTGGGTGAAGGACCGCGACCGGCCCGGGCCCCGGGCCAGGATGCGGCAATAGGGGGCCAGGCTTTGCGCGCTCACTCTGCCGCCTCGGCCCGGGCGGGGGGCGCCACGCGGGCCAGCAGATCGGCCAGTTCCGGTCGGCAGGAACCGCAGTTGCTGCCCGCCCCCAGGGCCGCGCCGATCGCCTCGACCGAGATCAGCCCGTCGGTCTCTATCGCCGTCAGGATGGTGTTGACCCCAATGCCAAAGCACGAACACAGCACCGGCCCCGGGTCGGGCCGGTCGGCACCCGCGCGGCCCGACAGGGCCATGGGCGCCTCGGTTCCCGGCAGGGTCGCCAGATAGTCGCGCATCACCGCCACCGGCTTTGGCGCGGCGAAAAAGGCCGCCTGCAACCGCCCGTCGCGGATCACGGCGGCGCGGTAGCTGCCGCGCGCGGGATCGGTGACCACCTGCATTTCGTCCTCGGTACAATCGAACATGGCGCAAAGGTAACGCCCCCAGTCCTCGGGGCAATGGGCATCCGCAATCTCGGCCCGCCAGCCCTGGCCGGTCTTCGCCTGGGCCCAGTAGGCGGCAGAGGGGGTAAAGCGGTCAGCGGCCACGGCAAAGGCGTAGAAGCCCCCCTGCCAGCGCGCCACCTGGGCCACCGCCGCCTTGCTTTCGGGCTGGCCCGAGACCGGGTCGACCACGGCGGCCACCAGCGTGTCGATCCGCGCCGAGGGGGCGGTTTCGCCGGTCCAGTGCATGGGGGCGAAGACCTCGCCCCGCTGCACGCGGTCGGTCAGCAGGGCGCGCAGGATGGCGCGGCCCGTGGGGCTGGTGACCTCGACCAGATCGGCAGGCGCGATGCCGCGGGCGGCGGCGTCCTCGGGGTGGATCTCCAGAAAGGGTTCGGGCAGATGCGCCGACAGCCGGGCCGAGCGCGCGGTGCGGGTCATCGTGTGCCACTGGTCGCGGATGCGCCCGGTGTTCAGGCGGAAGGGGAAGGCCTCGCTGACCTCAACCGCCGGGCCGCGCTGGTGCAGCGCCAGCATCCGGCCCTTGCCCGAGGGGGTGAAGAACCGCCCGTCACCGAAAAAGCGCCCGCCCTGGCGGTCGCCGGCCACCGGCCAGCGGGTCGGCTCCAGCGCGTCATAGGCGGCGTCGGTCAGCCCCGCCAGGCCCGAGATGTCGAAGTCGAGGCCAAAGCCCCCGGCGATCCCCGACAGGGCCGCATATTCGCGGAAGATCTCGGCGGGGCCGTCGAAATCGAAGGCGCGGGGCCAACCCAGGCGGCGGCCCAGCTCGCAGAGCTGCCACCAGTCGGGGCGCGCCTCGCCCGGGGCGGGCAACAGGGCGCGCTGGCGGCTGATGGTGCGGTCGGAATTGGTGACGGTGCCGGATTTCTCGGCCCAGCCGGTGGCGGGCAACAGCAGGTCGGCCAGCCGCGCGGTATCCGTGGCCCCGGTGATGTCCGAGACGGCGACGAAATCGCACCCCGCGATGGCGTCGCGCACCGCGTCGGCATCGGGCATCGAGACCGCCGGGTTGGTGTGCAGGATCCACAGCGCCTTGATCCGCCCCTCGCCCACGGCGCGGAACAGATCGACGGCCTTCAGCCCGGCACGGTCGGCCATGGTGGGCGCGTCCCAGAAGCTGCGGACGGCGTTGCGGTGATCGGCGTTTTCCAGATCCATGTGGCAGGCCAGCATATTGGCCAGCCCGCCCACTTCGCGCCCGCCCATGGCATTGGGCTGTCCGGTGACGGAAAAGGGCCCCATGCCTGGCCGCCCGATGCGCCCCGTGGCCAGGTGGCAGTTGAGGATCGCGTTCACCTTGTCGCTGCCACTGCTGGATTGGTTCACGCCCTGGGAATAGACGGTGACGACCTTCTCGGTCCGCACCCAGAGGTCGTAGAAGGCGCGCAGATCGGCGGCGTCCAGCCCGGTGGCGGACAGATCCGTGGTCGAGGCGGCGCAGACGGCGGCGTCATAACCTTCGATCCGGGTCAGATAGGCGGCATCCGCCGCGCCCTGGTCGTGGATCTGCGCCAGCAGACCGTTGAACAGCGCCACGTCGCCGCCGGGTTTCACCGCCAGGTGCAGATCGGCGATGTCGCAGGTGGCGGTGCGGCGCGGGTCGATGACCACCACGCGCATCTGGGGCCGGGCCTTTTTCGCCGCGATCAGCCGCTGGTACAGCACCGGATGGCACCAGGCCAGGTTCGACCCGGTCAGCACCACCAGATCGGCCTGTTCCAGATCCTCATAGGTGCCGGGCACGGTGTCGGTGCCGAAGGCGCGTTTGTGCCCCGCCACCGAACTGGCCATGCAAAGCCTTGAATTTGTGTCGATATTCGCCGATCCGATGAAGCCCTTCATCAGCTTGTTGGCAACGTAGTAGTCTTCGGTCAGCAGCTGGCCGGAGACGTAAAGGGCGACGCTGTCGGGCCCATGATCGCGGATGGCGGCGCGGAATTTCTCCGCCATCAGGCCCATCGCCGCATCCCAACCGACAGGCGCGCCGTGCAGCATCGGGTGCAACAGGCGGTCTTCCATCCCCACGGTCTCGCCCAGTTGCGTCCCCTTGGAACAGAGCCGCCCGAGGTTCGCAGGATGGTCCGGGTCGCCCTTCACCGACAGCCCGCCCTGCCCGTCGGGCGACAGCAACACGCCGCAGCCCACGCCGCAATAGGCGCAGGTCGAGCGGGTGACCGGGGCGCCCATCAGGCCGCGCTCCGCTTGCCGACGGCGACCGCGTCCAGCAGCAACCGCCCCTCTTCCAGGCGGATGGGATAGGTGGCGATCTGCCCCTCATCCGCCCCCTGGGCCGCGCCGGTTTCCAGCGAGAACACCCAGTTGTGCAGCGGGCAGGTGACATGGCGCCCATGCACGATGCCCTCGGACAGGGGGCCGCCCTTGTGCGGGCAGCTGTTGGAGGCGGCAAAGACCTCCGCTTCGGCGGTGCGGAAGACGGCGATGCAGCCCACGGGGGTTTTCACCAGGCGCGCGCCGCGCAGGGGCACGTCGTCGATATGTCCGATGTCGATCCAGCTCATTCCGCGGCCTCCAGGGTGATGTCTGCCAGGGGCTGGTACAGATCGGCGCGGTGTTCGGCGTGATCGGCCCAGGGATCCTTGCGATAGACGGATTGCGAGATTTCGAAACGTTCGTTCAGGGCGGCGCGTTCGGCCGCATCGGCCAGCACCTCTTTCACCCAGTCCAGGCCCACCTTGGCGACCCATTTGTAGGGCCGATCCAGATAGCGCGCCTGTTCGCGGTAAAGCTGCACAAAGGCGGTGGTCCATTCGATGGCCAGGGCCTCGGTCGGCACGTCGACCAGGCGTTCGGTTTCCTTCACCTCCATCCCCGCGGCACCCGCCACCGACACCTGATACCCGCTGTCGACGCAGATGATGCCCACGTCCTTGCAGGTCGCCTCGGCGCAGTTGCGGGGGCAGCCCGACACGCCCAGCTTCACCTTGTGCGGGGTCCAGGACCCCCACAGCTTCTTCTCAAGCTTGATGCCAAGGCCGGTGCTGTCCTGGGTGCCGAAGCGGCAATGGTCGGTGCCGACGCAGGTCTTCACCGTGCGCAGCCCCTTGGAATAGGCGTGGCCAGAGACCATGCCCGCCTGATTCAGATCGTACCAGATCGCGGGCAGGTCTTCCTTCCGCACACCCAGAAGGTCGATACGTTGGCCGCCGGTCACCTTGACCGTGGGCACCTTGTACTTGTCGGCGGCGTCCGCAATGGCGCGCAGCTCGTCCGGGGTGGTGATCCCGCCCCACATGCGCGGCATCACCGAATAGGTCCCGTCCTTCTGGATGTTGGCGTGGTTCCGTTCGTTGACGAAACGCGACTGAAGATCGTCGGCATAGTCCAGCGGCCAGTCGGCCAGCAGGTAATAGTTCACCGCCGGGCGGCAGACGTGGCAGCCGTTCGGCGTGGACCAGCCCAGTTCCTGCCAGACCGCCGGTTGGCTTTTCAGCTCTTGCGACTTGATCAGCCGCCGCACGTCCTCGTGGGTCAGATCGGTACAGCCGCAGATGCCCTGCGCCCCGGGCAGGACGAAATCATCGCCCAGTGTGACGGCCATCACCTGTTCCACCAACCCGGTGCAGGTCCCGCAGGAGTTGGAGGCCTTTGTGATCGCCTTCACCTCGCCCAGGGTATGGGCGCCGTCCTGCACCGCCTTGACGATGGTGCCCTTGCAAATGCCGTTGCAGCCGCAAATCTCGGCGTCATCCGCCAAGGCTGCAACGGCTGCCAAAGGGTCCGCCGAGGCGCCCCCCTGGAAGGCCGGGCCAAAGATCAGGGTGTCGCGCATCTCTTCGATGCAGTCGCCGTCCTTCATCAGGCCGAAGAACCAGTTGCCATCGGCGGTGTCGCCATACATCACCGCGCCGATAATGCGGTTGTCCTGCAAGACCAGCCGCTTGTAGACGCCGCGCGCCGGGTCGCGGAAGACGATGTCCTCGCGGTCTTCTCCTTCCGCGAAGTCGCCCGCGCTGAACAGGTCGCAGCCCGTCACCTTCAGCTTGGTCGAGACGTTGCGCGGCACGAAAGCCGCCTCTTCGCCCGACAAGGTCGCCGCCAGCACCTTGGCCTGATCGTACAGCGGGGCGACAAGGCCGAAGAGGGCGCCATTGTGTTCCACGCATTCGCCCAGCGCCAGGATGTCGGCGTCGGAGGTGATCATCTGGTCGTCCACATGCACCCCACGGCCCACGGCCAGCCCCGCCTGCTGCGCCAGGGCCACGTTGGGGCGGATGCCCACGGCCATGACCAGCAGATCGCAGGGCAGCACGGTTCCATTGTCCAGCGCCAGGCCGGTGACATGGCCGTTCTCGCCCAGGATCTCTTTCGAGTTGGTGGAACACAGCACCTTGATCCCGCGCCCCACCAACTCCTTGCGCAGCAGATAGCCCGCCGCCTCGTCCAGCTGACGTTCCATCAGGTGGCCCATCAGATGCACCACGGTCACGTCCACGCCCCGCGCATGAAGCCCGGCGGCGGCCTCCAGCCCCAGCAGGCCGCCACCGATCACCACCGCACGGGCACCCTCTTGCTCTCCCAGCGCAATCATGCGGTTGGTGTCTTCCAGATCGCGGTAGGCGATCACCCCTTCCAGGTCATGGCCCGGCAGGGGGATGATGAAGGGGTTCGAGCCGGTGGCCACGACCAGCTTGTCATAGGCCAGAACCTCGCCGGTTTCCGAGGTCACGGTCTTGGCCGCGCGGTCGATCTCGGCCACCTTTTCGCCGAAGCGGCAGGTGACGCCGTGGCCCTCGTACCAGTCGGCGTCATGGGTCACGATCTCTTCATAGGTCTTTTCACCGGACAGCACCGGCGACAGCATCAGCCGGTTGTAGTTGCCGCGCGGTTCGGCGTTGAACAGGGTCACGTCCCAGTCGCCGCCGCGGTCGAACAGATGCTCCAGCATCCGGCCCGAGGCCATGCCGGCACCGATCACGATCAGTTTCTGTGCCATGTCGTTCCTCCGTCAGAAGGGTGTTGGGGGTCGCGTGGCGCCCACATGGGCGCCCCGTTTGCGAAGCAGTTCGAAAGAGGGTCGCGGCGCCTATTCGGCCGCGATCGGGGCCGCCTGTAACGCCTGCGGCTTTGGCTTGGGCCGGGCGCCGTGCTCGTATTCCTCAAGGAAATCAAGCACGTCTTGCCGGTAGCGGTAGTAATCGGGGTGTTCCAGCAGCGCCTTGCGGGTACGCGGGCGCGGCAGGTCGACCTTGGTGATCTTGCCGATGGTGGCCTGGGGGCCGTTGGTCATCATCACCACGCGGTCGGCCAGAAGGATGGCCTCGTCCACGTCATGGGTGACGCAGATCGCGGTGACCTTGGTGCGCGACCACACTTCCATCAGAACTTCCTGAAGTTCCCAGCGGGTCAGGCTGTCCAGCATCCCGAAGGGTTCATCCAGCAGCAGCAGCTTGGGCGACAGGGCGAAGGCGCGGGCGATGCCGACGCGCTGTTTCATGCCGTTGGACATGGAATGCGCCGGGCGGTCCATCGCATCGCCCAGGCCGACCCGTTCCAGGTAGTATTCGATCACGTCCTGTTTCTCGGCCTGGCTGGCGCGGGGATAGACCTTGTCGACCCCGATGGCCACGTTCTCTTTGGCCGAGAGCCAGGGGAAGAGGTTGGGCGACTGGAAAACCACGGCGCGTTCCGGGTCGGCACCCTGCACGTCGAAGCCGTCCAGCTTGATCACCCCCTTGGAGATCGCGTTCAGCCCCGCCGTCATGGTCAGCACGGTGGACTTGCCGCAGCCCGAGTGGCCGATCAGCGAAATGAACTCGCCCCGGTCCATCTTCAGGTTGAAATCCTCGACCACGGTCAGCGGGCCCTTGGGGGTGGGATAGACCTTGTGCAGCCCCTCGAAGCTAAGGAAACGGTTGTCGATCAGCCCCTTCTGGGCGTCGCTGACGGCCTTGGGCACATTATGGATCGCCTCGACATTGGGCAAGGTGCGGGTGCCCTCGGCCTTGGCCTCGATCCCCAGATCCATCAGATAGCCGGTGACCCGGGCGCGCAGCGCCTTGAAGGCCTCGTCGCTGTTCATCGCGCCACGGTCGCGCGGGCGGGGCATGTCGACGCGGAACTCCTCGCCCAGGGTGCCCTCGGGCGTCAGGGCGATGATGCGGTCGGCCAGAAGGATGGCCTCGTCCACGTCATTGGTGATCAGCACGCAGGTCTGTTTCTCTTCGTTCCAGATCGCCTCGATCTCGTCGCCCAGGTTGGCACGGGTCAGGGCGTCCAGCGCCGACAGCGGCTCGTCCAGCAGCAGCACTTCGGGGTTCATCGCCAGGGCGCGCGCCACGTTGACCCGCTGGCGCATCCCCCCCGACAGTTCCGCCGGGCGCCGCGTGGTGGCATGGCTCAGGCCGACCATCTGGATATACTTGGCGGCCTTGGCTTCCTTCTCTTTCTTCGACAGACCCGGGAAGATCGTATCGACCGCCAGCATCACGTTCCCCTGCACCGTCAGCCAGGGCATCAGCGAGTAGTTCTGAAAGATCACCCCGCGTTCCGGCCCCGGCCCGGTGACCGGCTGGCCCTTGAAGGTGACCGCGCCCCGGCTGGGCATCTCCAGCCCCGCCATCAGGTTGATCAGGGTGGTCTTGCCGGTGCCCGAGAACCCCAGCAGAACCAGGAACTCGCCCTCTTCGACGCTCAGGTCGATGTCCTTCAGGACATGGGTCGCGCGGGTACCCTCGCCGTAACTTTTGGAAACGTTGGTGAAGTTGATCACGCCCATATCGCTCACCGCTGGTTCGAGAAGGTGAAGAGGGATTGCAGCGCGTACATCACCCGATCCAGCAGGAAGCCGATGATCCCGATGGTGAAGACGGCGACCATGATCCGCGCGAGCGAGGAGGAGCTGCCGTTCTGGAACTCGTCCCAGACGAATTTGCCCAGGCCCGGGTTCTGCGCCAGCATTTCGGCGGCGATCAGCACCATCCAACCCACGCCAAGCGACAGGCGCAGCCCGGTGAAGATCAGCGGCAGAGCCGAGGGCAACACCAGCTTGGTGATCTTCGACCAGGTGCCCATCTTCAGCACCTTGGAGACGCTGATCAGATCCTTGTCGATCGAAGCCACGCCAAGGGCGGTGTTGATCAGCGTGGGCCAGAGCGAGCACAGCGTCACGGTGATGGCCGACACCAGGAAGGACTTGGCGAAAAGCCCGTCATTGGTGGTGTAGACCGCCGAGACGACCATGGTGACGATGGGCAGCCAGGCCAGGGGCGAGACGGGTTTGAAGATCTGGATGATCGGGTTCAGCGCCGCATTGGCGGTCAGCGACAGCCCCGCCAGGATGCCCAGCGGAATGGCCACGGCGCTGGCGATCAGGAAACCGAAGAACACCGTTTTGATCGAGGTCCAGATCTGCGCGTAGTAACTGGGCGCGCCGGTATAGGGGATCTCTTTCACCCGCTCGGGCTGGCCGTTTTCGATGAAACGCTGGTTGCGGGCATCGACCCGGGCCTCGAACTCGGCCTTGTCGGCGGCGGTCTGCACCGCGGCCTCATGCAGGCCCACGGCCTCGGTCCAGACCTGGGCGGGCCCCGGCACGGCGCCCAGCGAGGTTTGCACCTTCGGCGCCAGAGCGCCCCAGAGCGCCAGGAAGACGGCAATGGCCAGCAGCGGCACACCCAGCAGGCGCCAGACCTCTTTCGCCTGTGTCTTGGGGTTGTCGCCGGCGGCGGCCTTCAGCATCGGGGTGATCCACGCCAGCCCCAGCACCTGGAACCATTTGTCGGCGGAATTGATACGGGTGAACAGCTTTGCACGGCGGGCCTCGCGGGCCTCTGCGCGCGCAAATTCGGGATCGACAGTGGTCATCGGTCTTCTCCTGGATCCGGCGGGATGGCCCGCGTTCGGTTTGGGGTCCGGTTGGCGGGATGGCCCGCCAGTCCGATTGGGATCTTTGTCGTCAGGGGTGACCCGGGGGCTGGTCTATCGCCCTCCCCCGGGACCTCGGTCCTGTGCGGCCCGAAGGGGCGCTCAGCCCTGAACCTCGTTCCCGACGACCTTCTGATCGCCCTTCAGGCCGATCGGCAGGCTGTCGAGATAGGCGTTCGGGGTGCGGCCGTCATAGGCGATGCCGTCGATCACATCCTCGGAGGGGGTCGGCGCCTTGTAGCCGTCGCTGTCCCAGGGGAAGTCGGCCTCGTTGGCCAGGCCCTCGTCCACCAGCATCCGCGCCGCCTCCAGGTAGATCTCGGGCTTGTAGACCGATTTCGCCACCTCGTCGTACCAGCTGTCGGGCTTGGCCTCGGCGATCTGACCCCAGCGGCGCATCTGGGTCAGATACCAGACCGCGTCAGAGTAGAAGGGATAGGTGGCGTTGTAGCGGAAGAAGACGTTGAAATCGGGCACCTCGCGGGTGTCGCCCTTCTCATACTCGAAGGTGCCGGTCATCGAGTTGGCGATCACCTCGTAGTCCGCGCCGACATATTCGGGGCGCGACAGGATCTCGACCGCCTCGGGACGGTTGGCGTTGTCGTTCTCGTCCAGCCACATGGCCGCACGGATCAGCGCCTTGGTGATCGCCAGGGTGGTGTTCGGATTGGCCTCCTGGAATTCCGCCGACAGGCCGAAGACCTTCTCGGGGTTGTTCTTCCACAGCTCGTAATCGGTGATCACCGGCACGCCGATGCCCTTGAACACCGCCTGCTGGTTCCAGGGCTCGCCCACGCAGTAGCCGCTGATCGTGCCGGCCTCCAGGGTGGCGGGCATCTGCGGCGGCGGGGTGACCGACAGGAAGGCCTCGGCGCCGATCTGGCCGGTGACGTTCTCGGGGGAGTAGTAGCCCGGTTCGATCCCACCGGCGGCCAGCCAGTAGCGCAGCTCGTAGTTGTGGGTCGAGACGGGGAAGACCATGCCCATGTTGAAGGGCTTGCCCTCGGCGTTGAAGCTTTCGATCACCGGCTTCAGGTTCTCGGCGCCGATCGGGTGGGCGATCTTGCCGTCCGCATCGGTGGCCAGGTTGGGCTTCATCATCTCCCAGACCTCGTTCGACACGGTAATGCCGTTGCCGTTCAGGTCCATCGAGAAGGGGGTGATGATATGCGCCTCGGTGCCATAGCCAATGGTGGCCGCCAGGGGCTGACCGGCCAGCATGTGGGCGCCGTCCAGGGTGCCCGAGATCACGCCGTCCAGCAGCACCTTCCAGTTGGCCTGGGCCTCCAGCGTCACGAACAGGCCCTCGTCGTCGAAGAAGCCCTGTTCATAGGCCACCGCCAGCGGCGCCATGTCGGTCAGCTTGATGAACCCGAAGGTCAGCACGTCTTTTTCCAGGTCCAGCATCTCGGCGCTTGCCGGTGCGACCAGGGCGGTGGAGGCCGCCAGCGAAAGAAGCAGTTTCTTCATCTTCATACCCCGTCATCTGTTCTTTTTCAGAAACCCGGGGATGGTTTTCTTCACCCGGGCCAAACACGAAAAGCCACTCTGACAATCCCGGATGCGGGTGCATCCGAAGTGTCGAGCGGCTCTGCTCAGTCAAACCCAGTCGGTGGGAGAAATGCGTTAGGTGGGCGCCATTGCCTACCTGTGATCCTTGATGCGGGATTCGTCGCACAAAGGCAAAACCGGATGTGCATTTGCGTCGAGTTTTTTGCAGCGCAGCATGATTTGCCGCAAAAAGCGCCGTTTTCGGGCTTAATCGGGCGACAAAGGCTCAAAAACGCGGCCATCGAAGAAGAAATCGGGGATCAGCGACAGGTGGCCCGCCGCCGAGGCGATGGCGGTTTCGCGGCGCACCGCCCCCTCGATCTTGGACGAGGCGCCGGGCAGATCGGCCTCGGTACCCGACAGGGCGGCGCGGTGCAGATCGCTGCGGAAGGCGCGGACGCCCGCGCGGGCGGCGGCGTCGCGGTCCAGCCCGGTGCGCGCGGCCAGTTGATGGGCGATCCATTCCGCCTGACTGCGCCAGGGGAAACTGGCACAGCCGCGGTGGAAGCCGACAAAGCCCGGCACCGCGCGCGTATCGCCACGCCCGTTGATCACCATCCGCCCCGACAGCGAGCGTTCCAGCACCTCGACCGGCAGGTCCAGGTATTCGGGCCGCGACAGCAGTTCGGCCGCCAGCCCCCGCGCGCCGGGTTCCGCCAGCCAGCGCCCGGCCCGCCAGCAGGCGCGCACCAGGCGGCCCACCAGCGCCGCCTCACGCTCGGCCCAGTCGGTGCGCAGGGCCAGCACCTTTTCAGGCGCCATCTGCCAGATGGCGCGCCCCGGCAACAACAGCTCGCCCGCGCCGTTTTCCACCGTGATACTGCCCCAGGGTTCGCCGACGCAGAAGGCGTCCAGCTCTCCGGCGGCCATGGCATCGGCCATCAGGGGGGGCGGCACGGTGTGGATCGACACCCCCTGCGGCGCGGGCAGGCCCAGGGCCGACAGCCAGTAATAGAGAAGTTCCGCGTGCATCGAGAAGGGGAAGGGCACGCCCAGGCGCAGGGGCCGGTCGGCGGGTTTCGCGCGGATCAGCGCCTCGCCCGCCGCGCGGGCAACGTCGAATGCGAAATCATGGCCCACGGCGCGCAGCCGCTCGGCCAGGGCATTGCTGACCCCGATCACGTTGCCGTTCACCGACAGGACCGAAACCGCCGACAGCGCCGCCCCCGTGCCCCCCAGCCCCAGGGCCGAGGCCACGGGCACCGGCGCCAGCATATGGGCCGCATCGACCCGGCCAAAGACCAGCATGTCGCGCAAGGAGGACCAGCTGGGCGCGCGCACCAGATCCAGCGCCAGCCCTTCCTCGGCGGCAAAGCCCATTTCCTGCGCCACCACCAGCGGCGCGGCATCCACCAGCGGGATGAACCCCACGTTCAGGACCTGCGGCGTCATCCCAGCAGCCCCGCCGTGGTGACCAACGCCTGGGCCACATCCGCAACCCGCTTGCCCTGATCCATCGCCGCCTTGCGCAGCAGGGCATAGGCCTCATCCTCGCCCAACCCGCGGGCCTTCATCAGCAGACCCTTGGCGCGGTCGATGACCTTCCGCTCTTCCAGGGCACGCTTGGTCGTCTCCAGCTCGGTGCGCATCCGCTGGAACATGTGAAACCGAGCCACGGCGGCATCCATCACGGGCTTCACCCGCTCGGGCTTCAGCCCGGCGACGACATAGGCCGACACCCCCGCCTCGATCGCGGCGCGGGTCAGGCCATCGTCGGACTGATCCACGAACATGGCCACGGGCCGGTCCAGCGGGCCAGAGGCCAGGGTCAGTTCCTCCAGCATGTCGCGCGACGGGTTGGCCAAATCGACCAGCACCACATCGGGGTTCAGCGCCGTCACCTTGCGCGCCAGGCCGGTGACCTCGGAAATGACATGGATGTCGTAATCCCCCGCCTCGGCCAGGCTGTCGACGATCAACAGGGCCCGGTCGCGGTCCGGTTCGACAATGATGATGGAAAGCCTGTGCGACATACCCCCGTCATGGGGCCAAGGGCCGGGCTTTGTAAACTCTGCTTTGCGCGCGCCGCCCCCGGCCCCGGCGCTTGGCCCAAAAAACCGGCGGCACGGCGCGGCGGGTCCGGCGATCTTAATCAATGATTAGGGAAGCTGCGGCGAAATGGCGGCGCGGCCCCGAGGTCGCGCAGACCTGTGACAGGAGGTTCCCATGGAAATTCTCGATCACCCGCCGATGACCTGGCGCGAGGATCAGCGCATCGCCTGGCCGATGAAGAAACTCGGCCATGCGCAACTTGGCCCCGCCGAGGGGGCGATGCTGTACTATCTCGCCCGCGACTGGGTCTCGGGGCGGCATCCGCTGCTGGAACTGGGCTCTTTCCTGGGGGGCAGCGCCTCGCTGACCGGGGCCGGGCTGATGGCCAATCCCGCCTGGGACGGCGCCGCGCGGCTGCACTGCTTTGACATCTTCGAGGCCAGGTTCGGCGACATGGCCGAGTTCATCCGCACCCGCATCGACCCCGCCTTCCGGGACGGCGCGGATTTCCAGCACCTGTTCGAGGCCCAGACCGCCGAGGTGGCCCGCGCCCTTCAGATCCACAAGGGCGATTTCACCCAGGCCCGCTGGGACGACGGGCCGGTCGATCTGATCTTCGTCGACATCGCCAAGACGCCCGAGCTGAACCGCGTCGTGCTGGAACGGTTCCTGCCCGCCCTGCGCCCCGGGCCGGGGCTGCTGGTGAACCAGGATTTCCACAATGCCGACAACCCGTGGATCCATTGCTCGCTGGGTCATCTGATCGGCTATTTCGACCTGGTCGAACCGCGCGCCGACGATTCCATCCTGCTGCGCCTGCGCAAGACGATCCCCGCCGCCACCCTGCGCGAGGCCGGCCGCTGGGAAGAACTGAGCCTGGAAGAGGCGCTGGCACGGGTCGACAAGCTGCGCGCGCTGTTCCGGGGCGGGCGCCACGACACCCGCTATATCGAACTGGTCCGCGCCCGGCTGCTGCTGCACGCGGGGGATGCGGCGGGGGCACTGGCGCTGGTCGATGAGGCGCTGGAACAGTTCGGCCCCGGCGACGAGAAGGAACATTTCTTCTGGCTGCGCCGCTGCCGTGCCATCCAGGAAGACGCCGCCTGAGCCCTGGCGCCCCCTGAGCAGCCCCTGTGCGCGCTTGCGGGGCTGCGCGCCGGGCGTTTCGGTCTATCTTGGCCTCAAAGGAGACCGAGATGAGCTGGAACCCCGACGCCCTGCTGACCGACCCCGACGCCATCGCCGCCTCGGCGCTGGAGACGCAGATCATCCCCCGCGCCCGCGACATCGGCGGCTTCGAGGTGCGCCGCGCCCTGCCCGCGCCCCGTCGGCAGATGGTCGGCCCCTTCATCTTTTTCGACCAGATGGGCCCGGTCGAACTGCTGGCGGGCGACCGGATCGACGTGCGCCCCCACCCCCATATCGGCCTGGGCACCGTCACCTATCTGTTCGACGGCAGTTTCCGGCACCGCGATTCCCTGGGCTCGGATCAGCTGATCACCCCCGGCGACGTCAACTGGATGGTGGCCGGGCGCGGCATCAGCCATTCCGAACGCTCGCCCTCGGCCGAGGCGGGCGGGCCCCTTTACGGGGTACAGACCTGGATCGCCCTGCCCGAGGCCGAGGAAGAGCGCGCGCCGCTCTTCGAGCATTTCCCCCAGACCGCCCTGCCCCTGCTGGAGGCCGGCGGCATCCGCGCCCGGCTGATCCTGGGCACCGCCTTTGGCGCGGCCGCCCCCGCGCGGCTTTTCTCGGAAAGCTTTTATCTGGACGTCACCCTGGCCCCCGGCGCGCCCTTCCCCCTGCCCGACGATCACGAGGATCGCGGCGTGCATGTGACCCATGGCCAGGTCACCGTGGCGGGCCAGACCTTCGATCCGGGCCGGATGATGGTCTTTCGCCCCGGCGATGCGATCACCCTGCGCGCCGGGCCCGAGGGGGCACGCTTCCTCGCCCTGGGCGGCGCCACGCTGTCCGGGCCGCGCTATATCTGGTGGAACTTCGTCGCCTCCGACCCCGACCGGATCGAGGCGGCCAAGCTGGACTGGCGGCGCGGCCAATGGGGGGCGGGCCTGTTCGATCTGCCCCGGGGCGACCACGACGAGTTCATCGCCGCCCCCGAGGACGGGCCGGGCCGCCTGCTGCCGATGCGAGCAGGTGCGCGCCGTCCGGGCGGCGGCGGCGCGGGCTAGGGCCGCGCCCCTTGCCGGGCGCCGCAGCGGGGCGCTAGGACCGGGGCAGACCTGACAGGAGATCCCATGCTGCGCGCCCTCGCCTCCCGCTTCCAGGCTGCCTCGGACAGCTACGCCCGCCACTACGGCATCGACCGCGACGCGGATTGGTACGTTCTGAAGATGCTTGAGGAATCGGGCGAGGTGGCCAAGGCCTGGAACAAGCTGACCCATCGGGGCCGCCGCCGCGACGCCACGCCCGAGGCCCTGGACCAGGATCTGGCGGATGAACTGGCCGATCTGCTGGGCATGGTCCTGCTGGTGGCGCGGCAGAAGGATGTGGATCTGAACGCCGCCATCGCCCGCAAGTGGCATTTCGACCCCGAAGCCCCCGCCGCCCCGTCGGCGCAGGGGAAAAAGCCGGAATAGCTGCCCGTTTTCCGGCGCCAGCCGCGCCCTGCCTGGGCTAGGCTTGGCCCATGATGATGTTCGACCTGCCCTCTGACGATACGCTTTACGCCGCCCTGCTGGCCCGCGATCCCGCCTATGACGGGCGCGCCTGGGTCGGTGTCACCTCGACCGGGATCTTCTGCCGCCTGACCTGCCCGGCGCGCAAACCCCGGCGCGAGAACTGCGTCTTTCACGACAGCCCCGGCGCCTGCCTGGCCGCCGGGTTCCGCCCCTGCAAGCGCTGCCACCCCCTGGGCGTGGCGGCGGGGGCCTACGACCCGGTGGTGCCGCCCCTTCTGGCGGCGCTGGAGGCCCGGCCCGAACACCGCTGGACCGAGGCCGATGTCACCGCCCTGGGCCTGGATCCCTCGACCGTGCGGCGGGTGTTCAAACGGGCCTTCGGCATGACCTTTCTGGACATGGCGCGGCAACGGCGGCTGCGCGACGGCTTTCTGGCCCTGGGGCGCGGCGAAACGGTGATCGCGGCACAGCTGGAGGCGGGGTTCGAAAGCCCGTCTGCCTTTCGCGCCGCCTTCGCCCGGCTTCTGGGGCTGGCGCCGGGGCATCTGCGCGCCGACGCACCGCTGCGCGCCGACTGGATCGCCACGCCCCTTGGCGACATGATCGCGGTCTCCTGCACCCACCGTCTGCACCTGCTGGAGTTTGCCGACCGCCGCGCCCTGGCGGCGGAGGTACAGCGCCTGGCGCGGAATACCCCCGGGGGTCTGGGCATCGGGCCGATGCCCCCCACCGAGCAGATCCGCGCCGAGCTGGCGGCCTATTTCGCCGGCACCTCCGCCGATTTCACCACCCCCCTGGCCCTGCATGGGAGCGCCTTTACCCGCGAGGTCTGGCAGGCGCTGCGCCAGATCCCGCCGGGCGAAACCCGCAGCTATGGCGCCCTGGCCCGCAGCCTGGGCCGCCCCGGATCGCAACGGGCCGTGGCCCGCGCCAATGGGGCCAACCAGATTGCCCTGGTGATCCCCTGCCACCGGGTGATCGGCGCCGACGGGGCGCTGACCGGCTATGGCGGGGGCCTGTGGCGCAAGCAACGCCTGCTGGAGATCGAGGCGCGCTGGCGCCCTGCCCCGGCCTGACCCCGGCCCGCCGCCCGGCCTGACCCGGCGGTCAGGCGGTCCAGGCTTCGGCGATCTGCAACAGCCGCTCTTCGCCGCCCGTGGCGCCCACCAGCTGCACCCCGCAGGGCAGGCCGCCCGGCGGCGCGGCGAGCGGCAGGGTGATCGCGGGCAAGCCCAGGGCATTGGCGAAGGCGGTGAACACCGCATGGCCGCGCGGGCCGACCGGGGCGCCGTCGATCGTCTGGGGGTGGCTGTCGCCCTTGGGCCAGGACAGGGCGGCAATAGCGGGGGTCATCAGCAGGTCGAAGCCCGCCACGGCCGTTTCATAGCTCAGCCGCATCTCTTCGATGGCGACCAGGGCGCCGGCATAGGCGCGCGCGTCCAGGCCCCGGCCCGTCTCGGCCATGGCGGACACCGCCGGGCCTGCGGTGGCGCCGATCCTCGGGTCCGCCGCGCAGAGCCAGGCGACCCCGGCGGTGCTGATCACCGGCCAGATGGCATCGGTGCGGGCCACGGCGTCGAAACTGTCGAGGGTGACCACCTCGTGCCCCTGGGCGCGCAGCTGATCCGCCGCCCCGTCGCTGCGGCGCAGGATCTCGGCCGCGACGGGCTGATCGGTGAAATGGCGGGCGTAAAGGATGCGCTGCGGCGCCGGGGCGCGCGGGCCCTCGGGCACGGGGGCCTCTGCCTCGGCCAGCCAGTGGAACATGGCGGCCACGTCCCGGGCGTCGCGCCCGATGGGCCCCACCACCTCGAAGGCGCCCAGGATCGCCGGAAAGCCCGCGCCGCGCCGGATCCTTCCCGTGCCGGGCTTCAGCCCGAACAGCCCCCCATGGGCCGCAGGCCGCCGGATCGAGCCGCCGCCGTCGGTACAAAGCGCCAGCGGCCCGATCCCCGCCGCCAGTGCCGCCACGGCCCCGCCGCTGGACCCGCCGGGGGTCAGCTCGGGGGCAAAGGGGAGGCCGGTGGCGCCGAAGATCCGGTTGTCGGTATAGCCCTGCACCGTCAGCTCGGGCACGTTGGTCTTGGCAAACAGCACCGCGCCCCCCGCCCGCAGCCGCGCCACCGGCAGCTCGTCCTGATCGGGGATATGCTCGGCCAGCCCGGGATTGCCCCAAGTGGCGGGCAGACCGGCCTGCAACAGGTTGTCCTTGACGCTGATCGGCACCCCATCCAGCGGCGACAGCGGCGCGCCCGCCGCCCAGCGGGCGGTGCTGGCGGCGGCCATGGCGCGCGAGGCGGCATCGTCGCGGGCGATCACCGCGTTGATCTGCGGGTTGATCGCGTCGCAACGCGCCAACACGCTGTCCAGCGCCTGGGCGGGGGTGAAGGCCCCTGCCCCATAGCCCGCGACCAGTTCATGGGCAGAGAGGGTCCAAAGCTCGGCCATTCTCACTCTACCTTCGCGATGACGGCGATCGGGGCGGCGCCGGGGGCGCATTGGTGCTCTGTCCCGCCAGACAGGAAGATCGCCGGATCGCCGGTGACCGAGGCGATGACGCCCCCGACCGCCGCGCGGGCGTGGCGTTCATAGTTGATGTCGGCATCCGACAGCATGGTGGTCCGGCGCCCGCGCAGGGTCGCCTGGGCCTCGGCCTTGGCAAAGACCGCCGTGGGGGCGCCGCCCGCCTCGGTAATGGCGGCGCGCACCGCCTCGGCGTCGATGGCATCGCGCAGGATGGCATGGCCGATGCGGAAATCCCCCGCCGCCCCCGGCGCATTGCCGAACAGCAGCACCTCGCATTTCGTCAACTCGCCCCCGGCCGAGGTCGAGGCGACGGCAGAGAAGAGATCCAGCCGCGTGGCAATGGCCTCTTCGGTCACTTCCGCGGCGTCGACCTCTCCGAGCGCCAGCGCGACGCCCAGAGCCATGGCGCCCCGGGCATAGGGTTTCGAGCCGTTGGGATCCTCGGTCACCACCCCCACCCCACGCGCGGCGGCCTCCGATATGCGCGCGGGCGTCAGCAGCGGGCCCTTTACCTGCACGTAATGCACATCCGCCGGATCGCTGATGCCCGCATCCTCCAGGGCGCGCAGGGTGGCGTCGCGCACCGCCGCCACATGGGCCATGCGGCCCACCTCTTCGGGGGCCAGATCGGGGGACATGGCCAGGCCAAGCGCCAGGCGCCCCTCGGGCGAGGCGCCCGCGCCCGGCGCGCGGGTAAAGACCGTCGCATGGGGCGACAGCACCCCCTCGGTGCCGCCGGACCAGACGAAGGCCACCTGGTCCTGCACCGCCTCGGGCGTCTGGCCGCGCGCCTCTGCCAGGGTCTGGGCGAAACACATCGTGGCCAGGGCGCGGGTGAAGTCATTCGCCCCGCCGTTGCCCTCGGTCTTGCCGATCACCGCCGCCACGGCGGCCGGGTCGATGGCGCCGCTGTCGATCAGCGCCCGCAATTCGCCCGTGTCGGCAGGCGAGGCCATGCCGATCTTGTGCACTCCGACTTTCATGCTCATCACTTTCCGCCCCAGTGGACAAACCGCGCCTCGATCAGGGTAAAGAGCATGTTCATCACATAGCCCAATGCCCCCGCCGCGAAGATCGAGGCGTACATCTCGGGCATGTTGAAGATCATCTGCGCGTCGATGATCCGCTTGCCCAGCCCATCGGAGGAACCGATAAACATCTCGGCCACGATCACGATGACCAGCGCCATGCTGACCCCCGAACGCAGGCCGATGAAGGTTTGCGGCAGGCTTTCCCAGATCGTCACGTCCCACAGGATGCGCATCTTCGACGCCCCCATGACCCGGGCCGCCAGCTGCCGCAGCTGGCGGGCGTTCATCACCCCATAGGCGGTGTTGAACAGGATGATCAGCGCCGCGCCAAAGGCCGCCACGGCGATCTTGGCCTCTTCACCGATGCCGAAGAAGACCAGGAACAGCGGGAACATGGCCGAGGCCGGGGTCGAGCGGAAGAAGTCGATCAGGAACTCGACCGAGCGATAGAGCTTGTCGGAAGAGCCAAGCGCCACGCCCAGGGGCACGGCCATCACCGTGGCAATGGCGAAGGACAGCATGGTGCGCACGATGGTGCGCCAGAAATCATGGCCCAGGCTGCCCTCGGCCATGCCCTCGACGAAGGCGGCCCAGGATTGCGCGGGCGAGGGCAGCAGCACCGGATCCACCAGTTCCGCCGCATGGGCAAAGGCCCAGAGGCCAATCAGCGCCAGCGCGCCCAGCACCGGCTGCACCCATCCCATGCGGGTCAGGATTTTGGTCAGTTTCGCGGTCATGTCTTGCGCACTTCCCTTTGGAAGATCTCCAGCGAGCGGGCCTTCACGTCGATAAATTCGGGCGTCACCGTGGTTTCCACGGTCCGCGGACGCGGGGCGGTGAAGGGGATGCGGGCGGCCACGGTGGTGGGCTTGCGGGTCAGCAAAAGCACCTCGTCGGCCAGCTCGACCGCCTCGTCCAGGTCGTGCGAGACCAGCAGCGAGGTGATCTGCATCTCGGTCAGCACCGATTGCAGCTTGTCGCGCAGGAACAGGGTCATCTCGTAGTCCAGCGCCGAAAACGGCTCGTCCAGGAACAGCACCTCGGGGTCGGTGACCAGGGCGCGCATGATCGACACCAGCTGCTGTTGCCCCCCCGACAGCTCGTAGGGATAGCGGTTCAGGTCGATCGAAACGTTGAAACTGGCCAACAGCTTCTCGACCCGCGCGTCCTTCTCCGCCTTCGACAGCTTCAGGAACTTCAGCGGATAGCGGATATTGTCGATGGCGCGCAGCCAGGGGAAACCGGCCTCGCGGTAGTTCTGGAAGACATAGCCGATCTTGGTTTCACGCGCCGTCTTGCCGTCGAACAGGATCTGGCCCGCGTCATAGTCCAGGATGCCCGAGATCATGTTGATCAGGGTGGACTTGCCGCAGCCATTGGGCCCGAAGATCGACACCACCTTGCCGCGCGGCAGGTCCAGGTCGAAATCCTTGTACAGGACGGTGCCGTCCGGAAAGGTCTTGGTCAGGCCGCGAATGGTGATGTGGGTGCCCGGTGCGAACCAGCGCAGGCGGTCGGACAGATCGCCGCCCTGGGCCGGGCCGCCCCCCCCCACGGTCGCCGCCGCGGGGGGGGAGAGGTCTGCACCCTCATCCTTGGGGGGAACAGGCAGGGTCAAATTCACATCGCCCCCGCAATGTCACCGGCCACCACCGGCTTGGCCACCACGCCCAGGTCGACACCGATGTCGAGGAAGGTCTGGAATTCGCCCATTTCCGCCTCGGTCATGTCAGAGACCATGGTGAAATGCGCCAGCGGCACGGTGGCGGTCAGGGCCTCGGGCACCTTCATGTCGGTCAGCAGGTCGCGCGCCGTGGGATCGTCGTTGGCATCCGCCACCGCCTTGGCCCAGGCCGCGGCGAAACGGGCGGCCACCTCGGGGCGCTCTTCCAGCATCTTGCCAGAGACGGCGGCCCCGGCGGCATAGGCCTCGGCGCTTTCGTCCTTCATCAGGTACTTGGCGATCACGCCGGTTTCCAGACGCTTGGCGATGCCGTTCTCGACCATGATCGAGGCCAGCGCCTCGAGCGTGTAGCCGCCGTCGAAATTGCCGCTTTGCATGGCGCCGACATGGTTGCCCATGCCCTGTTCCTGGATCATGAACTCGTCCTCGCCCAGGCCCGAGGCAATCAGGCTGGCCTTGGCCGCGCCCAGGTTGGCGGGGCCGGGGGCCGAGAACAGGTTGGCGCCCTTCAGATCGGCAATCGAGGTGGCGGTGCTGTCGGGCTTCACCACGAACTGTTCCATCACGTATTCGCTGTTCTGGCCGTAAAGGGCGATGAACTGCATCGTGCCGGGGCGCAGGGCGTTGATATTGGCGCCTTCCAGGGTGACCAGGTTCGAGGTGGCGTCGATGTCACCGCTGACCATGGCCTGCACGATCAGGGGATGGGTGCCGATGAACACCGGCTCGACCTCCAGGTCGGCCTCGGCGAAATAGCCGCGCTCGGCAGCGATGTAATAGGGCAGGGCAGAGCCTGCGACGAAGACGCCGACCTTGACCTTGTCGGCGGCCGTGGCCGAGACGGCCATGGCGGTGGACAGGGCAAGGCCGAGGCCGATCTGACCGAGGCCAGCGAGAACTTTGCGACGGGTGTCTTTCATGGGGAAACTCCTGTTGGGGGGCTTTTCTTGGTTTTTGTCTTGCTTAGGTCTTGATCTTGGGGAGAGGGGGTGCGCTCAGGCCTCTTGCAGAAGCCCGTCCGGCACGCCGAAGTCGTTGTAAAGCTGGGAAAGTTTCGCCTGGAACGGCGGCTCTGTCTTCTTGGCGGTGCCGCTGATCGGGTCGCCGCCCGCCAGCAGGGTGTCGCTGGCCTCCATCGAGAAATCCATCACGAAGCGCAGCCGGTCCTGGCGGGCACGGGTGATCGTTTCCAGCCACAATTCGGTGTCGTACTGACCTGCCGCAGACAGGGCGCGGATCACCTCCAGCGCGGCACAGCTGCTTTCGATGGCCTGGGTGGCGCCCTGACCCAGGGTCGGCACCATGCCGTTGGAACTGTCGCCAAGGTACAGGATGTTCACCCCGGTCTCGCGCAGGCACAGCGGGCTTTCCTGCAACCGGGCCCAGTGCAGATCGACGGTCGGATCGGTGATCAGATCCACCAGCCAACGGCCCTGCTCGCCCAGGATGCCATCGGCGGGGGTGAAGATGCGGCGCAGGCCTTCGCGGGTCTTCATTTCCTCCGGGATCTCGGCGCCCACGGGGATGGGGAAGGTGCCGGACATATAGATGCTGTCCTCGGGCACGCGGTAGCCCAGCAGGCGGGCGGGGCCGTTGAACCACTGCTCATAGTCCTCGATCAGCCCGCCGCTGGTGTTGGGCACCAGCAGGCGGAAGATGCCGACGCCGACCTGGCGGGCGTTGATCGGGCCGTGGAATTGCGCCCGCAGCTGCGAAAACCGCCCGTCCGCCGCGATCAGCAGATCGACGTCGTCGAGGGTCCGCGCCACACCCGCCTCGGTAAAGGCGATGTCGACCCGGCCCGTGCCGTCGGTCTTGGGGGTCACCGCCGTGATATCACAGCTGTAGCGGATACGCGCGCCCGCCGCCTCGCGCAGCACACGGTAGAGCTCGGCCCAACGCAGGCGCCAGCCCTCGACGGGGGCGATATCCTTCAGCGCCAGTTTCATAAGTTCCTGCCCGCCCATGGTCGAGACGCGCCAACTGCTCCAGGCGAAGGAGGCGGCCTCGATCCGGCGCGCCAGATCGGGGTCGGTGGCCAGAAGGGCCTGCACCGCGTTCGGGCCAAGGTTCAGGCCCGTGCCCGCCTCGGCATGGTCGCCCGGGGCGATCCGTTCCAGGCAATGCACCTCGACGCCTGGGACATCCGCCAGGCCGCGCGCCATGATGCTACCGCCCACACCGGCGCCGATAATCGCGATCTTCATGCCACCGCTCCTTCTGTCTGGGGATCCCCGGCTTCGGCGATGACGGCGATCAAGCCGCCGCCATAGGGGCCCTGATGTTCGGCCCCGCCCGAGACGAAAATCCGTGTTTCTCCGGCCACCCCGGCCACCAGCCCGCCGACGGCGCCGCGAATATGGCGCTGCGGGTCGATGTCGGTATCGTTCAGCATGGTGTGCCGCGCGCCGTGGATCTGGCCGCTTTGATCCGGTTCGCATTTCACGAAAATGGCCTTCAGCCGCGCCCGTTCCGCCGCGCAGACCTGGGCGCCGGGGCCAAAGCCCAGGTCCTGGAACACCCCCTGAACCGAGGGCAGGTCGATGGCATCTTCCATGGCCCGATGCGCGATGCGCAGCGGCCCGGACCAGGCCGCGCTCATGCCCAGCACGATGACCTCGTTGCACAGCACCTCGACCCCGGACGAGATGCTGGCGCAGGTGCTGTACAGGTCGAAATCGGCCAGGAAGGCGGCATCGTCCAGCTGTGCTTCGGTGATCTCTCCGGTGGCCAGGGCGACGCCCAGGGCCCCGGCGGCGCGCGCCCGCGCCATCGACACGGCGGCATTGGGGGCGGGCACCGCCCGGCCCGCGGCGCGCAGATCGGCGATGCGCCCCGAGGTCAGGCAGGGCACCTTCACCTGGACGAAGTGCAGATCGCCCGGATCGGTCAGCCCCGCATCGGCCATGGCGGCGCGCACGGTCTGGGCCACCATGACCGCATGATCGCGGGTGCCGACCAGGTCAAAGGGCATGTCGACCGAACAGGCCGCGCCGATGGCCAGTGCCGGATTGCTCTCACTTGTGCCGGCCTTTGCGGCGCTGCGGCATAGCACGGTGTAATGCGGCGACAGCACCCCTTCGGTGCCGCCCGACAGGATGCAGGGCAGTTTGCGGGCCAGCGCCTCGGGCGTCTCGTTCAGGTAGCCGGACAGCAGATGCATCAGACGGTCGGTGAAATAGCCGCGGGTGAAGTCGTTCACACCGCCGTTTCCTTCGGTCTTGCCGATCACCGCGACGATCTCTTGCGCCGCCAGTTCGCCCGTGGCCAACAGCTCGGCCAGGGCCGAAAGATCCCCGGGATGCGCCATCGAAAGTCTGTACACCTTGGCCTGCACGTCTGCCTCGCTTGTCATCATATGCGGGTCAGACTGGCGCAGAATGCTGCACTGCGAATAGAACCAATTTCCTACATGGGTGAGAGCAAAATGTGTGCACTCAGCCCCGCAGCGCCTAGATCTGGGACATGGCCTGTTTCACCGTCTCGATGAAACTCAGCGTCGGCAGGGGCAGGGTGCGGTCCTTGCGGGCGGCAAAGATCAGGCGCCCGCCGCGCAATTCGGGATCCACCAGGGGCACCGCCTTCAGCGCGCCGGTCACCTCTTCCTCGCGGGTGCCCACCTCGAACTGGAAACAGATCGCATCGGTGCGCTGCGCATAGGCCTTGAGGGCGCGCATCGTATTGGCCTCCAGCACCACGTTCAGCGACAGGCGGTGGCGGGCGATCACCGCCTCCAGCAGGGCGCGGCCGCCGAAAGAGCGCGGCCCCATGGCCAGGGGATAGGGCTGGCAATCGCTCAGCCGCAACTTGCTGCGACCGGCCAGCGGATGGTCGGGGCGCATCATCGCGAACAGCGGCTGCGGCACCGCCGCGATCTCGTCCAGATCCTTGCCGGGGGTCGGGTCATGGGCCAGCAGCAGATCGGTCTCATCGCTCATCAGGGCGCGCAACAGGTCGCTGGTGGCGCCCACCAGCAGCTTGAAATGCACCCCCGGGTGATGGTCCTGAAAGCTGGTGATCGCGTCCTGGATAAAGTCGTTGGCCACCGAATGGGCCACGGCAATAGAGACATTGCCGCGCACCAGCCCGCGCAGCTGGCGGATCTGGGCATTGGCGGTTTCCACGTCCGAGATATTGCGCCGGATCGCGGTCAGGATCACCTCGCCCGCAGAGGTCAGCCGCACCCCGCGCGGCAGCCGCTCGAACAGGGGCATCCCCAGTTCCTCTTCGATCTCCAGGATCTTGCGGTTCAGCGAGGTCGAGGCGACATGCAGCCGGGCCGCCGCCTTGCGGATGGACCCGGCGGTGGCGACGGCGTCGAGATAGACGTAATCCCTGGGCGGGCGAAACATGGGGCCTTCCTCTTGGGGGACTGGGGCCAGCCACCCTAGGCCCAGCCCCGGACCAAAGGCCAGCGCGCCCGGCGCTGTCGCGGCCGCGCGCAGGTCAGGTGATCACCAGAGCGGCAGATCGGGCGGGCAGGGGAGAGAGAGGGGGGGGGAAGCGTGGTGCCGGTGAAGGGACTCGAACCCCCGACCCCATCATTACGAATGACGTGCTCTACCAGCTGAGCTACACCGGCACGCTTCCTGTCAGGACCCGCGAACGGGGCCTTGTGGGCCGGGGCTATAACACCCCGGCGGCGGTTGGAAAAGCGCAAAGTGCGCCTCCGGGTCCGGGCCCAAGCCCGGGCCCGGGGAGCCGGTCAGCGGCGCTCGGGCGTGGTGGGCTCGGGCGGCAGGACCTCGGCATCGGGCACCTCTTCCACCGCGGCCTCGGTGGGGGTGTCGGGCGCCTCCTCCGGGGCCTCGGCCAGGCCAGAGGCGCCGGGCATCTCGGGCGGGGTGGCGGCCTGGGCCTCGGCGGGCACGGGCGCACCCTCGTCCACCCGGCCGACGATCAGCGGCAGCATCGCGCTGGCCATGGGGGTCTGGTAGTCGGCGGCGGGGGCGTCCTTCCAGGCCAGGGTATCGAAGGCCTGGCAATGTTCGCAGACCGGCACCCATTCGGCGTGGATGTGGTGGCAGTTCTCGCAGGTCCATTGCGGGCCGCGCGGGGCCGAAACGGCGCGCGCCAGCCAGCCCTTGACGATGGCATCCGGCGCCCCTTCGCCACGTTCGATGGCCGCCATGATGGTCAGGGCGCGGGCATCGGGTTTCTCGGTCGCCAGATCGCCCAGGGCCTTGCGGGCGGCGGGGAAATCCTCGGCCGCGATCAGCAGTTCGGCCTGCAACAGGCGGGTTTCGCGATGCTCGGGGTGGATGCGGGTCAGGGTCTTGAACCGTTTCAGCCGGGCCTGGGCGTCTTCCTCGGGCTCGATGGCAGCAAAGGCGGCAGCCAGGTCGGGATGCGGCGAGGCCTCCCAGGCCTTTTTCAGCACCCGGGTGGCATATTTCGGCTTGCCCTGCTCGGCATAGGCGCGGGCGGCGAAACAGGCGGCGGGGATCAGGTCGGGCGACAGGCGGTTGGCCTCGATGGCGGCCTCGCGCATCTCGATGGTGCTGTCCTCGGCCAGCACCGTCTTGGCCTCGCTGAGGGCCAGAACCGCATCGCGGCGCTTGTGCACGTCGCGGGGCAGGGCGCCATGGCGCAGCTTGGCCTTCAAAGTGCCACGCGCGCCGGTCCAGTCCTCTTTCGCGGCCTGGAGCCGCAGCAGCGTGTCCTGCACCTCGACATGGGCGGGCTTCAGGGCAAAGGCCTTCTCGGCCAGCTTCATGGCCTTCTCGGTATCGCCGGCCTCCAGCTTTTGCTTCATCAGACCGCGCACGCCGACAAAGCGGGTGCGTTCATCGGTCACCAGCCGCTTGTAGGCCTCTTCGGCGCGGCGCTTGTCGCCCGCCACCTCGGCGGCCTGGGCGATGACCAGCGTCGTCAGGTCGGGCCGGTCGAGGTATTTTTCGGCCTTCGTCGCCTTGGCCATGGCCAGCCGCCCCTCGCCCGAGGCCAGGGCCATCAGGCTGTCGGACAGCGCGTTGAAGCCCTTGCGCTCGCGGTTGCGGTCGAAATAGCGGCTCAGCGCCGTTTCATCGCCGTTGATGAACTTCAGCAGGGCGATCAGCAGACCCGCCAGTTTCAGCAGCAGCCAGATCGCCAGCACCAGCAGCAGCAGGGCGATGACCGCGCGAATGGGCGTCAGGTTGAACTCCATCGCGCCAAAGGCGATGCGCACCCCGCCGTCCAGTTCCAGCAGGTAGGAGGCGCCGAAGGTGGCGGCGGCCACCAGAACGACAAAGACGAGGATTTT
Source organism: Pseudooceanicola aquaeponti (assembly GCF_050897975.1). Taxonomy (NCBI): domain Bacteria; kingdom Pseudomonadati; phylum Pseudomonadota; class Alphaproteobacteria; order Rhodobacterales; family Paracoccaceae; genus Pseudooceanicola; species Pseudooceanicola aquaeponti. Next base: position 398,820 of record NZ_JBPAXY010000002.1, read on the forward strand.
CACCAGGGACCAGAGCATTGCGTCTTCCTTACTTCGTCGTCGCGTCAGACAGGGTTTCGGCGGCGGCCTCGGCCTCGGCCCGGGTGCGGGCCAGGTCCATCCAGTTGCCCATGGCCAGCAGGGCCGGTTCCGGCAGCCCGTCCAGCTCGACCAGAACGGTTTGCAGATCGCCGTCTTTCAGCGCCGCCTCGGCGCGCGACAGGATGGCGTCGGGATCGCTGCCTTCCTGCGGGGTCAGCGAGCGGGCGCCCAGCTGGTTCTTGAGGAAATCGTTGAACGACCCACCCAGGCTGCCGTCGCGGGTTGCGGCCAGGGCGTCGCGGGCGGCCTCGGGGAAATCGTCGCGCAGCCGGGCCATGGTGGGCACCCCGGCGGGGGCGCTGGCCTCCAGCGGCGCGGGAACCTCCAGGCCCAGCTCGGCCAGGGTCTTCAGCGGCGCCTCGAAGGGCTCGCCCTGGTCCAGCGCCCCGTTCAGACGCACCAGGGCGGCGCGGATCTGGGTATCGCGGGCGGTGGCGGCGGCATCGGCGCGCATCTGCTGACTGTCGTTGACCATGCCCTCGATCTCGGCGCGCTGGTCCTCCATCGCCTGTTGCAGGCGGGCCAGCTCGTCCTCGTAGGCGGCGATGGCGGCGTCCGAGACGCTTTCGGACAGGGGCTGTTTCTCCAGCGCGTCGACCCGGGCGGTCAGCGCGTCCAGATCGGCGCGGGCGCTGTCGAGGGATGATTGCAGGGCGGCAAAGCTGGTTTCCATGTCCGACAGGCCGGTGGTGACATCGGACAGGGCCGAAAGGTCGGGGCCCGCGTCCAGCTGGGCCTGCATGTCCTCGATCGCGGCGGCCTGATCGCGCTGTGCCTGCTCCAGGGCGGTGGTGTCGACCGGGGGGAAGGCGATCATCGCGGCGCCAAAGCCGATGCCGGCGGCCACCACGCCACCCAGAAGGGCAGCGCCAAAGCCGCCACGCCGGGCGGGGGCCGTCTCGGCCCCTGTCGGCGCCGCCTCGGTGCGGATCTCTTCGGGGGTCTCTTCAGCGGGGGCGGCGGCGGGGGTGTCCTCGGCCTCCAGCCGGTCGTCACCGGCGGCCAGGGGGCTTTCCTCGTCCAGGTCGGCCAGCTCCTCGTCGGGCAGGGCGGCGGGGGCCGTGCCCTCGGCACCCTCGCGCGGGTCGTGTTCGGGAGCGTTCAAGGCCGGTGCCGCATCGGCCCCGTCGTCCTTGGGATCATGCTCGGGCGCGGTCAGCCCCGCCTCGGTGGTGACGTCTTCCTCTGGCGCGGCCTCGTGCTGGCTGGCCTCCGCATCCGTCTGGCTGCGATTTTCGGTCTCGTCGTCCCTGGTCTGAGCCAATGATCAACCCCTTCGCTTCTGGCCCTTCGGTGCGGGCGTTCGATTCTGGGCACCTGTCGCGGCGCGTCCCCGGCAGCTTAGACCCCACCTTGCTCTGCCTCAAGCTGATGCGCTGCGGCGATAAGTCCAGACAATAGGCTCAGCATGGTTTCGCCGTCCGGAGAGGCGGCGATGACGCAGCGTCGCGGCGCCAGGGCGCGCAGCGGCTCGGCCGCCGCCGGGCTGATCGCCGCCACCAGCAGGGGCGCATCCCCCTGCCATTCCGCCATCAGCCGCCGCGCCGCCCCGGGCGAATAGACCGGCGCCACCACCGGCGCGCGGCCCTGCATCGCCTGCCGGGCCTCTGCCGTGGCGGGCAGGGGGGCCTGGGCGTAGCCCTCGATCGCGCGGGCCGACAGCCCGGCTGCGCTTAACCGCGCCACCAGATCGCCGCGATGCTGGGCGCCGCGAATGTGCAGCAAAGGCGCGCCGGGCGCCTGATCCAGCAGCAGGGCCAGCAGCGCCTCGGCATCGCCCCCGGCCGAGACCGCCTGCAACCCCGCCGCCCGCGCCGCCTGCGCCGTGGCATCGCCCACGCACCAGGCGCGGGTCGCCCGCCCCCCGGCGCGGGCATAGGCCCGGACCCCATTGCGCGAGGTGAAGATCACCTCGAACGGGTCCTCGGGCAGGGCGATGTCGTGCAACCGGATCTCTTGCAGGGGCGAGACGACCAGCCGCAGATCCGGCGCGCGCAGCCGCGCGGCCAGGGCCGTGGCCTCTGGTTCGGGGCGGGTGATCATCACGATGGGGGCCATGCCCGCGTCCTCGCTCGGCTCCGTGCTGGGGCCGTCGATATTGTTCCCGGCCCCGCCCAGTGCTACCCCCCAAGCATAGGTTTCGCAACGGACAGACCATGACCCGCCCCCTGACCCTTCTTGGCATCGAAAGCAGCTGCGACGACACCGGCGCGGCGCTGGTCACCGGCCAGCCCGGGGCGGCGCGGGTCCTGTCCTCGGTGGTCGAGGGCCAGGCCGAGCTGCACGCGGCCTTCGGCGGCGTGGTGCCCGAGATCGCGGCCCGCGCCCATGCGGAACGGATCGACGCCTGCGTGATCCGCGCCCTGGACGAGGCCGGGATGGATCTGGCCCAGGTCGACGCCATCGCCGTCACCGCCGGGCCGGGGCTGATCGGCGGCGTCCTGTCCGGCGTCATGTGCGCCAAGGGGCTGGCGGCGGCGACGGGCAAGCCGCTGATCGGGGTCAACCACCTGGCGGGCCATGCCCTGACCCCGCGGCTGACCGATGGCGCGCCCTTCCCCTATCTGATGCTGCTGGTCTCGGGCGGGCATTGCCAGTTCCTGCTGGTCCACGCCGCCGACCGCTTTACCCGCCTGGGCGGCACCATCGACGATGCCCCGGGCGAGGCCTTCGACAAGACCGCTCGCCTGCTGGCCCTGCCGCAGCCCGGCGGCCCGGCGGTGGAACGCACCGCGCGCGAGGGCGATGCCAAACGCTTTCGCTTTCCCCGGCCGCTGCTGGACCGGCCCGGCTGCGACATGTCCTTCTCGGGGCTGAAAACCGCGCTGCTGCGAGAACGCGATGCGCTGATGCAGGACAACACGCTGCGCGCGGGCGACCGGGCGGACCTTTGCGCCGGGTTCCAGCAGGCGGTGGTGGACGTGCTGCGCGAAAAGACGGCGCGGGCGCTGGATCTGTACCTGGCCGAGGCGCCCACCCAGCCGATGATCGCCGTGGCAGGGGGCGTGGCGGCCAATGGCGCCATCCGCGCCGCCCTGACCGAACTGTGCGAGGGGCGCGGCGTGGCCTTCACCGCGCCGCCGCTGGCGCTGTGCACCGACAATGCGGCGATGATCGCCTATGCGGGGCTGGAACGCTTCGCCGCAGGCGAGGTGGACGACATGACCCTGGTCGCCCGCCCGCGCTGGCCGCTGGACCAACGCGCGCCCGCCCTGCTGGGAACGGGCAAGAAGGGGGCCAAGGCATGAGCGCGGCGCCGATCTCTGTCCTGGGCGCGGGCGCCTTCGGGACGGCCCTGGCCACCTCTTTCGCGGCCCAGGGGCCCGTCTGGCTTTGGGGGCGCAACGCCGAGGTCATGGCGCAGATGCAAAAGGGTCGCCGCTGCCCGCGCCTGCCCGGCGTGACCCTGGCGCCCGGGCTGACCTGTTCGGCAGACATCGCCCAGCTGCCCGAAAGCGGCCCCGTCCTGCTGGCCGTGCCGATGCAGCAGCTGCGCGCGGTGACCACGCGCTTTGCCACCGCCCTGGCGGACCGGACGCTGGTGCTGTGCTGCAAGGGGATCGAATTGTCGACCGGGCTGCGCGCCAGCCAGGTGCTGGCCGAAACCCTGCCCCAGGCGCAGGTGGCCGTGCTGACCGGGCCCAGCTTCGCCGCCGACATCGCGCGCGGCTTGCCCACGGCGCTGACCCTGGCCTGCGCCGATGCGGACTGCGCGGCGCGGCTGCAAGAGGTGCTTCAGGCACCGCATCTGCGCCTTTACCGCACCACCGACGTGACCGGGGCGGAACTGGGCGGGGCGCTGAAGAACGTCATCGCCATCGCCTGCGGCGCGGCCATTGGCGCGGGCCTGGGCGACAGCGCGCGGGCCGCGCTGATGACCCGGGGATACGCGGAAATGTCACGCATGGCCAAGGCACTCGGCGCCTCGCCCGCGACCCTGGCGGGGCTGTCGGGCTTTGGCGATCTGGCGCTGACCTGTACCTCGGAGGGGTCGCGCAACTACCGCCTGGGCCTGGCCATCGGCCGGGGCGAGGCCTTTGATCCCGCCGTCACCGTCGAAGGTGCCGCCACGGCCCGGGCCACCGATGCCCTGGCCCGGCGCGAGGGCTGGGATCTGCCGATCACCGCCGCCGTCACCGGCCTTGTGAACGGCCAGCTGGATGTGAAAACTGCCATGGCGCACCTTCTGGCGCGCCCCCTGAAAGAGGAAACCCCATGACCTTTATCCTGATCGCCCATGACAAGCCCGGCGCGCTGGAAATCCGCAAGGCCAACCGCGAGGCGCATCTGGCCTATCTGGCCGAGACCGGCGCCGGCACCTTCGGCGGCCCGATGCTGGACGCGGATGGCAATATGTGCGGCTCGATGCTGATCCTCGACCTGCCCGACCTGGCCGCGGCCGAGGCCTGGGCGGCGGGCGACCCCTACGCCAAGGCGGGCCTCTTCGCCTCGGTCGAGATCAAGGGCTTCAAGCAGGTGGTGGGCCTCTGATGCGCTACTGGCTCTTCAAATCCGAACCGAACACCTGGGGGTGGGACGACCAGGTGGCGAAGGGCGCGGCGGGCGAGGAATGGGACGGCGTGCGCAACTACCAGGCGCGCAATTTCATGCGCGAGATGGAGCTGGGCGACCGGGGGTTCTTCTACCATTCGGTGAATGAAAAACGCGTGGTGGGCATCGTCGAGGTGATCGCCACGGCCCACCCCGACAGCAAGACGGACGATCCCCGCTGGGAGTGCGTGGACATCAAGGCGGTACGCCCCTTCGCAACGCCCGTCACCCTGGACCAGATCAAGGCCGACGGACGGCTGGACGATATGGTTCTGGTGAAGAACTCGCGCCTGTCGGTGCAGCCGGTGACGGCGGAGGAATGGCGCCTTGTCTGCGCCCTGGGCGAGACCGACCCGGACTGAGGACAGGCCGCGCCCCCGTCGCGCGCGGCGCGACACCTAGAGGGGGCGGGGGCTCTGCCCCCCTTGAGCCCTCGCGGGCTCAATTCCCCCCGGGATATTTTTGGCAATGAGAAAGACAAGGAGGCTGTCCCCTGAAAGCCCCGACCACCCCCCGGCTGTGACGTAGGCCAACCGCGCGCGGCGCCCGTGTTGGCGGACTTTGCAGCCGGGGCGCCGCCCGGGCTTTGGTGTGCGCCCCCCTTGCCTTTCTCATTGCCAGAAATATCCCCGCCGGAGGCATCGCCCGGCACGGGCGATAAAGGGGCGGCGCGGCCGCTGTGAGCCTGCGACCGACGGTCGGACAGCGGCGGAGGCCTGGAAAGAACGAAGGGGCCGGACAGCGCCCAACCCCTTCGTCACCCCACGTGCTCCCTACACACCACACGTGATCTTTGAATAGGTCGGGCCGTACTGGCCGTGGCGAGGGTCTAGCATGAACTGCCCCGCCACGACAAAGGATCAATGATTAGAATGCGATGGAACGGCTTAGCCGTAGACCGCTTCCTTGCCGAAATGCTTGACCAGCATGTAGTAGATCACCGCGCGGTACTTGTTGCGCTCGGACTTGCCGTAGGTCTCGACCACGCTGTCGATCGCCTCCATCAAGGCGGGGCTGTCGGCCAGGCCCAATTTCTTGATCAGGAAATTGGCCTTCACCGTTTCCAGCTCGCCCGGCTGGCTGGAGGCCACGGTCGAGGCGTCGGCGTCATAGATGGTGGGACCGCAGCCGATGGTCACCTTCGTCAGAAGGTCCATATCCGGCTCCATCCCGCATTTGGTCTTCAGGTCCTCGGCATATTTCGCGATCAGATCGTCTCTCTTGCCCATGAATAATCCCTCATCCTTCGGACCCGCCCCACGCGCATCCGTATGTCGAGGTTACGCATGAAGGCGGGGCAGAAGAAATCCCAATTTTTCATGCGAGGGAGCGTTTTTGCCCCTGAAACCGGCTGCAAAGGCGGGATTTTGCAAAAATTTCATGACATCGGGCGCCTCAGGGGTCACCCTGACGCCATGCGGCACCATGTCGCGCCGAACGCCCTGCGCAGCAACAGACAGGGCCGGGAACAGGGAGATTGGAATGTCACAGGAAATCTTCGTGGTCGCCTACGAGGGCGATGACGACTCCGGCAGCCTGCTGGATTATGCCATCGCACGGGCAAAGAAGGAGGACGCGGCGCTGCATATCGTGCATGTGCTGGAATGGTCGCCCTATTCCTTCCTCACCCCGCAGGAAGTCGAGGAACGCCACGCCCGCCGCAAGGACGAGCTGTCGCGCGCCAAGGCGGTGATCATCGACCCGGCGGTGGCCAAGGCCGCCGAGGCCGGGCTGACCGCCGATGGCGAGATCCGCTATGGCCAGGTGGTCGAGCTGATCGCCGATATCGCCACCAAGAAGGCGGCGGCGATGATCTTCGTCGGGCGCTCGGGGTCGAACTCGATCTCGGCCCGGGTCTTCGGCTCGGTGCCCCTGGGCCTGGCCCAGATCGCCCCCGTTCCCACCGTCATTGTCCCCTGAGGAGCCGTTCATGAACCGCGTAACGACATTTGCCGCCGCGCTGGCGGCCACCCTATTCGGCGCGCTGCCGGCCAAGGCCCAGGGCATCGACGAAACCATCAACACCATCTTCGCCGACTACACCGGCTGGTATGTCGGCCTGATCTTCGCCGACCTGCCCGGCACCAACTTCAGCTGGATCGCGCTGTGGCTGGTGGTGGGGGCGCTGATCTTCACCTTCTACTTCGGCTTTATCCAGCTGAAGGGCTTCGGCCATTCCATCGCCCTGGTGAAGGGCGACTATTCCGACCCCGATGACGCGGGCGAGGTCAGTCACTTCCAGGCCCTGGCCACCGCCCTGTCGGGCACCGTGGGGCTGGGCAATATCGCCGGCGTCGCCGTGGCCGTGGGCATCGGCGGCCCGGGCGCGACCTTCTGGATGGTGATCGCGGGCCTTTTCGGCATGGCGACGAAATTCACCGAATGTACCCTGGGGGTGAAGTACCGCAACGAGTATGAGGACGGCCACGTTTCGGGCGGGCCGATGTATTACATCACCAAGGGGTTCAAGGAACGCGGCCTGCCGGGCGGCAAGATCCTGGCGGTGCTGTTCTGCATCTTCACCATCCTGGGCGCCCTGGGCGGCGGCAACATGTTCCAGGCCAACCAGGCCCATGCGCAGCTGTCCAACGTGATCGGCGACTATCCGGGCTGGATCACCGGCGTGGTGCTGGCGGGGATCACCTTCGTGGTCATCGTCGGCGGGATCAAATCCATCGCCCGGGTGACCGAAAAGGTCGTGCCCTTCATGGGGATCTTCTATGTCGGCGTGTCGCTGGTCATCCTGATCATGAACTATGACATGATCCTCTGGGCCTTCGGCCAGATCTTCCAGGGCGCCTTCACCGGCCTGGGCGTCGCGGGCGGTTTCACCGGCGCGCTGATCCAGGGCTTCCGCCGCGCCGCCTTTTCCAACGAGGCGGGCATCGGTTCGGCCGCCATCGCCCACTCGGCGGTGAAGACCAAGGAGCCGATCACCGAAGGCTATGTCGCCCTGCTGGAGCCCTTCATCGACACCGTGGTGATCTGCACCATGACCGCGCTGGTCATCGTCATCACCGGGGTTCTGAACGTCGATGCCGACACCGGCCTTTACGTCTGGGACGAGGCCGCGGGCCGCATTGCCACCGCCGATGGCAGTTCCGGCGTGCAGCTGACCTCGGCCGCCTTCGCCAGCGTCTTCTCGTGGTTCCCCTACATGCTGGCCATCGCCGTGGTGCTGTTTGCCTTCTCGACGATGATCAGCTGGAGCTACTACGGGCTGAAGGCCTGGACCTATCTCTTCGGCGAAAGCAAGGGCAGCGAAGTGACCTTCAAGGTGATCTTCTGCCTCTTCATCGTCGTCGGCGCGGCGGCCAGCCTGGGCCCGGTGATCGACTTCTCGGATGCCATGCTGTTCTCGATGGCGATCGTGAACATCATCGCGCTGTACCTGCTGATGCCGATCGTGAAGGCCGAGCTGGCCCATTATGTGGGGCGGCTGAAGTCGGGCGAGATCAAGAAGTTCAACTGACGCGCCCCGGGCCTGACGGCCCCGGCAGAAATGGAAAGGCCCCGGTCGCAGGATCGGGGTCTTTTCACATGGGTCGGTCTGAGCGGGCGGGGCGCCGGTCAGGGCGCGCCCGGCGCGCCAGAGGCAGAGGGGCGCGCGCCGGTCTCGGGCGCGGCAGAGGGGGTTTCGACCGCCGACAGGGCGCGCTGGCGTTCCAGCAGCAGCAGGCGGCGGCGACGCTCGACCTCGGCCAGGTCGGCGGGGTCGGGGCTGGTCAGGGCGCGGCTGCGTTGCTGGTGCAGGTCTAGCCGCTGGTCGATCCGGCCAAGGGCGGGGTTTGTGCCGCTCAAGATGCGGGTCTGCTGCTGGATCCGCAGCCGATCGGCGGCGGTCGCGCCAAAGCCCTGGGCCTGCGCCAGAACAGGCAGGGGCGCGACGGGCAGGGCGGCGGCGGCCAGGCAGATCAGCAGGGGCAGGCGGGGCAGGGGGCGCATACCTGACAGATGGCCCCGCGCCGCGCCGGTTCAAGGGGAGGCCGGAGCGCGGCCCGGCGCATAAGAAAACCCCCGCCGAGGGACCGGCGGGGGGGTTCGATGCAATCGCGGTGATCCGGTGCGGATCAGTAGCGGTAATGCTCGGGCTTGAACGGGCCTTCCGGGGCGACGCCGATATAGGCGGCCTGTTCGGGGCTCAGCTTGGTCAGCTTGGCGCCGACCTTGGCCAGGTGCAGGGCCGCCACCTTCTCGTCCAGATGCTTGGGCAGGATGTAGACCTGGTTCTTGTAGTCGTCGCCCTTGGTCCACAGCTCGATCTGGGCCAGCACCTGGTTGGTAAAGCTGGCGGACATCACGAAGGACGGGTGGCCGGTGGCATTGCCGAGGTTCAGCAGGCGCCCCTCGGACAGCAGGATGATACGATTGCCGCCCGGCATCTCGATCATGTCCACCTGGTCCTTGATGTTGGTCCACTTGTGGTTGCGCAGCGCGGCCACCTGGATCTCATTGTCGAAGTGACCGATGTTGCCCAGGATCGCCATGTCCTTCATCTGGCGCATATGCTCGATCCGGACGATGTCCTTGTTGCCGGTGGTGGTGATGACGATGTCGACATCGGCAATCACGTCTTCCAGCAGCACCACTTCGAAGCCGTCCATGGCCGCTTGCAGGGCGCAGATCGGGTCGGCCTCGGTCACCTTGACGCGGGCCCCGGCGCCGGCCAGCGAGGCGGCAGAGCCCTTGCCCACGTCGCCGTAACCGCAGACCACGGCGACCTTGCCCGCCATCATCACGTCGGTGGCGCGGCGGATGCCGTCGACCAGGGATTCCTTGCAGCCGTACTTGTTGTCGAACTTCGACTTGGTGACGCTGTCGTTGACGTTGATCGCCGGGAAGGGCAGCTGGCCCTTCTTGTGCAGCTCGTAGAGGCGATGCACGCCGGTGGTGGTCTCCTCGGAGACGCCGACGATCTGGTCGCGGATCTTGGTGAACCAGCCGGGCGACTGTTCCATCCGCTTGGCGATCTGCGCCTTGATCACCGCCTCTTCCTCGGACTGCGGCACCGGGATCACGTCTTCGCCGGCCTCGGCGCGGGCGCCCAGCAGGACATAGAGGGTGGCATCGCCACCGTCGTCCAGGATCAGGTTCGGGCCATCGGCGAACTGGAACGACCGGTCGAGGTAATCCCAATGCTCTTCCAGGCTTTGCCCCTTGATCGCGAAGACCGGGGTGCCACCCGCGGCAATGGCGGCGGCGGCGTGATCCTGGGTCGAGAAGACGTTGCAGGACGCCCAGCGGACATCGGCGCCCAGGGCCACCAGCGTCTCGATCAGCACGGCGGTCTGGATCGTCATGTGCAGAGAGCCCACGATGCGCGCACCCTTCAGCGGCTTGGTCTCGCCGAACTCGGTGCGGCAGGCCATCAGGCCCGGCATCTCGGTCTCGGCGATATCCAGTTCCTTGCGACCGTAGTCCGCCAGGGCAATGTCTTTGACAATGTAGTCTTGGGTCATCCGTCACTCCAAAAGGGTTCGATCGGTCGCGCAAAGGGGTAGCACCGGATGCCTGGGGGCACAACGCGGTTGACTGGCTCGGGGCCGGTTCTTACGGGATAACGTATTAAGTTTGTTTTACGTGTTGCCCCTACGGTCTGGGCCACGTCTTCCATTTCCAACTGCCGAGCCCATGTCCGATCTCCCCCGTACCTCCCGTAACGCCGTTGTCGTCACCTGCAACACGGCGCATATGCCCTTCGCGGCGATGACCTTTCACTCGATCGCCCGCTTCCACCCCGAGCGCGACTTCGACCTGCTGCTGATCACCACCTCGGATATCGCCCTGCCGCCGGTGCTGGCCGATCTGGGGGTCGAGCTGATCCGGATGCAGCCGCCCGAGGAGGCCTCGGCGCTGAAGCTGACCCGACTGCCCTTCGAGACCTACCTGCGGCTCTGGGTGCCGCAACGGCTGGAGGGGCGCTATGACCGGATCCTCTACATGGATACCGACATGCTGGTGCAGCGGCAGGGGATCGACCGGCTGTTCGGCGTCGACCTGGGGACCCACCCGGTGGGGGCGGTGCTGGAACGGCCGATGTGGTCACGCCCCAAACGCAACGCCCGCGACTTCCGCTATATGAACCTGCCGGTGGCGCCCTTCTTCAACGCCGGGCTGCTGCTGATCGACCTGGAGGGCTGGAAGCGGACCGGGCTGCTGCCGCGCAGCCTGGAACTGGCCGCGCAGCATCAGGCCAATCTGCAATATCACGACCAGTCGCTGCTCAATATCCTGCTGCATCGCGACTGGGCACAGCTGCATCCCTCGTGGAACTGGCAATGGATGCGCCACCATCCGATGGCCGAGCCGCTTTATGATCCCGTGGTGCTGCACCTCTTCGGCGACGCCAAGCCCTGGAACGACCCCCAGGGGCACCTGCCCGCCCGGGTGAAGGCGGAATACGAGCTGTTCCTGTCGCGCCATTTCCCCGATCAGCCGGTCGATTACGGCCAGCCTCGCCAGCGGCTGAACCAGCCGGGCGTGCTGCGCCGGGCGCTGCACCAGTGGCGCCATGCCCGGCCCTTCGACCCCTACCTGCGGCGCTTTACCTCCGAATTCGACACCCTGTTGCAGGGCTGAATTTACAGCCCCTGCGCGGCGGCCTAAGGAGGGGCCGAAAGGAACCCCTCGCATGAAACCTCCCCGCGCCTGGCAACGGATGCTTTCCGGCCGCCGCCTTGACCTGCTGGACCCCACCCCGATGGATATCGAGGTCGAGGACATCGCCCATGGGCTGGCCTTCGTGGCCCGCTGGAACGGCCAGACCAAGGGGGATTTCGCCTATTCCGTGGCCGAGCATTCGCTGCTGGTCGAGGCGCTGTTCCGGCGCCTGTGGCCCTCGGCGAAACCGGCCGAGCTGCTGACGGCGCTGCTGCATGACGCGCCGGAATATGTGATCGGCGACATGATCAGCCCGGTGAAGGCCGCCGTGGGCCCCGACTACGGCCAGCTGGACGCACGGCTGACGGCGGCGATCCACATCCGCTTCGGCCTGCCCGCGGCAACGCCGGTGCGGCTGAAACAGCGGATCAAGAAGGCCGACAAGATCTCGGCCTGGATGGAGGCGACGCAGATCGCGGGGTTCACCGAGGCCGAGGCCAGCCGGTTCTTCGGCCGCCCCAAGCCCGAGGTGATCGCCGGCCTGGACATCGTCCTGCGCCCGCCGGTCGAGACCCGCACCGAATTCACAGCCCGCCATGCAGAGCTGTTGGCGGCGATCTGAAGGGCCGAAGAGGAACCGGAGGGAACCGATGAGCGACCTGCATATCCGCCGCGCCGGGCGGTTGGACTGCGGCCCCCTGGCCGCGCTTCTGAACGAGGTGATCGCCCGGGGCGGCACCACCGCCATGACCGAGCCGGTCAGCCGCGACGACATCGGCGACTGGATGGCGGGAGATGCGCGGGCGATCTGGCATCTGGCCGAGGACGGGCAGGGCGCCGTGCTGGGGTTTCAGTTCGCCTCTCCCCATCCCGACCTGGGCCCGCAGGTGGCCAATATCGCCACCTTCGCCCGGGTCGGGCGGACCGGGTTGGGCATCGGATCGGCGCTTTTCCGGGCCACGGCAGAGGCCGCCCGGGCCGAGGGCTACGCCTGGATCAATGCCGAGATCCGCGCCGACAATACCTCGGGGCTGACCTACTACCGCTCGCGCGGGTTCGAGGACTACGGCCGGATCGAGGGGGTGCGTCTGGGCGACGGCCAGGTGGTGGACAAGGTGCTGACCCGCTACGACCTGGATTAGGGCGCCACGGATCTTGCGGCGATATGGGGTGAAAGCCACCCTATATGCGGCCCAACCATAAAATAACAACAAATTCCCTTTCAGAATCACAAAAGCACCGCTATTTCTGCGGCCATGGATGATATAGACCGCAAAATTCTCTCGCTGCTCGCCGCCGATGCCCGCCGCGCGCTTTCCGACATCGGGGCCGAGGTCGGCCTGTCGCCCTCTGCGGTGAACGAACGCATCCGCCGGATGACCGCCCGGGGCGTCATCCGCCGCTTCACCGTCGAGGTGGACCCCGCCGCCATGGGCCTGCCGGTGCCGGTCTTCCTGTGGGTGGCGCTGCGCGAGGATGCGGACGAGGGCGCCTTTCGCGCCTTTGCCAGCGCCCATCCGGCCATCGCCGAATGCCACCATGTGACCGGCGCCTGGTCCTACCTGCTGAAACTGCACCTGCCCGACCTGGCCGCCATCGAACCGCTGCTGGAGCAGATCAAGGCGCAGCGCTTCCTGGCCCGCAGCGAGACGATCCTGGCGCTGTCCTCGCCTGTGCCCGCGCCGATGCTGCCGCGATGATTGCCCTGCTGCTGAAGGGGGTCCTGCTGGGGCTGGCGGTGGCCATGCCCCTGGGACCGATCGGCGCGCTGTGCATCTCGCGCACGTTGGAGCGGGGGATCTGGGCCGGGATCGCCGGCGGGCTGGGCACGGCGCTGGCCGATGGCACCTATGCGGCGCTGGCCGCGCTCGGCTTTGCCGCCTTTTCCACGACCCTGGCAGCGATCGACCTGCCGCTGCGGCTGATCGGCGGGGCGGCGATGCTGTGGCTGGGGGTCCGCGCCTTTCGCCCCGCGCCGCCGCGCCCGGCGGCGAAGATCGGGGCGCGGGATCTGCTGGGCACCCTGGCGGCCACCTTCGGGCTGACCCTGGCCAACCCGGCCACCATCCTGTCCTTCGCCGCGCTTTTCGCCGGGCTGGGCCTGGCCGGCGAGGCGGCGGCGGGGGCCGGGTCGGGCGCGGCGCTGATCGTCACCGGGGGCGTGGTGCTGGGCTCGATGCTGTGGTGGGTCTGCCTGTCGGGCGGGGTCGCCCTGGCGCGCCACCGCCTGCCGCCGGGTTTCGCTCTTTGGGTGGCGCGGCTGTCGGGCCTGATCCTGCTGGGCTTTGGCCTGTGGGCCATCGGCGGGGCGCTGATCGCCCTGGTCTGAGGCCTGCGATAAACGACGCCCAGGCGCGCGCGCGGAAAGGGATGTGCCCCGCGCGCGCCCGGACGTCAGGCGGAAAAGACAGGAGCCCCTAGTCTTCCGCCCCGGCCAGCAGGGCGGCATTGCCCCCCGCGGCCGTCGTGTCGACGCACAGATGGCGTTCATGGCAGGCATGGCCGCGATCCGGCAGGCCGGTGATCAGCGGCAGGATCGGCCCCTGGCGCGCCGCCAGGTCACGGGCGAAGGCGCGGGCCTGCGCGGCATCGCCCCACCAGATCGCGCCGCTGAAGCCCTCCAGCGTGGTCAGCACCTGGGCCTCGGGCACGCCGCCCGCCGCCAGGGCCAGGCCGCCCAGGGCCTCGACCGCCGCGACCTGCGCCGCCTCGGCCTCGGGGCCCGGACCCATGCAGAGGACCGGCGCGCGCTGCACGGCGCTCAGCCGGTTCAGCTCGCCGGTCGGGCCGGGCAGAAGGGTTTCCTCGACCTTCGCCCCCTCGGGGAAGGCCGCCAGTTTCTGCGCCAGGGTCGCGGCCCCCACCGGGCCGTCCTCGCGCCCGGCCAGGGGCGCGGGGGCAGCGCGGAAGCGGTCCAGGTAGTTCGGTCCGCCCGCCTTCGGCCCGGTGCCCGACAGCCCCTCGCCCCCGAAGGGCTGCGAGCCGACGATGGCGCCGATCTGGTTGCGGTTGACGTAGAGATTGCCCGCATGGATCGCGTCGGTCACCTCTTGCACGCGGGTGTCGATGCGGGTGTGCAGCCCGAAGGTCAGCCCATAGCCCGTGGCATTGATCGCCGCGATCACCTTCGGCAGGTCGCGGCCCTTGAAGGTGGCCACATGCAGGACCGGCCCGAAGATCTCGCGCACCATGTCCTCGATGCCGCCAACCTTCAGCAGGGTGGGGGCAATGAAGGTGCCGCCCTGGGGGGTGTCCAGAACATGCAACAGGCGGCCCTCGGCGCGGGCGGCGTCGATGTACTCGGCAATGCCCGCCCGGGCCTCTTCGTCGATCACCGGACCCACATCGGTGGACAGGGCCCAGGGGTTGCCAACGGCCAGCTCGTCCATGGCGCCGCGGATCATCTCGATCATGCCCGGCGCCACGTCTTCCTGCACGTAGAGGCACCGCAGGGCCGAGCAACGCTGGCCCGCCGACTGGAAGGCCGAGGCGACGATGTCGCGCACCGCCTGCTCGGGCAGGGCGGTACTGTCGACGATCATGGCGTTCAGCCCGCCGGTCTCGGCGATCAGCGGCGCGCCGGGGTCCATCACCTCGGCCATGGCGCGGCGGATGATCTGCGCCGTCTCGGTCGAGCCGGTGAAGGCAACGCCCTGCACCTTGTCCGATCCGGTCAGCAGGGCGCCCACGCGCCCGTCGCCGGGCAGCAGTTGCAGCGCCGGGGTCGGCACACCGGCCTCGTGCAGCAGGCGCACGGCCATGGCGGCGGTCAGCCCGGTCTGTTCCGCCGGTTTCGCCAGCACGCCGTTCCCGGCAGCCAGCGCCGCCGCGATCTGGCCGGTGAAGATCGCCAGGGGGAAGTTCCAGGGGCTGATCGCGGTGAAGATCCCACGCGGGGCATCCGGGCGCCGGGCGCCCTCATCGGCGTAGAAGCGCAGGAAATCCACCGCCTCGCGCAGCTCACCCACCGTATCGTTCAGGGTCTTTCCGGCCTCGCGCGCCAGCACGGCGAAGAAGGGGCCAAAGTTGGCCTCGTAAAGATCGGCGGCGCGGCGCAGCACCTGGGCGCGGTCCTCGGGGGTGGCGTCCCAGGGGGTGGCGGCGGCGATGGCCGCGCGGACGCAGGGCTCGTCGGCCTCGGTCACCCGGGCCACCACCGAGCCATCGGCGGGGTTCACCACGTCGCGGGCGGTGCCGCTGACGGGGCCTGCGGTGATCGGCGCGGCATCGGGGATCGCCACATCGCGGGCCGCCTCGATCATCGCCAGGCTGCGCCCGTCGGTCAGATCGAAGCCGCGGCTGTTCAGCCGCTCGGCGCCGAAAATCTCGGCCGGTTTCACCAGCCCCGCCGGGTGCTGGGCCTCTGCCAGCGCGGCGAAGGGATCGCGGGCGATCTCTTCGGGCGAGACCTCTTCATCGACGATCTGGTTCACGAAGGAACTGTTGGCGCCGTTTTCCAGCAGGCGCCGCACCAGATAGGCCAGCAGATCCTTGTGGGCGCCCACGGGGGCATAGATCCGGCAACGGCCCGGCCCGCCCTGGGCGCCGGACATGACGATGTCATGCAGCCGCTCGCCCATGCCATGCAGGCGCTGGAATTCGTATTTCACATCCCCCGCCATTTCGAGGATCGCAGCGACGCTATGGGCGTTATGGGTGGCGAACTGCGGATAGATCCGGTCGGCGTAGCCCAGCAGTTTCCGGGCATTGGCGATATAGCTGACATCGGTCGCCACCTTCGAGGTGAACAGCGGGAAATCGGCCAGGCCTTCCACCTGGGCCAGCTTCATCTCGGTGTCCCAATAGGCGCCCTTCACCAGGCGCACCATGATCCGGCGGTCATAGCGCCGGGCGGTCTGATACAGCCAGTCGATGGTCTGCGGCGCGCGTTTGCCATAGGCCTGCACCACCACGCCGAAGCCGTCCCAACCGGCCAGGGCCTCGTCACAGATCACCGCCTCGATCACCTTCAGCGACAGCACCAGGCGGTCCTGTTCCTCGGCGTCGATGTTCAGGCCCATTCCGGCGGCGCGGGCCTTGCGGGCCAGTTCGCGCACCACCGGCACCAGCTCGGCCATCACGCGCTCTTCCTGGGCCACCTCATAGCGCGGGTGCAGCGCCGACAGCTTGATCGAGATGCCGGGGTTGTCCTCGACCGAGCCATGGGTACAGGCGCGGCCGATGGCGTCGATCGCATCGGCATAGTCGCGGGCATAGCGCGCCGCATCGGCCGAGGTCATCGCCGCCTCGCCCAGCATGTCATAGCTGTAGGTGAACCCCTGGCCCTCGCGGGTCTGGGCGCGGTCCATGGCCTTTTCGATGGTCTGGCCCAGCACGAACTGGCGGCCCATCTCGCGCATGGCGCGGCCCACGGCGGTGCGGATCACCGGCTCGCCCAGACGTTTCACGGCGCCGCGCAGGGTGGCGGCCATGCGCGGGCCCTCGTCATCCAGCACCTTGCCGGTCAGCATCAGCGCCCAGGTCGAGGCATTGACCAGCGGCGAAGAGGCCCGGCCCATATGCGCCGACCAGTCGCTGGGGGCGATCTTGTCCTCGATCAGCGCATCGATGGTCAGCTTGTCGGGCACCCGCAGCATCGCTTCGGCCAGGCACATCAGGGCCACGCCCTCGCGGGTCGACAGCCCATATTCCCCCAGGAAATGCTCCATCAGGGTGGGTTTCTGGCTGGTGCGGATCTTGCGCACCAGATCGGCGGCCCGGTGCGAGATCATCGCGCGGGCCTGCGCGCTCAGCCCGGCCTGCTCGGCCAGATGGGCGATCAGCGGCGCCTCGGCGGGGTGCTTGGCGACCCCCTCCAGGGTGTCGAGGCGGGGCGGGGTGGTCTGGTCCTGCATGGTCGTCTCCCTTCTGGCGTCTGATCGGCGTTTTGCGATGTCTTGTGGGCGCGGCCCGGGTCTGGCCCCGGGACCTGGGCGATATCTATCCTCTTCCATCTGGTCTTATCGCCTGAAGATGTGCCAGACTGTGGTCGTTCGCACTTTTATTCGGGGTATTTGCAGGCAATGAGCGCATCAAACCTGGATCAGACAGACCGCAGGATTCTGCGGGAACTAACCGAGAATGGCCGCCTGCCGGTGGCCGAGCTGGCGCGCAAGGTCGGCCTGTCGAAAACCCCCGTGGCGGCACGGCTGAAGGCGCTGGAAGACAGCGGCGTGATCACCGGCTACCGCGCCACCCTGTCGCCGCGAAAGCTGGGCCTGACCCATGTCAGCTTCGTCGAGGTGCGCCTGGACGACACCCGCCAGAAGGCGCTGGAGGCCTTCAACGCCGCCGTCCGCCGGGTGCCCGAGATAGAGGAATGCTACATGATTGCAGGGGGATTCGACTACCTGCTGAAGGTGCGCTCGCAGGACATGGCAGACTATCGCCGCGTCATGGGCGAGGAAATCAGCGCCCTGCCCCATGTCACCTCGACAACCACCTTCGTGTCGATGGAAGCCGTGGTCGAAGGCAGCAGCCCGGCCCTCTAGGCGCCCCGCCCCCCTCTTCTCATTGCCAAAAATATCCCCGCTAGGCAGGCATCGCCCGGCAGAGCGATCCCCCCGGGCGATCCCCTAGCGCAACACGCGCTTCAGCTCGGATTGCAGCCGGTGCAGGGCGGGCAGGTACCGTGGGGCGATCTCTTCGACCGGCGTGTCGCGCACCGGCAGGCCCAGGTTCAGGGCGGCGACGGTGCGGCCGTGGGCGTCCTCGATGGGCACGGCGATCGAGCGCAGGCCGATCTCGACCTCCTGGTCGATCACCTCGTACCCCTGGGCGCGCACATCGCGCAGCCGCGCCATCAGCGCCTCGGGGTCGGTCTGGGTCAGCGGCGTGCGCGGGGCAAGGTCCATCGCGGCCAGTCGCGCCCGGGCCTCGGGCTCGGGCAGGGCGGCCAGCAGGACACGGCCCATCGAAGTGCAATAGGCGGGCAGGCGCGAGCCCGGCATCAGGGCGATGGACATCACCTTGCGCTGCGCGGCGCGGGCCACATAGACCACCTCGCCCTCGTCCAGCACCGAGACGGAAGAGCTTTCGCCCAGTTCCTCTGACAGCTGATCCAGCCAGGGTTGCACCATCTGCGCCAGGGGCAGGGTGGCCAGACAGGCGGTGCCCAGGCGCAGCACCCGGGGGGTCAGGGTGAAATACTTGCCGTCATGGGCCGCATAGCCCAGCTCCGTCAGGGTCAGCAGACAGCGCCGCGCCGTGGCCCGGTCCAGCCCCGTGGCCTCGGCCACCTCGGCAATGGACTGGCGCGGATGGTCGGCGGTGAAGCCCTCGATCACCCGCAGCCCCTTGGCCAGGCCCGAGATCATGTCGCGTTGGTTCAGGGCCATGGGACCTCCTGCCGGGTGATTTGTGCGATATCCGTACAAAGTTAGCATAGCGCACAAACCCCGTGGACGTCGATCCCCACCGGGGCGTATGACATGGCCCCAGCATAGGAGGATCCGAATGGACAAGAGACTCCCCGGCCTGACCGAGGCCGTCGCAGGGATCAAGGATGGCGCCACGGTGATGATCGGCGGTTTCGGCGGATCGGGTAACCCGATCGAGCTGATCCACGCGCTGATCGACGCGGGCCCCAAGGACCTGACCGTCATCAACAACAACGCCGGCAACGGCAAGATCGGCATCGCGGCGATGATTGATGCCGGGATGGTGCGGAAGATGATCTGCTCTTTCCCCAAGTCGAGCGATCCGCGCGCCTTCACCGACCGCTACATGGCCGGTGAGATCGAGTTGGAGCTGGTGCCCCAGGGCACCCTGGCCGAGCGCATCCGCGCCGGGGGCTCGGGCATTCCCGCCTTCTACACCCCGTCCAGCTACGGGACCGAACTGGCCGAGGGCAAACCCGTGGCCGAGTTCGACGGCAAGCACTACGTGCAGGAACGCTGGCTGAAGGCTGATTTCGCCCTGATCAAGGCCGAACTGGCCGATCACTTCGGCAACCTGACCTACCGCATGGCGGCGCGGAACTTCTCGCCGCTGATGGCGGCGGCGGCGGCAACGACCATCGTGCAGGCCACCAAGGTGGTGGAACCCGGCGGCATCGACCCCGAGCAGGTGCACACCCCCGGCATCTTCGTCGACCAGATCGTCGAGGTCGCCGACCCGCAGCAGGAAGAAGCCCTGATCCGCGCAGGAGTTGAATATGTCCGAGCTTAAGCTGTCCAACGCCCAGATCGCCTGGCGCGCCGCCCAGGACATCGAGGATGGCGCCTATGTCAACCTCGGCATCGGCTTCCCCGAGATGGTGGCGCAATATACCGTCGAGGGCCGCACACCGGTCTTCCACACCGAGAACGGCGTGCTGGGCTTCGGCCCGGCGCCCGAGCCGGGCAGCGAGGACTGGGATCTGATCAACGCGGGCAAGAAGGCGGTGACGCTGAAGCCCGGGGCCTCCTTCTTCCACCACGCCGACAGCTTCGGCATGGTGCGCGGCGGCCATCTGGACGTAGCCATCCTGGGCGCGTTGCAGGTGGCGCAGAACGGCGATCTGGCCAACTGGCGCGTCGGCAACAAGGGGGTGCCGGCCGTGGGCGGTGCCATGGACCTGGTGCATGGGGCCAAACGGGTGGCCGTGCTGACCGATCACGTCACCAAGAAGGGCGAGCCGAAGCTGGTCGAGGCCTGCACCTTCCCGTTGACCGGGGTGGGCTGCGTGACCCGCGTCTATACCTCGCTTGCGGTGGTGGACATCGTGGACGGCCATTTCGTGCTGCGCGAGAAGCTGGCGGGGATGTCCATGGACGATCTGCAAGCCGTCACCGGCGCGCCGCTGCACACCGAGGGCGACGTGGCCGACCTGGTGGTGCCCGAGCTGTAAGACCGGGGGCGGGGTAACCCCCGCCCTACGACATCTGCCCCGTCTCCACCCCATCACGGAGGGCAGCCCCCGACCTCGGGTGGGGGCGAAAGCCCCCTCCCTGGGGAGAGGTCGGGAGCTGCCCGGCGTGCCGCCGGGCACGACATCTGAACGGTGCGACACCAAGACCCCAAGGCCCGCCGCACCATGGTGGATTGCATCCACCCTACGCTTTCCGGGCGGGTTCGCGCATCGATACCCGCGCCAACGAATGAAAACGGGTCATGGCGGCCCGAGGAGGATCACATGACCGAAGTCTATATCTGCGACTACATCCGTACCCCCATCGGCCGTTTCGGCGGCACCCTGGCCAGCGTCCGCGCCGACGACCTGGGCGCCCTGCCGCTGAAGGCCCTGATGGAGCGCAACAGCTCTGTCGACTGGGAAGCCGTCGACGACGTGATCTACGGCTGCGCCAACCAGGCGGGCGAGGACAACCGCAACGTGGCGCGCATGTCCGCCCTGCTGGCCGGTCTGCCGGTGAACGTCACCGGGACCACGATGAACCGCCTCTGCGGGTCGGGCATGGATGCCATCATCACCGCCGCCCGCGCCATCAAGGCCGGTGAGGCCGATCTGATGATCGCCGGTGGCGTGGAGAGCATGTCGCGCGCGCCCTTCGTCATGCCCAAGGCCGAAACCGCCTTTTCGCGCAATAACGCCGTCTATGACACCACCATCGGCTGGCGCTTCGTCAATCCGCTGATGAAGAAGCAATACGGCGTCGAGTCGATGCCCGAAACCGGCGAGAACGTCGCCGAAGACTTCAACATCTCCCGCGAAGACCAGGACAAGTTCGCCCTGAACAGCCAGGAGAAGGCCGCCGCCGCCATCGCCTCGGGCCGCCTGGCGCAGGAAATCGTGCCTGTGTCGATCAAGCGCCGCAAGCAGGACGACCTGATCTTCGACACCGACGAACACCCCCGCGCCTCGACCCTGGAAAAGCTGGCCAAGCTGCCGACCCCCTTCCGCGAGGGCGGCACGGTGACGGCCGGTAACGCCTCTGGCGTCAACGACGGTGCGGCGGCGCTGATCCTGGCCTCGGCCGAGGCAGCGCAGAAATACGGCCTGACCCCGATCGCCCGCGTGCTGGGCGGCGCCACCGCCGGCGTGCCGCCGCGGATCATGGGCTTTGGCCCGGCGCCCGCCTCGAAAAAGCTGATGGCGCGCCTGGGTCTGACACAGGAAGACTTTGCCGTGATCGAGCTGAACGAGGCCTTCGCCAGCCAGGGTCTGGCGACGCTGCGCGATCTGGGCATTGCCGACGATGACGCGCGGGTGAACCCCAACGGCGGCGCCATCGCCCTGGGCCACCCCCTGGGCATGTCCGGCGCGCGGATCACCGGCACCGCGGCACTGCAGCTGAAGTCGGGCGAGAAGTCGCTGTCGACCATGTGCATTGGCGTCGGCCAGGGGATCGCCGTGGCGCTGGAAGCGGTCTGATCGCCCCATACCTTCGGCCAGACCTCAGCCTCTGGGGTCTGGCCCTCCCTCTCGGCGGCACCTCTGCCGTGCCGCGCGGCGGTCGGCTATCCCTGGCAGGCCCTACTGCCGGGCGATACCACGATAGCCAAGCAGGCCGGATACCGGGGCGCCCAAGTCAAAAAGATCGCTCTGGAGGGTCATGTACATCTCGATCCCCCCTTCAGAGATGGCGATCTGATCGCTCGGCCTTTGCTGCTCGACATCGACTGAAAACTCAAGATCAGGACGCTCGTTGTTTTGCGTGGTTACGGTCCAGTCCTGGCCCGTTCCCACCTCGCAGCCCAAACTATATTTCGAACAGTCGATTCCTTCGGATTTAACCCCCCCAAGAAGATACGATTGGCCGCGACCAAAGTACTTCTCGCCAGCCTTTTCAACATATTGAACCGACGAAGAACCGCCACTGGTGTACCATTCGATATACTCCATGACATCGTCGGTCGAAGGGGCGTCGCCGTCTTTGTAGGGGCAAGGATTCGTGTAGGTCTTTTTCTCTGCACAGGCATAGCCAGCCAGGAACGCCTGCACCGGCGTGTCTTCCGCCTCGGTCCCTTCGGCAAAACAGGCGGGGGCAGCACAGGCAAGGAAGGCAAGCCCCAGGGGCGTTTTCGAACAGAGCATCTTCCCTACCTCAGTTGATAAATGGCCGTACAAAGATCGTTGGCCGACGCGGCTTCCAGCATCAGCACGTATGCCGGCATCTCAGGGTCAAAAATGGTCATTCCTTGCTCGGTCCTGCTGAGCAGGACATGCCGCCGCATCTTCTTCAGCGTCTCATCGGACAGGTCATCCAGGGTGCCCGCCTCAGCCGCGGCAAGACACAGATCATTCAGCATCGGGCGGTCTTCCTTGTAGTCGCGCCCAGAGGGATCACCGGGCCGAGAGGCATTGCAGATCCCCCTCTCTTCCGCCCTCTTCTCGCAAACCGGCCTGACATCCTCGGGGAAGATCTCGGCCACGCTGACGGGGATGGCCAGGGACTGGGTCAGGATCATGACCAGGACACCGGCCAGCATGAAGACCACCCCCGGCGAATTCGTCATCAGGGCAAACTTGGCCCGTTTCGTCAGACCATCCTCACCGGGCTCGACCTTCAGATCGAAATCGGCGGTGGCGCGTCTGAGGACGAAAACCCCGCCGATCATCGACAGGACCAGCCCAACCGCGAAGCCGAAGCTGGTCAGGAAGGTGCGATAGGTCAGGGCGACGGCCAACCGGCGCTCTCGGTATTCCAGGGCCTCGGCGAAATAGTGATAGGTCCCCTCCTTGATCGCCGTGCGCGAGCTGGTGACGTCATACTTCAGCAGGCCAAGGTCCGAGACAAACCAGAAGAAACAGGCGATCCCCGCAAGCAGAAGGACCCCCAGGGCCACGAAGGACAGCCTGTCCCATTTGTCAAAACCCGTCTCTTCCATAGCGGTCCCCGCGCCCCAAAAGCCTGAAGAAATGTCTATCTGCGAAATGCCAATAGCTTCCCCTCCGCCCCCGGGCCGAGTCAACGCCCTTGGCCGGAGCTGCCGCCGGACCGATACGAAAGTCGCAAAACGCGCCGGGAACGGGCCAAGGGCGCGGCCTTCGTGCGGTGCAGCAGGCCCCCGCGCCGGGCGCCCGCGACAGGCCCTGCGACGCGCCTTTGCCTTGCTCCGACCTATCGCCCGATAGCCCATATCTATCAAACACTTGCGCCACACGCCCTACGGGGACGCAGGTTTCTGACGCATCGTCACGCCGCAGCGCGGCACTGTCGCGAAAAGGGGCGGAAATGTCGGTTTCGGCGCCCGACAGCCCGTTTTCTGCCCTTCCCCGACCTGCCGTCCTGTGGTTTGTGAAGACATCCCCATTACGGAGCGAGCCACCATGAAAACCCGTGCAGCCGTCGCCTTCGAGGCGAAGAAACCTCTGGAAATCGTCGAGATCGACCTGGAAGGCCCGAAGGAGGGCGAGGTTCTGGTCGAGATCATGGCCACCGGCATCTGCCATACCGACGCCTACACCCTGGACGGGCTGGACAGCGAAGGGATCTTCCCCTCGGTGCTGGGCCACGAGGGCGCGGGCATCATCCGCGCCGTGGGTCCGGGCGTGAAATCGGTCAAGCAGGACGATCACGTCATCCCGCTGTACACCCCCGAGTGCCGCCAGTGTAAATCCTGCCTCTCGGGCAAGACCAACCTGTGCACCGCGATCCGCGCCACCCAGGGCAAGGGCGTGATGCCCGACGGCACCTCGCGCATGTCCTACAAGGGCGAGACGATCTACCACTACATGGGCTGCTCGACCTTCTCGAACTTCATCGTCCTGCCGGAAATCGCCGTGGCGAAGATCCGTGAGGACGCGCCCTTCGACAAGGCCTGCTACTGCGGTTGCGGCGTGACCACCGGCGTGGGCGCGGTGACCAACACCGCCAAGGTCACCCCCGGGTCGAACGTCATCGTCTTCGGCCTGGGCGGCATCGGTCTGAACGTGATCCAGGGCGCCCGCATGGTCGGCGCCGACAAGATCATCGGCGTGGACCTGAACGACGCCAAGGCCGAATGGGGCACCAAGTTCGGCATGACCCATTTCGTCAACCCGTCGAAGATCGACGGCGACATCGTCCAGCACCTGATCGAGCTGACCGATGGCGGCGGCGACTACACCTTCGACTGCACCGGCAACACCCTGGTGATGCGCCAGGCGCTGGAAGCCTGCCACCGGGGCTGGGGTGTCTCGACCGTGATCGGCGTGGCCGAGGCGGGCAAGGAAATCAGCACCCGTCCGTTCCAGCTGGTCACCGGCCGCGTCTGGCAGGGTTCGGCCTTCGGCGGCATGAAGGGCCGCACCGAGGTGCCGAAGATCGTCGACTGGTACATGAACGGCAAGATCGAGATCGACCCGATGATCACCCACGTCCTGACGCTGGAAGAGATCAACAAGGGCTTCGACCTGATGCACGCCGGCGAGTCCATCCGCTCCGTGGTGGTCTTCTGATGGAAACCGTCAGCACCAACCGCGCCTTCGGCGGCACGCAGGGTGTCTACAAGCATGTCTCGACCGAGACCGGAACCGAGATGACCTTCTCGGTCTTCGTGCCCGATCACGCGGAGGGGGAAACCCTTCCCGTGGTCTGGTATCTGTCGGGGCTGACCTGCACCCATGCCAATGTCACCGAAAAGGGCGAGTTCCGCGCCCATTGCGCGCGTCACGGGCTGATCTTCGTCGCCCCCGACACCTCGCCGCGCGGCGAGGGCGTCGCGGATGACGCGGAAGGGGCCTATGACTTCGGCCTGGGCGCCGGGTTCTACGTGAATGCCACGGAAGAGCCCTTTGCCGCCAACTACCGGATGCAGGCCTATGTCGAAGAGGAACTTCCGGCGCTGATCGCCGCCCAGTTCCCCGCCGACATGACCCGCCAGGGCATCATGGGCCACTCCATGGGCGGCCATGGCGCGCTGACCATCGGGCTGCGCAACGCCGACCGCTTCAAGGCCGTCAGCGCCTTTGCCCCCATCGTCAGCCCGCTGAACTGCCCCTGGGGTGAAAAGGCCCTGACCGGCTATATCGGCGCCGACCGCACCGCCTGGCGCCAGTATGACGCCTGCGCCCTGATCGAGGATGGCGCCCGTCTGCCCGACCTGCTGGTCGACCAGGGCGGCGCCGACAATTTCCTGGAAGGGCAGCTGAAACCCGAACTGCTGGTGGAGGTCTGCAAGGAAACGGGCCAGCCCCTGACCCTGCGGATGCAGGAGGGCTACGACCACTCCTACTACTTCATCTCCACCTTCATGGGCGATCACCTGGACTGGCACGCCGAACGGCTGAAGGCCTGACAGCGGGCCCGGGGCCCGCGTCCCGGACCAGGCAAAGACAAAGGGCGGGCCCTGCCGGGTCCGCCCTTTTCACGTCAGGTCCCCGGGGGGGCCTCAGCGGTTCATCAGGGCGATCATCCCCGCGCTACAGAAGGGCATCAGGTGGTCGTAGAACTCTTCCAGATCGGTCACCTGCGCCTTCCGATCGGCCAGGGTGACACAGCGCATCTCGCCCGAGAGGCAGCGCACGGTCAGCGTCAGCAGGAAGGTCAGCCCGCACAGCACGTCGGCCTCTTTCGCCTCGGGCACGGCGGCGCGGATCACCGCAAAGAAGGCGCGGGCGGTCTCGTCGAAATGCTCCGACATCAGCGCGTCGAACCGGGCATCCTGCGCCATGAAGGCGATCATGCGCACGTAGTTGGGCCAGCCCGGATCCTCGGATTTCATCTGATCGAACAGGGGCCGCATATAGGCGCCGATCACCGTCTTCAGATCCGGCGGGCCCTCGGCCTGGATCTCGGCCAGGCGCTGCATCCGCAGGCGGCACAGATCCGGCGCGCGGCGGGCCACCACGGCGGCAAACAGGTTTTCCTTCGAGGCGAAGTAGTATTTCACCAGCGCCAGGTTGACCCCGGCATCGCCGGTGATGCGGCGCAGCGAGACGCCATCGTAAGGCGCGGTGGCAAAGGCCATCTCGGCGGCGTCCAGAATCCTGTCGCGGGTGGCCTTTCCGTCGGCACGCAGCCCGGTGCGGTCACCCGGCGCGGTGGCGTCGGAACGGGACTCTGGCGTCGTCTTTGACATATGGCTGGCGTCTCCCCTTTGCCTGGCGGAATTGCATCCCCGAGCCCTGAGCGGAGGGCGGTGATGCAAAAGGTAAAGGGGCTATTAGCGAGCATTTGTCCGAAACGGGACGAATAACCTACCGAGGCGAACGTTTGGCAAGAATCCGCTGCAACGTGCGGCGGTGCATATTCAACCGTCTGGCCGTTTCCGAGACATTCCGGTCGCAAAGTTCATAGACCCGCTGGATATGTTCCCAGCGGACGCGGTCGGCGCTCATCGGGTTTTCCGGCGGCGGCGGCAGCTCGTCTCCGGTGGCCAGCAGGGCGTTGACGATGTCGGTCGCATCGGCGGGCTTGGCCAGGTAATCGGTGGCGCCCACCTTCACCGCGGCCACGGCGGTGGCGATGGCGCCATAGCCGGTCAGCACGACGATCCGGGCATCGGGACGCTTCTCGCGCAGCACCTCGACCACGTCCAGGCCGTTGCCGTCTTCCAGCCGCAGATCGCAAACCGCATAGGCGGGCGGGCGGGCGGTGGCGATGGCGCGACCGGCGGCCACGCTGTCGGCGGTTTCCACCTCGAAGCCGCGCTTCTCCATCGCCTTGGCGAGCCGTTTCAGGAAAGGCTCGTCATCGTCGAGCAGAAGAAGGGATCGGTCGTCGCCGATCTCGCGCAGGTCCGTCATGTCGTCCCGTTCCCTGAAAATGGTCAAAGGGCGGCCGAAAGCGCGCCTTGATTAGTATTAATGTGCTGATTCATAGCCGTCAAACAGGCGCGGATCACTTTGCCGCAGGGGGCCTGTGCGCTCTGTGTGGCGGTGGCACAGCGGGCGGATCGGGCGCCGTCCCGGGCCGATTGCCTTGCCCCGCCCCGCGCCCTATCAACAACGGGCACCGCCGCCGCGCCAGACAGGAGCCTGCCCATGGCCCGCCCCGACACATCCCCCGACGCGACCGAGTTTCCCCTGCCGCAGGGCCAGTATCGCGGCAACTGGATCCGGCTGCGCACCCTGATCCTGCTTCGCTGGGGGGCGATCACCGGCCAGCTGTCAGCGCTGCTGGTGGCGGTCAAGGTCTACGGTCTACAGCTGGAATTCGGCGCCTGCCTCTTCGTCATCGGCCTGTCGGTGATCGCCAACCTGGTGACCGGCTTCGTCTTTCCCGAAAGCAAGCGCCTGAACGAGGTCGAGAACCTGGCCATGGTGCTGTTCGACCTGCTGCAACTGGGGGCGCTGCTGTATCTGACCGGCGGGCTGCACAACCCCTTCTCGATCCTGATCGTCGGCCCCGCCACGGTTTCGGCCCTGGCCCTGTCGGCGCGGATGACGCTCTTCGTCGGTTCGACCGCCATCGTGCTGGTCACCCTGCTGGCCGAGTTCCACCTGCCCCTGCGCACCGCCGATGGCGCCGTGCTGGAGGTGGCGCAGGTCTTCCTGTTTGGCAACTGGTTGGCGATCGTCATCGCGGTGATCTTCCTCGGCATCTACTCGCGCTGGATCGTGAACGAGATGCATTCCATGTCCGACGCGCTTCAGGCCACACAGATGGCCCTGGCCCGCGAGCAGAAGCTGACGGACCTGGGCGGCGTGGTCGCCGCCG
Source organism: Pseudooceanicola aquaeponti (assembly GCF_050897975.1). NCBI lineage: Bacteria > Pseudomonadati > Pseudomonadota > Alphaproteobacteria > Rhodobacterales > Paracoccaceae > Pseudooceanicola > Pseudooceanicola aquaeponti. The sequence goes on from NZ_JBPAXY010000002.1 coordinate 426,575, forward strand.
CCGCCCATGAGTTGGGCACGCCCCTGGCCACCATCAAGCTGACCTCCTCGGAACTGGCCGACGAGCTGGAGGATCAGCCCGAGCTGGCCGAGGATGCCCGGCTGATCCGCGATCAGGCCGACCGCTGCCGCGACATCCTGCGCTCGATGGGCCGCGCCGGAAAGGACGACCTGCACATGCGCCAGGCGCCGCTGTCGACCGTGGTCGAAGAGGCGGCGGAGCCGCATCGCGACCGGGGCATTGCCATTCACTTTGCCCATGGCGACGGGGAAAGCCCGCCCCCCGCCATCCTGCGCCGCCCCGAGCTGATCCACGGGCTGCGCAACCTGGTGCAGAACGCGGTGGATTTCGCCCGCGCCGACGTGCGGGTCGAAAGCCACTGGACGGACGAGACGATCTCGGTGCGGATCATGGATGACGGGCGCGGCTTTTCGGCCACCGACCTCAGCCGGATCGGCGACCCCTTCATGCGCCGCCGCTGGTCCTTCTCGGAAAGCCAGGAACGCCCGGGCTACGAGGGGATGGGGCTCGGCCTGTTCATCGCCAAGACCCTGCTGGAACGCACCGGGGCCGAGCTGCTGTTTGCCAATGGTCCCGCCGCCGCGGGCCCCATGGCCGAGGGCGCCGACAGCCCCGCCCCGCGCCCGCGCGGCGCCATTGTCGAGGTGACCTGGCCGCGCGCCCTGATCGACGCCCGACAGGGTACAAACGCCCTGACCCCGGGGCCGAACCAGCGCTTCACCTGACGCCAGTCAGCATCAATCCCGTCTCACGCCCCCGGGCCAGCGGGCCGTGCCGGGATGATGGTTAATCAATTCTTTACCTCTGCCTCCCCATTCTGTTTGGCGTGCCGGAGGAGGCCGCCTTGACGCAGAATAACGTCACATTCTGGACCGACTTTGCCGCAGCCGATCTTGCGTTGCCCGATCTGGCACTGGCGGTCTCGCTCAGCCTGGCGCTCAGCGCGGCGGCACTGATGCTGGTGGCGCGGCACCGCTGGCAGGGCAGACCCGCCCAAACTCACGAGGGGGCCCCCAGGGCAAGGGCCGCCCCCCCGGACCGCGAGGGAACCGCCCCCCTGGCGACCGATCCCCCCTCAGATCGGATCTCGGACCGGCTGACCGCGCGGCTGGCCCATCTGCCGATCCCCGCCTGGACCCTGGCCGATGACGGCACGATCGACGGCGGCAACCCCGCCTTCGCCCGTCTGGCCGACCGGCTGCTGGCCGACCCCGACAGCCTGGCCCCCCTGCGCCGCCCCGCCGAGGGGGCCAAGGCGCCCGAGGGGCAATCGACCCTGGGCTACCGTGCCCATCTGCCTGCCGCCGGGCGCCGGGCCGAGGTCTGGCTGGACATCTCGGCGCGGCGCAACGGCGCGGGGGGCTGGGATTGCGCGGCGCAGGATGTCACCGCCCTGGTCGTCGCCGAACAGGCGCAGCGCGACTTCGTCCAGACCCTGACCAAGACCTTTGCCCAGCTCTCGACCGGGCTGGCGATCTTCGACCGGGCGCGGCAGCTGATCCTGTTCAACCCCGCCCTGCTGGACCTGACCCGGCTCAGCCCGGAATTCCTCGCCTCGCGCCCGGCCCTGGCGCATTTCTTCGACCACCTGCGCGACCACCAGATCATGCCGGAACCCAAAAGCTACGCCTCCTGGCGCGATCACCTGACCGCGCTGGTCAGCGCCGCCACCGATGGCCGCCTTCAGGAAACCTGGAGCCTGCCGGGCGGCGCCACCTACCGGGTCACCGGGCGGCCCCACCCCAATGGCGCCGTGGCCTTCCTGTTCGAGGATATCTCGGATCAGATCGCCATGACCCGGCGGTTCCGGCAGCAGCTGTCGCTGTCGCAAAGCGTGCTGGACGCCTTTACCGACGGCATCGTCATCTTCGCCAATGACGGCACCCTATCCTATTGCAACAGCGCCTATCGCGCCCTCTTCGCCCTGCCCGAAGGGGCAGAGCTGGCCGGTCTGGGCGTCGACGACGCGCTGCGCCTGTGGTCCGACCGCGCCGAGGCGCCCGAGGCGCTGACCCCGATCCGCCAGCAGCTGGCGCGCCCGCGCGGCGGCGACGGGCAGCGCCATCCGCTGATGCTGCGCGGCGCGGGCCCGGCGGTCTGCACCGTGATCCCCCTGGCGGGCGGCGCCCGCATGGTCAGCTTCGGCAGCGCCACGCCGCGCGGCGACGGAGGCCCCCGCGCCCCGGCAGAGCTGCGCCTGAACCGGGCCTAGGCGCCCCGCCGCCGGGCCTGCGGCGAAACCCGCTTGCGGGGGGCGGCCTGCCGGGTAATGTCGGCAGGGATGAGCGAGCTTCTATCCCAAGAGATCCACCTGACCTCGGCCGAGGCCACCGCCGCCCTGGCCCGCCGCCTGGGCGCGCATCTGGTGCCGGGCGACGTGATCCTGTTGTCGGGGGGCATCGGCGCGGGCAAGACCCATTTCGCCCGCGCCCTGATCCAGTCGATCCTGGCCGTGCCAGAGGATGTGCCCTCGCCCACCTTCACCCTGGTCCAGGAATACGACACCACGCGCGGCCCCCTGTGGCACGCCGACCTCTACCGCCTGTCCGACCCTCTGGAGGTGGTGGAACTGGGCCTCGACGAGGCCTTCGAGACCGCCATCTGCCTGGTGGAATGGCCCGATCGCCTGGCCGATCTGACCCCCGACGACACCCTGGCGATCGAGCTGACCGCGCTGCCCGGCGAGGGTGACGAGGCGCGGCGGATGCAGATCACCGCGCCCCCCCGCTGGCAGCCCCTTCTGACCGAGATCCTGAAAGAGACCCGCCCATGAGCCGCGACGCCGAGAAACGCGCCTTCCTGTCTGGCACCGACTGGGCGGAGGCCGAGCTGCGCCCGCTGGCCGGCGACGCCTCGCTGCGCAGCTATCAGCGGCTGCACCGCGCCGATGGCGCCACCGCCGTGCTGATGGACGCCCCCCCGGGCAGCGGCGAAGACATCCGCCCCTTCTGCACCCTGGCGCGGCACCTCGCGGGCCTGGGCCTGTCGGCGCCCGCGCTGCTGAAAGAGGACGCCACGGCGGGCCTGCTGCTGCTGGAGGATCTGGGCGACGCCCTTTACGCCCGGGTCATCGCCGAGGATCCCGCCCGCGCGCCCGAATTGTACGATTCCGCCGCCGAGGCGCTGCGCGTCCTACAGGCCGCCCCGCCGCCCGCCGGGCTGGAAACCTATGACGCGGGCGCGATGACCCAGAAAAGCGTGCTGGCCTATACCTGGTATCAGGCGGGCGCCACGGGGCAGGGGGCGCGCAACCTGCCCTTCTTCATCACCACCCTGCAACCGATGCTGGCCCGTCTGGGCGCCGAGGATCCGGTGGTGATCCTGCGCGACTACCACGCCGAGAACCTGCTGTGGCTGCCCAAGCGCGCGGGCGTCGCCCGCGTTGGCCTGCTGGATTTCCAGGATGCCACGCTGGGCCACCCGGCCTATGACCTGGTCTCGATGCTGCAAGACGCCCGGCGCGACGTCGATCCGGCGCTGGAAGAGGTGATGGTGCCCCGCTTTGCCGAGGCCACGGGGCGCGATCCGGCCGCCTTCCGCCTGGCCTATGACCTGCTGGGCGTGCAACGCAACCTGCGCATCCTGGGCGTCTTCGCCCGGCTGTCGATGCATTACGGCCGCCCGCGCTATGTCGATTTCATCCCCCGGGTCTGGGGCCTGCTGACCCGCTGCCTGGATCGCCCGGGGCTGGAGGCCCTGCGCGAGCGCATCCTGACGGACCTGCCCGAACCCACCCCCGAGATCCTGCAAACCCTGAAAGACAAATGCGCAACCGTCCCGCAGCCCTGATGCTATTCGCCGCTGGTCTGGGGACGCGGATGCGCCCGCTGACCGACGACCGGCCCAAGCCGCTGATCCCGGTGGCGGGCCGGGCGCTGGTGGATCATGCCCGCGCCCAGGCGGGCGATCTGCGGCTGAAGACCGTCGCCAATGCCCACTACCTGGCCGACCAGGTTCAGGCCCATTTCGCCGGGACCGACGTCACCGTCCTGTCCGAGGCGCCCCAGATCCTCGACACCGGCGGCGGGCTGCGCCAGGCCCTGCCGGTGCTGGGCGACGGCCCGGTCTTCACCCTGAACACCGACGCGGTGTGGAAAGGCCCCGCCGCCCTGCCGCTGCTGGCGCGGGCCTGGGATCCGGCGCGGATGGATGCCCTGCTGCTCTGCGTGCCCCGCGACCAGGCGCGCGGCCATCTGGGCCAGGGCGATTTCCTGGCCGACGACACCGGCCGCGCCACCCCCGGCCCGGGCGCCATCTATACCGGCGCGCAGATCGTTGACCCCCGGCTGATGGACGGCATCCCAGGCCCCGCCTTCTCGATGTGGGAGCTGTGGCGCCGCGCCCTGGCGCGCGAACGGCTTTACCTGCTGTCCTATCCGGGCCTGTGGTGCGACGTGGGCCGCCCCGATTGCCTCCCCCTGGCCGAAGCGATGCTGGCCGATGACTGACCCGCGCCTCTTCGACACCCCCGGGCCGCGCCTCTTCGGCCTGCCGCCGGGGGCAGATTTCCCCGCCCTGCTGCTGCGCGGGCTGGAGAACCGGCTGGGCGACGCCCCGCCCGAGGCCCGCGCCCGGGTGCAGATCGTGGTCAACACCCGCCGCATGGCGCGCCGCCTGCGCCGCCTCTACGACAGCGGCCCGGCCCGGCTGCTGCCCCGGATCGAGTTGCTGACCAGCCTGGATTGCCGCGCCGCCATCCCGCCCGCCGTCTCGTCCATCCGCCGACGTCTGGAGCTGATCCGGCTGATCTCGGCCCTGTTGGAGGCAGAGCCGGACCTGGCGCCGCGCGCCGCGCTTTACGATCTGGCCGACAGCCTGGCGCGGCTGCTGGACGAGATGCAGGGCGAACGCGTCACGCTGGAGGACATCGCCGCGCTGGACGTGTCGGACCTGTCGGGCCACTGGGCGCGGGCGCAACGCTTTCTGGAAATCGTCGGCCAGATCCCCCGCGCCGACGATCTGCCCGACCCCGAGGAACGCCAACGCCGGGTGGTCGAGACGCTGATCGCCGAATGGCAGGAAAACCCGCCGCAGCACCCGGTGATCCTGGCGGGCTCGACCGGGTCGCGCGGGGCGACGCACCTGCTGATGCAGGCGGTGGCGCGGCTGCCCCAGGGCGCCGTGGTGCTGCCCGGCTATGACTTCGACCTGCCGCACCGGATCTGGTCGGAACTGGACGACCCGCTGACCGGCGAGGATCACCCGCAATACCGCTTTCGCAAGCTGATGCTGGGCCTGGGGCTGGAGCCCGAGGAGGTGCCCCCCTGGGCGCAGGAGGGCGCGCCCCAGGCCGCCGCCGATCCGGGGCGCAACCGCCTGCTGTCCCTGGCCCTGCGCCCCGCCCCGGTGACCCACCAGTGGCTGGAGGAGGGGCCGGACCTGGGCCCGCTTCTTCCGCCCACCGAGGGGATCACCCTGGTCAAGGCGCCCGGCCCCCGGGCCGAGGCCATGGCCATTGCCCTGCGCCTGCGTATGGCCGCCGAAGAGGGGCGCACCGCCGCGCTGATCACCCCCGACCGGGGGCTGACCCGCCAGGTCTCGGCGGCGCTGACCCGCTGGGGGATCACGCCGGACGACAGCGGCGGCACGCCGCTTCAGACCACGGCCCCGGGGCGGCTGCTGCGGCAGGTGGCCGATCTGCTGCACACCCCGCCCACGGCGGTGGCCCTGCTGGCTTTGCTGAAACATCCGCTGACCCATAGTGGCGAGGGGCGCGGCGCCCATCTGGAACTGACCCGCGCGCTGGAACTGCACCTGCGCGACCAGGCCCGCCCCCATCCCACGCCCGACGACATCCAGGCCTTCGCCGCCCCCCGGGACGAGGCCCTGGCCGCGCCTTGGGCCGACTGGATCTGCGCCACCGCCTTTGCCGCCGCCCATCCCGAACCCAAGCCGCTGGAGGCCCGGGTGGCCGATCACATCGCCCTGGCCGAGGCCATCGCGCGGGGCACCGATGCGGCGGGCAGCGGCACCCTGTGGCTGCGCGACGCGGGCGAGAAGGCGCGCGGCGTGATGGACCGCCTGGCCGAGGACGCCCCCCATGGCGAGGCCCTTTCGGCCCGCGATTACGGCGATCTGGCGGGCGCCATCCTGTCCACCGAAGAGGTGCGCAACCCCGATGAGCCGCACCCCCATATCCTGATCTGGGGCACCCTGGAGGCCCGCGTGCAGGGCGCCGATCTGGTGATCCTGGGCGGGCTGAACGAGGGCAGCTGGCCCGAGGCGACGCAGCCCGATCCCTGGCTGAACCGGCAGATGCGCAAGGCGGCGGGCCTGCTGCTGCCGGAGCGGAAGATCGGCCTTTCGGCCCATGATTTCCAACAGGCCGTGGCCGCGCCCGAGGTCTGGCTGACCCGCGCCACCCGCAACCAGGACGCCGAAACCGTGCCCTCGCGCTGGCTGAACCGGCTGACCAACCTGCTGAACGGCCTGCCCGAGCAGCAGGGCCCCGCCGCCCTGGCCGCGATGGAGGCACGCGGCGCCCACTGGCTGGATCTGGTGCGCCAGGTCGAGACGCCGATCGCCGCGCCCAAGGCGCCGCGCCCCTCGCCCGCGCCGCCCCTGGCCGCGCGGCCCCGCACCTATTGGGTGACCGACATCCGCCACCTGATCCGCGACCCCTACGCGATCTATGCCAAGCGCATCCTTCGCCTGCGCCGCCTTGGGCCGCTGATGCGCGACCCCGACGCGATGATGCGCGGCATCGTCTCGCACAGCGCCATCGAGGCCTTCGTGCAGGGGGTCAACGGCGGAGAGATCCCGCTGACCCGCGCCGCCCTTCTGTCCACCGTGGCCGATGTGCTGACCGCCGATGTTCCCTGGGGCGAGGCCCGCGCCCTGTGGCTGGCCCGGCTGGATCGCAACGCCGAATGGTTCATCGCCGGCGAGGCCGCGCGCCAGGCCGAGGCTGCCCGGGTCTATACGGAGGCGGAGGGGAGGGCGAAGATCCCCGAGCTGGACATCACCCTTGCCGCCAAGGCCGACCGCGTCGATGTCGACGCCCAGGGGCGGGTGCATCTCTTCGACTACAAGACCGGCGAGCCGCCGACGCCCGCGCAGCAAAAGGCCTTCGACAAGCAGCTCTTGCTGGAATCCGCCATTGCCGAGCGCGAAGGCTTCGCCGATCTGGGCCCGCGCGACGTGGCCCGCGCCACCTACATTGGCCTGGGCACCAACCCCAAGGAGGTCGCCGCACCGCTGGACGAGGAAAGCCCCGCCCTGGTCTGGGAGAAGTTCACCGAACTGGCCCGCGCCTGGGCCGATCCCGCCAAGGGCTATACCGCGCGGCGCGCCATGCAGGAAATGCGCACGGGCAGCGATTACGACCAGCTGGCACGCTTTGGCGAATGGGAAGACACCGATGACCCCGACCGGCGCCCCCTGGTGATGAAGGAAGGCAGGCCATGAAACGCGATCCCGCCTCCGACCGGCAGATCCGCGCGGCGGAACCGGGCCGCTCCACCTGGTTGGCGGCCAATGCCGGCTCGGGCAAGACCCGGGTGCTGACCGACAGGGTGGCGCGGCTGTTGCTGGGCGGCGTGTCGCCGCAGAACATCCTGTGCCTGACCTATACCAAGGCCGCCGCGTCAGAGATGCAGAACCGCCTGTTCCAGCGCCTGGGCGAATGGGCCATGCTGGAGGATGCGGCGCTGCGCGCCGCCTTGCAGCGCCTGGGCGTCGAGGATGTGATCGACGGCGCCCGGCTGGCGCGGGCGCGCACCCTCTTTGCCTCGGCCATCGAGACGCCGGGCGGGCTGAAGATCCAGACGATCCACAGCTTCTGCGCCGCGCTGCTGCGTCGCTTCCCGCTGGAGGCCGGGGTGTCGCCGCAGTTCCAGGAGGTCGACGACCGCAACGCCCTGATCCTGCGCGACGCCGTGGTCGAAGAGATCGCCGAAAGCGACGCGGCCCAGGTGCTGCACCGCGCCGCCCTGCTGACCACGGATGAGACCTTTCGCGGCCTGACCGCCGAGATCGCCCAGCACCGCGACCTTTTCGATACGGCACCGGATGGCGACGCCCTGGACGAGGTGCTGGGCCTGCCGCCCGGGCTGACGCCCGAGGATCTGCTGGACCAGGCCTTTACCCGCGCCGACATGGAACGGCTGGGCCATCTGGTCGAGGCGCTGCGCGGCGGCACCACCAAGGGCGACGAGACAGCGTTGCACAAGCTGTCGGTGCTGACCGCGCCCTCGCTGTCGGCCCTGTCGGTGCTGGAGGATGTTTTCCTGACCGGCGCCACGGCCAAGGAACCCTTCTCGCCCTCCTCGCGCTTCCCCTCTGCGGGGGTGAAGAAATCCCACGCTCACCTGATGCCGGAAATCGAAGACTGGCAGGCCCGGGTGGCCGAGGCGCGCGAGCTGCGGGTGGCCCTGCTGGCCCGCGACAAGGCCCGGGCGCTTCAGGATTTCGCCCGGGAATTCCTGCCCCGCTACGCCCGCGCCAAAGAGGCGCGCGGCTGGCTGGATTTCGACGACCTGATCCTGCGCACCCGCGAGTTGCTGACGAATACCGTTGTCTCTCAATGGGTTCTGTGGCGCCTGGACGGCGGCATCGACCATATCCTGGTGGATGAGGCGCAGGACACCAGCCCGGTGCAATGGCAGGTGATCGCGGCCCTGGCGCGCGAGTTCACCTCTGGCGCGGGCGCCCGCGACGGGGTGGAACGGACCATCTTCGTGGTCGGCGACAAGAAGCAGTCGATCTATTCCTTCCAGGGCGCCGACCCCTCGGGGTTCGACCGGATGCGCGCCGATTTCGGCGCCCAGCTGGCCGAGACGGGCCAGCCCTTGCAGGTGCTGGAGCTGGAATATTCCTTCCGCTCCGCCGGGGCGATCCTGAGCCTTGTCGACCGCGTTTTCGACGGGCGCGAGGCCGCAGGCTTCACCCCCGATCAGCGGCACAAGGCCTTCAAAGAGGCCATGCCGGGGCGGGTGGATCTGTGGCCGCTGGTGGAAAAGCCCGAGGTCGAGGACAAGGAGGATTGGTGGGATCCGGTGGACAAGCCGGGACAGAACAATCACCACGTCCTGCTGGCCCGGCAGATCGCGGAAGAGATCCAGCGGATGTTGCACGACCGGGTGCCGGTGCCGGAAGAGGTGGGGCATACGGGGCAGTATGTCGCGCGGCCGATCCGGCCCGGCGATATCATGATCCTGGTGCGAAGCCGCTCGCGCGTCTTTCCGCATCTGATCGCCGCCTGCAAGGCGCTTGGCCTGCCGATGGCCGGCGCCGACCGGCTGAAGGTGGCCGCGGAACTGGCGGTGCGCGACATCACCGCGCTGCTGAACTTCCTTGCCCTGGAGCAGGACGATCTGAGCCTGGCGGCGGTGCTGAAATCGCCCCTTTTCGGCTGGGATGAACAGCGCCTTTTCGACCTGGCCCAGGGCCGGGGGCGGCGGACCCTGTGGCAGGTGCTGCGGCAGAACCCCGAAACCTACGCCGCCGAATTGTCCGTGCTGCACGACCTGCGCGACCAGGCGGATTTCCTGCGCCCCTTCGACCTGATCGAACGGCTGCTGACCCGCCACGAGGGGCGGCGCAAGTTGCTCGGTCGGCTGGGGGAAGAGGCCGAGGATGGCCTGGACGCCCTGCTGGGCCAGGCCCTGGTCTATGAACAGACCGAGATCCCCAGCCTGACCGGCTTTCTGGTCTGGATGGAGGCGGACGAATTGCAGATCAAGCGGCAGGCCGACAGCGCCGCCGACCAGATCCGGGTGATGACGGTGCATGGGGCCAAGGGTCTGGAAAGCCCGGTGGTGATCCTGCCCGACAGCCTGAACTCGCCCGAACAGGACCGTGCCCAGGTGCTGCCGACGCTGGACATGCCCCTGTGGAAGGTGAAGGCCACCGAGGAACCCAGCCCCATGCGCGCGGCCCGCGAAGCGCGGCGCGCCCGCGCCGAAGAGGAGCGCGACCGGCTGCTGTACGTCGCCATGACCCGGGCCGAGAAATGGCTGATCGTCTGTGGCGCTGGCAAGATCGCCCGCGATCGCAGCGACTGGTACGCCCGGATCGAGGACCAGATGGCCGAGATGGGCGCAGGCGAGCATAGCTTCCCCGGCGGCGAGGGGCTGCGGCTGGAAAACGGCGACTGGGCCGGGCTGCGCTTGGACGACACGCCGCCCACGCCCCCTGCGCGCCCCATGCTGCCCGACTGGGCGCGCCTGCCCGCGCCCCCCGCGCCGGGGCCGGAACAGACGCTCAGCCCCTCGGAGAACCTGGGTGGGGCCAAGGCCCTGCCGGGCGAGGACGGTCTGGACGAAGAGGCGGCCAAACGTCGCGGGCGGCAGGTGCACCTGCTGCTGGAACATCTGCCCGACCATCCGCCCGAGGGCTGGGCCGCCCAGGCCGAGGCCCTGCTGGGCAGCGGCCCCGACCGCGCCGAACCCGCCGAGGGCGCCCTGTTGCTGGACGAGGCCCGCCGCGTGCTGGACCGGCCCGCCACGGCACGGTTCTTCGGCCCCGACGCCCTGGCCGAGGTGCCCATTTCCGCCACCCTGGCCGAACTGGACGGGCGCCGCATCCATGGCATCATCGACCGGCTGATCGTCGGCGCCGAAGAGGTCTGGGCGCTGGACTTCAAGACCAATGTCACCATCCCCGCCCGCCCCGAGGACGCCCCCGAGGGCCTGTTGCGCCAGATGGGCGCCTATGCCGCCGCCCTGGCCCAGATCTACCCGGGCCGCCGCATCCGCACCGCCCTTCTGTGGACCCGCAGCGCCACGTTGCACGAACTGCCCCACGATCTCGTCATGGCGGCCCTGCGCCGCAGCGAGCCTTCTTGACCGGCCCTGCCCGGATACCTAGGTTCGCATCAACATTCCCTCGTAGGAGACAAAATCCATGGCTACCGTTCACGCCACCGACGACACGTTCGAAGCCGAAGTCCTGAAATCCGACACCCCCGTCCTGGTCGACATCTGGGCCGAATGGTGCGGCCCCTGCCGCCAGATCGCCCCGGCCCTGGAAGAGATCTCGGCCGAGATGGACGGCAAGCTGAAGGTCGTGAAGATCGACGCCGACGCCAACCCCAACTCGGTCATGTCCATGGGCGTGCGCGGCATTCCCGCGCTGTTCATCTTCAAGGACGGCGAGATCGTGTCGAACCGCACCGGCGCCGCGCCCAAGGCCGCGCTGCAAAGCTGGATCGACGAGACCATCTGATCGCGCCCGGGGTCCCCTCGGGCCCCTGCGATCTCAGTCTGGAAAAGGCGCCTCTTTCGGGGCGCCTTTTTCATTGCGGGGTCGGGTCGGGACCGGTGTCAGTGGCCGGGTCATCCAGCGGCACACCGCAGCGGCGCAGCCGGTCGGCGATCTGGCGTTCCGCATCGGGGCGGCCTGCATTTATGCTCTGCCTTTGCCAGAACCACCAGATATAGCGGTCAAACGCGGGGGCATGGTCCGCGATCCGGTCGAAGCCGTCGGCGCCCAGGCAGATGTGGTGAAAGTCGATCCGCGCAAAGGTGATCGCGGGCTTGCCGAAGAAGAAACCAAAGAAGGCGGCAGAGCTGTTCTCCGTCACCACGTAATCACAATGGGCCAGCAGGTCGGCCATGGGCCGCGTGGTCAATTGCAGCCGGGGAAAGCGCTGTGTCAGGCTGTCCAGCGCGGCGCGCTCGGCCTCGCTATAGCGTTCCTTGGGGTGCAGCGTGGCCAGCAGGGGGCGCTTCGGCTCTCCCTCCAGCACCCGTTCCAGCATCTCGATGGGGGCGCAGTCCTGGAAATTGCGATGCTCCAGCAAGCGGCCCTGAAGGGGGATATAGACGAAGCCGTCGCGCCGGGCGGCCTGGGGTGCCTGCCCGAACAGGCGGCGCTGCCAGCGGGCGTAGAAGCGGGCGGCGGTCTCGGGGTCGATCCGGTGCAGGGGAAAGCGCGCCTGCGCCACCGGCCAGCGCCAGCGCTGCGCCTGACGTTCGATGGCCCAGAAGGGGCCGTGATAGGCCTTGCGAAAGACCAGGGCGCGGTCGTGGGTGGGATGTTCCATGTGAAACATCGCCCAGCCGGGCAGGTCCGGCGCCGCCGCCTTGGCCGCGCGATCATTGGCCGAGGGCAGCACCCGGTAGCCATGCCGTTCCAGCACCCGGGTCACCTGGCCCAGAAAGGCATGATCGCCCGCCGCGACCTCGGCGCGCAGGCGTCTGGACAGGTAAAGGCGAAAGTCACGGGACGGATCCATGGGCGCAGGCTAGGCTGCGCCTGCGGGCCGGGCAAGGGCGGCCTGCGGGTTGCCCCGGGGCGCGGGCGCCCTCATATAGCCTGACAGACCAAAGGAGGCAGACATGGCAGAAAGCGAATTCCCCGGCTGGCACGGCACCACCATCATTGGCGTCCGCAAGGGCGGGCGCGTGGTGGTCGCGGGCGACGGGCAGGTCTCGCTGGGCCAGACCGTGATCAAGGGCACCGCCCGCAAGGTGCGCCGCCTGTCGCCCGGTGGCTATGACGTGGTGGCGGGCTTTGCCGGGTCCACCGCCGATGCCTTCACCCTGCTGGAACGGCTGGAGGCCAAGCTGGAGGCGACCCCCGGCCAGCTGGCCCGGGCCAGCGTCGACCTGGCCAAGGACTGGCGCACCGACAAGTACCTGCAAAAGCTGGAGGCGATGCTGATCGTCACCGACGGCAAGGACCTGTTCGTGATCACCGGCGCGGGTGACGTGCTGGAGCCTGAACATGACATCGCCGCCATCGGCTCGGGCGGCAACTTTGCCCTGGCGGCGGCGCGCGGCCTTTACGACCACGAGGGCGACGCCGAGCAGATCGCCCGCAAGGCCATGGCGATTGCCGCCGACATCTGCGTCTACACCAATGGCAACCTGACGGTGGAATGCATTGACGGCTGAGATCACCCGCGAGGATCTGCGCGCCGCCATCGCCGCCGGTCACCTGACCGAGGCGCAGGCGGCGACGCTGACGGCGCTGGCCCAGACCCGCGCCGGGCTGCGCCAGGCGGAGGATGAACCCTTCGAGCTGTTCCGCGGCTTTTCCGAGATCTTCGTCACCGTGGGCCTGGGCATCCTGATCACCGGCGGCTTCGGCCTGGCCCTGGCCCTGTCGGTGCCGGTGGTGATGGCCCTCGCGATCGTCGCCTTCTATTTCCTCGGGCGCTATTTCACCCTGCGGCGGCGGATGATGCTGCCCTCGATCCTGCTGGTGACGGCCTTTGCCACGGCGCTGGCGGCCATCGTCGGATCGCTGATGTCCTTGGATAGCCCGTTCTCGTCCATGTACGACCTGTTCGGCGACGCCCGCACCAGCCTGGCCCAGCATCTGATCGTCTGCGCGGTGACCGCCGCCGGGCTGATCGCCTGGTTCCGCGTCTTCCGCGTGCCCTTCACCATGTTCCTGCTGGGGCTGACCGGGGCCTTTGCGGTGCTCTCCATCGCGGGGGCCACCGGCGACATCGCGGGAGCCGAGAACCCCTTCGACCTGCTGGAAGGCTCGACCGTGGCCTGGGGCACGCTGGTTCTGGGCCTGGCGGCGCTGGCGGGCGGGATCTGGTTCGACACGCGCGACCCGCACCGGCTGGGCCGGATGTCGTCGTCGGGCTTCTGGCTGCACCTGGTGGCGGCGCCCGCGCTGGTCAACACCGTGGCCCAGACCTTCATCGCCATGGGCCCGGGGCTGGGCTATGTGCTGATGGCCCTGGCGCTGGTGCCGATCACCCTTCTGGCGGTGGTGCTGGACCGGCGCAGCTTCCTGACCGCCGGGATCGGCTATCTGATCTTCCTGCTGCTGTATGTCACCGACCGTTCGGGGCAGGGGCGCGGCTGGATCGTCGTCTTCCTTGGCACCGGGGTCTTCCTGACCCTTCTGGGCAGCTACTGGATAGAGGCCCGCACCCGCATCATGCGCGCCCTGCCGGACTTCCCCGGCAAGGATCGACTGCCGCCCTATGCCGCGTAAAGGGCCGCTTAGCCGGCCTTTTTCGCGTCCATATAGGCCCGAAGCACGGCGTTCATGCGCGTCTGATAGCCCTTGCCCTGAGACTTGAAGAAGCTCAGCACGTCGCTGTCGACACGCAGCGAGATGGCCTTTTTCGGCTCGGGTTCCGGCAGGTCGACGCCCGCGAAGATACCTGACAGGGCCGTTGCATCCTCCAGATCCCAGTCGTCATCGTCGATGTCGGGATCATGGGCAGGCGCGACCCCACGCCGGTCTTCCTCGTCCAGGCGGTTCCAGTCGGTCTTTCCCTTGGCCTTGCGCAGCTCATCCAGGGAAACGCGCGTGATATGCTGTTCTTTCATTTTCTCTTGCCCTCCGGGCTGAGATGAGGCGGACCGCATCGCCGCGCTTGGTAAAGGCCAGGGCGATCTCGCGCCCCTCCAGCAGACCTATGGCCAGCCAGCGGGTTTCGCCACGGCGGTCAGAGGCGGCGACCAGGCAATCGCCGTTCAGGATCCGTGCAGCGTCCAGCAGGTCAATTCCTTGTTTCTCCAGCACCTTCTGGCGCTTGGTGTCGTCGTACTCGAAGTCCATCTTTCCGCCCCGTAACAGTAGGTTTCAGCATTCAGCCTCCTTGCTCGGGGCAACACGCGCCGGGTCACCACACAAATTGAATATACGAACCGTATATACAAACCGCAACCCCTTCAAACCGCCCCCCTGAATGCGTATGTCTGCCCGAACACCAGAAGAGAGACACCATGACCGATCTGACCCCCCGCGAAATCGTCTCTGAACTCGACCGGTTCATCATCGGCCAGAAGGACGCCAAGCGCGCCGTGGCCGTGGCGCTGCGCAACCGTTGGCGGCGCAAGCAGCTGCCCGATGACCTGCGCGAAGAGGTCTATCCGAAGAACATCCTGATGATCGGCCCCACGGGCGTGGGCAAGACCGAGATCAGCCGCCGCCTGGCCAAGCTGGCCCGCGCGCCCTTCATCAAGGTCGAGGCGACCAAGTTCACCGAAGTGGGCTACGTGGGCCGCGACGTGGAGCAGATCGTGCGCGATCTGGTCGACGCGGCCATCGCCCAGACCCGCGACTACATGCGCGACGAGGTGAAGGCCAAGGCCCATCAGGCCGCCGAGGACCGGGTGATCGAGGCCATCGCCGGCAGCGACGCCCGCGAGGGCACCCGCGAGATGTTCCGCAAGAAGCTGCGCGACGGGCTGCTGGACGATACCGTCATCACGCTGGAGGTGGCGGACAATTCCAACCCCCTGGGCATGATGGACATTCCCGGCCAGCCGGGGGCGGGCCAGATGGGCATGATGAACCTGGGCGACATCTTCGGGAAGGCCTTTGGCGGCCGCAAGGTGACCAAGCGCCTGACCGTCGCCGAAAGCTATGAGTTGCTGATCGGCGAAGAGGCCGACAAGCTGCTGGACGATGAGACGGTGACCCGCAGCGCCCTGCAATCGGTCGAGGAGAACGGCATCGTCTTTCTGGACGAGATCGACAAGGTCTGCGCCCGCTCCGACGCGCGCGGCGGCGATGTGTCCCGCGAAGGCGTGCAGCGCGACCTGCTGCCGCTGATCGAGGGCACCACCGTCAGCACCAAGCATGGCCCGGTGAAGACCGACCATATCCTGTTCATCGCCTCGGGCGCCTTCCACATCGCCAAGCCCTCGGACCTGCTGCCCGAGCTACAGGGCCGCCTGCCCATCCGGGTGGAACTTCAGGCGCTGACCGAGGGCGATTTCACCCGCATCCTGACCGAGACCGACAACGCCCTGACCCGGCAATATGCCGAGATGCTGGGCACCGAAGAGGTAAAGGTAACCTTTACCGAAGACGGCATCGCCGCCATCGCCCGCATCGCGGCCGAGGTGAACCGCTCGGTCGAGAATATCGGCGCGCGGCGGCTTTACACGGTGATCGAACGGGTCTTCGAAGAGCTGAGCTTCCACGCCCCCGACAAGGCGGGCGAGGCGGTGACGGTGGATGCGGCCTTCGTCGAAGAGAACGTGGGCCAGCTGGCCGCCAGCGCCGATCTCAGCCGCTACGTGCTCTGACCCCCCTCGATAGCCGCGCCAAAGACGCCCCCGCAGCCCCCTGCGGGGGCGTTTGCCGGTCTGCGACCCCGCGATCTGTTGACCTGAGGCCGCCTTGCGGGGATACGGGCCGCGCAACGTCAGCTCAGCCCGGGATCCCGCCATGACCGCCAACAAACGTATCGCCCTGTCCAGCGACCACGCCGCCATCGCCCTGCGCCAGACCATCGCCGCCCATATCGCGACGCAGGGCTGGGAGGCCGTGGATGTCGGCCCGACCACCCCCGAAAGCACCCCCTATCCCGAACGCGGGGCCGAGGCGGCGCGGCTGGTGGCCTCGGGCGATTGCCGTTTCGGCATCATCCTGTGCGGCACCGGGCAGGGGATCATGATGGCCGCCAACAAGGTGCCCGGCATCCGCTGCGGCGTCTGCGCCGAAAGCTTCTCCGCCCGGATGATCCGCCAGCATAACGACGCCAACATGCTGTCCATCGGCGCCCGGGTCGTGGGCGAGTCGCTGGCCATCGACATTGTCGAGGCCTTCCTGGGCGCCGAGTTCGAGGGCGGCCGTCACGCCACCCGCGTGGACATGATCAAGGCGATGGAAGCCTGAGGCGACCGGCACCGGACGCCGCGCAGTAAAAAGGGGGCCGGGACATCTGTCCGGGCCCCCTTTGCCTTGGCCCGCGGCCCTAGACCGCGACGCCGAACAGCCGCCCGACCGCCGCCGTCACCGCCATGGCAAAGGCCCCCCACAGCATCACCCGCAGCGCCGCCCGGCCCCAGGGCGCGCCGCCCGCCTGGGCGCCAAGCGCGCCCAGCACCGCCAGCAGCAGCAGCGTGACCCCCAGCACCACCGGAATGACCAGCGGCGCGGGGGTCAGGATCGCCGCCAGCACCGGCCAGATCGCCGCGACCGAGAAGGTCACGCCAGAGGCCAGGGCCGCCTGCAACGGATTGGCGGCGCTGACCTCGGTCACGCCGATCTCATCGCGCATATGGGCCGCCAGGGCGTCGTGGGCGTGCAACTCGCGCGCCACCTGGGCGGCGGTTTCGGGGCTGAGCCCCCGGGCGGCATAGATCTCGGCCAGCTCCTGCATCTCGCCCTGGGGATCGGCCGCCAAGGCCTCGGCCTCGCGCGCCATGTCGGCCCGTTCGGTGTCGGCCTGGGAGGAGACAGAGACATATTCCCCCGCCGCCATGGACATGGCCCCGGCGGCCAGGCCCGCCACACCGGCAATGGCGATGGCGCGCGGCTCTGGCGTGGCGGCGGCGACGCCAACGATGATGGAACTGACCGACACGATGCCGTCATTGGCGCCCAGCACGGCGGCGCGCAGCCAGTTGGACCGGGTCATGAAATGCGGATCGTCCGCATGGGCGGACGGCTGCGCGGGCTGGGACATGGGCAACTCCGAAGATGCGATACTATTTAGAGTCATTCTAAACTAAACCCGCACCACTGAACAGGGCTAACTCGGCCCGCGCCGCATTTGCCGCAACGCGCCCGGCGGGCAGGGCAGGCCAGAGCAACGCAGTCGGCCCCGGACCTTCCGGCGGTTTCGGGCCGACCAAGCCATGCGCCGGGGTCATTCCCGTGTCATCGCAGCATGTCATGGCTTGACTTCGCAGGTGCGGAAAGCATGTTGCGCGCATGTTTCGCCCCCTCTCCCCAGGGGGCCCGATAAGGATTCCCAAAATGCAACCACCCGAGAGCCAGGCTGTCGTCGACCCGGAAGACCTGGATCCGGCCCGCAACCGGCTGGTCATCGCCCTGCTGATGATCTCGACCTTTACGGTGATCCTGAACGAGACGCTGATGTCGGTGGCCCTGCCGCGGCTGATGACAGACCTCGACGTCACCGCCAATGCGGCGCAATGGCTGACCACGGCCTTTCTGCTGACCATGGCGGTGGTGATCCCGATCACCGGCTACCTGCTGCAACGGCTGCCGACGCGCAGCGTCTTTCTGCTAGCGATGAGCTTTTTCACCCTCGGCACGCTGATCTGCGCCATTTCGCCCAGCCTGGGCCCGCTGATCGCCGGGCGCATCGTGCAGGCTATCGGCACGGCAATCATGATGCCGCTGCTGATGACCACCGTGATGGCCCTGGTGCCCGCCGAAAGCCGGGGCAAGACCATGGGCAATATCTCGGTGGTGATCTCGGTCGCGCCGGCCATCGGGCCGACCCTGTCGGGGCTGATCCTGGAATTCTTCCACTGGCGCTGGCTGTTCATCCTGATGATGCCCATTGCCCTGGGCGCGCTGAGCCTGGGCTATCTGAAGCTGGTGAACGTGAACGAGGCCCGCGAGAAATCTCTGGACCTGCTGTCGGTGCCGCTGTCGGCACTTGGTTTCGGCGGGCTGGTCTATGGCTTCTCGGCCATCGGCGAGGGTCACGGCGAGGGCGGGCCGATCCCGCTGTGGCTGCCGCTGGCCGTGGGCGGGGTCTGCCTGGTGCTGTTCATCTGGCGCCAGCTGGTGCTGGGGCCGAAGGACCGCGCCCTGCTGGAGCTGCGCACCCTGGGCGTGCGGGTCTTCACCGTTTCGGTGATCATGATGGGCCTGGCGATGATGGCGCTGTTCGGGATGATCGTGCTGCTGCCGCTGTTCATGCAGGCGGTGATGGGGCTGAACACGCTGCATTCGGGGCTGCTGCTGCTGCCCGGCGGGCTGATGATGGGGCTGATGTCGCCCTGGGTCGGGCGGCTGTTCGATCGCGTCGGCGCGCGCAAGCTGGTGATCCCCGGCGGGGTGACGGTCAGCGCGGGCCTTTGGGCCATGACGCTGCTGACGCCCGCCTCCTCCATGGGGGTGGTGCTGGTGGCGCACCTGCTGCTCAGCATCGGTCTGGCGCTGCTGTTCACCCCTCTGTTCACCTCCAGCCTGGGGTCGCTGCCCGCCCATCTCTATTCCCACGGTTCGGCGGTGATCGGCACCGTGCAGCAGGTGGCAGGCGCGGCGGGGATCGCCATCTTCGTCTCGGTCATGTCGCTGCGCATCGGCGATGAGCTGGCCTCGGGGGCCGAGATGGTCACCGCCACCGCCGCCGGTCTGCACGCAGCCTTTACCGTGGCCGCCGCCATCTCGCTGCTGCTGATCGTCGCGGGCTTCTTCGTGCGCCGCCCGCCGGACATGCAGCCGGGCGCGGGCGCCCATGGCGGGCATTGAACGCGACAAAGAACACGGCGGGTTCCGAAAGGGCCCGCCGTTTTTCGTCCCCTGCGCCCTGCCTCAGCGGTTGCGGCGCAGATAGACGTAGAAGGCGCCGGTGCCGCCGTGGCTGCGGTGCGCGGCGGTGACCTGTAGCACGATCTGCGCCAGGGGCGGGGTCGACAGCCAGTGCGGCAGCTGGTGTTTCAGGATGCCGTGGCGGACCGGGATCGGCCCGTCCTCTTCCGGGCGGCGGCCCTTGCCGGTGATCACCAGCACCAGACGGTGTTCGTTCTGCACCGCGCGCAGCATGAAGGCCATCAGCGCCTGATGCGCCCGGTCCACGGTCATCCCGTGCAGGTCGATCCGCGCCTCGGGGGCCAGCTTGCCGCGGGTCATGCGGCCGTGGGTCTTCTTGTCCATGCGCAGGGGCGCCTGATGCAGCCGGTCGTGCAGGGGCGGCAGCACGTCATGGCCGCCGGACCGGCCGCGCGCTTTCTCGCCCAGGCGGAAGGGCTGCAAGGCCCGCTCGGCCTCGGTGCGGCCCTTCGGCTGCGCCTCGGGCACGGGGGCCTTGGCAAGCTTCTTTTCCGGCCGCGCCAGCACGCGCTTTTCCGGGTGCATCCGCTCGGTCGAGCCGGCGACCTTGTCCCACAGCTCTTTCTCGTCGGGGCGCAGCTTGCGGCGGCGGCTCATGTCTCGTCCTCCACCAGCAGGGCATAGGCGCGCTGGATCGGCAGCAGCACCACCAGCCGCCCGTCATCCTTGATCCGCCCCGCCAGCTTGCCCGCGCCGGGGCCAGAGCCGACGAAGACATCGGCGCGCTGCGGCCCCTTGATCGCCGATCCGGTGTCCTGGGCCACCATCAGCCGCCGCAGCCCGCGAAAGCCCGCCTTTTCGACCCAGACCGGCGCGCCGAGCGGCACATAGGCCGGGTCGATCGCCAAGGAACGCATGGCGGTCAGCGAGCGGTTCATCGCCCCCTTGGGCCCCGCCTCGGGCGAGACATCGCGGATCTCGCGGAAGAAGACATAGCTGGGGTTGTGGCGCAGCAGCTCGGCCCCGCGCACCGGGTTCCGCTTCACCCAGTTGCCGATCACCCGGGCCGAGACCTGATGCGCCTTGTAGATGCCGCGCCGCACCATTTCCTGCCCGATCGAGGCGTAGGGATGCCCGTTGTCACCGCGATAGCCGATGCGGATATGGCTGCCGTCGGGCAGCAGGATGCGGCCAGAGCCCTGGATCTGCACGAACATCAGCGCCACCGGGTCGTCGACCCAGGCAATTTCCAGCCCGCGCCCGGCCAGGGCCTGACCCTGTTCGATCTGTGCCCGCGTCAGCCAGGGGCGGGTCACCTGGGCCTCGGGGGGCATCCGGTAGACCGGATAGCGATAGCGCGCGCTTTGCACCCGAGATCCCTGCAACTCGGGCTCGTAATAGCCGGTGAAGAGCGCCGGGGTGCCGTCCTGGATCAGCACGGGCGAGAAGAACAGCTCGAAGAAGGTGCGCGCGCTGGCGGGGCTTTGCGCCTTGGCCATCTTGCAGACCGCGATCCAGTCGGGGGCGCGCATGTCGCCGCAGGTGGCGGTAAAGGTGGCAAGGGCGGCCGCGTGATCGTCGGCCGCCCATCCGGGTAGGTCAGAGAAATCAAGAACGGTGACCGTCGGCGCCTCGGCGGGCGCGTCCGGGTCGGCGCTCTGGGCCAACAGGGGGGCGGGGCCCGGAAGAAGGAGCGCCAGCGCCAGATATGCCGCGATCCTCCGCCAGGTCATGACGCGCCTTATTCCCCCGTTGCGACCAGTTGCCAGTTCAGGTCGTCGGTGCCCATGCGGCGCTCGAAGGTCCAGCTGTCCTTCTGGGTTTTCACCTTGCCCTCGTCGCCCTCGACGATGTCGCCGGCGCGGTCACGCACCACCTGGGTCAGCTGGCCGACATAGCGCACGGTCAGCTCGGCCAGGCCGGTGGCGGGGTCGAACTCGGCCTCGGTCAGGCTCAACTCACGCACGCCGATGAAGTCGGCCTCGACGGTCAGGCCCTGGGCGTCGCGCGCTTCGACCACCTCGGCGAAGGTCTGGTAGACCTCATCGGAGAGGAAGGGCCGGATATCGGCCAGCTCGCCACGTTCGAAGCCCATCAGGATCATCTCATAGGCCTGGCGGGCGCCGCCCAGGAACTCCGAAACCGAGAAGCTCGGCTCGGCCTTCTTCATCTCGGCCAGGGCGCGGGCCGCGGGGCTGTCCTCGGCCACGTGGTCGGTGATGTCGCGATCGGGACCGCCCTCGATCACCTCGAAACCAGAGCGCTGCACCGGGGTCGGCGCGGGCTGGCCGGTGACCGGCGGCTTCTCGAATCCCTCGCGTGTGCCCAGCACGTTTTTCAGACGCAGGATCAGGAAAACGGCAATACCGGCAAGAACCAGAAGCTGGATAATCGGCAAGGGTGGAACCTCCTAACGGGCCTCCGGGCATGGCATCGCCCGGGGTCCGTCCCTATGTAGGTGCTGGGCAGGTGCAAGTCTACATCTGCCGGGGAAAGGAGTTTTGGGATATGTGGCTTCTTCTGGCCTTTATCGCGGTGCCGATGATCGAGATCGCCCTGTTCATCCAGGTTGGCGGGGCCATTGGCCTGGGCTGGACCCTGGCCATCGTGCTGCTGACGGCGGTGATGGGGACCTGGCTGGTGAAACAGCAGGGGCGCCAGGCGCTGGCCAATATCCAGCGCAGCTTTTCCGAACTGTCGGACCCGTCCGAGCCGCTGGCCGACGGGGCGATGATCCTGCTGTCGGGCGCGCTGCTGCTGACGCCGGGGTTCTTCACCGATGCGGTCGGTTTCGCCCTGCTGACGCCGGCCTTCCGCCGCGTGGCCTTCCTGTGGCTGCGCAAGCGGGTGAAGGTCGCCAGCTTTACCACCGCGGGCCCCGGGGCCCAGCAGGCGGGGCCCGGGCCTGGTCCAGGTCCTGGTGGGGGGCCGCAGTATCGCGGCGGCCGCCCCGACGACCAGGTGATCGACGGCGAATTCACCGAAGTCGACCCCGAAAAGCGCCCGACGCACCCCTCCGGCTGGACACGGCACTAAGACCTGCGATGCAACGTTGAGGCCCTGCGGCCAAGCTGCTAGGACAACGCCCAAGCTGACAAGACGCAGGAGGGCCCCATGGCCGAAGAGACGACCAACGGTGCAGCGCCGACCCAACAGGCGCCGCAAGTGAAGATGAACGTGCTGACCCAGTACATCCGGGACATGTCGTTCGAGAACATCCTGGCGCGCAAGCCCGTCTCGGGGTCTGTGCAGCCGGACGTGAAGGTGCAGGTGGCCCTGGACGCGAAGAAGCGTGAGGCCGAACACCAGTACGAAGTGATCATGAAGCTGACGATCACCTCGAAGGCCAAGGACACGGACGAGCCGATGTTCCTGCTGGAGCTGGAATATGTCGGCGTCTTCCACATCGAAGGCGTGCCGGAAGAGCAGATCCACCCCTTCCTGCTGATCGAATGCCCGCGCATGATCTTCCCCTTCGCCCGCCGCATCGTGTCGGACGTGACCCGCGACGGGGGTTTCCCTCCGCTGAACCTGGACACGATCGACTTCGTCGCGCTGTACCGCACCGAGATCCAGCGCCGCGTCGCGGCCCAGCAGGCGGCCACCCCCGCCAACTGAGATCCGGGCTCAGGCCAGGTAAGAGGGGCGTCCTGCGGGGCGCCCTTTTTCATGGCTGGGGTCGGCCCTGGCGGGCCGAGGCCTTCGGCGAGAGTATTTTTGGCCGTCGAATGAGAGGAGGGCCGGGCCAGGGGAGAGGGCGGCGCCCCGAAGACCCGGCGGCGCCCCGGCTGGAACCTCCGCCAACGGGGCGGCCTGCGGGGTCAGCCGAGTTTCGACCAGAGGGCGGCTTCGCCCATCTTTTCGACGAAGGCCTGATGGGCGGCGCGTTCGTCCTCGGTCAGCCGCGAGGGCAGGGGGGTCGGACGCGGGCGCGGGCGCCAGTTCTCGTCCACCGGGCCGGTGTCGCGGCTTTTGCGACCGCCGCCCAGCACCAGGTCGGGCTGGCGACCGCCGATCAGTTCCAGATAGACCTCGGCCAGGATTTCACTGTCGAGCAGGGCGCCGTGCAGGGTCCGGGCCGAGTTGTCGATGCCGAAGCGGCGGCACAGCGCATCCAGCGAGGCGGGCGAGCCGGGGAATTTCTTGCGCGCGATGGCCAGGGTGTCGATCGCCTGTTCCCAGGGCAGTTTCGGCATCCCCAGCCAGCCCAGTTCGGCGTTGAGGAATTTCATGTCGAAGGCGGCGTTGTGGATCACCAGCTTGGCATCGCCGACGAAATCCAGGAAATCCTGCGCCACATCGCGAAAGAGCGGCTTGTCGGCCAGGAATTCCGACGACAGCCCGTGCACCTTGAAGGCATCCTCGGGCACGTCGCGCTGCGGGTTGATATAGACGTGAAAGGTCTCGCCCGTAGGCACATGGTTCAGAAGCTCGACCCCGCCGATCTCGACCAGGCGGTCGCCCTGCTCGGGTTCGAAGCCGGTCGTTTCCGTATCCATTACAATTTCACGCATCTTGCACATTTGACCTGATTTCCGAAACGATGGCCCGGACCTGCGCGCGGGCATGGTCCAGCGTGTCGGTGATCACCACGTAATCCGCCCGGGCGCGTTTCTCGGCATCGGGCATCTGCTTGGCGCGGATCATCTCGAACTGCGCCTCGGACATCGTGCCGCGCGCCAGAACGCGGGCTTTCTGTTCCTCGGGCGCGACCGAGACCACGACCACCGCGTCCATCGCCCGCTCCGCTCCGCCTTCGAAGAGCAGCGGAATGTCCAACACGATGATATCCGCCTGCGTCCCGGCCAGGAAGGCGCGGCGGTCTTCGGCCACCAGGGGATGGACGATCTGTTCGATCCGGCCCAGGGCCGTGGGATCGGCGGCGATCACCTGTTTCAGCGCCGGGCGCGACACCGCGCCCTCCTGGATCACCTGCGGCCAAAGCTGGCCCAGGGGCGCCACCGCAGCGCCTCCCGCCGCGTAAAGGCGATGCACCGCCGCGTCGGCATCCCACAGGGCGCAGCCCTCGTCGACGAACATCTGCGCCGTGGTCGATTTGCCCATCCCGATAGAGCCGGTGAGGCCCAGAACAACGCTCATGCCAGGGCCGCCGCCCGGGCCTCGGGGGTGACCTCGGGGCGTTTGCCGAACCAGCGTTCGAAGCCGGGCACCGCCTGGTGCAGCAACATCCCCAGGCCGTCCACCACGGTGGCGCCGGCCTGTTCGGCCTCGGCCAGAAGGTGGGTTTTCAAGGGGTTATAGACCAGGTCAGTGACCACCTGGTGCTTGTTCAGCCCATCCAGCGGCACCCGCAGCTCTGGCTTGCCCAGCATCCCCAGCGAGGTGGTGTTCACCACCGTCGCCGCGTCGGCAATGGCGTTGCCGGCCTGGACCCATTCCACCACCCGCAGGCGGCGGCCGAAATCGTCATGCAGCTTTTCCGCCCGCGCCCGGGTGCGGTTCGAGATCAGGATCTCGGGCACGCCCGCGTCCAGCAGCGAGGAAATCACCGCCCGCGCAGCACCACCCGCGCCCAGAAGGGCGGCGGGCCCGGCGGTGGGATCCCAGCCGGGGGCGTTCTGGCGCAGGTTCTCGATGAAGCCGTAACCATCTGTATTATCAGCGTGAATCTTGCCGTCCTTGCGGAAGATCAGGGTATTGGCGGCGCCTATGACCGTGGCCCGGTCGGTGACCAGATCGGCAATTTCCAGGATCGCCTCTTTGTGCGGGATGGTCACGTTCACCCCGACAAAGCCCATCTTCGGCAGGGTCCGCAGCACCTCGCGCAGGTCTTCGGCGGCGACCTCCATCGGGATGTAGTGCCCGGGAAGCCCCATGGATTTCAGCCAGTAGCCATGCAGCTGCGGCGAGCGGGAATGCACGATGGGGCGACCGATGACACCGGCCAGGGGGATCTTGTCGTCACTCATGCGGCGATGGCTCCTCTGAGGGCCAGATAATCGAGAATTTCCAGCAGCGGCAGGCCGAGAACGGCGAAGTAATCGCCATCGACCCGGGTGAACAGCCGCGCGCCTTCGTTTTCCAGCTGGTAGGCGCCGCAGGACCAGCCGATGGCGGGCCAGTTGCGGGCGATGTAATCGTCCAGATAGGCGGGCGAGGGGCGGCGCATGGTCATCTTCACCTCGACCAGCTTGCGCCAGACCGGGCGGCCCTCGTTATGGATCACCGCAGCCGTATGCAGGGAATGGCGCTGCCCGGCCAGCCGTTCAATCTGGGCGCGGGCCTCTTCGGCGCTTTCGGGCTTGGAAAAGATCTCTCCGTCCAGCTCCAGCACCTGATCGCAGCCGATGGTGAAGGCCTCGGGGCGCTTCAACCCGACCTTTTCCGCCTTCAGCCCCGCCAGGGCGTCGGCGATGTTGCGCGGCCGCTCGCCCTCGGCGCGCAGAGAGGCTTTTACCATCTCTTCATCGATGCGTGCTTTGCTGACCTCGAAGGGAACCCCCGCCCGGCGCAGCAATTCTGCCCGGATTTCGGAACCGGACGCCAGAAGGATTGGTGCGGGCATGTGGATAAACCGACGGAAAACTGGGTGATGGGCCTGTGACAGTTCTGGGAAAAATTGCGCCTTGACGCAAGACCCGGCGCGGCGCTGTGCGTAAACCCCCGAGTCCCTCACAGCGATGCGAAAGACTCCCACCGAGGGAAAAGGACAACTGGAAAACTCCGTATCCCGAAGACTCCCCGGATTCGATCCCCACAGGGGGGTCCGACTTTCCCACAGGATTTTCCCCGCGCAAGCCGCTGGAATCCGGCGCTTTTCGGAATCTCGCGAAAACTTCTCCTCGATTCGCTAACGATTCCCCCCAGAGTTATCCCCCTGTGGATAAACCTGTGCGGAAGAAAAGGATCCACAGGCAGAGAGCAGACTACAACAAACAACAACTTCTTTTTTTCTTTCTTATTTATTAGGGGGAGAGAGACAGACCGGAGTTCCCCATGCTCGACTTCCTCGCCCTGGCCTATCCCTGGACAAAGTTCCTGCACATCATCTCGGTGATTTCCTGGATGGCGGGGATCTTCTACCTGCCCCGTCTCTTCGTCTATCACACCGAACAGAAGCTGGATGAGACCACCGACCAGCTGTTCCAGACGATGGAGCGGCGCCTGCTGCGCGGCATCATGAACCCGGCGATGATCGCCACCTGGGTCTTTGGCCTGGCGCTCGTCTTCACCCCGGGGATCGTCTACTGGGGCGATGTCTGGCCCTGGCTGAAGGCGATCTCGGTCCTGGCGATGACCTGGTTTCATCACTGGCTGGGCCTGCGGCGAAAGGATTTCGTCCGGGGGACCAACAGCCGCACCGGTCGCACCTACCGGATGATGAACGAAGTTCCGACGCTGCTGATGATCCTGATCGTCGCTTCTGTCGTCGTGAAGTTCTGATTTTATTGACTCAGAAAGGCTGAGCGCCTATCTGGGGCGCCAAGCCGCCCGTCCGGGCGAGTCGATCTTCCATGCATCTATCCGTACCGCGCGCCCCCCGGGGCCGGACGAAGGACCCTGTTTCCATGACCGAGAACCATTTGAACCTGTCCGATCTGAAGGCCAAAAGCCCCAAGGATCTGCTGGCCATGGCCGAGGAACTCGAAATCGAGAACGCCTCGACCATGCGCAAGGGCGAGATGATGTTCCAGATCCTGCGGGAACTGGCCGATGACGAATGGACGGTCGGCGGCGATGGCGTGCTGGAGGTGCTGCAAGACGGCTTCGGCTTCCTGCGCTCGCCCGAGGCCAACTATCTGCCGGGCCCCGATGACATCTACGTCTCGCCCGACATGATCCGCCAGCATTCGCTGCGCACCGGCGACACCGTCGAAGGGCTGATGAAGCAGCCCGACGACAACGAACGCTACTTTGCCCTGACCTCGGTCACCCGGATCAATTTCGAGGCGCCCGAAAAGGCCCGTCACAAGATCGCCTTCGACAACCTGACGCCGCTTTATCCCGATGAGCGGCTGAAGATGGAGATCGAGGATCCCACCATCAAGGACCGTTCCGCCCGGATCATCGACCTGGTGGTGCCGATCGGAAAGGGCCAGCGGTCGCTGATCGTGGCGCCGCCGCGCACGGGTAAGACGGTTCTGTTGCAGAACATCGCGCACAGCATCGAGACCAACCACCCAGAGTGCTATCTGATCGTCCTGCTGATCGACGAACGCCCGGAAGAGGTGACCGACATGCAGCGGAACGTGAAGGGCGAGGTGATCTCCTCGACCTTCGACGAACCTGCCACGCGCCACGTTGCCGTGTCCGAGATGGTGATCGAAAAGGCCAAGCGTCTGGTTGAGCATAAACGAGATGTTGTGATCCTGCTGGATTCGATCACAAGACTTGGTCGCGCCTTCAACACCGTTGTCCCGTCTTCGGGCAAGGTTCTGACCGGGGGTGTCGACGCCAACGCCCTGCAACGGCCCAAGCGCTTCTTTGGTGCTGCCCGGAACATCGAGGAGGGCGGCTCGCTGACCATCATCGCCACCGCGCTGATCGACACCGGCTCGCGCATGGACGAGGTGATCTTCGAAGAGTTCAAGGGCACCGGCAACTCCGAGATCGTGCTGGACCGCAAGGTGGCTGACAAGCGCGTCTTCCCGGCGATGGACATCCTCAAATCCGGCACCCGGAAAGAGGATCTGTTGGTCGACAAGGGCGATCTGCAAAAGACCTTTGTCCTGCGCCGCATCCTGAACCCGATGGGCACTACCGATGCCATCGAGTTCCTGATTTCCAAGCTGAAGCAGACGAAGACCAACTCGGAATTCTTCGATTCGATGAACACCTGATCCGCCACGCGAGGGTGAGATGGACACGATTTTTGCGCTCGCCTCGGCCCCCGGCCGGGCTGGCGTCTCCGTCATCAGACTTTCTGGGCCGGGAGCGTTCCCGGCCCTGTCGCGTTTTGGCCTGACTGCGCCCGCCCCGCGCGCCGCCGCCCTGCGGGTGCTGCGCGACAGGGACGAGGTGGTCGACCAGGCGCTGATCCTGGCCTTTCCCGGGCCCGCCAGTTTCACCGGCGAAGATGTGGTGGAACTGCACCTGCACGGCTCGCCTGCCATCGTGACCTCTGTGCTGCGGATGCTGTCCGAGGTCGAGGGCGCGCGTCTGGCCGAGGCGGGGGAGTTTACCCGCCGTGCGCTGGAGAATGGCAAGATGGACCTGGCGCAGGTCGAAGGCCTGGCTGATCTGATCGACAGCGAGACCGAGGCGCAGCGGCGCCAGGCGCAGCGGGTCTTTTCCGGCAAGCTGGGCGAAGTGGTGCAGGGCTGGCGCCGCGACCTGATCCGCGCCGCCGCCCTGCTGGAAGCGGTGATCGACTTTGCCGACGAAGATGTGCCCGTCGACGTGCGGCCGGAGGTGAACGCGCTGCTGGACGGCGTGGCTGCCTCTCTGGAAACCCAGGCGCGCGGCGCTGCGGTGGCGGAGCGGGTCCGCCAGGGGTTCGAGGTGGCCATTCTGGGCGCGCCGAATGCTGGCAAATCCACGCTGCTGAACGCGCTTGCGGGGCGCGAGGCCGCCATCACCTCTTCCGTCGCTGGGACCACCCGCGACGTGATCGAGGTGCGGATGGACCTGAACGGCCTGCCGGTGACCCTGCTGGACACCGCCGGCCTGCGCGAGACCGAAGATGAGGTTGAATCCATCGGCATTGCGCGGGCGAAGGCCCGGGCCGAAGGCGCTGACCTGCGGATCTACCTGCTGGAACCGGGCGAGGCGCCGCAGATCGACCTGCGCGAGGATGACATCCTGCTGCACGGCAAGGCCGATCTGACCGGCGATCCGGACGGCATCAGCGGCGCGACCGGGCAGGGGATCGACCGCCTGGTCGCCCGTCTGACCGACGTTTTCAGCCAGCGCAGCGCCTTGGTGGCCACCGCCACCCGCGAACGCCACCGCGTCGCCATCCTGCGTGCCCTGGACGATCTGGCCCAGGCCCGCACAATGCTGCGGGATCCCGCCTATAGCGAAGACCTGATCGCCGAGGAACTGCGCTCGGCTATCAGGGCGCTCGATTCTCTGGTAGGCATCGTGGATGTCGAAACCCTGCTGGGCGAGATTTTCTCGTCCTTCTGCATCGGTAAGTGAGGGAGATGTTTCACGTGAAACATTCTGATTTCGATGTTGTCGTCGTGGGGGGGGGGCACGCCGGATGTGACGCCGCCGCCGCCGCCGCGCGCGCCGGGGCCCGCACCGCGCTGGTTACGCTGAAGCTGTCGGGCATCGGCGTCATGTCCTGCAACCCGGCCATCGGCGGCCTGGGCAAGGGCCACCTGGTGCGCGAGATCGACGCGCTGGACGGGGTCATGGGCCGTGTGGCCGATCTGGCCGGGATCCAGTTCCGCCTGTTGAACCGACGCAAGGGGCCTGCGGTGCAGGGGCCGCGCGCCCAGGCGGACCGGGCGGTCTATCGTGCTGAAATGCTTCAGGAAATGACCAATACGCCGGGCTTGACCGTGGTCGAGGGCGAGGTGGTCGATTTCCGCATGGAGGGGGACCGCGTCGCCGGTGTCGTCCTCGGCGATGGCGCCGAGATCGCCGCGCGTGCCGTGGTGCTGACCACCGGCACCTTCCTGCGCGGTCTGATCCATATCGGCGATGTCAGCTATGGCGGCGGTCGGATGGGTGACAGCGCTGCCGACCGTCTGGGCGACCGGCTGCGCGCGCTGGATCTGCCGATGGGTCGGCTGAAAACCGGTACGCCGCCGCGGCTGAACGGCAAGACGATCAACTGGGACGTGCTGGAGGAACAGCCGGGCGACGAGGATCCGGTGCTGTTTTCCTTCCTCTCGACCCGGGTGAACCTGGCGCAGGTGCCCTGTGGCATCACCCATACCAACGCCGCGACCCATCAGATCATCCGCGACAACCTGGCCCGCTCGGCCATGTATGGCGGCCATATCGACGGGGTGGGGCCGCGCTATTGCCCCTCGATCGAGGACAAGGTGGTGCGCTTTGCCGACAAGGACAGCCATCAGGTCTTCCTGGAGCCCGAGGGGCTGGGCGACGACACGGTCTATCCCAACGGCATCTCGACCTCGCTTCCCGAAGAGGTGCAGCACGCCTATGTGCGCTCGATGAAGGGTCTGGAAAACGTCGAGATCCTGCAACCGGGCTATGCCATCGAATACGATTACGTCGATCCCCGCGCCCTGGACACGCGTCTGGCGCTGCGCGACCTGCCGGGGCTGTTCCTGGCGGGGCAGATCAACGGCACCACGGGCTATGAAGAGGCGGCGGCCCAGGGGCTGGTCGCCGGTCTGAATGCCGCGAAAGAGGCGCTGGATCTAGATCCTGTGGGTTTCAGCCGGTCCGACAGCTATATCGGGGTGATGATCGACGATTTGACAACGCGGGGCGTGTCGGAACCCTACCGCATGTTCACCTCGCGCGCCGAGTATCGCCTGTCGCTGCGGGCCGACAATGCCGACCAGCGGTTGACGCCCAAGGGGATCGAGGCCGGTCTGGTGGGCGCCGAACGGCGCGCCGCCTTCGAGGCCAAGATGGCGCGCATCGGGGCAGGGCGCGACGTGCTGGAAAATACCCTGGTGACGCCGAAACAGCTGAACGCGGCGGGGATCCGGGTGGGCGAGGACGGCAAGCAGCGCTCGCTCTACCAGGTTCTGGCCTTCCCCGACCTGACGGTGCCCGATCTGGCCCCGCTGGCGCCGGAACTGGCCGATCTGGACGCGGAAACCCAGGAACAGCTGCGCCGCGACGCCCTTTACGCCACCTATATCCAGCGCCAGCAGAACGATGCCCAGGCGCTGCAAAAGGATGAGGCGCGGGGGATTCCGGCGGATTTCGACTATGACCGCCTGGATGGGCTGTCGAATGAGCTGAAATCCAAGCTGGTCCGCATTCGCCCGTCGAATCTGGCCCAGGCGGGCCGCATCGAAGGCATGACCCCGGCGGCGCTGGCCCTGATCCTATCGCGCCTGAACCGGGAAAAACGGGAAAAATCGGCGTGAGCAGGGAGCAAATCGCCGCCAATGTTTCACGTGAAACATTGCAGCGGCTCGACATCTACGCAGAGCTGCTGACCCGCTGGAACCCCAAGATCAACCTGGTGTCGAAATCCACCATCCCCGATCTGTGGTCACGGCACCTGCTGGATTCGGTCCAGGTGGCCGATCTGGCGCCGGACAGCTACGCCCATTGGGTGGATCTGGGCAGCGGTGGCGGCTTTCCCGGGTTGGTCGTGGCGATTCTGGCGGCAGAACGGCAACCCGAGGCCTCCTTTACCCTGATCGAATCGGACCAGCGCAAATGCGCCTTTCTGCGCTCGGTGGCGCGGGAATGCGGGCTGAAATTGGCGATTTTGACGAAACGGATCGAATCTGCCCCGCCGCAGGGGGCCGATGTGCTGTCCGCGCGGGCGCTGACGCAGCTGGACGGGCTTCTGGGCTTCGCCGAACGGCATCTGGCGCCCGGCGGAGTGGCGCTTTTCCCCAAAGGGGCCCGTTGGCGCGAGGAAGTTCAGGCGGCCGAGGCCCATTGGCGCTTTTCCTGCGATGCGGTGGCGAGTACAACCGAGGCAGAGGCTGTGATCCTGAAAATCGGAGGAATCGAACGTGTCTAACCTGCTCTCGGCGCATGGTCCGCGTATCGTCGCCATCGCCAATCAGAAGGGGGGCGTGGGCAAGACCACGACCGCGATCAACCTCGGGGCCGCACTGGCAGAGCAGGGGCAGCGGGTGCTGCTGATCGACATCGACCCGCAGGGCAACGCCTCGACCGGACTGGGTGTCGAACCCGATGACCGCACCTATACCAGCTATGAATTGATGCTGGACGATGCGCAGCTGGACCAGATCATCATGCAAAGCGACGTGCAGGGCCTGGATATCGTGCCCGCCACCGTCGATCTATCCTCTGCGGATATCGAATTGATTTCGAACGAAAAACGGTCGTTCCTGCTGCATGATGCGCTGCGCCAGCCCGCCATGGCCGCGCTGAACTACGATTACATCCTGATTGACTGCCCGCCGTCGCTGAACCTGCTGACGGTCAACGCCATGGTCGCCGCTCATTCGGTGCTGGTGCCGCTGCAAAGCGAGTTCTTCGCCCTGGAAGGCCTGTCGCAGCTGATGCTGACGATCCGCGAAGTGCGGCAATCGGCCAACCCCGATCTGCGGATCGAGGGCATCGTGCTGACCATGTACGACAGCCGCAACAACCTGAGCCAGCAGGTGGAAGAGGACGCGCGCGAGAACCTGGGCGATCTGGTGTTCCGCACCATCATTCCGCGCAATGTCCGCGTGTCCGAGGCGCCGTCCTTCTCGGTTCCGGTGCTGGAATTCGACACCAACTCGAAAGGCGCCACCGCCTATCGCGCGCTGGCGCGAGAGCTGCTGGAAAAACACGAAAGCGTCGCCGCCTGAGGCGAGTGGAGAGCACTATGGAAAAGAAAAAGAGCCGGGGTCTGGGCCGGGGGCTGTCGGCCCTGATGGCCGATGTGAACGAGCAGCCGGCCACCACTAAACCTGGGGGCGCTGCCGTGCGCCGCCCCGACATGATGGTGCCGATCGAGAATGTGGTGCCCAACCCGGACCAGCCCCGGCGCAGCTTTACAGAGGATCACCTGGAAGAGCTGACCGCCTCGATCAAGGAAAAGGGCGTCATCCAGCCGCTGATCGTGCGGCCGAAACCGGGGGAAGAGGGCAAGTTCGAGATCGTCGCGGGGGAACGCCGTTGGCGCGCCTCGCAGCGGGCGAAACTGCATGAACTGCCGGTTATCGTGCGCGATTTCGACGATACCGAGGTGCTGGAAGTCGCGATTATCGAGAACATCCAGCGTGCCGATCTGAACCCCATCGAAGAGGCCGCCGGTTTCCGCCAGCTGATGGAGAAGTTCGGCCATACCCAGGAAAAACTGGCCCAGGCCCTAGGCAAAAGCCGCTCTCATATCGCCAACCTGATGCGTCTGCTGCAACTGCCCGACGAGGTGCGCGAGTACCTGGAAGAGGGCAAGCTGTCGGCGGGCCATGCCCGGGCGCTGATCACCTCTGACGATCCGGTGACGCTGGCGAAAAAAGTCGTGGCCGAGGGCCTGTCGGTGCGCGCCACCGAGGCCCTGGCGAAGAAGCCGAAACCGGGTGTCGAGAAGCCCAAGGTGACCCGCAGCGCCCCGAAAAGCCTGGGCGAGAAAGACGCGGACACCAAGGCGCTAGAGGCCGATCTGTCGGCCGCGCTTGGCTACAAGGTGCAGATCGACCATGTGGCGGGGCAGGAATCGGGCCAGATCACCATCAGCTACCCCTCGCTGGAAGCGCTGGATGACATCTGCCAGATCCTGGGCAGCGGCAACTGACCGGCTGGGCCTAGCTGGGCCGCGTCCAGAGGAAGATCATCACGCAGGTCAGGGTCAGCCCCTGGATCAGCAGGATCGCCGGGCGCAGGCCCATCAAGACAGACAAAAGAAAAACGCCTCCCACCATGACGGTGGCGAGGCGTTTTGCCTTTCGCGAGATCGCGCCGCGTTCGTGCCAGTCGGCGATCGAGGGGCCGAAGGTCGGGTGCTGGGTCAGCCAGGTGTGCAGCCGGTCGGAAGAGCGGGCGAAACAGAAGGTCGCCAGCAACATGAAGGGCACCGTCGGCAAAAGCGGCAGCAAAACCCCCACAAGGCCAAGACCCATGGCCAAAAGCCCGGAAATCAGCCAGATCAGCCGCATTTCCTAGGAATCCAGCAGTTTGTTTATCACGGCGTTCAGCAGCATACGTCCTTGATCCGTAACGAAAATCCGACCTTTTTCGACTTTCACCAGCTCTCTGTCGCGCAACTCGTCGACCTGGGACCCGTAAAGCGGCGCTGAGCTCAATTTCTCGAACCGGTCCAGAGAGATCCCTTCGCGCAGGCGCAGGCCCATCAGAAGGTATTCCTCGGCCTGTTCCTGTCCAGTTAACGATTCGACCAGGCTGTCGGCATTTCCGGCCTCGGCCATGGCCAACCACTTGCCCGGGGCGCGCGGCTGTTCGGTGGCGTGGCGCTGACCGTCGAGGGTGACGCGGCCATGGGCGCCGGGGCCGACGCCGATGTAATCGCCATAGCGCCAGTAAAGGACATTGTGCCGCGACCGGGCGCCGTCGCGGGCGTGGTTGCTGACCTCGTAATTCTCGAACCCGTGGGCGGCGGTCACCTCTTGCGTCAGCTCCCACATGTCGGCGGCGTGATCCTCGTCGGGCAGCCCCTTCAGCCCGCCGCGCTTGTAGCGGTCGCCAAAGGCGGTGCCCTCTTCGATGGTCAGCTGGTAGAGGGACAGGTGGTCTATGGCCAAGGACAGGGCGCGGTGCAGCTCGGCCTCCCAGGCCGAGAGGGTCTGGTTCTGCCGGGCATAGATCAGGTCGAAGCTGACCCGCTCGAACTGGTTGCGGGCGATGTCGAAGGCGCGCAGGGCCTCGTCCACCGAATGCAACCGGCCCAGGCGGCGCAGATCCTCGTCATTCATCGCCTGAAAGCCCATCGAGACGCGGTTCACCCCGGCCATGGAATAGCCCGCGAAACGCCCCGCATCGACCGAGGTCGGGTTGGCCTCCAGCGTGACCTCGGTGTCATTGGCCTGGGGCCAAAGCCGCCGTATGGCGTTCAGGATGCCCTCTACGGTGGCAGGCTCCATCAGGGACGGGGTGCCGCCGCCGAAGAACACCGATTGCACCACACGGCCCGGTGTGAGGGCCGCATAGCGTTCCAGCTCGGTGATATAGGGGGTCAGCCAGCGCGCCTGATCGACCTTGTCCCAGACGTGAGAGTTGAAGTCGCAGTAGGGGCATTTGGATTGGCAGAAGGGCCAGTGGATGTAGATCCCGAAGCCCGCGTTCTGCCAATCCTGATCCGCGTTACTCAAAGCAGGCCTTGAGCTTGGCGAAGGCATCGGCGCGGTGGCTGATGCGGTTCTTTTCGGCGGGGTCCATCTCGCCGAAGGTGATGTCATAGCCTTCGGGGACGAAGATCGGGTCGTAGCCGTGCCCCTCTGCGCCACGCATCGGCCATTCGACGCGGCCCTTGCAGATCCCTGCAAAGATCTCGTCATGGCCATCGGGCCAGGCCAGGCAGAAGGTACAGTTGAAGGCCGCGGTGCGGGGGTAGGGCGCATTGCGCTCTTCCAGCAGATCCCAGGTCTTCTTCATCGCCATGGGGAAGTCGCGGCCATTGGGCGTTTCCGCCCAGTCGGCGGTATAGACCCCCGGCGCGCCGTCCAGACCATCCACCGTGATCCCGCTGTCGTCCGACAGGGCGGGCAGGCCGGTGGCCTTGGCGGCGTAATGCGCCTTGATCCGGGCGTTGCCGACGAAGGTGTCCTGGTCTTCCACCGGCTCTTCCAGCCCGTGATCGGCGGCGCTGCTGACCTCGATCCCATAGGGGGCCAGCAGCTCTGCGATCTCGCGCAGCTTGCCCTTGTTGTGGCTGGCCAGGACCAGCTTTTGCCCGTCGAACTTACGCATCCAGGGCGGCCTTCTGGATCGCGGCCAGCTCGGTCACGCCCTTTTCGGCCAGGTCCATCAGCTGGTTCATCTGGTCGCGGGAAAACACGCTGCCCTCGGCCGACATCTGCACCTCGATCAGCTTTTTCGAGCCGGTCATGATGAAGTTGCCGTCGACGCCCGCCTCGCTGTCCTCGGGATAGTCGAGGTCCAGCACCGGCTGACCGGCATAGATGCCGCAGCTGACTGCGGCCACCGGATCGACCAGCGGGTCGCTGATCACGTCGCCAGCCTTCATCAGCTTCATTACCGCCAGTTTCAGGGCCACCCAGCCCCCGGTGATGGACGCGCAGCGGGTGCCGCCATCGGCCTGGATCACGTCGCAGTCGATGGTGATCTGGCGTTCGCCCAGGGCCACCCGGTCCACGCCCGCGCGCAGGGATCGACCGATAAGCCGTTGAATTTCAACGGTTCTTCCACCCTGCTTGCCCATGGCCGCCTCGCGGCGCATCCGGCTGGTGGTGGAGCGCGGCAGCATTCCGTATTCCGCCGTCACCCAGCCCAGGCCGGACCCCTTGATGAAGGGCGGCACGCGGTCCTCGATGGTGGCGGTGCACAGCACATGGGTGTCGCCCACCTTGATCAGGCAGCTGCCCTCGGCGTGTTTGGTGACCCCGGTCTCGATTGAAACCGGACGCATTTCGCTTAAATCTCTTCCAGACGGTCGCATGATTACCCCTCTTGTTCCGCGCCGTGATAGGCAGGGGGGCGGTGCGATGGCAACCCCGTTGACCTTACCGGGGGCCTCTCTTTAATGACGATCTGGGCAGACGAGACGAGAATGGCCGACAAACATTCGACCCTGGAAGACCTGAATGACCGCTCGCGCGAGGTGTTCCGCCGCGTGGTCGAAGGCTATCTGGACACCGGCGAGCCCGTGGGCTCGCGCAGCCTGACCCGGGTGATGAGCGAGAAGGTCTCGGCGGCGACCATCCGCAACGTGATGCAGGATCTGGAGTATCTGGGCCTGCTGGGCAGCCCCCATATCAGCGCCGGGCGCATCCCGACGCAGCAGGGGCTGCGGATGTTCGTCGATGGCCTGCTTGAGGTCAGCGACCTGGATGTGACCGAGCGTGAGAAGATCGACGCCACGGTGGGCAATGGCGGCGACACCGGCACCCTGCTGGACCGGATCGGATCGGCCCTTAGCCTGGCCACCCATGGCGCCTCGCTGGTGCTGACGCCAAAGCACGAGGCGCCGATCAAGCATATCGAGTTCATCAGTCTCGCCCCCGACCGGGCGCTGGTGGTGCTGGTCACCGCCGATGGCCACGTCGAGAACCGCCTGTTCACGCCGCCCCCCGGCCAGACCCCCAGCTCCATGCGCGAAGCGGCGAATTTCCTGAATGCGGTGCTGGAGGGCAAGACGCTCAGCGAGGCGCGCTCGGCTGTTTCACGTGAAATCGAGGCGCGGCGTCAGCAGATCGACGGCCTGGCCCGCGCCCTGGTGGAAAGCGGCGTGGCCGTCTGGGAGGGCGAGGGGGATTTCGGCGAACGGCTGATCGTGCGGGGCCGGGCGAACCTGCTGGACACCCAGGAGGAAGACCTGGATCGCATCCGCGTCCTCTTTGACGACCTCGAACGCAAGCGCGACATCGCCGAGTTCCTGGAACTGACCGAGGACGGCGACGGCGTGCGCATTTTTATCGGGTCAGAGAACAAACTTTTCTCACTTTCGGGTTCCTCTCTGGTGGTCTCTCCATATATGAACGCTGACCGGAAGATCATCGGTGCGGTCGGTGTGATCGGGCCCACGCGGCTCAACTACGGGCGCATCGTTCCGATTGTGGATTACACGGCACAGCTGGTCGGGCGGATGCTGACCGACCGACGCTAGGCCTGGATGAGGTGAGAGATGGCAGAGCCGAAGGACGAGAATTTCCTGGACGACATCGAGACGGCCGAAGCAGAGGCCTATGAGGTCGAAGTGGAAGAGATCGACGATGACGCGGCAGAACTCGACGCGCTGAAAGCCGAGCGGGACGAGCTGAAGGACAAATGGATGCGTGCCCTGGCGGATGCGGAAAACGCCCGCAAACGCGCCGACAAGCAGCGCCGCGAGGCCGAGAACTACGGCGGCGCCAAGCTGTCGCGCGACATCCTGCCGGTCTATGACAACCTGAAACGTGCCGTGGAAGCGGCCGGCGAGAAGACCGAGGAAAACGCCGCCCTGATCGAAGGGCTGGAGCTGACCATGCGCGAGCTTCTGAACACCTTCCGCAAGCACGGCATCGAGCCGATCGCGCCGGAAGTGGGCGACAAGTTCGACCCCAACGAACACGAGGCGATGTTCGAGGCCCCGGTGCCTGGCACCAAGGCGGGCGAGATCATCCAGGTTTCGGCCGAGGGCTTCATGCTGCATGACCGCTTGCTGCGCCCCGCTCAGGTGGGCGTGTCCAGCTTTACCGGCTGATCTAGGGGGATCGGCCTTTGGCCGATTGCCTCCGGCGGGAGTATTTCTGGCCATCGAATAGAGGAAGGGCGCGTCTCCAGGATCGGAGGCGCGCCCTTTTCCCATTCGATGGCTGAAAATACTCCGGGGGGAGCCGAAGGCGGGGGGCAGAGCCCCCTTTTCACCGCACCGACGGGACCAGAGCCCGTAGGGTGCATGAAATGCACCTTCCTTATCCGCGGGATGCATCCTTCAGCCGATAGAGCATCTCCAGGGCCTCGCGCGGGCTCAGGTCGTCGGGGTTCATCTCCTCGACCAGCGCGCCCAGGGCCTGCAATTCCGCCGGAATCTTGGCGCTGGTGGCGGGGGGCGGCGGGGGCGCGGCGGCGAACAGCGGCAGGTCGTCGATCACCGCCTTGGGACTGCCGCCCTTGCGCGCGTTGTCTTCGAGCGAGGCCAGCACCTCGCGGGCGCGGGCCACGACGCT
The DNA here is from genome assembly GCF_050897975.1 of Pseudooceanicola aquaeponti. Taxonomy (NCBI): domain Bacteria; kingdom Pseudomonadati; phylum Pseudomonadota; class Alphaproteobacteria; order Rhodobacterales; family Paracoccaceae; genus Pseudooceanicola; species Pseudooceanicola aquaeponti. Next base: position 465,094 of record NZ_JBPAXY010000002.1, read on the forward strand.
GTCGGGCAGCCCCGCCAGTTTCGCCACCTGCACCCCATAGCTGCGGTCGGCGGCGCCCATGCGCACCTCGTGCAGGAAAATCACCTCGCCGTCGTGTTCGCGCACGGTGACGGTGGCGTTCTCCACGCCGCCGAGGCGTTTCGAAAGCTCGGTCATCTCGTGGTAGTGGGTGGCGAAAAGCGCCCGGGTGCGGTTGACCTCGTGCAGGTGTTCCATGGTCGCCCAGGCGATCGACAGCCCGTCATAGGTGGCCGTGCCGCGCCCGATCTCGTCCAGGATCACCAGCGCGCGGTCATCGGCCTGGTTCAGGATCGCCGCCGTTTCCACCATTTCCACCATGAAGGTGGAGCGGCCCCGGGCCAGGTCATCGCTGGCCCCCACACGGCTGAAGATCTGGCTGACCAGGCCCACATGGGCCGTGGTGGCGGGCACATGGCTGCCCATCTGGGCCAGCAGGGCGATCAGCGCGTTCTGCCGCAGGAAGGTCGACTTACCGGCCATGTTGGGGCCGGTCAGCAGCCAGATCGCCGCGGCCTCGCCCTCGGGCGTCAGGGTGCAGTCATTGGCGATGAAGGGCGCGCCCTCGCGGCGCAGGGCCTGTTCCACCACCGGGTGGCGGCCGCCCTCGATTTCCAGCTTGCGGGACATGTCCACGCGGGGGCGCACCCAGTCCTCGGCGCGGGACAGGTCGGCAAGCGCCGTGGCCAGGTCGAACTCGGCCATCGACTGGCTCAGCTGGGTGATCTCGGGCGCCTTGTCGAGGATCGCCTCACGCAGCAGGGCAAAGAGCCGCGTCTCGATCGCCTGGGCCTGACCGGCGGCGTTCAGGATGCGGGTTTCCAGCGAGGTCAGGTCGGGCGTGGTAAAGCGCACCTGGTTGGCCGTGGTCTGGCGATGCTTGAAGGCGTCCGACAGGGGCGGGTTCAGCATCTTGTCCGCATGGGTGGCCGTCACCTCGACGAAATAGCCCAGCACGTTGTTGTGCTTGATCTTCAACGAGGAAATGCCGGTTTCCTCGGCGTATTGGCTTTGCATCTGGGCGATGATGCCGCGCCCCTCGTCGCGCAACCGGCGGACCTCGTCCAGCTCGGTGTCATAGCCCGGGGCGATGAAGCCGCCGTCGCGGGCCAACAGGGGCGGTTCGGCCACCAGGGCCACGTCCAGCAGGGCCAGCAGTTCCTCCAGTCCGGTCAGGTCGCGCGCGGCCTCGGCCAGAAGCGGCGGCAGGGGGGCGTCGGACAGACGCGCCGACAGCACCTCGGCCTGGCCCAGGGCGGCGCGGATGGCGGCCAGGTCGCGCGGGCCGCCCCGGTCCAGGGCCAGGCGCGACAGGGCGCGGTCCAGGTCGGGCACCTTGCGCAGGGCCTCGCGCAGATCCGCCGACAGGCGCGTGTGATCCACGGCGAAATCCACCGCATCCAGCCGACCCGTGATCACCGACAGAGCGCGCGAGGGCGAGGACAGGCGCCGTTCCAGCAGGCGGGCGCCCACGGCGGTGACCGTGCGGTCGATGGCCGACAGAAGCGAGCCCGCCCGGGCGCCGGTCATGGAATGGGTGATCTCAAGGTTGCGGCGGGTGGCCGCGTCGATCTGCACATTGCCGTCCAGCGCCTCGCGCTGCGGCGAGCGTAGCAGGGGCAATTTGCCCTTCTGGGTGATCTCCAGATAGTCGACCACGGCGCCCATGGCCGAGACCTCGGGGCGGGTGAAGCTGCCGAAGCTTTCCAGCGTGCCCACCTTGAACAGCTCGGTCAGCCGGGTCTGGGCGCCGGCGCTGTCGAAACTGCCGCGCGACAGGGGGGTGAGGGAGATCCCGAATTCTTCCACCAGGGGGCGCAGCTCGGCCTCGTCGGCCTCGCTGACCAACAGCTCGCTCGGCGTCAGCCGGGCCAGTTCCGGGCCCAGTTTCACCGCCGCCAGGGGCATCACGTGAAACGCGCCGGTCGAGATGTCGACCCAGGCCAGCGCGCTTTCGCCGCGCAGGGTGGCGAAGGCGGCCAGGAAGTTGTGGCGCCGCGCCTCCAGCAGGCTATCCTCGGTCAGGGTGCCGGGGGTGACCAGGCGCACCACGTCGCGGCGCACCACCGACTTGCTGCCGCGTTTCTTGGCCTCGGCCGGGTCTTCCATCTGTTCGCAGACGGCGACGCGGAACCCCTTGCGGATCAGCGTCAGCAGGTAGTTTTCCGCCGCATGGACGGGCACGCCGCACATGGGGATGTCCTCGCCCAGATGCTTGCCCCGCTTGGTCAGGGCAATGTCCAGCGCGCTGGCCGCCGCCTCGGCATCGGCAAAGAACATCTCGTAGAAATCGCCCATCCGGTAGAACAGCAGGGCGTGCGGATATTGTTCTTTGATTTCAAGGTATTGCGCCATCATCGGCGTGACGTTGGCAGCTGTGCTCATGGATCCCCCGGGTCTTTCGGGCAATCTATCGGGGCTATGGGCGCGACGAAAGGTGAAACCTGGCCCTGTTGGCAGGTCGCCTGACCTTGTGTAAGAGCGGAGAGCCTTGAAGGGAGTGTACCATGTCCAAGAACCGGATCAGCCGCGAAGACGCGCTGGCATTTCACCTCGAACCCAGCCCCGGCAAGTTCGAGATCAAGGCCACGGTGCCGATGACCACCCAGCGGGATTTGTCGCTGGCCTATTCCCCGGGCGTCGCCGTGCCCTGCGAGGAAATCGCCGAGACGCCGGAAACCGCCTATGACTACACCAACAAGGGCAACCTTGTGGCCGTGGTCTCGAACGGCACCGCCGTTCTGGGCCTGGGCAATCTGGGCGCGCTGGCCTCGAAGCCGGTGATGGAGGGCAAGTCGGTCCTGTTCAAACGCTTTGCCGATGTGAACTCGATCGACATCGAGCTGGACACCGAAGACCCCGAAGAGATCATCAAGGCGGTCAAGCTGATGGCGCCCACCTTCGGCGGCATCAACCTTGAGGACATCAAGGCGCCCGAGTGTTTCATCATCGAGCAGCGCCTGAAGGAAGACTGCGACATTCCCGTCTTCCACGACGACCAGCACGGCACCGCCGTGATCTGTGCCGCCGGTATGATCAACGCGCTGCATATCTCGGGCAAGAAGATCGAGGATGTGAAGATCGTCCTGAACGGGGCAGGGGCCGCCGGCATCGCCTGTCTTGAGCTGCTCAAGGCCATGGGCGCGCGCCATGACAACTGCATCATGTGCGACACCAAGGGCGTGATCTATCAGGGCCGCAAGGAAGGCATGAACCAGTGGAAGTCGGCCCATGCCGCCACCACCGATGCCCGCACCCTGGCCGAGGCCATGGACGGCGCCGATGTCTTCCTTGGCGTCTCGGTGAAGGGCGCCGTGACCCAGGACATGGTCAAGTCGATGGCGCCGAACGCCGTCATCTTCGCCATGGCCAACCCCGACCCCGAGGTGACCCCGGAAGAGGTGCACGAGGTGCGCGAGGACGTGATCGTCGCCACCGGCCGCTCGGACTACCCCAACCAGGTGAACAACGTTCTGGGCTTCCCCTACCTCTTCCGCGGCGCGCTGGACATCCACGCCCGCGCCATCAACGACGAGATGAAGATCGCCTGCGCCCAGGCCCTGGCCAAGCTGGCGCGCGAGGATGTGCCCGACGAGGTCGCCATGGCCTATGGCAAGGCCCTGTCCTTTGGCCGCGACTACATCATCCCGACGCCCTTCGACCCCCGGCTGATCTATGTGATCCCCCCCGCCGTGGCCCAGGCGGGCATGGAAACCGGCGCCGCGCGGCGCCCCATCGTCGACATGGACGGCTATGAGCAGCAGCTGAAGGCGCGTCTGGATCCGACTGCCTCGATCCTGCGGGCGCTGCACACCCGGGCCAAGAACGCCCAGGCCCGGATGATCTTTGCCGAGGGCGACGACCCCCGCGTGCTGCGCGCCGCCGTGGCTTATCAGCGGACCGGCATGGGCGAGGCCATCATCGTGGGCCGCGAGGCCGACGTGAAGGCCAAGCTGGAGGCCGCAGGCCTGGGCGACGCGGTCGAGGAGCTGAAGGTGGTGAACGCCGCCAACACCGAATACCTGAGCGAGTACAAGGACTTCCTTTACAAGCGCCTGCAACGCAAGGGGATGGACCAGCAGGATGTGCACCGCCTGGCGGCGCGCGATCGCCACGTCTTCGCGGCGCTGATGCTGGCCCATGGCCATGGGGATGCGATGATCACCGGCGCCACCCGCAAGTCGGCCCATGTGATGGAGCTGATCAACCACGTCTTCGACGCGGGCCCCAAGGACGGCGCCGTGGGCACCACCGCCGTGCTGCTGAACGGGCGGATCGTGCTGATCGCCGACACCCTGGTGCAGGAATGGCCGGACGAGAACGACCTGGCCGACATCGCCGAGCGCAGCGCCGAGGTGGCCCGCGATCTGGGTCTGGAACCGCGCGTGGCCTTCGTCAGCTTCTCGACCTTCGGCTATCCGGTGTCGGAACGGGCCGAAAAGATGCACCTGGCCCCCAAGGTGCTGGAGGCGCGCGGCGTCGATTTCGAGTTCGAGGGCGAAATGACCGTCGACGTGGCGCTGAACGCCAAGGCGCGGGCGCATTACCCGTTCTCGCGGCTGACCGACAACGCCAATATCCTGGTGGTGCCGGCGCGGCATTCGGCCTCGATCTCGGTCAAGCTGATGCAGGAAATGGCCGGCGCCACGGTGATTGGCCCGATCCTGTCGGGCGTCGACAAGCCGGTGCAGCTTTGCTCGACCGGGTCCACGGTGAACGACATCCTGAACATGGCGGTCATGGCCGCCTGCAAGGTGAAGTGACGTGACCGTCTGGACCCTGGGTTCCGTCAACGCCGATCTGGTGTTCCATGTGCCCTATCTGCCGGGGCCGGGCGAAACCCTGGCCGCGACCGAGCTGACCCGGGGCCTGGGCGGCAAGGGGGCCAATATGTCGGTGGCCGTGGCCCGCGCCGGGTCGCGGGTCGAACATATCGGCGCCGTGGGCGAGGATGGCCTTTGGATGAAGGACCGGCTGGCGGGCTATGGCGTGTCGGTCGCCCATCTGGCCACGCTGGACGGGCCCTCTGGCCAGGCGGTGATCGAGCTGTCGACCAGCGACATCCGCGGCGACAAGGGCGAGAACCGCATCATCATCCTGCCCGGCACCAATGCCCGGATCGACATCATGGGCTTTGACGAGATCCTGTCGGGCGCCGAGGCGGGCGACTGGGCGCTGTTCCAGGCCGAAACCAACGGCCTGCTGGACTTTGCCCAGGCCGCCAAGGCGCGCGGCCTGCCCCTGGCCCATGCCGCAGCCCCTTTCAACGCCGAGGCCGTGGCCCCCCTGCTGGAGCTGCTGGACCTGCTGGTGGTGAACCAGGTCGAGGCCGCGCAGTTGCAGGCCGCCACCGGCTTGGCGCCCGAAGCCCTGCCGGTGCGCGACGTGGTGATCACCCTCGGGTCCAAGGGCGCCCGCTGGATCGACCCCGAGGGCAGCCGCGATTTCGCCGCGCCCCAGGTCACCCCGGTCGACACCACCGGGGCGGGGGATACCTTCACCGGCTATCTGGTGGCGGGTCTGGAACAGGGCCTCGACATGGCCGGGGCCATCGAGCTTGCAACCCGCGCCGCCGCGCTGATGGTCACCCGGCTGGGCACCGCCGACGTGATCCCGGCCCGGGATGAGCTGTAATCCCAGCCCCCCGCGATCACGCCGCTGTCAGTGGTCGTGATCGCGGGGGGCGGGTTTCTCTGAAACTTGCCCCTCTCGCTTGCGTGACTCAAGGCAACCGACCCCGACCGGGGCGGTCCCGAGACAGACAAGGGAGAGACCCCATGAAGACCATTTTCGCAGCCGCCAGCCTGAGCCTGATCGCCTCCGCCGCCCTGGCCGATGACCACATGGCCCCCATGGTCGAGGCCATGGATCAGGACGTGTCCAACGGCGTCGTCAGCGCCACCAAGGTTGTGGCCCCCGAGAACGGCTGGCTGGTGGTGCACCGCACCGACGCCGAGATGAAGCCCGGCCCGGTGGTGGGCTATGCCCCCCTGCGCGGCGGCGAGACCATGGACGTGGCTGCCATCCTGCAAGAAGAGGTGGCATCGGGTGAGATGCTGATGCTGATGGTCCATTCCGAGGCCGGCGGCATGACCACGGGCATGTTCGAATACACCCTGGGCGCCACCGAGGACGGCCCGATCAAGCCGGACGGCAAGCTGGTGATGACCGTCGTCACCGCCGAGTGAGTTGAGGCCAAGGGGAGGGGGGCTGTTTGCCCCCCTCTTGCCGCCCTGTTGGGCGCCAATTCCCGGGGCTCCGCCCCTTCGGACCTGAAATCGTTCCCCGAACGATTTCTTTTCCGGCCCTCAGCCCCCCAAGGATATTTCCGGCCAAGAAATAGGGGGGCGCTGGTTGGCATTCCGGCCCGCGCCTCCTAGCGTCACCGCAAAGACGGAGGTGACGATGAGCGATACGCGTGAACAGACCGCCCATGACGCGGAACAGGACGCCCGCAACGACGACCTGAAATTCTGGCTGAACGGCCGCATCGTCGGCAAGGCCGAGGCGGTGGTGTCGATCTACGACAGCGGCTTCATGCTGGGCGATGGCATCTGGGAGGGGCTGCGCCTCTATGACGGCCACTGGGCCTTTCTGGATGAACACCTCGACCGGCTGTTCGAGGCGGCCCTGGCCATCGACCTGGACATCGGCCTGACCCGAGGCGAGATCGAGGTGGCCCTGGAAGAGCTGCGCGCCGCCAACGGGATGGAGACAGACGCCCATGCCCGGCTGATGGTCACCCGCGGCGTGAAGGACCGGCCCTTCCAGCATCCCTCGCTGTCGCGCTCGGGCCCCACCGTGGCCATCATCATGGAGCATTCCAAACCCGTGCTGGGCCGCCCCATCCGTCTGGCCACCGTGCCGCATCTGCGCGGCCTGCCGATGACCCAGGATCCCAAGCTGAATTCCCATTCCAAGCTGAATTGCATCCTGGCCTGTATCGCCGCCGAGAAGGCCGGCGCCGACGAGGGGCTGATGCTGGATGTGCACGGCTTCGTGAACACCACCAATTCCTGCAACTTCTTCATCGTGCGGAAGGGCGCGGTTTGGACCTCGACCGGGGACTACTGCATGAACGGGATCACCCGGCAGAAGGTGATCGACCTGTGCCGTGTCAATGACATCCCGGTGTTCGAGCGGAATTTCTCTCTGGTCGATACCTACGGCGCCGACGAGGCCTTTCTGACCGGCACCTTCGGCGCCCAGACCCCGGTGGGGTCGATCGACGGGCGGCAGATCGGCACCGGCCAGCTGGGCCCTGTCACCGAACGGCTGCGCGGCCTTTACAAGGATCTGGTGGCGTCGGAGGCGGCAAAATGAAGATCGCCTGCTGGTCCGGCCCGCGCAATATCTCGACCGCGATGATGTATGCCTTCGGCAACCGTGCCGATTGCGCGGCGGTGGATGAACCCTTTTACGCCGCCTATCTGGCGCTGACGGGCCGGGTGCATCCGATGCAGGACCAGATCCTGGCGGCGCAGCCCCAGGATCCGGCCGAGGTCATCGCCGCCCTGACCGCCCCCGATGCCACGCCCCATGTCTATCACAAGCATATGGCGCAGCACATGATCCCCCAGATCCCGCGCGACTGGTTCGGGGAGATGCGCCATGTCTTCCTGATCCGCCATCCGGCGCGGGTGGTGGCCAGTTTCTCGGCCAAATACGACAACCCGGAGCTGTCCGAGATCGGCTTTCTGCAACAGGCCGAGCTGTTCGAGCAGCTGCTGGCCGAGGGGCACGACCCGGTGGTCATCGACAGCCAGGACATCCGCGCCGACCCCGAGGGGATGCTGCGCGCGCTTTGCGACCGGCTGGGGCTGGACTGGGATCCGGCGATGCTGGCCTGGCATGCGGGGCCGAAGCCCTTTGACGGGGTCTGGGCTGCGCATTGGTACAATGCCGTGCATGGCTCGACCGGCTTTGCCGGGGCAGAGGGCGAGATGCCGACGCTGACCGGCGAGATGGCCCGGCTGGCCGAGGGGGCGATGCCCGCCTATCAGGCCCTGGCGGCCTGCCGGTTGCGGCCCTAGAGGGGCCGCCGCGCCACCAGATCCACCAGGGCCGAGGGGCCGGAATGGCCCGCGCCCTCGTCCAGCACCGCCTCGTAGCAGGTCAGATCCAGGATCTCGCAGGTGCTGAAGGCGTCGCGCAGCAGGTCAGCGGTGTAAAGCTGGTCGGCCACGCGCGGTCCGCCGGTGCCATGGGCCAGCTGCTCGACCGTATAGCCATGCAGCAGGATGGTGCCGCCCGGTCTGGTGGCGCGGATCATTCCGTCGAAGACCTGGGTGCGCTCTGCGGGCGTCAGGAACTGAAAGAAGATGCCGACGACAAGGTCATAGCTCTGCGCGTCCCAGTCATAGGTCAGGATGTCGGCCACACGGGTCTGCACAGTCACGCCGCGCGTTCCCGCCAGCCTTTGCGCCTTGGCCACCGCATTGGGGGCGCCGTCGAAGGCGGTGACCGTCAGGCCCTTCTCCGCCAGGTAGACCGAGTTGCGCCCCTCGCCATCGGCGATGGACAGGGCGGTCTGGCCGGGCAGCAGCAGCTCGGCATGGCGGCGCAGCCCCTGCGAGGGTTGGGTGCCATAGACATAGTCGGGGGTGTCGAAACGGTCGTTCCAGAACATGGCGGGCCTCCTGTCGGTTGCCCTGACTGTGTCACGTGAAACGCGGGGGGCAAGGGGGGCGCGGGGGCTGAAACGCAAAACGCGGCGCCCGTGGGCACCGCGTTTCGGATCGTGAAGATCGCTGTGGCCTCAGGCCAGGGCGATGTTCGAGGCGGATTCGCGGCCGTCACGGCCGGCTTCCACGTCGAAGGTCACTTTCTGGTTGTCGGCCAGGCCGGTCAGCCCTGCGCGTTCCACGGCGGAGATGTGCACGAAGACATCCTTGCCGCCGGTTTCCGGTGCGATGAAGCCGAAGCCCTTGGTGGTGTTGAACCATTTCACGACGCCATTGGCCATGTCGTGTACTCCTTCAATAAACCTGCCCGCAGGATGCGGCAGCGTGGCGTGGTCGGTCTGGATCGAGAAAGACTGAGCGCCGGTTTAGAGGAGACAGCTGTCGAAATAGAAAAACGTAAGCGCGCGACCCCTACGCGGCTTGGTCGAGTCGCACAAGGGAAAGTTGAGATATCGGGGAGGGTGTCGATTTTTTGGTGAACGGGGTGTGCCCCACTTTCAGAGCCGACGCCGGGAATTCTGCCCCGCCCGGCGGCACCGCCGGGCAGCGCCGACCCGCCCCATGGGCGGCGCTATCGCGCCCCCCCGGGTCGGTCGCTGCCCTCGGTGCGATGCGGTTATGTTGTGTTTGACCGATTGAAAAGCACTAAGTCTTTGAAAAGACTCCCGCGTTCCATCGGCGAAGCGGATAATTAACGCGTTGAAAATAAATATTGAATCCACAATCTTACGATGGGATACTAAAGAAACAGGGCGGTCACCCCGCCAAGAGTAAACCGCCCTGAACCTTACTTGCCCTTACCGGACTTTGGTTTTTTCACGGTCTCGACAACATGCGTCTTTGGTTTGTTGCGAGCCGTGGAGACCGAAGTGAAGCGGCCAGTGACCGCGCTTCGGCCCACCTTGCGGGTCGTTTTCGCCATCCAATTCACCTCCTTCCTGAGCTACTGCCCAAGCCTGATGAGGCTAGGTCTTGTTGCGGGGGCGATTCCCATCCGCAGATATAGTGTAGCGAATCCGCGTCAGTGGAGTCCATACCGTATGTTCTACGGCTGTTCTTTTCTATCCAAGCACCTTCCCCAGCTTCATCGCCAGGCCCATGTCGCCCGAAACCTTGATCTTGCCGAAGGCGAAGGCGGTCATCGGGTTCAGGTCGCCCGCCATCAGCTTCACCAGGTTGGCGCGGCTGATGTGGATGGTGCAATCGGCCTTTTCGTCGCCCAGCACCACGCCGCCGTCGCGGATGGTGATCGCGCCGTCCTCGCCGCAGTCGAACTTGAACCGATCCTCCACCGGCCGCTTCTCCAGCCCGCGGGCGATCTTGGCGGCGATCTCTTCCATGGTCATTGTCGTCCCTCCCTCATGGTCGCGCGCAGTTGAGGGGGCAGGCCCGGCCCTGCCAAGGGTGACGTTGGGGGCGCTTACGTAAACGTCACGTCAGCCGCGTCTCCCGCCGTCCACAAACGCAAAACGGCGCCCGAAGGCGCCGTTCCGACGAGGTATCCGACAGGCCCCAGGACCCGGCGGACGAGGTTACTTGACGCGCTTGTTGCGTGCCGCCAGCAGCTTCAGCCGCAGGGCGTTCAGCTGGATGAACCCGGCTGCGTCCTTCTGGTCGTAGGCGCCCGCGTCGTCTTCGAAGGTCACATGGGCCTCGGAGTAGAGCGAGTAATCGGACCAGCGCGCCACGGTGCGGGCGGAGCCCTTGTAAAGCATCAGCTTCACGGTGCCGGTGACGAACTCCTGGCTCTTGTCGATCAGCGCCTGAAGCATCTCGCGCTCAGGCGAGAACCAGAAGCCGTTGTAGATCAGTTCCGCGTAGCGCGGCATGATCGAATCCTTCAGGTGACCGGCGCCGCTGTCCAGGGTGATCTGCTCGATGCCGCGGTGCGCCTCCAGCAGGATCTCACCGCCGGGGGTCTCGTAGATGCCGCGCGACTTCATGCCGACAAAGCGGTTCTCGACGAAGTCGAGGCGGCCGATGCCGTGTTTCTTGCCCAGCTCGTTGAGCTTGGTCAGGATCGTGGCCGGGCTCATCTCGACGCCGTCGATGGCAACCGCATCCCCTTTTTCGAAAGTGATTTCAACGTATTGCGGTTCGTTCGGGGCCGACAGGACCGGGTCGTCGGTGCGCTGGTAAACGTAATCGGGCGCCTCGACGGCGGGGTCTTCCAGCACGCGACCTTCCGAGGAGGTGTGCAGCAGGTTGGCGTCGACCGAGAAGGGCGCCTCGCCGCGCTTGTCCTTGGCGATCGGGATCTGGTTCTTCTCGGCGAAGTCCAGCAGCGAGGTGCGCGAGTTCAGCGACCATTCGCGCCAGGGGGCGATGACCTTGATCTCGGGGTTCAGGGCGTAGCAGGCCAGCTCGAAGCGCACCTGGTCGTTGCCCTTGCCGGTGGCGCCATGGGCCACGGCATCGGCGCCGGTCTGGGCGGCGATTTCCACCAGCCGCTTGGAAATCAGCGGGCGGGCAATCGAGGTGCCCAGCAGATACAGGCCCTCGTAGACCGCATTGGCGCGGAACATCGGGAAGACGAAGTCGCGCACGAATTCTTCTCGGACATCCTCGATGAAGATTTCCTTCACGCCCAGCATCTCTGCCTTGGCTCGGGCGGGCTCAAGCTCTTCGCCTTGGCCAAGATCGGCGGTGAAGGTGACGACTTCGCAACCGTATTCGGTTTGAAGCCATTTCAGGATGATCGAGGTGTCGAGGCCGCCGGAATAGGCCAGGACGACTTTCTTGGGCGCGGACATATCTGTTCCCTTTTCGCGGATGCGAGAGCGGCGATAGCGGGTTTTGCGGGGCAGGGCAAGCGACGGGCCTGCAAAGCCCCTTTTCTGTCAGGGCCGGATTGGCCTTCTGCCGCCGAAACGCCCGGGCCCGGGCGCGGCCCCCGGGCCACAGATTGCCGCCAACAGGGATCCGGGGTCGGGTTTTCTTTGCCTTGGCGGCGGGGCGGGGCATTCTGGCGCTATTTCCTGCGGCATCCCCGTGCCGCGACTGCCTATTTCAAGGAGGTATTCAAATGGCCTGGAACCTGTTCCGTAAGGCGCTTCAGATCGTGTTTCGCAATCTCGGCATGGCCTTTCGCATCTTCGTGCCGACCATCCTTTTGTTCGCCGTGATCATGGCGGTGGCCATGGCGGCCAGCCTGGCCAACCCCTATGGCGGCATGTCGGCGGGCTATGGCCTGTTCCTGCTGCTGGCGAGCCTCGCCAATATCGTGCTGATGACCTGGCTGTTCGTGGCCTGGTTCCGCTACATCCTGCTGGCCGAACGGCCCGGGGGGCTGTTGCCGCAATGGCGCGGCCCCGAGATCTGGGCCAGCCTGCTGCGCGGCCTGCTGATCGTGCTGATCATGCTGGGTTGTTTCGTGGCGCTGGGGGTGGTGCTGGGGGTGCCCGTTGCGCTGATGGCCGAAACCCGCAGCGGTGCCGGGGCGGGAATGATCCTGCTGGGGCTTCTGGGCCTGGCGGCGATGCTGGCGCTGTATGTCCTCGGGATGCGCCTGTCGACCAGCCTGCCGGGCATGGCCATCGGCGCGCCGCTGTCCCTGCGCGAGACCCTGGCGCGGACCAAGGGCCAGGGCTGGACCTATCTGGCGGTGCTGCTGCTGGTGATCGTCTTCGTCATCCTGGCCGAGATCCCCTATTTCCTGCTGGTCCTCCTGGCGCAGGCCGGGGGCGGGGCGATGGTCGTGATGATGATCCTGATGGTGGCCTATATGGCGGTCTTCCAGATGGTGGCCACGGTGCTGGGCGCCACGCTGCTTTGCGTCTTCTACGGCCACTACGTCGAGGGGCGCAGCCTGGACTGAGGGGCGCGGTCCCGTGCTGCCCGCTCTTGCCAAATGGCGCGACCTGCGGCACCCCTGAGGCATGGATACATTCGTTCAGGCCGCCCGCGACGCCATGGAGGCGATGCGCGCGGTCTTTCCCGCCACGCCGCTGATGCGCAACGATCACCTTTCGGCCAAGTACGGCGCCGAGATCTGGCTGAAGCGTGAGGATCTGTCGCCGGTGCGCAGCTACAAGCTGCGCGGGGCCTTCAACGCCATGCGCAAGGTGCTGGCGGCGGGCGAGGTCTCGGCCTTCGTCTGCGCCAGCGCGGGCAATCACGCCCAGGGCATGGCCTTCATGTGCCGTCATTTCCAGGTGAACGGCGTGATCTTCATGCCGGTCACCACGCCGCAGCAGAAGATCGACAAGACGCGGATCTTTGGCGGCGATTTCGTCGAGATCAAGCTGGTGGGCGACTATTTCGACGACACCCTGGCCGAGGCGCAGCGTCATTGCGCCCAGGTGGGCGGGCATTTCCTGGCGCCTTTCGACGATCTGGACGTGATCGAGGGCCAGGCCTCTGTCGCCGCCGAGATCGAGGCGCAACTGCCCGATCTGGCGGACATGATCGTCCTGCCCGTGGGCGGTGGTGGCCTGTCGTCTGGGGTGCGCAGCTATTTCGGCGACCGCATCGCCTATCGGTTCGTCGAACCGGCGGGGGGCCCGTCGCTGCGCGCCGCGCTGGCGGCCGGGGCGCCGGTGACGGTGAAGATCGAGGACAACTTCGTCGACGGGGCCGCGGTGGCCAAGATCGGCGCGCGGCCCTTCGCGCGGCTGGCGGATGTGGATCCGGCCGATGTGCTGACCCTGCCCGAGGATCGCATCTGCATCACCATGCTGGACATGCTGAATGTCGAGGGGGTGGTGCTGGAACCCGCGGGCGCCCTGTCGATCAACGCGCTGGAGGATCTGAAGGGTCAGATCGCGGGCAAGCGGGTGATCTGCGTCACCTCGGGGGGCAACTTCGATTTCGAACGCCTGCCGGAGGTGAAGGAGCGGGCGCAGCGCTACGCGGGGGTGAAGAAATACTTCATCCTGCGCCTGCCGCAGCGCCCCGGCGCCTTGCGCGATTTCCTGGAAATGCTGGGGCCCGAGGATGACATCAGCCGGTTCGAATACCTGAAGAAATCGGCGCGCAACTTCGGTTCGGTGCTGATCGGGATCGAGACCAAGCGGGCCGAGAACCTGGACGCGCTTTACGCGCGGATGGATGCGGCGGGCTTTACCTATCGTGACATCACGACCGACCCGGTGCTGTCGGAATTTTTGATCTGATCCGTGCCGCCTTGTGCTGAGGGCAGCGCCCGGCCCGAGGGGGGGACGTGTAGCGCCCGCCCTGGGGGCGGGTCGGGCGCTGCCCGGCGGTGCCCGCCGGGCGGGACATTTGATCTGGGCAATCGCGAGAGGGTCGAGGTTCAGATCCACCGTGTGATCTGCGTGATCTCTGTAAAGACGCCAGGGTGCCGCCCTCAGGCCGCCAACCGCGCGGGCAGTTCGGCCAGGAAGATGGCCTTGCTCTCGGCATAGCTCGTGCGGATCGCCCCCAGATCCACCGTCGCGCCCTCGCCCCGCGCGGCCCGGGCCTCGCCCTCGGCACAGAGCCCCGAGAAATGGCTGAACCCCAGGTTCAGCGCCGAGCCCTTCAGCGCGTGCAGCACCTGTTCCAGATCGGGCCCGGCGGCGAGATGCGCCAGGGTCTCTTCGACCTCGTCCAGAAAGATCTCGACCACCTCGTCGAAATGCTCGGCGCCGACATCGTTGCGCAGTTCGGTGACCTGGGACCAGGTGATCATCTTTGCGGCCCTTTCCCTTGACGCCCCTGCAATACCCCGTGTTCTGCGCGACCCTTCCTGCCGCGGGGGCCCGCTCAGGCTGTGGCCAAAGGTTTAACCGCCGCTGAAAGCCGCCGGGCTTTTAGGGAAAAGTCGAGCTTTAAGCGGCTCTTAAGGGTGGGCGCCTATGGCTGCGGGGCTGGTCCGGTTGCGGGCCGGGCAGGACGGCAAAGGCGGGCAGTCATGGCGGGACCGTGCAACTAGGCAATGACCAAAGGGCGGCGGCGCCAGAGCGGCGCGGCGGGCCACGTCCAGGCGCGGCGGGGGCGGTACTGACCGGGCCATCACCCGGCCCGGCCAGCGCGCGGCGCGTGCTGGTGGTGGACGACAGCCGGTTGCAGCGGCGCATCCTGATGTCCTCGCTGGCGCTGTGGGGCTACGATCTGCGCGAGGCCGACAGCGGCGAGGCGGCGCTGGCGATCTGCCGCGACTGGCCCCCCGATCTGGTGATCAGCGACTGGATGATGCCCGGCATGGACGGCCTGGAATTCTGCAAGCAGTTCCGCGCCTTGCCGCGCGAGACCTACGGCTATTTCCTGCTGCTGACCTCGAAGAACGAGAAGGTCCACGCGGCCCAGGGCCTGGATGCCGGGGCCGACGATTTCCTGACCAAGCCGGTGAACAAGGCCGAGCTGCGGGCGCGGCTGAACGCGGGCGAGCGGATCCTGACGATGCAGGACGAACTGACGGCGAAGAACCGCATCATCCGCCAGACCCTCAGCCGCTTGCAGGCCGCCCATGACGTGATCGACAGCGACCTGATCGAGGCGCGCAAGTTGCAGCAAAGTCTGGTGCGTGACCGCCACCGCGCCTTTGGGCCGCTGGAAATCTCGCTGCTGCTGCGCCCGGCGGGACGGGTGGGGGGCGACCTGGTGGGATTTTACCCGATCGACGCGGCGACCTTCGGCTGTTTCGCCATTGACGTCTCGGGCCATGGCATCAGCTCGGCCCTGATGACGGCGCGGCTGGCGGGCTATCTGTCCTCGGCGGTGCCGGAACAGAACGTGGCGATCCGCGCGCTGCCCGATGGCGGCTATGCCCCGCGCGACCCGGCCCAGGTGGTGGCGCATCTGAACGACCTGGTGCTGGGCGAGATGACGACCGAGCATTACTTCACCATGGTTCTGGCCCATGTCGAAATGGCCACGGGCCGGGTGCGGCTGGTGCAGGCGGGCCATCCGCATCCCTTGTTGCAGCGCGCCGATGGCCGGATCGCCGAGGTTGGCCTGCCCGGCGTCCCCGTGGGCCTGCTGCCCGAGGTCAGTTTCGAGGAAACCGTGCTGGACCTGCGCCCGGGCGACCGGCTGCTGATCCAGTCCGACGGGATCACCGAATGCCCCGACCCCTCGGGGCGGTTGCTGGACAGCGACGGGTTGATCCCCATGCTGCGCGAGTTGCGCGGCGCCTCGGGCACCGCCTTTCTGGAAGGGCTGCTGTGGCGGCTGGGGGACTACGCCGGGGAAGAGGAGATGCCCGACGATATTTCCGCCGTGCTGCTGGACTATCCCGTCGCGCCGCCCCGGTAGGGGGCGCGCGGCGGGCAGGATGGGCCGGGATTACAGGATCTGGCGCAGCAGCGCGGCGTCGCCTTCGCTGCCCAGCAGGTCGACCGCCAGATCGGGGGCCATCCACAGGGCGGTGTGGTCGGGCTCGATCGGGTCGGATTTCGCCAGCACCGGGCGGGCCAGGTAGATATGGCACAGCTTCTCGGCGAAGATGTCGTAATCGGGCATCCAGACGAACCGGCGATAGGTCCCCAGACGGCGCGGCGCCGCGATGGTCCAGCCGGTTTCCTCCCAGACCTCGCGATGCAGGGCCTGCACCGGGCTTTCGCCGGGGTCGATGCCGCCGCCGGGCAGCTGCACCTCGGGCTCGGGCCGCGCCTGGAAGGTCAGCAGCAGTTTTCCGTCCCGTGGCAGGATGGCATAGGCCCCGGGCCGCAGGGTGTATTGCGTGTCGGACAGGGGAGGCTTGCCATAGCGACGCATATCTTCTCCTTGAAGCAGGCTTGCTTGCCCCTTACGTGGCACCGGGTTATGCCAAGAGCAAGCGGATAGGACCCCACATATGACCCTCAGCAGCAAGATCGCCTGGGACGACACCGTTTTGCCGTTCCAACTGGACAATGCCGACATTCGCGGCCGCGTCGCGCGGCTGGATGGGGTGTTGGACGGTATCCTGAAGCAGCACGATTACCCGCCCGCCGTCGAGGCGCTGGTGGCCGAGATGGCCCTGCTGACCGCGCTGATCGGCCAGACGATCAAGCTGCGCTGGAAGCTGTCCCTGCAGGTGCAGACCAAGGGCGGCGCGGTGCGGATGATCGCCACCGATTACTACGGCCCCTCGGCCGAGGGCGAACCGGCGCGCATCCGCGCCTATGCCTCTTACGACAAGGACAAGGTGACCGGCGATGACCCCTGGGCCCAGCTGGGCGACGAGGGCTATTTCGCGATCCTGATCGACCAGGGGCAGGGGATGCAGCCCTATCAGGGGATCTCTCCCCTGACCGGCCGCTCGCTGCGCGCCTGTGCCGAGGCCTATTTCGCCCAGTCCGAGCAGATCGCGACCCGGTTCAACCTGTCCTACGGCCTGTCGCGCGAGGCAGGCGGGGTCGAGCATTGGCGCGCCGGCGGCGTGATGTTGCAGATGATGCCCGAGGCGGGGATGCATGTCACCGAAGGCACCGGCGAAAAGGGCCTGCTGACCGCCAATGACCTGGTCGAGGGCAGCGAAGAGAAGCAAGAGAACTGGAACCGGGTGAACCTGCATCTGGATACGGTGGATCAGCTGGAACTGATCGGCCCCTCGGTGGCGCCGACCGACCTTCTGGTGCGCCTGTTCCACGAGGAAGGGCCGCGCGTCTTCGACGCCCAGCCGGTGAAGTTCGGCTGTTCCTGCTCGGAAGACAAGGTGCGCCAGTCGCTGTCGATCTATTCGTCGAAGGACATCGAGAAGATGACCACCGACGAAGGCACGGTGACCGCCGATTGCCAGTTCTGCGGCGCCCATTACGTGCTGGATCCGGCCACCGTCGGGTTCGAGGCCGAAGGGAAGGATGCCCTTGGCAACCCCGTGGCAAAGGACTGATCCGCGCGATCCCTATGACCTGCTCTCCGTGGCGCTGACCCGCGCCACGGAGCCCTCTTCCGATTTCGATCTGAACGATGACGCGCATCTGCTGGCGGGGGTAAAGACGCGGCCCGCAGGCGTGCTTTGCGCCATCCAGGATCTGCGGGGTGTGCCCCATGTGATCCTGACCAAACGCTCGTCCCGGCTGAAACATCACCCCGGCCAGATCGCCTTTCCCGGTGGCAAGCAGGATCCGGGCGATGCCGATCCGATCGCCGCCGCCCTGCGCGAGGCGGACGAAGAGATCGGCCTGCCGCCCGGCGCGGTCGAGGTGCTGGGCACCCTGCCGACGCATCGCACCGTCACCGCCTTTCAGGTGACCCCGGTGATCGCCCGGGTCACCGCCCCCTTCGCCGAGCGGGCCGAACCCGGCGAGGTCGAAGAGATCTTTCGTGTGCCCCTGGCCCATGTGCTGGACCGGCGGAACTATTCCATCCAGTCGCGGCGCTGGCAGAACTCCATGCGGCACTATTTCACCGTGCCCTGGGGGCCCTATTACATCTGGGGCGCCACGGCGCGGATGCTGCGGGTGCTGGCCGAGGCGGTCGAGGCTGGCGAGGCCGGGCCATGACCGAGGACGCCCCCCGGATCACTGGCGCCTGGCTAACGGCGCCTGCCACCCGGGCGGTCTGTGACGCGCTGACCGGGGCGGGGCATCAGGCCTGGTTCGTCGGCGGCTGCGTGCGCGACGCGCTGCTGTCCGTGCCCGTGGGCGACATCGACATTTCCACCGACGCCCGGCCCGAGACGACCCTGGCCCTGGCGAAGGCGGCGGGGCTGAAGGCCCTGCCCACGGGGCTGGATCACGGCACCATCACGGTGATCTCGGGCGGTATCCCCCATGAGGTGACCACCTGGCGCCGCGACGTGGAAACCGATGGCCGCCACGCCGTGGTGGCCTTTGCCGACACGATGGCAGAGGACGCGCATCGGCGCGATTTCACCATGAACGCCCTTTATGCCGACCCCGAGGGCCGCGTGGCCGATCCGCTGGGCCAGGGGCTGGCCGATCTGGCCGCGCGGCACCTGCGGTTCATCGACGATCCAGATCAGCGCATCCGCGAGGATTACCTGCGCATCCTGCGCTATTTCCGCTTTCACGCCCGCTTTGGCGACCCCGAGGCCGGGATGGACCCCGAGGCCCTGGCCGCCATCGCCGCCAATGCGGATGGCATCGACAGCCTGTCGCGCGAACGCATAGGCGCCGAGCTGCTGAAGCTGCTGTCGGTGCCCGACCCGATGCGCGCCCTGGCGGCGATGGAGCAGACCGGCGTGCTGCGCCATGTCCTGCCGGGTGCCGGCCTTCGTGCCCTTGGCCCGCTGGTGCATCTGGCGGGGCAGGGGGGTCTGGCCCCCGATCCGGTGCTGCGCCTGGCGGCCCTTGGCGGCGAAGACCCCGGCGCCGCCCTGCGCCTGCCCAAGAAGGACGCCGCCCGCATCGCCCGCCTGCGCGACGAGGCCGCAGGCCCCCGCGCGCCCGCCGAGCTGGGCTGGCGCCATGGCGCGGCCGAGGCGCAGGCCATGCTGATCCTGCGCGCCGCCCTGCTGGAAATGCCCTTGCCCCCCGAGGCGATGGCCCGGGCCGCCTTCGGCGCCGCCCAGACCTTCCCGCTGACCGCCCGCGACCTGCAACCGCGCTTTCAGGGGGCCGAGCTGGGCGCCGCCCTGCGCCGGGCCGAGGCGGCCTGGATCGCCTCGGATTTCACCCTGGGGGCTGGCGCATTGCTGGCCGCGCTCTAGCTTCTGCCCGGACGCCCGCGCCGGTCGGGGGCGGCGCTTGTATCCCCGGGCGCGCGCGGGGATAAGGGGGCGAAAGGGGCCCGTCATGCTCAATCTCAAGACCCTCTCCGAGAAACTGATCGACCCTTACCGCCCCGCAGAGGGGGCACCGCCGGAAACCCTGCTGGCCTTCATGGGCTGGTGCCTGAAGGGCGCCTGGCCGGGGCTGATCCTGGGCGCGCTGCTGGCGGCCCTGTCGGGGGCGGCGGATGCGAGCACCGCCTGGATCCTGGGCGCCGTGGTCGACGGGGCGCAGGCCATGGGGCGCGAGGATTTCTTCTCGGTGCAGAACCTGTCGCTTCTGCTGGGGGCGCTTGGATTCTTCCTGATCGCGCGGCCGCTGTTCATGGGCCTGTCCACCGCCGCGACCTCGATGATCCTGCAACCCAACCTCTTCTCGCTGGTGCTAAGCCGCGTGCACCGTTGGACCATGGGCCAGTCGGTGGTCTATTTCGACAACGATTTCGCCGGGCGCATCAGCCAGAAACAGATGCAGACCTCGCGCGCCATGACCGATGTGGCCTTCGAGATGATCAACGTGGTGGCCTTTGCCCTGGCCACCCTGGGTGGCTCGGTCGCCCTGCTGCTGTCCATCGACGGCTGGCTGGGGGTGATCTTTCTGGTCTGGCTGGCGGGCTATTTCGCCCTGATCCGCGCCTTCATGCCGCGCATCCGCCAACGTTCGGCCAAGCGGGCGGCGGCGCGGGCCATGGTCTCGGGGGTGGTGGTCGACACGATCACCAATATCAAGACGGTCAAGCTGTTCGCCCATACCGAACATGAGGACCGCGCCGCCCTGGGCGCGCTGGAAAGCTTTCGCCAGACCTCGCTGGCCTTCGGGCGCATTTCCACCGCCTTCCGGGCGCTGCTGACCATCATCGGCGGGCTGCTGCCGGTGCTTCTGGTGGGCGGCACCCTGCTGTTCTGGTCGCGGGGCACGGCCAGCGTGGGCGACATCGTGGCGGCGGGCGCCGTGGCGGTGCGGGTGGCGCAGATGACCGGCTGGGTCAGTTTTGCCCTGATGGGGATCTATGCCTCGGTGGGCGAGGTCGAGGACGGGATGCGCACCCTGGGCCGCCCGGTGCGCCTGCACGACAAACCCGGCGCCACCGATCTGGTGGTGCCTGCGGGCGAGATCCGGTTCGACCATGTGGGTTTTGCCTATGGCCAGGAAAAGGGCGGGGTGACAGACCTCGACCTGACCATCCGCCCGGGCGAGAAACTGGGCATCGTCGGCGCCTCGGGGGCGGGGAAATCGACGCTGGTCTCGCTGCTGCTGCGCCTTTACGACGCCGAGAAGGGGCGCATCCTGATTGACGGGCAGGACATCGCGGGGGTGACCCAGGACAGCCTGCGCCGCCAGATCGCGCTGGTCACCCAGGACACCTCGATGTTCAACCGCTCGGCGCGGGAAAACATCCTGTACGGGCGCCCCGACGCCAGCGAGGCCGAGCTGCTGGAGGCCACGGACAAGGCCGAGGCGCATGAATTCATCGAGGATCTGATCGACCTGGAGGGGCGCACCGGCTACGACGCCCGGCTGGGCGAGCGCGGGGTGAAACTGTCGGGCGGGCAGCGGCAGCGCATCGCCCTGGCCCGGGCCATCCTGAAGGACGCCCCGATCCTGGTGCTGGACGAGGCGACATCGGCGCTGGACAGCGAGGTCGAGGCGCAGATCCAGGAGGCGCTGGAGAACGTGATGGAGGGCAAGACGGTGCTGGCCATCGCGCACCGGCTGTCGACCATTTCCCACATGGACCGGATCGTGGTGCTGCATGACGGCCAGATCGCCGAACTGGGCAGCCACCGCGACCTGCTGGCGCGCGAAGGCCTTTACGCCCGCTACTGGGCGCGGCAATCAGGCGGCTTCCTGGGCACCGACGAGGCCGAGGACGCAGAGGCCGCCGCCGAGTAGGCCCGCCAGGGCCGTGCGAGGCCCCCGAACAGCGCGCCCCGGGTCCAAGGGGGCTAGGCGAAACCCTGCGGCTGCTGTAGGGGCTGCGCCATGCAAGAGTTCCAGATCCAGCGACTGGGCCATCACGGCGACGGGATCGCCGCCGGTCCCACAGGCCCGATTTTCGCCCCCATGACCCTGCCCGGGGAACGGGTGTCCGGCACCCTTTCGGGCGACCGGCTGGAGGGGGTGAAGATCCTCGATCCCGCCCCCGAGAGGGTCGCCGCGCCCTGCCGCCATTTCCGCTCTTGCGGGGGCTGCGCGGTGCAGCACGCGGGCGAGGATTACGTGGCCGCCTGGAAACGCGGCATCGTGGAAACCGCGTTGACCGCCCAGGGGATCGAGGCGGAGATCTCGGGCGTCGACACCTCGCCCGCGCAGTCCCGCCGCCGCGCGTCCCTGTCGGCCCGGCGCACGAAATCGGGGGCCATCGCGGGCTTTCACGGGCGCGCCTCGGGCGCCATCGTCGAGGTGCCCGACTGCCAGCTGCTGCACCCGGATCTGATGCGCGCCATCCCCGTGGCCCAGGCCCTGGCGGTGGCGGGCGGCGCCCGCAAGGGCGAGTTGTCGGTGCTGGCCACCCTGTCGGAGGCGGGCCTGGATATCTCGGTCACCGGCGGCAAGACCCTGGACGAACCCCTGCGCCTGGCGCTGAGCGCCGAGGCCCAGACCCTGGATCTGGCGCGGCTGTCGTGGGAGGGCGAGTTGATCGTCACCCGCAACCCGCCCTTCCAGCGCTTCGGCCGCGCCCAGGTGGTGCCGCCGCCCGGCGCCTTCCTGCAAGCCACGCTGCACGGGCAAGAGACGCTGCTGGCCCATGTGCTGGAGATCGTGCAGGGCGCCAAGAAGGTGGCCGACCTGTTTGCCGGTTGCGGCACCTTTGCCCTGCCGCTGGCGGAACGGGCCGAGGTGCTGGCGGTCGAGGGCGACCGCGCCATGACCGCCGCCCTGGAAGAGGGCTGGCGCCGGGCCGGGGGGCTGCACGCCCTGCGGGCGATGCAGCGCGATCTGTTCCGCAACCCGCTGGAGGGCGACGATCTGAAGGGGATCCAGGCCGCGGTGATCGACCCGCCGCGGGCGGGCGCCGAGGCGCAAATGCGCGCCCTGGCCGAGGCCCGGATGCCGGTGATCGCCGCCGTCAGCTGCAACCCCGTCACCTTCGCCCGCGACGCCCGCCACCTGCTGGCGGCGGGCTATGCCATGGGGCCGGTGACGGTGGTCGACCAGTTCCGCTGGTCGCCCCATGTGGAACTGGTGGCGGGATTTTCGCTCAACAAGTCGTGATCGCCCCCTTGCCGCTTTTGGCGTCGGGGGCGGGCTGGTAGACTGGGGAAAACCCCGAATACGAGCAGATCAATGAAAAGACGGGCAGTGCTTTCCCTGGTCCTGGCGGCGATCGCCTCGGCCTGTTCCAAGTTCCAGACCTACCGTGGCCCCGAGGTCACGCGCATTCACGTCCTGAAGGGCGAGCGGCGCATGTACCTGATGCATCAGGGCGAGGTGCTGAAGGCCTATGACATCGGCCTGGGCTTCGCGCCGGTCGGTCACAAGCAGTTTCAGGGCGACGGCAAGACCCCCGAGGGCGCCTATATGATCGACCGCCGGAACCCCAATTCCGAGTTCCACCTGTCGATCGGCGTCTCCTATCCCAACGAGGCCGACGTGGCCTTTGCCGAAGAGCAGGGCCGCAGCCCCGGCGGTGACATCTTCATCCATGGCAAGCCGCGCAAGTATCGCGACACGCCGCGCGACTGGACGGCGGGGTGCATCTCGGTTTCGGACAAGGAGATGGAAGAGATCTACGCCATGGTGCAGGACGATACGCCGATCTACATCCACCCGTGATCGGCTCGCCAGACCGGCGCGCGGCACAGACAGACGAAGGGCGGCCCGAGGGCCGCCCTTTTGCGTAACTGGCTGATACTATTTCGGGAACCCGGGCCCTTTACTGGGCCATCGCCAGGTTGGCGGGGGGCTGGGCGCCCATGATCAGGGTCCACCAGATCTTGCCGTTGGTTTCCTGATGCCAGGCAAAGCCCATGTCGGTGGCGCGTTTGGACAGCAGGACGCGGCGGGTGTCGTCCTTGTCCATCCAGGCGGAAATCGTCTCCATCTCGGTTTCGTAGGTTTCCGAGATATTCTCGCCGATCAGGCCGCCGGGATAGCCGACGCGCTGCACCCGGTCGATGGGCGAAGAGCCGTCAGAGCCGAAATGCCAGGGCCGGTTCTGGTTCGACATGTCGCGCGAATGGGTGGCGGCGGCGGCGGTCAGGCGCGGGTCCAGCCGCACCGGCGGCGCGCCTGCGGCGGCGCGCAGCGTGTTCACCGAATCCAGCACCTCGTAGGGGATCTTGTTCCGACCGTTGACCCCGATCCGGTAAAGCTTCGGCAGCGGCTTGCCGTCGGCGGCCAGGGTGGTGGTCTGCGGCACCGAGGTGCTGACGCAGCCGGAAAGGAAAAGAAACGCAGGAAGTAGAAGAAGGATGAAACGCATCGGGGCTCCGCCGAGTTGGGGTTAGCTATGACCGCTTAGCGCGGCGCGGTGACCTTTTCAAACGCACATGCCCGTGAAGGGGTTCAATGACATGCGTTTGAATTGCGACTGCGGCAACTTCGCCATAAGATGCCGCCGCAGGTCCGGCGCCATTTGGCCAGATCGGATACGGAGTTTAGTATGACTTTCCCCAAATTTCCCACGCGGCGCGCCTTCTTTGCCGGCGGTGCGGCTGTGCTTGCCAGCCCGGCCCTGAGCCAGGTCGTCGGCGGCAGCGCACCCGGCGGTGGCGGTTACGCGACCCCGTTCGAGAACTCGACCGAGGTCGAGCGCGACCCGAACGAGACGGCGCGCCGCAATATTTCGTCCTTCCGGTCGCTCGACTGGCGGCCCTATTTCAGCAACACCCGCAAGGGCGCGATCCTGGTCGATATCGACAGCCGCGCGTTGCACTTCTGGTCCGAGGATCAGTCGGTCTATCGCCTGTATCCGACCTCGGTCCCGCTGACCGAGGATCTGACCCGGCGCGGCCGCACCTCGGTGGTGCAGAAGGTCGAGAACCCGACCTGGCGCCCGACGCCCTCGATGCGAGAGCGCAATCCCGAGTGGCCCGACGTGGTCGAGGGCGGCGCACCGGACAACCCTCTGGGGGTGCGGGCGCTTTATCTCAGCTGGACCTACTACCGAATCCACGGCACCCACGACACCCGCAAGATCGGCCGCCGGTCCTCCAACGGCTGCATCGGCCTGTACAACGAACACATCCTCGAGCTGTTCGAACTGTCGCAAGTGGGCACTCAGGTGTTGCTTATTTGACGACATTTCCCTGTGCGGGTTGGACCTTACGCATGTTGCCAATTGCATTTTGCGCCCCGCCCCGCGTATGACGGAATCACGAGGTAAGTCTTGGGTGCCGGTCGATCTATGTCTTTTTGTCGGCAGGCCTTTATCTGGAGGATAAAATGAAAAAACTCGTTCTCGCCGCCGCTCTGGCCGCAGCTGCAACCACCGCTTCCGCTGGCGCATACTCCGAGCCGGTCATCGAAGCACCGGTCGTTGTCGAAGAAACCACCAGCTCGTCCGCCGGCATCATCCTGCCGCTGATCCTGCTGGCCGTGGTTGCTGCCGCTATCGCCGACTAATTCGGCAGGCGCAAAGCAAACAAAGAAGGCGGTGGAGCAATCCACCGCCTTTTTTCATGTCTGCCGTTTGGACCCGTCTGCCAGGCCAGCCGCCTTGGCCCGCCTGTGCGTCGGGCAGGCCGCGGGGGCCCGCCCGGGGCGGCGTCAGTCCAGCCAGCCTTGCAGGTTCTTCTCGATCTCGAAGGCCAGGGCCGCGATGTGCTCTTCGTCGTCGTTCAGGCAGGGCACATAGGCGAACCGCTCACCCCCCGCATGTTCGAAGCTTTCGCGAATCTCTTCGTTGATCTCTTCCAGCGTCTCGATGCAGTCGGCCGAGAAGGCCGGGGCGATGACCGCGATGTTCTTCTTGCCGGCCTCGGCCAGGCGCGCGACCTCTTCCACCGTGTAGGGCTGCAACCACTCTTCGGGGCCGAACTTGGACTGGAAGGTGGTGGTGATCCGGCTGTCCTCCCAGCCCAGCCGTTCCTTCAGCAGGCGCGTCGTCTTCACGCACTGGCAATGATAGGGGTCGCCCTCGGTCAGATAGCGGAACGGCAGGCCGTGGTAGGAACAGACCAGCACGTCGGGCGGCGTGTCCAGCTCGGCGTATTTGCGTTCGACCGAGGCGGCCAGGGCCTCGATATAGGCGGGGCTGTCGAAATAGGGCGGCAGGGTGCGGGTCGCGGGCTGCCATTTCTCGGTCATCAGGGCGCGGAAGAACTGGTCATTCGCGGTGGCCGTGGTGGCGCCCGCGTACTGCGGGTAGAGCGGGCAGAACAGGATCTTGGTGCAGCCCGCCGCGATCATCCGGCGCACCACCGAAGGGGTCGAGGGGTTGCCGTAGCGCATACAGAAATCGACCATCACCCCGTCTTCGCCATAGCGTTCTTCCAGCGCGGCGGTCAGGGCGGCGGTCTGCGCCTTGGTGATCGTCATCAGCGGCGATTCGTCGTCTTCGGTGTTCCAGATCGTGCGATAGGCCTTGCCCGACTTGAACGGGCGGATCGACAGGACGATGCCTTGCAGGATCGGTTGCCACTTCCACTTGGGATAGTCGATGACCCGGGTATCGCTGAGGAATTCCGACAGGTAGCGACGCATCGACCAGTAGTCGGTGGCATCCGGGGTGCCGAGGTTGGCCAAGAGAACGCCCACCTTCTCCCGCGGGATGGCCGGGTGGCTGGCGGGGGCGTGGTCGGGGCGGGTGGCGTCATCCATGGGGGCTCTCCTGGCTCTGTCGTTCCCGGAGATAGAGGGTTCACGCCCCGGGTCAATGCGTCACGTCATATGGCCGCAGGGCCGCGCCGCGCGGTCAGGGTTTCAGCGGGTTTTCCACCGTGCTCAGCGCCTGCGCCAGCGAGGCCCGGGCCGAGCCGGGGCGCAGCGGCTGTTGCTGGCTTTCATGCGGGGCCCAGCCGGTCAGGGTGACCATCTCGAAGGTGGCGGGCACCCGGCCCTCGGCGTCGCCATGGGTTTGCAGGTACAGTTCGACCGCGCGCATCATCACCGCGCGGCGGGTCGGGCGGCGCAGCCGTTCGTTCAGGGCGTTGCCCTCGCCCATGGCGCGCAGGTCCGACAGCAGCTTCAGCGGCGAGGAATAATCGACGCGCACCACGTCGCTGTCGGCCACCGGCAGGGCGAAGCCGGCCCGTTGCAGCAGGGCGCCCATGTCGCGGATCTCGCCCATGGGGGCGATGCGGGGCGACAGCCCGCCGGTCACCTCGATCTCGGCCTGGCCCAGGCAGGCGCGCAGCTCGGTCAGGGTCTGGCCGCCCAGGAACAGCGCCAGCAGCATCCCGTCCGGGCGCAGGGCGCGGCGGCACTGGATCAGCTGGCCCACCGGGTCGTTGGACCAGTGCAGATCGAAGACATGCATCACCAGATCGGCCGAGCCGGGCTCGACCTCCAGCACCTGGGCCGTGGGCAGGATGCGGGGCGTCACCGGGAAGGGCGCCACCAGCTGCCGCCAATGGTCTGGGTAGGGGGTGATCAGCAGGGGATCGGTAAACTCTCTCTTAACCATCTCGACGCGATCCTGAAGGTCCAGCGCCGCGCGGTCATGCAGGAACAGCGCCTCGGCGCGGGCGCGGGCCCGGTTACGGGCCAGGGCGCGGGTATCGGTGAGGATCGGATGGGTCATGCGCGACTAGATAGGGGCTTCGGCGGTGCTGTGCAAATGGCCTTGCGGCTGATCTATCCGCCGCGCTGCCTGGGCTGTGGCGGGCTGGTGGAAAGCGACTTTGGCCTTTGCGGGCCGTGCTGGCGCGATACGCCCTTCATCGGCGGGCTGGCCTGTGATGGCTGCGGCCTGCCGCTGCCCGGCGGGCGCCCGGGCGAGGTGGCGCGCTGCGACAGCTGCCTGGCCGATCCGCCACCCTGGGCCCAGGGCCGTGCGGTGATGCTGTATGATGGGATGGGGCGCAAGCTGGTCCTGGGGCTGAAACATGGCGACCGCCACGACATCGCCGCCCCCGCCGCTGCCTGGCTGGCCGAGGCTGCCGCCGGGATCGTGGCGCACGGTGCCCTTGTTGCGCCGATCCCGCTGCACTGGCGGCGCCGGGTGCGGCGCGGCTACAACCAGTCGGCGCTGCTGTCGCGCGGGTTGGCGCGGCAGCTGGCCGCAAGCGGGATCATGGATTGCCCCGACCTGCTGGAACGGCGCCGCGCCACGCCGTCGCTGGACGGGCGCAGCCGGGCCGAACGGCGGGCGCTGCTGGAGGGCGCGATCACGGTGACGGCGGCGCACCGGGCCGCGCTGCGGGGCCGCCCGGTTCTGCTGGTCGATGATGTTCTGACCTCGGGGGCGACCCTTTCGGCGGCAACCCGGGCCTGCCTGCGCGCCGGGGCGGTCACGGTCGCGGTACTGGCACTGGCGCGGGTCGGCAAAGCACCTTAGGTTGGCCGCCGAACCGGAAAACGGAGGCGCTCCCCATGCAGCCCATCGAGATTTACACCAAGCCGACCTGCGGCTTTTGCCATGCCGCCAAGCGCCTGCTGACCCAAAAGGGCGCCGAATTCACCGAGATCGACATCGCCCTGCACCCCGACCGCCGGGGCGAGATGATCAGCCGTGCCTCTGGCGGGTCCACCGTGCCGCAGATCTTCGTGGGCGAGATCCACGTCGGCGGCTGCGACGACCTGTTCGCGCTGGAACGCGCGGGCAAGCTTGATCCGCTGCTGGCGATGGAGTGAGCGCCGTGGCCGAGCCCGTCAAAGCCGCCCTTCTTCAGATCACCTCGACCGATCAGCCGCAGGACAATCTGGCGATGATCCGCGCCATGGTGGCCGAGGCCGCCGGCAATGGCGCGGGCTTCGTGCTGACGCCCGAGGTGTCGAACTGCCTGTCCAATTCGCGCGCGCACCAGCGCGAGGTGCTGCGGATGCAGGACGAGGATGCGGTGCTGGCGGGCTTGCGCGCCCAGGCGTCAGAACTGGGGATCTGGCTGCTGATCGGCTCGCTAGGCGTCAAGACGGGCGAGGCCGACGGGCGCTTCGCCAACCGGTCCTTCCTGATCGACCCCAAGGGCGGCATCGCCGCCTGGTACGACAAGATCCATATGTTCGACGTGCAGGTCGATGCCCATGAAACCTACCGCGAATCAGACGGTTACCGCCCCGGCGACCGCGCGGTGGTGGCCGCGACGCCCTTTGGTACGGTGGGGATGACCATCTGCTACGACGTGCGGTTCCCCTATCTGCACCGGGCGCTGGCCAAGGCGGGCGCGACGATCCTGACGGCGCCCGCGGCCTTCAGCCCGGTCACCGGCGCCGCCCATTGGGAACCGCTGCAACGGGCCCGTGCCATCGAGACCGGCTGTTACGTGCTGGCGCCCGCGCAGACCGGGCTGCACACCCGCCCGGGCGAGAAGGAACGCCGCACCCATGGCCATTCCCTGGTGGTGGCGCCCTGGGGTGAGGTCCTGCTGGACATGGGCACCGAACCGGGCATCGGCTATGCCGAGATCGACCCCGCCGCCGTCGCCCGCGCGCGCGGGCGCGTTCCCTCGCTGGGCCATGACCGGCCCTTCACCCTCGATTCTTCCGCGCTCTGAGACCCATGGACGGACCCAGAAATTCCCTCGCCATCGCGCTGTTCTCGGAAATCCTGGCGCTGGACCAGATGGTGCGCAACCGTCTGTCCAAGGTGCTGCCCAAGGGGATGGAGCTGTCGCATTTCTCGGTGCTGAACCACCTGGCGCGCACCGGCACGGAACGCAGCCCGGCGCAGCTGGCGCAGACGTTTCACGTGACGCGCGGCGCGATGACCAACACCCTGGGCAAGCTGGAATGGGCGGGCTACGTGCACATTCGCCCCGACTGGGACGACGCGCGGCGCAAGATGGTGGCGATCAGCCCCGCCGGGCGCCAGGCCCGCGACGCCGCCCTGTCGGCGGTGGCGCCGCTGTTCGCCGGGATGCTGGACGAGATACCCGACGAGAAGGTGCGCGCCATGCTGCCCATGCTGCGCGAGCTGCGTGGCAAGCTGGACGACGAGCGTTAACCGCCGCTCCCCGCAGCAACACCGCCGAAGGCCAGCACCTGCACCGCAATGGCGCCCGCGTAGATCACCAGCAGGGCCGAGCTGTCAAAGCCGATGCCCGCAGGGCCGCGCCGTTCGCGCACCACCAGCCCGCCGATCAGTACCGCCGTCATCAGCCCGGCGGTGACCACCCAGAAGTAATCCTGGCTGGTCGCCGCGTGGTAAAGCGAGCCGTCGCGATAGGCCGCATCCGCCAGCGGCAGGAACAGCGTGTCGAAGGTATTGCCGCCGATGATGCCCCCCACGGCCAGTTGCAGCGCGCCGCGCCGCACGGCGGCCAGGGTGGTGACCAGTTCCGGCAGCGAGGTCGCCACGGCGGTCATCAGCGCCCCCACCAGAGAGGCCGACAGCCCGATCCGGTCGCTGAGGGCAGAGCCCGCCTGGCCGATGCCATAGCCCGCCACGCCCATGATCGTCATCAGCAGGGCGAACTCGCCATAGAGGCGCGCGTTGGATTTGCGCGCCGAGGTCGCATCCTCTTCTTCCGGGGCGTCGGTGCGGGTGTGGCGGGTGCGCACGGGGGTCCACATGGGCCGTTCCTGCACCGTCTTCGAGATGAACAGGCCCGCCACGTAGAAGGTCGGGATCAGGAAGGACACCGGGTGGATGGCCAGCCAGGTCACCTCTGGCGTGACCAGGGCGCCGAGGGGCAGAAGCAAAAGGAAGATCAGCAGGATACCCTGGAACACATTGGTCAGCTCGGCGGCGGCATGTTCCAGGTTGGCGCGGCGAAAGGCCATGTCGGCCAGCGCCAGGAAGGCGGTCTGCGCCGCGATACCGCCGATCGAGTTGGAAAAGGCCAGCGAGGCACGCCCCTCCATCGCCGCCGAGACCGAGACCACGGTGCCCGACAGCGAGGTGGCGGCGCCCAGAATCACCCCGCCGACGATGGCCTCGCCCAGACCGGAGCGGTCGGCGATGCGGTCGGCGTAATCGGTCATCCGCACGCCCACCAGGGCGATCACCAGGGCGAAAGCGGCGAAAAGCCCCAGCACCAGGGCGGGGGGCAGATCAGCGAACATCGGCGGCGCGGACCGGGTTGGCGGGGCAGGGGCGGGACTGTCTCATCGCAGCCTCAACGCCGCCCGCCCGCGCAGGTTCCCGCCCGGGCAAGGCCCCCCGGGGGGCCTTACTCGGGGCGCAGCGCCGCGGTGACGTAGTTCACCGACAGATCCCGCGCCGAGATCGACCATTGCCAGCTGACCGGGTTGAAGACGTAGCCCTTGCGGTCCACCGGCGTCATGCCCGCCTTTCGGATCAGCTCGTACAGCTCGTCGGGCGTGATGAACTTGGCCCATTCATGGGTGCCCTTGGGCAGCCAGCGCATCACCCACTCGGCACCGACAATGGCCATGGCAAAGCTTTTGGCATTGCGGTTGATGGTCGAACACAGGTGCAGGCCGCCGGGCTTCAACAGATCGTGACAGGCGGTCAGATAGGCCAGGGGATCGGCCACATGCTCGACCACCTCCATGTTCAGCACCACGTCGAACTGTTCGCCCGCCGCCGCCATCGCCTCGGCGGTGTCGTGGCGATAGTTGATCTCCAGCCCCGATTGCTCGGCATGGGTCATGGCCACGGGGATGTTGCGCGCGGCGGCGTCGACGCCCACCACGGTGGCCCCGAGGCGCGCCATGGGTTCGCACAAAAGGCCGCCGCCACAGCCGATATCCAGCAGGCGCAGCCCGTCGAAGGGGCGATCCTGGCCCAGGTCGCGGTCATATTCCGCGGCGATCTGGCGGGTGATATAGTCCAGCCGCACCGGGTTCATCATGTGCAGCGGCTTGAACTTGCCGGTGGGGTCCCACCATTCGGCCGCCATGGCTTCGAACTTGGCGACTTCCGCGGGGTCCACGGTGGTGTTGTCGGTTTGCATTCCGCGCTCCTTGGGGTCATGGTGGCGTAACCCCTCTTATATGGGACGGAGATGGATAGAAACTCGGGTCAAAAGAGCGCAAGCCAGATGTTGTACCCGCCTGTCGATCCCTTCGATCAGCGAATGCTGGCGGTGGGAGAGGGGCATGACATCTATGTCGAGCAATCGGGCAATCCGAAGGGCCTTCCCGTCATCGTTCTGCATGGCGGCCCGGGGGGCGGCTGTTCCCCGGCCATGCGGCGCTATTTCGACCCGTCCCGCTATCGGATCATCCTGTTCGACCAGCGCGGCTGTGGCCGCTCGCGCCCCTTCGCCAGCGTCGAGCATAACACCACTTGGCATCTGATCCGCGACATCGAGGCGATCCGCCAGACCCTGGGCATCGACCAGTGGTGCGTCTTCGGCGGCTCCTGGGGGGCGACCCTGTCGCTGCTTTACGCCGAAACCCACCCCGACCGGGTGCTGCACCTCGGGCTGCGCGGTGTCTTCCTGATGACGCGGGCCGAGCTGGACTGGTTCTATGGCGGCGGTGCCGGGGCCTTCTGGCCCGAGACCTGGGCGCGGTTCATCGAGCCGATCCCGGCGGCGGAACGCGACGATCTGATCGGCGCCTATGCCCGGCGGCTGTTCACCGGCGATCCCATCGAGGAGGTGCGCTTTGCCAAGGCCTGGTCGGCCTGGGAAAACGCCCTGGCCTCGGTGGCCAGCAACGGCATGGGGGGCGAACCGCCGGGGCAATATGCCCGCGCCTTCGCCCGGCTGGAGAACCACTATTTCACCAACCTGGGCTGGATCGAAGAGGGGCAGATCCTGCGCGACATCGACCGCATCGCCCATATCCCCGGCGACATCGTGCAGGGGCGGCTGGACATGATCTGCCCGCCGCGCACCGCCTGGGCCCTGTCGCGCGCCTGGGACCGGTCGGATCTGCACATGATCCCGAATGCCGGCCACGCCTTGTCGGAACCGGGCATCACCGCGAAACTGGTGCAGGTCATGGACCGCGTTGCGCGGGGCTGAGGGCGCCCCCGCGGGGGCTGAACCGCAGCGGGGCTTGCGATTCGCCGCGTCAAGGCGTATATGCCCGTCAACAGCGGCGCGTCGGACCCTCTGGGAACGACACTCCACCGGAATTTCGACGGGCCGCGCGCCCGTTTTTTTGTGCCCAGACGGCCCCGCGCCCGACGGCCCCGACCCGGAAGAGCATGACCGACCTTATCGCAAAAACCGCCATCGACCGCCGCCTGGCAGAGATCGTGGGCCCCGTCATCGAGGACCTCGGGTTCGAGCTGGTGCGGATCCGCGTGATGGGCGGCACCAAGAACACCAAGACCGTGCAGATCATGGCCGAACGGCCCGACGGCGGGATCGAGGTGGACGAATGCGCCGATATCTCGAACGCGGTCTCTGCCGTGCTGGATGTCGAGGATCCGATCTCGGACATGTACAACCTCGAGGTCAGCTCGCCCGGGATCGACCGGCCGCTGACCCGGCTGAAGGATTTCGACGCCTACGAAGGCTATGAGGCCAAGGTGGAAACCGCCGAGCTGATCGACGGCCGCAAGCGGTTCCGTGGCATCCTGGCCGGGGTCGAAGAGAACGACGTTCTGATCAACATCGAGGATCAGGGCGAAGAGGTCACCGTGGGTCTGAACTTTGACTGGCTGGCGGATGCCAAGCTGGTGATGACCGACGAGTTGATCAAGGAAATGCTGAAGGCCCGGAAAGCCGCCGGCGTGTTGAACGAAGAGACTTTCGACGAGATCGAGACCGATCCGGGTTCCCAGGAGGACTGATTATGGCGATTACCTCTGCCAACCAGCTTGAACTGCTGCAAACCGCCGAGGCGGTTGCGCGCGAGAAGATGATCGACCCCGGTCTCGTGGTCGAAGCGATGGAAGAGTCCCTCGCCCGCGCCGCCAAGAGCCGCTACGGGTCCGAGATGGACATCCGCGTGTCGATCGACCGCAAGACCGGCCGCGCCACCTTTACCCGCGTGCGCACCGTGGTCGAGGACGAGGAGCTGGAGAACTACCAGGCCGAGATGACCGTCCAGCAGGCCAAGCAGTACATGGCCGACCCGCAGATCGGTGACACCTTCGTCGAAGAGATCCCGCCGGTGGAAATGGGCCGGATCGCCGCCCAGTCGGCCAAGCAGGTGATCCTGCAAAAGGTCCGCGAGGCCGAGCGTGACCGCCAGTACGACGAGTTCAAGGATCGCGTCGGCACCATCATCAACGGCGTGGTCAAGCGCGAGGAATACGGCAACGTCATCGTCGACGTGGGCCGGGGCGAAGCGATCCTGCGCCGCAACGAGAAGATCGGCCGCGAAGCCTATCGCCCGAACGACCGCATCCGCTGCTACATCAAGGATGTGCGCCGCGAGACCCGCGGGCCGCAGATCTTCCTCAGCCGCACCGATCCGCAGTTCATGGCCGAGCTGTTCAAGATGGAAGTGCCCGAGATCTACGACGGCATCATCGAGATCCGCGCCGTGGCCCGTGATCCGGGTTCGCGCGCCAAGATCGCCGTGATCTCGCATGACGGCTCGATCGACCCCGTGGGCGCCTGTGTCGGTATGCGCGGTTCGCGTGTGCAGGCCGTGGTCAACGAGCTGCAAGGCGAGAAGATCGACATCATCCCCTGGTCGGAAGACATGCCCACCTTCCTGGTGAATGCGCTGCAACCGGCCGAAGTGTCGAAAGTGGTTCTGGACGAGGAAGCCGAGCGCATCGAGGTCGTGGTGCCGGAAGAGCAGCTGAGCCTGGCCATCGGCCGTCGCGGCCAGAACGTGCGCCTGGCCTCGCAGCTGACCGGCCTGGACATCGACATCATGACGGAAGAGGAAGAATCCGCCCGCCGTCAGAAAGAGTTCGAGGACCGCACCAAGCTGTTCATGGACACCCTGGACCTGGACGAGTTCTTTGCCCAGCTTCTGGTGTCCGAAGGCTTCACCAACCTCGAAGAGGTGGCCTATGTCGAGATCGACGAGCTGCTGGTGATCGACGGTGTGGACGAGGACACCGCCAACGAGCTGCAAGCCCGGGCGCGTGACGTGCTCGAGGCCCAGGCCAAGGCGGCCCTGGACCGGGCCCGCGAGCTGGGCGCCGAGGACAGCCTTATTGAATTCGACGGCCTGACCCCCCAGATGGTGGAAGTGCTGGCGGAAGACGGCATCAAGACGCTGGAAGACTTCGCCACCTGCGCCGACTGGGAACTGGCTGGCGGCTGGACCACCGTCGATGGCGAACGCCAGAAGGACGACGGTCTTCTTGAGAAATTCGATGTCTCGCTGGAAGAGGCGCAGCAGCTGGTGATGACCGCCCGCGTCCTGCTGGGCTGGGTCGATCCCGAAGAGCTGAACCCCGAGGTCGAGGACGACGAGATCGAGGGCGAGGCCGAGGGCGACGAGGCCGAAAGCTGAAACCGGGAACGGAGACGCGTCGATGAGCCGAGGCGGCAAGACCAAGGACCGTGAGGACGG
The DNA here is from genome assembly GCF_050897975.1 of Pseudooceanicola aquaeponti. NCBI lineage: Bacteria > Pseudomonadati > Pseudomonadota > Alphaproteobacteria > Rhodobacterales > Paracoccaceae > Pseudooceanicola > Pseudooceanicola aquaeponti. The sequence goes on from NZ_JBPAXY010000002.1 coordinate 499,844, forward strand.
GCCCGAACGCAAGTGCATCGTCACCGGCGAGGCACAGCCCAAGGCCGGTCTGATCCGCTTTGTCGTCGGGCCCGAGGGCCAGGTGGTGCCGGATCTTGCGGGCAAGCTGCCCGGCCGGGGCATCTGGGTCACCTCCGAGCGCGAGGCGATCGACACCGCCGCGAAAAAGAAGCTGTTTTCGCGGTCGGCCAAGCAACAGGTGACCGTGCCCGACAATCTGTCGGACATGGTCGAGACCCTTCTGGCGAAGCGGGTCTGCGAACTTCTGGCGCTGGCGCGGAAGTCCGGGGATGCGGTCGCGGGCTATGAGAAGGTGAAGGACATGCTGGCGAAGGAAGAGGCCACCGCCCTCATCCAGGCCAGCGACGGGTCGACCCGAGGCAAGACCAAACTGTCGACCCCCCACCGGGGCAACTACATCGGCTGGCTTACGGCAGATGAGCTGGGCTTGGCCTTCGGTCGGGAAACTGTCATACACGCCGCCTTAGGAACTGGCGGTTTGAGCAAACGTGTTGTAGAGGAGGCCGCAAGACTGCGAGGTCTGCGTGCCTGACGCATGAGGCGGGAGGGTCCCGCCTGAAAGGAAGATTGGCCAATATGAGCGACAACGACGGTAAAAAGACTCTGGGTGTTCGAGGCGGCGGTCCCCGTGCGGGGAACGTGAAGCAAAGCTTCAGCCACGGCCGCACCAAGAACGTCGAAGTGGTGACGAAGCGCAAACGCGTTGTCGTGCCCAAGCCGGGCTCGGGCAAATCTGGTGGCAACCCGGCACTGGGGGATCCCAACAAGCGGCCCAAGGGCATCACCGATGCCGAAATGGAACGCCGCCTGAAGGCCGTGGCCGCCGCCAAGGCGCGTGAGGCCGAAGACGCCGAACGCCGCGCCCGCGAGGAAAAGGAACGCGAGGAAGAGCGCCAGCGCCGCCGTGAAGAGGCGGAGCAGAAAGAGCGTGAAGCCCGCGAGGCCGAGGAGAAAGCCAAGGCCAAGGCCGAGGAAGAAGAGCGCAAGCGCAAGGAAGAAGCCGAGGCCGCCAAGCGCGCCGCTGCGGCTGCTGCCGCGCCTGCCGAGGCGCCCGCCGAGGATGGCGGCCGCGCCGCCAAGGGTCGTACCGCCAAGCCCGCCATGCCCGAACGCACCGATCGCGGTAACGCCGATCGTGACGATCGCGGCGGCCGTGGCAAGGGGCGTGACGATGGCCGCCGGTCCGGTAAACTGACGCTGAATCAAGCCCTTCGCGGTGGCGAGGGTGGCCGTCAGAAATCCATGGCCGCGATGAAGCGGAAGCAGGAACGCGCCCGGCAGAAGGCCATGGGCGGCAACGTGCCCCGTGAAAAGGTGGTGCGTGACGTCCAGCTGCCCGAAACCATCGTGGTGTCGGAACTGGCCAACCGTATGGCCGAACGCGTCGCCGATGTGGTCAAGGCCCTGATGCAGAACGGCATGATGGTCACCCAGAACCAGACCATCGACGCCGACACCGCCGAGCTGATCATCGAGGAATTCGGCCACAACGTGCAGCGGGTTTCCGATGCCGACGTCGAAGACGTGATCCAGTCGGTCGAGGACAAGCCCGAAGACCTGAAGTCGCGTCCCCCGGTGATCACGATCATGGGCCACGTCGACCACGGCAAGACCTCGCTTCTGGATGCGATCCGCAACGCCAAGGTGGTTGCGGGCGAAGCCGGGGGCATCACCCAGCACATCGGCGCCTACCAGGTGACCACCGAAAGCGGCGCTGTGCTGTCCTTCCTCGACACGCCCGGCCACGCTGCCTTCACCTCGATGCGCTCGCGTGGCGCCCAGGTGACGGACATCGTCGTGCTGGTGGTGGCCGCGGATGATTCGGTCATGCCGCAGACCATCGAGGCCATTCACCACGCGAAAGCGGCCGGTGTGCCGATGATCGTCGCGATCAACAAGTGCGACAAGCCCGCCGCCGACCCGGACAAGGTTCGCGCCGAGCTGCTGCAACACGAGGTGATCGTCGAGAAGATGTCGGGCGAAGTGCAGGACGTCGAAGTGTCCGCGCTGACCGGCAAGGGTCTGGATGAACTGCTCGAAGCCATCGCGCTGCAATCTGAGATCCTGGAGCTGAAGGCCAACCCCGACCGCGCCGCCGAAGGCGCCGTGATCGAGGCCCAGCTGGACGTGGGCCGTGGCCCCGTCGCCACCGTGCTGGTTCAGAAGGGCACCCTGCGCAAGGGCGACATCTTTGTCGTCGGCGAGCAGTACGGCAAGGTCCGTGCCCTGGTGAACGACAAGGGCGACCGCGTCGACGAAGCTGGCCCCTCGGTGCCGGTCGAGGTGCTGGGCCTGAACGGCACGCCCGAAGCGGGTGACGTTCTGAACGTGGTTTCGACCGAGGCCCAGGCCCGCGAGATCGCCGAGTACCGCCACAACGTGGCCAAGGAGAAATCCGCGGCCATCGGCGCAGGCACCACGCTGGAACAGCTGATGGCGAAGGCCAAGGCAGACGAGAATGTCTCGGAACTGCCGGTCATCGTGAAGGCCGACGTGCAGGGCTCTGCCGAGGCGATCGTGCAGGCGCTGGAGAAGGTCGGCAACGAAGAGGTCCGCGTGCGGGTCATCCACTACGGCGTCGGTGCCATCACCGAAACCGACGTGGGCCTGGCCGAGGCCTCGGGCTGTCCGGTCATCGGCTTCAACGTTCGGGCCAATGCGCCCGCGCGTAACAGCGCCAACCAGAAGGGTGTCGAGATCCGCTACTACAGCGTGATCTACGACCTGGTGGATGACGTGAAGGCGGCGGCCTCGGGCCTGCTGTCGAACGAGATCCGCGAGCACTTCATCGGCTACGCCTCGATCAAGGAGGTCTTCAAGGTCTCCAACGTCGGCAAGGTCGCGGGCTGTCTGGTTACCGAAGGTGTCGCCCGCCGTTCCGCAGGCGTCCGCCTGCTGCGCGACGACGTGGTGATCCACGAAGGCACGCTGAAGACCCTGAAGCGCTTCAAGGACGAAGTGGCCGAGGTTCAGTCGGGCCAGGAATGCGGTATGGCCTTCGAGAACTACGACGACATCCGCCCGAACGATGTCATCGAGATCTTCGAGCGCGAGGAGGTCGAGCGCAAGCTTTGACCCCCCGCCTGGAAACAGCGAAAGGCCGGTCTCCTGGGGGCCGGCCTTTTGCGTTGGTGCGGTGCTATTGTCGCGGGGTCCTGGCTGGAGCCCCCGGGGCCACAAACGAAAAGGCAGCCCGTGGGCTGCCCTGACGTTCTTCATTTCGGCCGTGCCGGGATGTTCAGGCGGCGGCATCCTGGCTCACCGGTGCACCGGTGAACACTTGCTGGCCGACGCGAACTTCGACCTTGCCGTTCGGCAGTGCGCGCACAAAGGTGCCCTGAACGGAGACGCACGTGCCAAGAGTAATGGTCTTCAGCATGGTAGGAACCCCTTCCCCACAGATGTTGTGCCTTAATTACACCGCAACCTCTGTTAACAGAGCAGTCAAATCTTACTCTGTTGTTACGCTTTTGCCTTAATTTCTACACAATCTGACGCCGCGTCGCGGAAATCTTGCCGCGACGCAGAAGTATACCTTGTGCGTATGGTCGGGTTGTGCGCTGTGAAAATCGGCAAAACCCGTTGACTTGTCGAGGAAATAGGCGGCACTCTCGCCTGGATTATGTGTCAAATGTAGACACACGTATGGGGCGAGTTGGCTGTCGCGCTGCCTTTGCAGGGGTGATTCGCCTAGAGCCAGTCGCGCAGGATCGGCAGCAGGGGCACGTCCGCGGGGGGCATCTCGTAGTTGCGCAGCTCGTTTCCACGCGCCCAGGCCAGGGTCTGGCCTTCCTGCGGCTGCGGCGTGCCCTCCCAGCGACGGCAGGCGAACAGCGGCATCAGCAGGTGGAAGTCGTCATAGGCGTGGCTGGCGAAGGTCAGCGGCGCCAGGCAGGACGACCAGGTGTCGATGCCCAGCTCTTCCTTCAGCTCGCGGATCAGCGCGGCCTCGGGGCTTTCGCCCGGCTCGACCTTGCCGCCCGGGAACTCCCACAGGCCCGCCATGGACTTGCCCTCCGGGCGCTGCGCCAGCAGCACCCGGCCGTCCACGTCGATCAGGGCGACGGCGGAGACAAGGATGATCTTCTTGGTCACGAGCGGTAGTCCGCGTTGATCGAGATGTAGCCATGGGTCAGGTCGCAGGTCCAGACGGTGGCGGTGCCGCCGCCCAGGCCCAGATCCACCGAAATGGCGATCTCCTGTTCCTTCATGATCGCCGCGCCCTGTTCCTCGCGGTAGTCGGGCGAGACCCAGCCGTTCTCGGCCACCAGGACGTCGCCAAAGCGGATGGTCAGCAGGTCGCGGTCGGCGGCGGCGCCGGATTTGCCGATCGCCATGACGACGCGGCCCCAGTTGGGATCCTCGCCCGCGATGGCGGTCTTGATCAGCGGCGAATTGGCAATCGACATGGCGTGGATCTTGGCGTCCTCGTCCGAGGCGGCGCCGGAGACGTGGATCTCGACGAACTTGGTCGCCCCTTCGCCGTCTTTCACCACCTGGTGCGACAGGTCCAGCATCACCCCGCGCAGCGCCTCGATGAAGCCGGTGCTTTCGGGCCCGACCTGGGCGCCCGAGGTGCCGGTGGCCGCCAGCAGCAGGGTGTCAGAGGTCGAGGTGTCGCTGTCCACGGTGATGCAGTTGAAGGTGACATCGGTCAGCGCCGAGAGCATGTCCTGAAGGACCGAGCGTTCGACCTGCGCATCGGTAAAGATATAGACCAGCATCGTCGCCATGTCGGGGGCGATCATGCCGGACCCCTTGGCGATGCCCGCGATCTTGACCGGCGTGCCGTCCACCATCACCTCGGCCGAGGCCCCCTTGGGGAAGGTGTCGGTGGTCATGATCGCACCGGCGGCCTCTTCGATCTTGGTCTCAGACAGGTTGCCCGCCAGCTCGTCCAGCTTGGCGGTGATGCGGGCATGGGGCAGGGGCTCTCCGATCACCCCGGTCGAGGACGAAAAGACGCGCGTCTCGTCGATGCCCAGGGCGGCGGCGGCGGCAGAGGTGACCGCGCGGGTCGCCTCGATGCCGTTCTTGCCGGTGAAGGCGTTCGAGTTGCCCGAGTTCACCACGATGGCCGCCGGGCCGCTGCCGTCCAGGCCGATCTTGGCCTGGCAGTCCAGCACCGGCGCCGAGCGGGTCTTGGATTTGGTAAAGACGCCGGCCACCGTGGTGCCGGCGTCGAGGGCGGCAAGCATCACATCCGTGCGCCCCTGGTATTTCACCCCCGCCGCAGCGGTCGCGAAACGCACGCCCTTGATGACGGGCAGCGCGGGAAAGGCGGCGGGCGCCAGGGGAGAGGTCGGATACTTGCCAGCCATGCGCTGTTACTCCTGCATTTCCATGTAAAGCGGCATCAGAACCTCGTTGCTCAGGTCCAGCTCGCTGAGATCGGCCATGGATGCATCGGAGTTTGCGGAGAGTTCGTCAAGATAGGCCATGCTCTCGCTTTCCTGAAGCTGGCCGATCAGCTGCTGGCGCACCGCCTCCAGCTCGGGTTTGCGCTGGCGGGTTTCCTCCAGCTTGATCACATGCCAGCCGAACTGGGTCTGCACCGGGGCCGAGATCTCGCCCGGTTCCATCGCCGAAACCGCCTGGCTGAACTCGGCGACCATCTTGTCGGGGGTGAACCAGCCCAGATCGCCGCCATTGGGGCCCGAGGGGCCGGTGGACTTGTCGCGCGCCAGGGTCGCGAACTCGGCGCCGCCCTCCAACTCTTCGACCAGCGCCTGGGCCTCTTCCTCGGTTTCGACCAGAATATGGGCAGCGTGATATTCCACCGGGCCCGAGCTGTCATCGGGGTAGGCCTCGTCATAGGCCTGCTGGATACGTTCGTCGGTGATGGTGGCCGAGAGGTATTGCAGCATGGCGTCGGTGGCCACGACCTTGCGTTCGGTGTTGTCCAGCAGATAGCGGGTGGCCGCCGGGGTCTCGCCCTCGAAGGTCTGGCGCAGCTCTTCCTGCTGCACGACCTGCTTCAGCAGGGGCTCGGCCAGCTGGGCCAGGGGCATTTGGTTATAGGGCTGCGGGGCCTCCATCTGGGCGGCGACCAGATGGCCCAGGGTGATCTCGGTCTCGCCCACGCGGGCCAGGACGGTATCAAGGCTCAGAGGGCCCTCGACGGTCAGGGTGTAGTTCGACGGCACGGTGCCTTCCGTTGCGGCAGTCTCCTGCGCCAGAAGCGGTGCGGGAACCGACAGGGTCAGCAGGGCGGCAAGGGTGAGACGGTGCAACATGGATTTTCCTTCCGTTTGCCACGGGGGCCGTGGCGTTGACACTCTTCCGCCCGCCCACTACATCGCCTTATGGCAAAGGGGCTTGGCGGCCTGTTCCGGCCCTGTTTACGGGTCGTAAGGCGCCCACACAACAGGCCCCCTCACACGATGGCGTAAAGAAGCGGAAGATAGATCATGCTGGGTTTCGGAACACTCGCCAAGAAGGTCTTCGGCACGCCGAACGACCGCAAGGTCAAGGCGACGCGCCCGCTGGTCGCGAAGATCAACGCGCTGGAAGACGAGTTCAAGGCGCTCACCGACGAGGGCCTGCGCGCCAAGACGGAAGAGTTCAAGACACGGCTGGCAGGCGGCGAGACCCTGGACGATCTGCTGCCCGAAGCCTTTGCTAACTGCCGCGAAGGGGCCCGCCGCGCCATTGGCCTGCGGGCCTTTGACGTTCAGTTGATGGGCGGCATCTTCCTGCACCAGGGCAATATCGCCGAGATGAAGACCGGCGAGGGCAAGACCCTGGTCGCCACCTTCCCCGCCTATCTGAACGCCCTGTCGGGGCTGGGTGTGCATGTGGTCACGGTGAACGACTACCTGGCCAAGCGCGATGCCGACTGGATGTCCAAGGTCTACGGCTTCCTCGGATTGACGACCGGCGTCGTCTATCCCGGCCAGCCGGATGCGGAGAAACGCGCCGCCTATCAGTGCGACATCACCTATGCCACCAACAACGAACTGGGCTTCGATTATCTGCGCGACAACATGAAGTCCGAGCTGAAGGACCTCTATCAGCGCGAGCACAACTTCGCGATCGTCGACGAGGTGGACAGCATCCTGATCGACGAGGCGCGCACGCCGCTGATCATCTCGGGCCCCGCCCAGGACCGCAGCGATCTTTATACCGCCATCGACGCCCTGATCCCCTCGCTGTCGGAAGAGGATTACACCACCGACGAGAAACAGCGCGGCGTGACCTTCACCGAAGAGGGCAACGAAAAGCTGGAGACCCTGCTGCACGAGGCCGGTCTGCTGGAAGAGGGGGCAACGCTGTATGATCCCGAGTCCACCACCATTGTGCACCACGTGAACCAGGCCCTGCGTGCCCACAAGCTGTTCATCAAGGACCAGCATTACATCGTGCGCAACGGCGACGTGGTTCTGATCGACGAGTTCACCGGCCGCATGATGCCGGGCCGCCGCCTGTCCGAGGGTCTGCACCAGGCCATCGAGGCCAAGGAAAAGGTCGAGATCCAGCCCGAGAACGTCACCTTGGCACAGGTCACCTTCCAGAACTACTTCCGCCTGTACAACCGGCTGTCGGGCATGACCGGCACCGCCACCACCGAGGCCGAGGAATTCCAGGAAATCTATGGCCTGGGCGTGGTCGAAGTGCCGACCAACAAGCCGATTGCGCGGATCGACAACGACGACCGCATCTATCGCACCCAGCAGGAAAAATATCAGGCGATCATCGAAGAGATCCGCGCCGCCCATGAAAAGGGCCAGCCGATCCTTGTCGGCACGACTTCGATCGAGAAATCCGAACTGCTGAGCCAGCTGCTGACCCAGGCCGGGCTGGAGCACAACGTGCTGAACGCCCGCCACCACGAGCAAGAGGCGCAGATCGTTGCCGAGGCGGGCAAGCTGGGGGCGATCACCATCGCCACCAACATGGCGGGGCGCGGCACCGACATCAAACTGGGCGGCAACGTCGAGATCAAGGTGATGGAGGCCCTGGCCGCCAACCCCGAGGCCGACCCCGACGCCGTGCGCGAAAAGATCGAGGCGGAACACGCCGCCGCCGAGGCAGAGGTGAAGACCGCCGGCGGTCTCTACGTTCTGGCCACGGAACGCCACGAAAGCCGCCGCATCGACAACCAGCTGCGCGGCCGCTCGGGCCGTCAGGGCGACCCGGGCAAATCCAGCTTCTTCCTCAGCCTCGAAGACGACCTGATGCGCATCTTCGGGTCCGAACGTCTGGACAAGGTGCTGTCGGGGCTGGGCATGAAGGAAGGCGAGGCGATCATTCACCCCTGGGTGAACAAGTCGCTGGAACGCGCCCAGGCCAAGGTCGAGGGCCGCAACTTCGACATGCGGAAAAACGTGCTGAAGTTCGATGACGTGATGAACGACCAGCGGAAGCTGATCTTCGGTCAGCGCCGCGAGATCATGGAGGCGCAGGACCTGTCCGAGATCGTGCAGGACATGCGCTATGAGGTGATCGCGGATCTGGTCGAACAGTACATGCCGCCCAAGACCTACGCCGATCAGTGGGACACAGAGGGCCTGCGCGCCGCCTGTATCGAGAAGCTGGGCATCGACGTGCCGGTCGATCAATGGGCCGCCGAAGAGGGCGTGGACGACGAGCATGTGATCGAGCGTCTGGAAAAGGCCTCGGACGAGGCCATGGCCGCCAAGGCCGCCGCCTTCGGCCCCGAGCATATGCGGGTGATCGAAAAGCAGATCCTGCTGCAAACCATCGACGGCAAATGGCGCGAGCACCTGCTGACGATGGAGCATCTGCGCTCTGTCATCGGCTTCCGCGGCTATGCGCAGCGCGATCCGCTGAACGAATACAAGAACGAGGCCTTCCAGCTGTTCGAGACCCTGCTGGACAGCCTGCGCGAAGAGGTCACCGCGACCCTGTCCCGTGTCCGCCCGATGACCGAGGAAGAGCGTCAGGCGCAGATCGCCGCCCTGCAACAGCAGATGGCGGCGCAGCAGGCGCAGGTCGACGCCGCCGTGCAACAGGCCGAGGCCCGCGCCTCGGGCGAAGACGCCCCCGAGGGGGTCTTCCCCGACGGGCCGGGCTATGTGCCGGGCTTCGATCCCGAGAACCCCGAGACCTGGGGTACCCCGGGCCGCAACTCGGCCTGCCCCTGCGGGTCGGGCAAGAAGTTCAAACATTGCCACGGCGCGCTGGTCTGACCGACAGGCGTGACTGACGGAAAGAGGGGGCGGTGCCGATGGCGCCGCCCCTTTCGCATTCCGCCTTGGGCCGGGGGATCTGGCCCGAATTCTCCCCCTTGGTGCCACATGGGCGCCCGAATCGGACGCGAGGGTGCCACCATCGCAGGAGGACTAGTCATGCCGATCGCCAAGGCCATGCTGATCAAGACCGCCGCCATTGCCGGGGCCGGGCTGCTTGTGGCCGGGGGCAGCGGCTATATGATGGAACGCCATTCGCGCAACGTGGCTGCCGCCCAGGCCCAGGCCGCCGCCGCCCAGGCGGCCGCCCAGGCCGCGCCGCTGGCCGACCCCGTCCTGGCCGAGGCGCCCGAAGAGGATGGTCTGGCGCTGCAAGACATCGAACTGACCTCCTCGCCCGTGCTGCACCCCGAGGCCGAGCTGGCCGCCACCGGCCCCGCCGCGCCGCTGGCCCCGACCCCGGTGCAGGCCGAGGGCACCGCCGATCCCATCCAGACCGAGAGCGCCGAGGCCTCCGAGGGGGCCGCCTGTGCCGTCACCCTGACCGCCGAGCCCGCCGCCGCCGCCATGGTCACCCTGACCCTGGACGCGCCCTGCTACGCCGACGACCGCGTCGCCTTTCATCACGAGGGCATGGTCTTTACCGAGCTGACCGACGCCAGCGGCGCCCTGACCCTGTCGGTGCCCGCCCTGGCCGAGTTCGCCATCTTCGTGGCCGTCTTCCAGGACGGCGAGGGCGCCAGCGCCGATACCGAGGTCTCTTCCCTGGCCTTTTACGACCGCTCGGTCGTGCAATGGCAGGGCGACACGGGGCTGGAGCTGCACGCGCTGGAATACGGTGCCAGCTATGCCGAGCCGGGCCATGTCTGGGCCGAGGCCCCGCAAGAGGCCGCCGTGGCCGCGCGCGGCGAGGGCGGGTTCCTGACCCTGCTGGGCAACCCGGATCTGCCCCAGGCCCGCATGGCGCAGGTCTATTCCTTCCCGCTGGGCATTGCCCGCAAGGCGGGCACCATCGACCTGTCGGTCGAGGCCCAGGTGACCGAGGCCAATTGCGGCAAGGACATTGCCGCCCAGGTGATCCATGTCAGCGAAGGCGCCTTCGGCAGCTTCCATGACCTGAATGTCACGATGCCCGCCTGCGACGCGGCGGGCGACTATCTGCTGTTGAAGAATCTTCTCGATGATCTGAAGATCGCCGCCAAGTAACCTGCGGGAACCCGAGGCCAGGCACATGCGATCCCTGCGTGCGGCGATTTTCGCCGCACTTTTCCTTTTGCCCCTTGCGACATGGGTCCGCGCGCAGGATGTGACGCTGACCTCGCGCGACGGCAATGTCGAATTGTCCGGCGACCTGCTGGGCTTTGACGGCGAATTCTACCGGCTGCAAACCGAATTTGGCGTGCTGACGCTGGATGGCTCTGGCGTGCTGTGCGACGGGCCGGGCTGCCCCGACCTGACCGATTACGTGGCCCGTATCACCATTTCCGGCGCCGAAACCGTGGGCGAGGTGCTGATGCCCGCCCTGGTCGAGGGCTTCGGCCTGCGCGCGGGCTATGCGGTGCGGCGCGAGGAACTGGGGCCGGGGCAGGTTCTGTATACCCTGACCGAGCGCGCGGGCGGGCGCGTCGCGGGCGAGTTCACCATCCACAGCCACACCACCGACCGCGGCTTTGCCGAGCTGATCGAGGCGGGCGCCGATCTGGTCATGGCCCTGCGCGAGGTCCGCGAGACCGAGCTGGAGGCCGCCCGCGCCGCCGGTCTGGGCGACCTGACCCAGAAGGGCCGCGCCCGGGTGCTGGCGCTGGATGCGCTGGTGCCCATCGTGGCGCCGGGCAACCCGGTGCAGCGGCTGACCATGCCGCAGCTGGCGGATGTCTTTGCCGGGCGGATCACCAACTGGCAGGACCTGGGCGGGGCCGATGCCCCCATCGTGCCGCACCTGCGGGATCTGACCTCGGGCCTGGGGCAGGTGGTGCAGGACCGCCTGCTGCGCCCCGGTGGCGCCGGTCTGGCCGCGGGTGCGGTGCAGCACGACAGCGACGAGGATTTGCTGAAGGCGGTGCTGGCGGATCCCTTCGCCATCGGCCTGTCTTCGGCCTCCGAGGTGGGGGCGGCGGCGGGGCTGGCCCTGTCGGGCGCCTGCGGTTTCACCCTTCAGGCCACGCGGCGCAATGCCAAGACCGAGGATTACCCGATGACCGCGCCGGTCTTCCTCTATCAGCCCGCCGTGCGGCTGCCGAAACTGGCGCGCGATTTCCTGGCCTATACCCGCGACCCCCAGGCGCAATATGTGATCCGCCGCGCCGGCTTCGTCGACCAGCTGCCAGAAGAGGTGGCCATTGACGACCAGGGCGACCGCTTCGCCAATGCCATTGCCCAGGCGGGCGACGAGGTGCCCCTGGCCGAATTGCAGCGCATGGTGACCACCCTGACCGGGATGAAACGGCTGACCACCTCTTTCCGCTTCCGCGCCGGATCCACCCGGCTGGATGCGCAGTCGCTGTCCAACGTGCGGATGATGGCGCGCGCCCTGGAAAGCGGCCAGTTCGACGGGCGCGAGGTGCTGCTGATCGGCTTTTCCGATGGCGACGGCAGCGCCGAGGCGAACCTGCGGATCTCGGCCGAACGGGCCGAGACGGTGCGCCGCGCCGTGCTGGCCGCCGCCGAAACCGCCGATCTGTCGCGGGTCACCCTGGGCACCGATACCTTCGGCGAGGCCATGCCCATGGCCTGCGACGACAGCGACTGGGGCCGCCAGGTGAACCGCCGGGTCGAGGTCTGGCTGCGCTAGGCGCCCGGCTGATCCGTCCGCTGCCGCGCGCCCACCTCACCAACCTTTCCGTATCGTGGAAAGCCGCGCGAATTTCATCGCCAGCGGCGGCGCATTCGCTATCTTCGGCGCAGATATTTCAGGAGATCGTTATGACCGACTATGTCAGCCGCGCCGGCCTGTCCGTGGCCACGGATCTGGCCGATCTGATCGAAGGGCAGGTTCTGCCCGGACTGCCCGTCACCGCCGAGCATTTCTGGGCCGGTTATGCCCGTCTGCTGCGCGATCTGGTGCCGGAAAACCTGGCCCTGCTGGAAACGCGTGACCGCCTTCAGGCGCAGATCGACGCCTGGCTGACCGAACGCAAGGGCCAGCCCTGGGATGGCGCCGCCTATCGCGCCTTCCTGACCGAGATCGGCTATATCGTGCCCGAGGGGCCGGAGTTCTCGATCGGCACCCAGAATGTCGATGACGAGATCGCCCGCGTGGCCGGGCCGCAGCTGGTGGTGCCGATCACCAATGGCCGCTTCGCCCTGAACGCCGCCAATGCTCGCTGGGGATCGCTTTACGACGCGCTGTACGGCACCGACGCCCTGCCGGGCGCGCCCGAGGGCAAGGGCTATGACCCCAAGCGCGGCGCGCAGGCGGTGGCCTGGGCGGCCGAGTTCCTGGACACTGCCGTGCCGCTGAAGTCGATCTCGCATACCGAGGTCAGCGAGTATTTCCGCGAGGGCGGCGAGCTGCTGGCCCGGGCGGCCTCTGGCGTGCATGGGTTCAAGGATCCTTCGGTCTTCGTGGGCTATGCCGAAGAGGGGGCCACGGCCACCTATATGCTGCGCCACAACGGGTTGCATATCGGCCTGCTGATCGACCCCAGCCACCCGGTGGGCCGCGACAGCGCGGCGGGGCTGCGCGATGTGCTGCTGGAATCGGCCCTGACCGCCATCCAGGACTGCGAAGACAGCGTGGCCTGCGTCGATGCCCAGGACAAGGTTCTGGCCTATTCCAACTGGCTGGGCCTGATGAAGGGCGACCTGGCCGAAACCTTCGAGAAGGGCGGGCAGGTCATGACCCGCGCCCTGGCCCCCGATCTTGCACTGACCGCGCCCGAGGGCGGCGCCCTGACCCTGCCGGGCCGCGCCCTGCTGCTGGTGCGCAACGTGGGCCATCTGATGACCACCGACGCGGTGCTGTTCGAGGGCGAAGAGACCCCGGAAGGGATGCTGGACGCCATGGTCACCGTGGCCTGCGCCATGCATGACCTGAAGAAGACCGAGGGCCCCCGCAACTCTCGCGCCGGGTCGGTCTATGTGGTGAAGCCCAAGATGCACGGCCCCGAGGAAGTGGCCTTTGCCGACCGCCTGTATGCCGGGGTCGAGGCCGAGCTGGGCCTGCCGATGAACACCGTCAAGCTGGGGGTGATGGACGAGGAACGCCGCACTTCGGTCAACCTGTCGGAATGTCTGCGCCAGGTGAAGGACCGCGTGGTCTTCATCAACACCGGCTTCCTGGATCGCACCGGCGACGAGATCCACACCTCGATGCAGGCGGGCGCCTTCGTGCCCAAGGCCGACATGGCCAAGGCCGGTTGGCTGGCCGCCTATGAGCAGGGCAATGTGGACGCGGGCCTGACCCTGGGCCTGCAAGGGCGCGGTCAGATCGGCAAGGGCATGTGGGCCAAGCCCGACCGCATGGCCGAGATGCTGGAGGCCAAGATCGGCCACCCGATGGCCGGGGCCACCACCGCCTGGGTGCCCTCGCCCACGGCCGCCACGCTGCACGCCACCCATTACCACCAGGTGGACGTCTTCGCCCGCCAGGACGCGCTGAAGGGCCGCGCCGCCGCCTCGCTGGACGCGTTGCTGACGCCGCCGCTGCTGTCGGGGCGCAACCTGACCGAGGAGGAGGTGGCCCGCGAGGTCGAGAACAATTGCCAGGGGATCCTGGGCTATGTGGTGCGCTGGATCGACCAGGGCGTCGGCTGTTCCAAGGTGCCCGACATCAACGATGTGGGCCTGATGGAAGACCGCGCCACCCTGCGGATCTCGTCGCAGTATCTGGCCAACTGGTTGCTGCACGGGCTGGTGACCGAGGCCCAGGTCGAGGACGCCCTGCGCCGTATGGCGGTCAAGGTAGACGCCCAGAACGCGGGCGATCCGGCCTATATCCCCATGGCGCCCGATTTCGACGGCGTGGCCTTTGCCGCGGCGCGCGACCTGATCTTTACCGGGGTCGCCCAGCCCTCGGGCTATACCGAACCGGTGCTGCACGCGCGGCGCCGCGAAGCCAAGGCCAAGGAGGCCGCCCAATGATCCAGATCACCCGTTTGGACCTTGCCGATGCCCGCGTTCTGCTGGAGGGCGCCAAGGCCAAGGCCGCCGAGATCGGCGTGCCCATGTGCATTGCCATCACCGACGAAAGCGGCAACCTGCTGGCCTTCGAGCGGATGGAGGGCGGCAAGGTGACCTCTATCACCGTGGCCATCGACAAGAGCTTTACCGCCTCGGGGGCCAAGAAGGCGACCCATGACTATGGCACCGCCTCGCAGCCCGGCGCCCCGGCCTATGGCATCGCCTCGGCCATTGGCGGGCGGCTGATGGTCGTGGCGGGGGGCCTGCCGGTGATGGCGGGCGGCGACTGCGTCGGCGGCATCGGCGTCAGTTCCGGCACGCCGGGGCAGGACCGCGAGGTGGCCGAGGCCGGGATCGCGGCCTTCGAGGCGACGCTTTAAGCGGCATCTGCCTTTGCGAGCTAGACCGGCGGCCCCTGCGGGGGCCGTCTGGCGTTTCGGGGGCTATGTCGGGGCTACAGGTACCCTTCAGAGCGGAAGGACAGCTCGCGTGAGCGGCCGACGATGATGTGGTCATGCAGCGCCAGGCCCAGGGCCTCGGCCGCGGCCTCGATCTGGGCGGTCATGTCGATATCGGCCTGCGAGGGCGAGGGATCGCCAGAGGGGTGGTTGTGCACCAGGATCAGCGCGCTGGCGTTCAGTTGCAGGGCGCGTTTGACCACCTCGCGCGGGTAAACGGGCACATGGTCGACGGTGCCCTTGCCCTGTTCCTCATCCGCGATCAGCACGTTCTTCCGGTCCAGGTAGAGGACGCGGAACTGTTCGGTTTCGCGATGCGCCATGGCGGTGTGGCAATAGTCCAGCAGCGCATCCCAGGAGCTGACCACGGGGCGTTGCATCACCCGCGCGCGGGCCAGGCGCTGGGCGGCGGCCTCGATGATCTTCAGCTCGCAGATCACGGCCTCGCCGACCTCGTGCTGTTCCAGCAGCTGATCGCGCGGGGCGCTGATGACGCCATTGAAATCGCCGAAGCGTTGCAGCAGGCGGCGGGCCAGCGGTTTCATGTCCTGGCGGCTGTTGGCGCGGAAAAGGACCAGTTCCAGCATCTCGTAATCGGGCAGGGCCGCCGCGCCCCCCTGCATGAAGCGTTCGCGCAGGCGTTTGCGGTGGTCGCCGATATAAGAGGGCAGGCGGCCGGATTTCAGCGGCTGCACCGGGGCCTCGTCGCTGTCGAAGAGCGAGGGGGCGCTGTCGGAAAAGGCGGCGGGTCTGGTCATGCGGCCAGCCTGCGCCCGCAATGGTTAGCGTTCGGTTAAGGGGCGCGCGCCACGCAGGAAAAAGGGCGGCACGGGGCCGCCCTGGTTGGAGTAATGAGTGGGTATAGGGGCCCCGTGACCGGGGCTCCGCCCGTGAATTGCCCAAAAGGTCCACTGGACCTTTTGCCGGGGCCGAAGGCCCCGGTTTGGCAATTCACCCCTTCATCGAATCCCAGAAGTTCTTGACGGATTTGAAGAAGCCTTCGCTCTCGGGGTTGTTCTCTTCCGATAGGTCCTCGAACTCGCGCAGCAGTTCCTTTTGCCGCCCGGTCAGGTTCACCGGGGTCTCGACCGCCAGTTCGATGAACATGTCGCCCGCGCCGCCGCCACGCAGCGCCGGCATCCCCTTGCCGCGCAGGCGCATCTGGCGGCCCGATTGCGACCCTTCGGGGATCTTCACCCGCGAGCGTCCGCCATCCATCGTCGGCACCTCGATGTCGCCGCCCAGGGCGGCGGTGGCCATCGACACCGGCACGCGGCAGAACAGGTTGGTCCCGTCGCGTTCGAAGATCGGATGCTTGGCCACCTCGATGAAGATATAGAGGTCGCCCGCAGGCCCGCCGCGCATCCCGGCCTCGCCCTCGCCGCCCAGGCGAATGCGGGTGCCGGTTTCCACCCCGGCGGGGATGTTCACCGACAGCTGCCGGTCGCGATCGACGCGGCCCTGGCCGCCACAGGCCTTGCAGGGGTTCTTGATGATCTGGCCCAGGCCCGAACAGGTCGGGCAGGTGCGTTCGACGGTGAAGAAACCCTGCTGCGCGCGCACCTTGCCCATGCCGGAACAGGTGGGGCAGGTGGTGGGCTCGGCGCCGCCCTCGGCGCCCGTGCCCTCGCAGACCGTACATTGCACCGATGTCGGCACGTTGATGGTCTTTTGCAGGCCGGTATAGGCCTCTTCCAGGGTCACCCGCAGGTTATAGCGCAGGTCGGCGCCCCGGGTGGCGCGCTGGCGCCCGCCGGGCTGGCGCCCGCCCATGAAATCGCCGAACAGGTCGTCGAACACATCCGAGAAGGCCGAGGCGAAATCGGCATTGCCGCCGGGGCCACCGCCACCGGGGCGCCCGCCGCCCATGCCACCCTCGAAGGCCGCATGGCCATAGCGGTCATAGGCTGCCTTCTTGTCGGCGTCCTTGAGACAGTCGTAGGCCTCGTTCACTTCTTTGAACTGGTCTTCGGCCTGGGGGTTGTCTGCGTTGCGGTCGGGGTGAAGTTCCTTCGCCTTCTTGCGATAGGCCTTCTTGATCTCGTCCGCAGAGGCGCCCTTGCTCAGGCCGAGAACCTCGTAATAGTCACGTTTTGCCACGGTAGGATATCCCTTGCCTCAGGAACGTTGAAGGCCGGCCCGCCCGAAGGGAGGACCGGCCCCAGAGGTTCCTCAGCGTGGGCTGAACAGATCAGCCACGCTTGTTGTCATCCAGATCCTCGAAGTCGGCATCGACGATATTGTCGTCGTCCGAGGCCCCGCCCGAGGCGTCGTCAGCGGCCTGGGGCTCGTCCGAGCCTTCGTCCTGCTGCGACTTGTAGATCGCCTCGCCCAGACGCATGGCCGCTTCGGTGACGTTCTGGATACCGGCGCGGATTTTCTCGGCGTTGTCGGTTTCCAGCTCGTCCTTCAGGGCGGCCACGGCCAGTTCGATCGCCTCGACGGTCGAGGGGTCGACCTTGTCGCCGTGATCCTCGATCGACTTCTCGGTCGAATGGATCAGGCTTTCGGCCTGGTTGCGGGCCTCGACCAGGTCCTTGCGGGCCTTGTCGGCTTCGGCGTTCTCTTCGGCGTCCTTCACCATCTGTTCGATGTCGGCGTCGCTGAGGCCACCCGAGGCCTGGATGGTGATCTTCTGTTCCTTGTTGGTGCCCTTGTCCTTGGCGGAAACCGACACGATGCCGTTGGCGTCGATGTCGAAGGTCACCTCGATCTGGGGCATCCCACGGGGCGCCGGCGGGATGTCTTCCAGGTTGAACTGGCCAAGCATCTTGTTGTCGGCGGCCATCTCACGCTCACCCTGGAACACGCGGATCGTCACGGCGTTCTGGTTGTCCTCGGCGGTCGAGAAGACCTGGGACTTCTTGGTGGGGATGGTCGTGTTGCGGTCGATCAGACGGGTGAACACGCCACCCAGCGTTTCGATGCCCAGGGACAGGGGCGTCACGTCCAGCAGGACCACGTCCTTGACGTCACCTTGCAGAACACCGGCCTGGATGGCGGCGCCCATGGCGACCACTTCGTCCGGGTTCACGCCCTTGTGGGGTTCCTTGCCGAAGAACTTGGTCACTTCCTCGACCACGCGGGGCATCCGGGTCATACCGCCGACCAGGACGACCTCGTCGATGTCGCCGGTGGACAGACCGGCATCCTTCAGCGCGGCCTGGCAGGGCTTGATCGAGGCCTTGATCAGATCCGACACCAGGCTTTCCAGCTTGGCGCGGGTCAGCTTCATCACCATGTGCAGCGGCTGACCGTTCGACCCCATCGAGATGAAGGGCTGGTTGATCTCGGTCGACTGGCTGGACGACAGTTCGATCTTGGCCTTCTCTGCCGCCTCTTTCAGGCGTTGCAGGGCCATCTTGTCCTGACGCAGGTCGACGTTGTTCTCTTTCTTGAACTCCTCGGCCAGGTAGTTGACGATCTTCATGTCGAAGTCTTCGCCGCCCAGGTGGGTGTCGCCGTTGGTCGACTTCACCTCGAAGAGGCCATCGTCGATTTCCAGGATGGTCACGTCGAAGGTACCACCGCCAAGGTCATAGACCGCGATGGTGTGGGTTTCTTCCTTGTCCAGACCATAGGCCAGGGCAGCGGCGGTCGGCTCGTTGATGATCCGCAGCACTTCCAGACCGGCGATCTTGCCGGCGTCCTTGGTGGCCTGACGCTGGGCGTCGTTGAAGTAGGCCGGGACGGTGATGACCGCCTGGGTCACTTCCTCGCCGAGGTAGCTTTCGGCGGTTTCCTTCATCTTGCCGAGGATGAAGGCTGAGATTTGAGAGGGCGAGTATTTCTCGCCACGGGCCTCGACCCATGCGTCACCATTGCCGCCGTCGACGATGGTGTAGGGGAGGTTGGATTTGTCCGCGGACAGGGCCGGGTCGCTGGCGCGACGGCCGATCAGGCGTTTGACGCCGAACACGGTGTTGGTGGAGTTGGTCACGGCCTGGCGCTTGGCGCTCTGGCCGACCAGCCGCTCTTCTTCGGTGAAGGCGACGATCGAAGGCGTGGTGCGTGCGCCTTCAGAGTTTTCGATGACCTTCGGCTGGGCGCCGTCCATGATGGCGACGCAGGAGTTGGTGGTGCCGAGGTCGATCCCGATCACTTTACCCATGGTTTGCAATCCCTTCTACTTAAGGCGATGGTCCAGAAGTCCGACCCGTTACGGCATCGGCCTTCCGCGACCCGGTCCGGCGGGGGTTTTGGCCCCGCCCGCCGGGCTCAAGGGTATATAAGGAGGGGGTTTCGGCCCTGCAAGCCGGTCACAAGCGCGAGATCGGCAAAATTTCCGCTTGGTCCGGCTTTTGCGCCATTGCCCCGGGTTTGCGTCGCGAAATGTTGCAATGTCAGGAAAACGGGGCGCCGCCGAAGGGGCGCGGCGGCAGGGGCAATCTGTTGTGTCCGTCGCCGAAAGATCCCCTACATAGGGGAATAATCCGCCGCCCGAGCCAAAGAGGATAGCCCGATGTCGCCCGATCCCACCCTGACCCTGCGCGGCGTCCAGATCTGGCAGGGATTTCTTGATCGCCCCGCGCAAGAGGCCCTGTTGGGGGATCTGCGGGCGGTGCAGCAGGCCGCGCCGCTGTTCTCGCCGGAAACCCGCTGGGGCAAGAAGATGTCGGTGCGCATGACCTCGGCGGGGAAATACGGCTGGTATTCCGACCGGCGCGGCTATCGCTATGAGCGGCGTCACCCCTCGGGCGCCGACTGGCCGCCCATTCCCGACAGCGTGCTGCGGATCTGGTCGGCGCTGACCGGGCTGACCCGGCAGCCCGATTGCTGTCTGGTGAACCTTTACGGCGAGGGCGCGAAGATGGGCCTGCACCAGGACCGGGACGAGGCCGATTTTTCCTGGCCCGTCCTGTCGGTCTCGCTGGGCGACGAGGGGCTTTTCCGCATCGGCAATACAGAGCGCGGCGGCAAGACCGAAAGCCTGTGGCTGAAAAGCGGCGACGTGCTGATCCTGGGCGGAGAGGCGCGGCTGCTCTACCACGGGGTGGACCGGATCCGCTTTGGGTCTTCCACGCTGCTGGCCCAGGGCGGGCGGATCAACCTGACCTGCCGGGTGGTGGACTAGGGTGCCCTAGTCGTTCGGATCGGTGATGGTCAGGGTGCAGCAGCCGGTCATCAGGCGATAGCGTTCCTCGCCCTCGTGCCGCCCGTTCAGCACCAGCCCCACCGAGAAGCCGTAAAGGCTGTCGGACATCCCGTCTGAACACAGTTCCCGACGCATCACGCCGGTCACCGTCAACTCTTCCGACCGCGCCGACAGGGCATAGATCCGGTCGCCCGGGGCGTCGTCCTCCAGCATGGTCAGCACCGGCCATCGGCCGCTGTCGGGGGTTTCCAGCACGTAATGGGCGTCAGAGGCGCGGGCCATGAGCCAGAAGGGCTCGGTGCCGAAACAGGCCAGGTCCGACGACAGGAACATGCTGCGCTGAGGCATCGCCCGCAGGTAGCGCATCGAGACCCAGCCCTGGCGTCCCTCCAGGTTGACTTGCCCCCAGCCGGTGGCGGGGTCCAGGCGGATCACTTCGACCCGTTCGGCGTCGGGGTCGAAGCTGCCCAGGATCTCGGCCCGGGCAGAGGGCGCGGCGCGGATGTTCAGCCGGTCGTTCGCGGCCACCCCGGTGACGGCATAAAGCGCGGGCAGCTGCGGCTGTGCCCGGGCCGTGCCGGGCAGGGCCAGGGCGATCAGGCAGAGGCAGAGCAGGGACAGAAGGCGGGACATGGCGGCAGGCTCCGGGACGGGGTCTCTGGCCCAGCTTGCCCCGCGCGGGGCCGTCAGGCCAGGGAAAACGTCGCCCTCAGCGCCGCGCGTTCCACGACAGCGAGGCATGGCGGCGGGTGTAGAACTCGCCGATCATGCCCAGGCAGAACAGCGCCACCGCCACCGACAGCGCATATTCCAGCGACGAGAAATGCGGGTTGTAGTTGATGAAGGTATGGCCGCGCGCCTGGTCGATGGAATGGTACAGCGGGTTCCAGTCGAAGAGGTTGCGCATCGAGGGCGTGATCTGGTTGGCCACGAACATCTTGCCCGAGGCGATCATGTTCGCCCGGGTGTAAAGCTGGGCCGCGATGCCGGTGAACTCCGGGAACCAGGGTTTCAGCGCCAGGAAACAGACCCCGACCGCGATCCCGTAGAACCAGGCCGTCAGGATGCAGGCGAAGGCCCCGGCGGGTTCGTAGATCTCGAACGGCCGCACGGCGACGTGGTAGACAAACAGGATCAGCAGCAGGGTCAGCACCTGAAGATACAGCGTCGACAGCGCCGAAGAGGCCAGCGCGATCACCGTGTTCATCGGCGCGTGTTTCATCATCGGCGACGAGGGGCCGTCCGAGCCCATGACCGAAGAGACCGTCTTTACATGGGTCATGTAGATGAAGACGCCCGAGAGCATGAACAGCAGGAAGTCGCCGCGAATCGCCGTGCGGCGCAGGCCCAGAATGGCGAACATGGCGTAGAAAACCGCCATCATGATGGCCACGCGGATCAGGTTGTTGACGATCGACAGAACCGCGTTGTTGTGGCTTTTGCGGATGTTATGGGCGGTCGAATGGAAGATCAGCTCGCTCATGGCGATGGCTGACTGGAACCGCGTCTTCCTCGATCTTTGCTGAAACATGCGTCGGTTCTTTGCCTCTGTCCGCCGATCCGCCCGGCATCGGGGCGGTTATCCTGCGTCTCTATTGTTACCCAAAGATAACTTGCCTCGCCCCGGCGATCAATTATGCCCGACCTGCGCGCCGTTGCGGCGCGGCCCCTTGCGGAGCATTGCGATTATGCGACTTTTCCGGGCAATTCCGCCTGCAATTTATGCGCCGGGTTGTGTTTGGGGCAGCGACACAGGCAGGGTGCCGCTGCGGCAAGGGGCGGAAAACACAGCGCTCTCGGCGGCTTCCGGCGCAGGCAGAGCGCCCATGGGCGATGCCGCGCTTGTTCGCGCTACCGGCCTTTTCTTCACGGGTCCCGAGGCCTACGCTTGTCTCGAGAGTCAAACCTTTGTGAAGCTCCGGCCGGACGGGGATCGCCGGTATGCCAGGGGGTCGGGCGTCAGGGTCGCAGTAGGTGGTTAACGGGTTTCACGTATTTGAACTGGCCAGGCAGGGACCGGGCCATAGATGATCATCCCGGGGGCCTGCGGGCCGTCCGAACAGCAATAGATTGAGAGTGCACAGTGCAAAACAAGGTCACAAAAGCCATTTTCCCGGTCGCCGGTCTCGGCACCCGCTTTCTGCCTGCCACCAAGTCGGTGCCGAAAGAGATCATGACCCTGGTCGATCGGCCGCTGATCCAATACGCCATCGACGAGGCCCGCGCGGCGGGCATCGAAGAGTTCATCTTCGTCACCTCGCGCGGCAAGTCGGCGCTGGAAGATTACTTCGATCACAGCGCCGTGCTTGAGGCCGAGCTTGCCGCCAAGGGCAAGGATGACCTGCTGAACGTGCTGCAATCCACCTATATGGAAAGCGGCCAGATCGCCTATATCCGCCAGCACAAGGCGCTTGGCCTGGGCCATGCGGTCTGGTGCGCGCGGCGCCTGCTGAACAAGGACGAACCCTTTGCCGTCATCCTGCCCGATGACGTGATCGCCGCTGACAGGCCCTGCCTGCAACAGATGGTCGAGGCCTTCGAGGAAAACCCCGCCTGCATGGTCGCGGCCATGGAAGTGCCCGCCGACAAGGCGAAGTCCTACGGCATCCTGGATGTCAAAGAGGACATGGGCAGCGTGGTCTCGGTCAAGGGCATGGTCGAGAAACCCGCACCGGGCACCCAGCCGTCCAACCTGGCCGTCATCGGCCGCTACGTGCTGACGCCGCAGGTGATGGACAACCTGAACGAGCTGAAGAAGGGCGCGGGCGGTGAGATCCAGCTGACCGATGCCATTGCCGACGAGATCCGGGCGGGCCGCGACGTGCACGGCTTCCGCTTCAACGGCCAGCGTTTCGACTGCGGCTCGAAGGCGGGCTTCCTTCAGGCCACCGTGTCCTTTGGCCTGCAACGCGACGACCTGCGGGACGAGCTGATGGGCTATCTTCAGGACGTCATCGCCAGCTCGCAGGCGGCGCAGTAAGCGGGGCGCGCGACGTGGAAAACGTCCTGGTCACCGGCGGTGCGGGCTATATCGGCTCGCACGCCTGCAAGGCGCTGGCGCGGGCGGGGTTCACGCCGGTCACCTATGATTCCCTGGTCACCGGCTGGCAGGACGCGGTGAAATTCGGCCCCTTCGAGAAGGGTGACCTGCTGGACCGCGCCCGGCTGGACGCGGTCTTTGCCAAATACCAACCCGTCGCCGTGATGCATTTCGCCGCCCTCAGCCAGGTCGGCGAGTCGATGCGCGACCCGGGCCTCTACTGGCGCAACAACGTGCTGGGCTCGCTCAACCTGGTCGAGGCGGCGGTGGATACGGGCTGCATGAACATGGTCTTCTCCTCGACCTGCGCCACCTATGGCGAACATGACAACGTGGTGCTGGACGAAGACACGCCGCAGCTGCCGATCAACGCCTATGGCGCGTCGAAAAAGGCGGTGGAAGAGATCTTGCGCAACTTCGGCGAAAGCCACGGGCTGCGCCATGTGATCTTCCGCTATTTCAACGTGGCGGGGGGCGATCCCGAGGCCGAGGTGGGCGAATACCACCGCCCCGAGACGCACCTGATCCCGATCATGCTGGAGGCGATCGACGGCAAGCGCCCGGCGTTGACCATCTTCGGCACCGATTACGACACGCCGGACGGCACCTGCATCCGCGACTACGTCCATGTCTGCGACCTGGTCGACGCCCATGTGCTGGGGGTGCGCTGGCTGGAGGCGGGCAAGGGCAACCGGGTGTTCAACCTCGGCACCGGGGCGGGGTTCTCGGTGCGCGAGGTGATCGAACAGTCGCGCGCGGTGACCAACCGCGCCGTGCCTTACGACGAAGGCCCGCGGCGCCCCGGCGATTGCACCAAGCTGGTCTCGGGATCCGTGCGCGCCGAGGCCGAACTGGGCTGGACACCGCAGCGGTCCACCCTCGATATTATGATCGAGGACGCATGGCGGTGGCACCAGACAGGACAGTATCAGAAATGACCCCGGACGCCGGGGCCGGGGATCCCGGCCCCGCGCCTGTCCTGTCGCCTTGGCGGCGCTACCGGCTGCGCCTGTTGCGGCGGCGGCTGCTGTGGCGGGCGCTGCGGGCGCGGCACAGGCTGCGCCCGGTGGCCGATCGCACGGACGGCCTGGCCGATGATGCGGTTCTGGTCGTCGCCTGCGTGCGCAACGAGGGGCTGCGCCTGCCGTTCTTCCTGTCGCACTACCGCGCCCTGGGCGCCGATCATTTCCTGATCGTGGACAATGACAGTGACGATGGCAGCGCCGAGATGCTGGCGGGGCAGGGGGACGTCTCGCTTTGGCAGACCGGGGACAGCTATCGCGACAGCCGTTTCGGCATGGACTGGCTGGGCTGGCTGCTGATGCGCCATGGCGCGGGCCACTGGTGCCTGACCGTGGATGCCGACGAGCTGCTGGTCTGGCCCGGGGCCGAGGCCGAGGGGCTGGCGGGGCTGACCGCGCGGCTGGCGGCGGCGGGGCGGGGCGTCCTGGGGGCGCTGATGCTGGACCTTTATCCCGAAGGGCCGCTGGACGCCGGGGCCTATGCGCCGGGTCAGGATCCGACCGAGGTTCTGCGTGGCTTCGACCCGGGCCCCTACCGCGCCCGCTGGCAGCCGCGCCATGGCAACCTTTGGGTGCAGGGCGGGATGCGCGAGCGGCTGTTCTTCGGCGAGGATCCCACGCGGGGGCCGACGCTGAACAAGCTGCCGCTGGTGCGCTGGCACTGGCGCGATGCCTATCTGAACTCGACCCATTCCCTGCTGCCCCCGGCGCGCAACGCGGCCTATCGCGGCCCTGCGGGGCCTGGCCCCTCGGGGGTGCTGCTGCACACGAAATTCCTGCCCGATAGCCCGGCGCGCGCCCGGCAGGAACAGCAACGCGGCCAGCATTTCGGCGCGCCAGAGGTCTTCGACCCCTATTACCGCGCGGTCAGTGCCGCCCCCGATGCCTGGCACGCGGGCAGCTGTCGCTATACCGGCCCCGCCCAACTGGAACAGCTGGGGCTGATGCGCCGCGACTGAGGGCGCGGGGGGCATTCGACCCTTTCCGACAGTTCTGTTTTCATAGAGAAATAGAAGATAGAGTGACCGGGATGACATCGCCGGCAGGGGCAAGCCGTGGCCAGGGGGCAACCGGCGCAGGAGCAGTGGATTGGGCGTCTTCGAATCCTACAATCTGGGGCGGGAAAAGCGCTTCCTGCACTACAGGGCGCTGCGCAAGCGGCACCAGCTGAGGGTGGTGGCCAACCGCACCCGCAAGATTCGCAAACGCCACATCCTGGCCTTCACCACCCTGCGCAACGAACGGATCCGCCTGCCCTACTTCCTGGAGTACTACCGCGACCTGGGGATCAACCATTTCCTTTTCGTGGACAATGACAGCGATGACGGCTCGCGCGAGTATCTGGCCGAGCAGAAAGATTGCTCGGTCTGGACCACCCGAGCCAGCTATCTGAAATCGCGCTTCGGCATGGACTGGATCAATTGGCTGCTGCTGCGCTACGCCCATGATCACTGGACGCTGACGGTCGATCCCGACGAATTCTTCGTCTACCCCTTCTGCGACACCCGGCCCCTGAACGCCCTGACCGACTGGCTGGATGCCTCGGAGATCCGCAGCTTCTCGGCCATGCTGCTGGATATGTACCCCAAGGGGCCGATCACCGCGGACCCCTACCGGGAGGGGCAGGACCCGCTGGAAATCGCCAGCTGGTTCGACGCGGGCAACTACACGATCAGCCGCAACTGGCGGAACGGCAACCTGTGGATCCAGGGCGGGCCGCGGATGCGGGTCTTCTTCGAGGACGAGCCCTGGAAGGCGCCGGCGCTGAACAAGGTGCCGCTGGTGCGCTGGCACCGGCGCTATGCCTTCCAGTCCTCCACCCATTCCCTGTTGCCGCGCGGGATGAACCTGGTCTTCGACGAATGGGGGGGCGAGAAGGCCTCGGGGGTGTTGCTGCACACCAAGTTCCTGGACACCTTCACCGCCAAGGCGGCGGAAGAGCTGACGCGCGGTCAGCACTACGGCGACAGCCAGGAATACATCGCCTATCACCAGCGGCTGAAGGACGAGCCCGAGCTGTGGTGCAAATGGTCCGAGAAATACATCAACTGGCGCCAGCTCGAGATCCTCGGGCTGATGTCGAAGGGAAACTGGGCCTGATCGGCCCGAGAGCGGAGAGAGCGGGGATTTGGGCGTCGGGATCGTGATGCTGGTCCATACGGCCCTGGGACGGGCCGAGCAGGTCGCGCGCCATTGGGCGGCGGCCGGATGCCCCGTGGTCATCCATGTCGACAAGAAGGTCGGCGACCGGGTTTATGACAAGTTCCGCAGTGCACTGGCGGATCAGGATCTGATCCGCTTTTCCCCGCGCCACCTGTGCACCTGGGGCGCCTGGGGGATCGTTGCCGCCACCCAGGACGCGGCCGAAATGCTGCTGCGCGACTTCCCCGAGATCCGCCATGTCTACCTGTCGTCGGGGTCCTGCCTGCCGCTGCGCCCGGTGGAAGAGCTGAAGACCTATCTGCGCGCCCGCCCGCGCACCGATTTCATCGAAAGCGCCACCACGGCGGATGTGCCCTGGACCGTGGGCGGGCTGGACGAGGAACGGTTCACCCTGCGCTTTCCGTTTTCCTGGAAGACGCAGCGCCGGGCCTTCGACTGGTACGTCGATTTCCAGCGCCGCGTGGGGTTCCGCCGCCGGATCCCGGCGGGCATCGTGCCGCATATGGGCAGCCAGTGGTGGTGCCTGACACGTCAGACCCTCCAGGCCATTCTGACCGATCCGCAGCGGGCCGAATACGACCGCTATTTCAGCAAGGTCTGGATCCCCGACGAAAGCTATTTCCAGACCCTGACGCGCAAGTATTCGTCCCATGTGGAAAGCCGGTCTCTGACCCTGTCGAAGTTCGATTTCCAGGGCAAGCCGCACATCTTCTACGACGATCACCTGCAATTGCTGCGCCGGTCCGACTGCTTTGTGGCGCGCAAGATCTGGCCCCATGCCAACCGCCTGTACCGCGCCTTCCTGACCGACCCGGCGGGGGCGATGAAGAAACGAGAGCCGAACCCCGGCAAGATCGACCGCATCTTTTCCAAGGCGGTGGAACGGCGCACGCGCGGGCGGGCGGGCCTTTACATGCAGTCGCGCTATCCCCGCGACGGCTGGGAAGGGGGGCTGACGGGCACCAAGTATTCCGTCTTCCAGGGCTTTGCCGAGCTTTACGAGGATTTCGAACCCTGGCTGGCGCGGGCCACGGGCTGTCGCGTGCATGGGCAGCTTTTCGGGCCGGGCGATGCCGAATTCGCGGGGCGTCAGCCGGTGATCAACGGTGCGCTGACCGCCTCGGCCAGCCTGCGGGACTATGCGCCGCGCGCCTTCCTGACCAACCTGCTGTGGAACACCCGGGGCGAGCGTCAGTGCTTTCAGTTCTCGCCGCGCGCCAATCAGGCGGTGACCTGGGACATGGCCAAGGACGGCAATGCGCAGATCAGCGTCATCTCGGGCGCCTGGGCGGTGCCGCTGTTCCTGTCTGACCGCCCCTTCAGCGAGATCCGCAAGGAGGCCGCGCAGCAACAGAAGATCGAGGCCGATTTCCTGCACGCCCTGCGCTCGCCCCATGCCAAGGCGCGGGTGCGCATCTGGACCATGGCCGAGTTCGTCGAGGCCCCGATGGAGCCCTTGCAGATGGTGGTGGACGAGATGGGCGCGCGCACCGCGCGGCGCCTGTCCGAAGTGCCCCGGATGCGGGCGCTGGACGGGTTCGGCCAATTCCTGCAAAACCTGAAGAACCAGGGGATGCACCCCTATCTGATGGGCGATTTCCCCGTCCCCTCGGCCGAGGCCGTCCCGCCAGAAGGGACGGGCGACGAGAAACCGCGCAAACCGCGCCGCCCCTACCTGGTGCAGAAATAGGACGTCATGGCCCGCTTCGATTACTTCATCGTCTTCGCCGAAATGCGCACCGGGTCGAATTTCCTCGAGGCGAACCTGAATGCGCTTGATGGCGTCAGCTGTCTGGGCGAGGTCTTCAACCCCTATTTCATCGCCTATCCCAATGCCGAGGACTGTCTGGGCCTGACCCAAGAGGCGCGCGATGCCGATCCGCTGGCGATGATCGAGGCGGTGCGCGCCGCCCCCGGCCTGAACGGCTTCCGCTTCTTCCATGACCACGACCCGCGGGTGCTGGACCTGGCCCTTGCCGATCCGCGCTGCGCCAAGATCGTGCTGACCCGCAATCCGGCCGAAAGCTATGTCAGCTGGAAGATCGCCCAGGCCACCGGCCAGTGGAAGCTGACCGATGTGCGTCGCCGCAAGGAAGAACAGGCCACTTTCGACGCCGAGGAATTCGAGGCCCATCTGGAGGCCTTGCAGCAGTTCCAGATGCGCCTGATGTCGGTGCTTCAGGTCACCGGGCAGACGGCCTTCTACGTCGATTACGAGGATCTGCAATCGGTCGACGTGATGAACGGCCTGGCCGACTGGCTGGGCGTCGAGGCCCGGCTGGAAGGGCTGACCCAGAAGCTGAAGGTGCAGAACCCCCAGGCCCTGGCCGAGAAGGTGGCCAATTTCGACCAGATGGAAGGGGTGCTGGCGCGGCTGGACCGCTTCAACCTGTCGCGCACGCCCAATTTCGAGCCGCGCCGGGGCCCGCAGGTGCCGGGCTTTGTCGCTGCGACCCGGGCGCCGCTGCTGTACATGCCGGTGAAGGGCGGCCCGGACCGGCAGGTCGAACACTGGCTGGCGGCGCTGGATGGCGGCAAGCCGCGCGACCTGATCCGCAAGATGTCGCAAAAGGATCTGCGCCAGTGGCTGCGCGCCCAGACCGGCCATCGCAGTTTCACCGTGCTGCGCCACCCGCTGGCCCGGGCCCATGCGGTCTTCTGCGAGAAGATCCTGTCGGGCAAGTTCGCCGAGATCCGCAAGATCCTGCGGCAGCGCTATTCCCTGCCGATCCCCGGCAAGCCCGATGGCGTCTACAGCCTGGAACAGCACCGCGAGGCCTTTGGCCTGTTCCTCGATTTCCTCAAGGCCAACCTGGCGCAGCAGACCGGCCTGCGCATCGACCCCCATTGGGCCAGCCAGTCGGCGCTGCTGGAAGGGATGGCGCAGTTCGCCACCCCCGATCTGGTGCTGCGCGAAGAGGAAATGGCCGAGGACCTGCCGCGCCTGGCCGCACGGCTGGGGATCGAGGCCCCGGCGCCCGGCCCCGCGCCCGCGGATACCCCCTATACCCTGGCGCAGATCCACGATGCGGATCTGGAGGCGCGCGCCGCCGAGGCCTATCAGCGCGATTACATGATCTTCGGCTTCGGTCCCTGGGCGGGCTGAGGGACGCAGGCGGCTGACACGAAAACGGGGCCTCAGGGGCCCCGCTGCATGATCCGGTCGGTGCGCCTTGCCTCAGGCGGCGGCGACGTTCTGATCCGAGGTCAGGATCGCGTAAAGCGTGGACGGGTCGGGATTGGCGCGAAGCTTCTTGCACAGGCCCTGGTCGCGCAGGCTGCGCGACACCAGTGCCAGCGCCTTGAGGTGTTCGACACCGGCGTCCTGCGGGGCGAACAGGGCAAAGACCAGATCCACCGGCTGGCGATCGACGGCGTCGAAATCCACCGGCTTTTCCAGCATGATGAAGCCGCCCTGCACGCTGTCCAGACCGTCCAGCCGGGCATGGGGCAGGGCCACGCCATGGCCGACACCGGTCGGGCCCAGCGATTCCCGCTCTTGCAGGGCTTCGACGACGCGCGACTGGTTCAGATTGAACGCGGTATGGGCCAGTTCGCCGACATCGTGCAGCAGGCGTTTCTTGCTGGAGGCCGAGGCGACAACCTTGATCGCCTCGGGCTTCAGGATCTGTGACAGTTTCATTCTGCCTCGTGCTGTTTCGGGCGGTCCGACCCCGCGTGGCGGGGCCGGAGGCGGCCGTCAGCTACGCGGGTCAATCCAACCAATGTTTCCATCATCGCGGCGGTAGACCACGTTCAGACCGTTCTTACCCTCATTGCGGAAGACCAGAACCGGGGCCCCGGCAAGCTCCATCTGCATGACGGCTTCGCCAACCGAGAGCGACGGGATCCGAGTTTCCATCTCCGCGACGATAATGGGTTGCAGGGTCTCGGGTTCCGAATCCTCGTTATCCTGATCCGAGGCGAGGATATACGAGGAGCCCTCGAGGATTTCAACCGGCGTGGCACGGGTTTTGTGATGGTCTTTCAACCGGCGCTTGTAGCGGCGCAGCTGCTTCTCCATCTTGTCGCAGCATTTCTCGAAGGCCGCGTAAATTTCGGTCGATGCGCCGCGCGCCTGGGCGGTCAGCCCGGTGGAGAGATGCACGGTGGTTTCGCAGACATATTCATGGGCGTCCTTGGAAAACGTGACGATCGCATCGGTGGGGCGCTCGGCATATTTCGCCACGGCGGCGCTGACGCCGTCCTTGACGTGGGTTTGCAGGGCATCGCCGATGTCGATCTGTTTTCCGGTGATTTTGTAGCGCATTCCGTCTCCTCTCATGACAATTCGGGCGTCGCCCGGGCGCGGCGGGGCCGCGGGGGGCTTAGGCTCGACTGCTGCGGAAATACGACAGGGTGACGGCCAAACCCCGGACGGCGCTGCCAGAGCGGTGCATCGGGGATTTTGCGGCGTGAGTCAGACCTGTCATGAGATCATTTGACGGGCAAAGTGACCGGGCTGTCAATGAAATCCGGTGCACGAGATTGCCAGGATCTTGCGCCGCAAAGCAGCGTAAACCGCCCCCGGCAGGGCCGCCGGGCGGGATGATGGTGGTACGTGCCTTATGGCGTTGGTCCTGGGCCGCAGGCCCTGGTTCTGCGGTGCAGAAAAGCGCCGGTGGGATGCGTCAAAATGGCCGGATTTCGCCGCGCGGCAATCAGCCGATCGAGAAGCTGTCGCCCAGGTAGACGCGGCGCACGTTGTCGTCCTCGACCACCTCTTCGGGGGTGCCGGACATCAGCACCTTGCCGTCGTGCAGGATATAGGCGCGATCCACGATCTCCAGCGTTTCCCGCACGTTATGGTCGGTGATCAGCACGCCGATGCCGCGCGTCTTCAGGTCGGCCACCAGGTGGCGGATGTCGGCGACCGAGATCGGGTCGACCCCGGCAAAGGGTTCGTCCAGCAACAGGTACTTGGGCTCGGCGGCCAGGCAGCGGGCAATTTCGACCCGGCGCCGTTCACCGCCCGACAGGGCCAGGGCGGGGGCGCGGCGCAGATGCTCGATCGAGAACTCCGACAGCAGCTCTTCCAGGCGCTCACGCTTCTTGTGGCGGTCGGAATGGGTGATGTCGAGGATCGCGGCGATGTTGTCCTCGACGTTCATGCCGCGAAAGATCGACATCTCCTGCGGCAGATAGCCGATGCCCAGCCGGGCGCGGCGATACATCGGCAGGCCGGTCACATCGACCCCGTCCAGCAGGACGCGGCCGCCCTCGGGAATCACCAGCCCGGCGATGGCGTAGAACGAGGTGGTCTTGCCCGAGCCGTTGGGGCCCAGAAGGGCCACCACTTCGCCCCGGTCCAGGGTCATGGTCACGTCGCGGATCACCACGCGCTTCTTGTAGGCCTTGCGCAGGCCTTCGATCCGCAGGCCGTGCTGGCCCTCTTGCTGGGTCATCTCCGAGGCGGTCAAATGTCAGTTCCCGTCCTGGGACAGGAAGGTGCGCACCCGGCCCTCCAGCTGGGCGGTGCCCGCGTCGACATCGACCCGCATCCGTTCGGCGGCAATGGTGCTGGGGCCGCGCACCAGCAGCACGTCGCCCGACAACACCAGCGCGCCCGAGGTCACGTCGTAATCGGCGCGCTCGGCTTCGGCGGCGTCGTCGCCGCTGACCAGGGTCACCCCGCCCGAGGCCGCCAGGCTGGCGATCTTCGACTGGGCCTCGTCATAGATCACTTCGACCCGGGCCGCCGACAGGCGCATGTTGTCCTGTTCGATCAGCACATTGCCGTCGAAGATGGCGGCGCCATTGTCCTGGCTGACCGACAGGCTTTCGCTTTCGACCTGGATCGGTGCCGAACTGTCGGACTGGCTGCCGAAGGGCACCGTGGTCTGCTGCGCCGCGACCGGTGCCGCGGCGAGGGCCGCCAGCAGGGCGGCAGGGGCGGCCAGCGGCCGCATCCGCGCCAGCAGGGACAGGCCGCGACGCGGCGGGCAGGCGTGGGTCGAAACGCGGGTCACAGGCGTTACTCCTCGGTTGGTCCGGAGGGGGCTCCGGGTTCGTATATCAGCTTCACGCCATCGGTGAAAACCATATAGGCCTGGCCGGTTTCGGGATCCGTGGTCAGGTGCATTCGCCCGGCGGTAAAGGTGCCCGGCGGGCCCTCGGCGCGGATCTCGCCCTCGGTCTCGGCGCGGGTCTGGCGCATCCCCACGGCCAGGGCCTCGGTCTCGACCCGGTAGCCGGTGGACGAGGTGATCTCGACCCCGCCGCGCAGGGTGGCGGTATCGGCGGGCTGGTCGATCAGCCCGGCATCGGCGGAAAAGGACAGGCTGCCGCCGGTGGCAAAGTCGATGGTGGCGGCCAGGTCGATGGTGTCCAGCCGGTTGCCCTCGCCCGGCAGGGCGCTGTCGGCGGTGAAGGCGATCATGTCGCCCTCTTCGGTGGCGCCGGCAAAGCTGGGCTGGGTCACCCGTTCGCTGCGCGCGCTGTCGCGCAGATCGACGGTGGAAAAGGGGATCTCGGCCAGCGGATCAACGGTGCGCGAGATCAGGAACAGCGTCGACAGCAGGCCGATGGCCGCCAGCGGCAGGACAATCTTCAGCCAGCCGATCAACCGGCTGCGGGAGGCCTCGCTTAGCGCCATGGCGGACCTCAGGAATGGGCGAAGATGTCGATCTCGGGCCAGCCCGCGAGGTCGAGTTTGGCCCGCGTCGGCAGGAAATCGAAACAGGCCTGGGCGATCTCGGTGCGGCCTTCGCGGGCCAGGCGTTCGTCCAGCTTTTCGCGCAGGCGGTGCAGGTACAGCACGTCCGAGGCGGCATAGTCCAGCTGCGCCTCGGTCAGCTCGGGCGCACCCCAGTCCGACATCTGCTGCTGCTTGGAAATGTCGACGCCGATCAGTTCCTGGGTCAGGTTCTTCAGCCCGTGGCGGTCGGTATAGGTGCGCACCAGGCGGCTGGCGATCTTGGTGCAATAGACGGGTGCGGCCAGGGCGCCGAAGGCGTTGAACATGGCGGCGATGTCGAAACGGCCGAAATGGAACAGCTTCAGCACCTGGGGGTCTTCCAGCATCCGGCAGAGGTTCGGCGCCTCGGTCTGGCCCTTGGCCACCTGCACGATGTGGGCATTGCCGTCGCCGCCCGACATCTGGATGACGCAGAGGCGGTCGCGATGCGGGTTCAGCCCCATGGTTTCGCAGTCGATGGCCACCACGGGGCCAAGGTCGAGCCCGTCGGGCAGGTCGTTCTGGTACAGGTGATTGGTCACGGGCCGCATCCTTGCTGGGTTGGCAAAGGATGTAAGCGGCCCGCGCCCGGGATGCAATTGAAGTTGGCGCTTTCGGGCGTCGCCGGGGTGGGGGCGCGGCCCTTTTGCGGTGATCCCCCGGCCCGGGCCGTGGCCCAGGCGGGGGTGGGGCGCCTCAGGCGGCGTGGGCGGCCAGTTCCGGCAGCGGCGGCGTCAGCTCGCCCGCGTAGTGACAGGCGACCTTGTGGCCCTCGGCGAAGGTCTTCACCGGGGGTTTCTCGGCCCGGCAGGTGTCGGTGGCGAAGGGACAGCGCCCGGCAAAGCGGCAGCCCTTCGGCGGGTTGATGGGCGAGGGCGGCTCGCCCGTCACGGTGAAGCGATCCTTGGACGGCGTCCGGTCGTCCGGCGACAGGGCCGCGGCCATCAGCGACCAGGTGTAGGGGTGTTTGGCGTTGGCAAACAGTTCCTGGGTCGGGGCGGTCTCGACGAACTCGCCCAGGTACATCACCGCCACATGGGTGCACAGGTGCTGCACCACCGCCAGGTCGTGGCTGATGAAGACATAGGTCAGATGCTTTTCCGCCTGCAATTGCTTCAGCAGGTTCAGGATCTGCGCCTGAATTGCCACGTCTAGGGCCGAGACCGGCTCGTCGCAGACGATCAGACGGGGTTCGGTGACCATGGCCCGGGCGATGCACAGGCGCTGCCGCTGCCCGCCCGAGAACTGGTGCGGAAACAGCCGCTTGGCGTCCGGGTGCAGACCCACGGCGCGGAACATCTCGTCCACCCGCTTGTCCCGTCCCCGCGCCGGGCCAAGGCCCATCAGATCCAGCGGTTCGCGCACCGCCTGCCCCGCCCGCAGGCGCGGGTTGAGCGAGGAATAGGGATCCTGGAACACCATTTGCAGCATGTGCCGAAGGCTGCGCAGGGCCTCGCCCTCCAGCGCGCCCAGATCGTGCTTGTCCAGCTTGATACTGCCCGCCACCGGATCGACCAGCCGCATCAGCGCCTGGGCGGTGGTGGATTTGCCCGAGCCGCTTTCGCCCACGATGCCGAAGCTGTCGCCCTCGTTCACCTGAAAGCTGACCCCGTCGACCGCATGGACGGTGGCGCCATTGGCCAGCGGGAAGTGCACCTTCAGGTCTTTCACGTCGAGAAGGGGTTTCATGCGACCTGCTCCATCTTTTGGGTGTGCCAGCACAGGGCGGAATGATCGGGGCCGGTGGGCACAAGGGGCGGCGCTTCGGCGTGGCAGCGGGCATCGGCCAGGGCACAGCGCGGGGCAAAGCGGCAGGCCTTGGGGAAGCGACCCAGGGGCGGCACCATGCCGGGGATCTCGCCCAAGCCCTCCTCGGCGGCGCTGGCCGCAGCGGCGCCCAGACGCAGGCGCGGGGTGCAGGCCATCAGGCCCCGCGTGTAGGGATGCGAGGGGTTGCCCAGGATCTCTCCCACCGGGCCGCTTTCGACGCATTTGCCCGCGTATAGCACGGCGACCTCGTCTGCCATTTCCGCCACCGCGCCCAGGTCGTGGGTGATCAGCATGATCGCGGTTTCGGTCTGATCCTGAAGCTCTCTCAGCAGGCGGAAGATCTGCGCCTGCACGGTCACGTCCAGCGCCGTGGTGGGTTCGTCCGCGATGATCACCTTGGGGCGACAGGCCAGGGCAATGGCGATCATCACCCGCTGGCGCATCCCCCCCGACAGCTCGTGCGGATAGGCCGTCAGCCGGTCCTCGGGCGAGGGGATCTGCACGGCGCGCAGCATCTCCAGCGCGATCTCGCGGGCCTCGGCGGCGGTCTTGCCCTGGTGCAGCTCGACCACCTCGGCGATCTGGCGTTCGACGGTCAGCACAGGGTTCAGGGCCGTCATCGGCTCTTGGAAGATCATCGAGATGGCATTGCCGCGCAGCTCGCGCATCCGGGCGGGTTTGGCCGAGAGCAGCTCTTCGCCCATCAGTTTGATCGACCCGCCCGAGACGGCGAAGCGGTCGGGCAGCAGGCCCATGGTCGACAGCGCCGTCATCGACTTGCCGCAGCCCGACTCGCCCACCACGCCCAGGGTTTTGCCGGGCGTCAGTTGCAGCGACACGCCATCCAGGACGGAATGCACCTGGCGGCCGGTGTCCACGCCGACCTTGAGGTCGGTAATTTCCAGAACGGGATCCATCAGCGCCTCCGCAGTTTGGGGTTGAGGGCGTCGTTGATGCCGTCGCCGACGAGGCTGATCGCCAGCACGGTGATGAAGATCGCCACGCCGGGCAGGGTGACCGTCCACCAGGCGTCCAGCAGGTAGTTGCGGTTCTGGCCGATGATCAGGCCCCAGGACATGGTGTTGGGATCGCCGAGGCCGAGGAAGGACATGCCAGCCTCGAAGAGGATCGCGGCGCCCACGGCCAGGCCTGCGGCCACCACCAGCGGCGGCAGGGCGGCGGGCAGGATCACGCGGAAGATCAGATAGGCATCGCGGGCGCCTGCGGTGCGGGCGGCCTGCACATAGTCCAGCTTGCGGATCTTCAGGAACTCGGCCCGGGCCAGGCGGGCGACCTGGGGCCAGCTGACCGCGCCAATGGCGATGGTGATCGTCACCAGCGTGGCGCCGAAGATCGTCACCAGCACCATGGCCAGAAGCAGGGTCGGCAGGATCTGAAAGAACTCGGTCACCTTCATCAGGGCGGCATCGACGAAGCCGCCGAAATAGCCCGCGAAACTGCCGATCAGGATCCCGATCACCACCGAGATCACGGCCGCCGCCGCGCCCACGGCAAGCGTTGCGCGGCCCCCTTCGATGATCCCCGCCAGCATGTCGCGGCCCAGGTAATCGGTCCCCAGGGGGGCGTAGTCGCCGCCCGGGCGCGCGAAGGGCATGTCGACCATGGAATAGGGATCCACGTCATAGAAGATCGGGCCAAGGAAGGTGGTGGCCAGCACCAGCGCCAGCAGCACCACGCCGATGATGGCCGACTGGTTGCGGGCGAAGGCGCGCAGGAACTCCAGCGCCGGATGGGCGGGTTTCGGCCCAGTGGCCTCGGGGGGGGTGGCGGCGGGGGCGGAGGTGACGTTCGTCATTGGGCCGCTCCTTTGGGTTTCGGGGCCTTGCGGCGCGACCCGCCGATGCGGGGGTCGATGCGCCCATAGGCCAGGTCGGTCAGGATGTTGGCGACCATGACGAGGATGGCCGAGAAGAAGAGGATCGCCAGGATCGTGGGATAGTCGCGGCGCAGGATGGATTCGTAGGCCAGCCGCCCGAGGCCCGGCCAGTTGAACACCGTTTCCACCAGCACGGCGCCGGCGAACAGCTGGCCGAATTGCAGGCCGATCATGGTGACCACCGGGATCAGCCCGTTGCGCAGGGCATGGCCGAAGACCACCCGCCGTTCGTTCAGCCCCTTGGCCCGCGCGGTGCGGATATAGTCCGATCCCAGCACGTCCAGCATCGAGGCCCGGCTGAGGCGCGAATAGGTGGCGATATAGATCGAGGCCAGGGTCACCGAGGGCAGCACCAGGTGATGCAGCACATCGAAAACCGCGCCGATCCAGGTCTCGGACCCGCGCACGTTCTGCATCCCCGACACGGGGAAGATCGGAAAGATCGAGGCGAAGAGGATCAGCAGCATCAGCCCGGTCCAGAAGACCGGCGCGGCATAGCCCACGAGCGAAAAGATGGTGACGAAATGCGACAGCAGACCTTTGGGTTTGCGCGCCGAATAGATCCCCATCAGGGTGCCGATCACCACCGCCACGATCAGCGAGGACACCACCAGCAGGATGGTGGCGGGCAGCCGTTGCAGGATCAGCGACAGCACCGGCTGGTTGAAATAGTAGGAATAGCCGAAATCGCCGGTGACGACCTTCGACAGATAGAGGCCAAGCTGCACGATGACCGGTTTGTCCAGGCCGTATTCGGCGCGCAGCCGGGCGATCAGCTCTTCCGAGGCGCCGCCCATCTCGCCGACGATGACCTCGACGGGATCCCCCGGCGCCATCTGGATCAGCAGGAAGTTCAGCACCAGCACCGCGACCAGAAGGCCCAGGGCAGAGGCAAGACGTTTGACGAGGGCAGGCATGAAAGCTCCTCAGGCAGGGGAGAAGGCTGGAGAGAGGCGCCCGGCCCGCGGGGGAGCAGTCGCGGACCGGGCAGGGAGTGGTCTTATTCAGTCCACTCGACTTCGTCCCAGGGCGACACGGCGCCCCAGATGGTTTGCGGCAGCCCGGTCAGGCTGTCGTTGTAGGCGGTGTAGAAGGGCACTTCGTTGATGAAGAGGATCGGTGCCTCGGCCACGACGATCTGCTGGAACTGCTTGTACAGCTCGGCGCGTTTCGCCGGGTCCAGCTCGACCGCGGCCTGATCCAGAAGGGCGTCCACCTCGGGGTTGGAATACTGCTGGGTGTTGGACCAGATCACGCCCTCGCGGATGTTCGAGGTCAGGTAGGTGCGGTGCACCCCGATCACCGGGTCGCCCCAGTTGTAGACGCTGTCCTCGGTCATGTCGAAATCATAAGAGGCGATGCGCTGGGCCCAGGTGGGGAAGTCCGGCGCGGTGCGCACCTCGACCTCGATCCCGAGGGGTTTCAGCTGGGTGCGCATGTATTCCGCCAGGTTGCGGCCCATCTCGGCCATGCCGGGGATGAAGTCCATCGTGGCGGTGAAACGCACGCCGTCGGCATCCGGCGTCAGCCCCGCCTCGTCCAGCAGCGCGGTGGCCTTGGCCAGGTCGAAGCTGTAGGCCTCGACCTCGTCGGTGGCCAGCGGCGAGGTGCCGGTGATCGGGCCCATGGAATCCTTGGCCACGCCGCCCAGCAGACGGGTCAGGATGAAGTCCTTGTTGATCGCATAGCCGATGGCCTGGCGCACGCGGACGTCATCGAAGGGGGCCTTCTTGGTGTTGAAGGCGATCCAGTTCAGCGGGCCGACGGCGTCATAGCCGCTGTCCGAAACCTCGACGCCCTCGGCCTTTTCCAGGCGCTGCACGTCGCGGATGGCGGACATGAAGGGCACCATGTCGACGTCGCCGCGTTCGGCGGACAGGGTCAGGTTGGCCTGGTCGCCGATGATCTGCACGATCACCTCATCCATCTTCGGCAGGCCGTCGATGAAGAAGTCGGGGTTCTTTTCCAGCTTGTAGTATTCGCCCTGCTGGTACTCGACGAACTTGAACGGGCCGGACCCGATGGGCGACAGGTTGGCCGGGTTTTCCTGGATGTTGCCCTCGCCATAGATGTGTTCGGGGATGATCGGCATCAGCGCGGGCGACATGGCCAGCATCAGCGCCGGGTGCGGGTTGGCCAGGTGGATCACCACGGTCAGATCATCGGGGGTTTCGACCTCGGTCACCGGGGCCAGCATGGTCTGGAACGGGTGGTTGGCCTTGATCGTCTCGATCGAGAATTTCACATCCGCCGAGGTCAGCGGCTCGCCATCGTGGAAGGTGACGCCGGGGTGCAGGTGCAGGGTGACGGCCAGGCCATCCTCGGAGGTTTCCCAGCTGTCGGCCAGATAGGGTTCGGGGTTCCAGTTGGCGTCGTACTTCAGCGGCGAGGCGAAGACCTGTGCGGTGGCCATGAAGGTGGCGATGCCCGACTGGATGGCGCCGTTGAAATGGCGCGGGGTCTGGGTGGTGCCGACGACCAGCGTCTCGGCCAGGGCCGGGGTGAAACCGGCGCTCAGGCCCAGGGCCAGGGCCCCGGCGAGAGTGGATTTCTTGAGGAGTTTCATTGCAGCGATCCTGTTGGGAGAAGTTTGTTTGGTTTTTGGTCTTGGTCTTAGAGAAGGCCCCCGAGGCCGCGCAGGGCGGTGACGGCGGCGGTGACAGCCAGCAGGCCGATGGCGGCCAGCCGGTATCCGCCCTCGCCCAGCCGGACGAAGGCACGGCCCCCCGCCCAGGTGCCGACCAGCAGGGCGGGCAGGGCGATCAGGGCCTGGGTGAAGACCTGCGCGTCGATCTTATGCGCAAGCCAGAGGCCCGGAAGGGCCATCAGCGAGG
Organism: Pseudooceanicola aquaeponti; assembly: GCF_050897975.1. Lineage (NCBI taxonomy): Bacteria > Pseudomonadati > Pseudomonadota > Alphaproteobacteria > Rhodobacterales > Paracoccaceae > Pseudooceanicola > Pseudooceanicola aquaeponti. The sequence goes on from NZ_JBPAXY010000002.1 coordinate 539,093, forward strand.
TGAGGAAGAAGAACACCATGGCCGAGGCGCGGGTGTTCTTCGCGGGGGTGTCGGTTCCCAGGAAATAGGCGATGGCGGGCGGGCCGGGCATGGCGGCCAGCCCCGAGAAGACCCCGGCGGTCAGCCCTGCGCCGATGGCCGGGCCGGGCCCGCTGGGCAGGCGCAGCTTCAGCAGAAGGGCGGCCAGCCCGATGGCCACGATCCCCGCCAGCACCACGCGCATCAGGTCGGGCGACAGTTGCGTCAGCGCCCAAACCCCGATGGGCGTTCCGACCAGGGCGCCGATCGCCATGATCCCCAGCGTGCGGTACATCACCAGCCCCCGGGTGGTGATCACATCGCGCAGCCCCACCATGCATTGCAGCAGGATGGCGATGGTCACCGCCTGGGCGGGCGGCAGAAACAGGCTGAGCGCCGGCACGGCGGCCAGGGCAAAGCCGAAGCCCGTCAGCCCCCGCAGGACCGCGGCGGCGAAGACCGCCGCGCATATGAGGGCGTAGACCTGCATCAGTCGAAGTTCATCACGATGGTTTTCGACCGGGTGAAATGGGCCAGCATCGCCTCCAGCGAGGCCTCCTTGCCCAGGCCCGAGCGGCCGAAACCGCCGTAGGACACGTTGGGTTGGATCGTCAGGTTCTGGTTCACCTGCACATAGCCCGCGTTCAGCCGCGCGGTGCTGTCCAGCGCCACCGACAGGGATTTCGTCCAGACCGAGGCCGCCAGCCCGTAGTGGGTGGCATTGGCGCGGGCCAGCACGTCCTCGTAGTCCTCCCAGGCGGCGATAAAGGCGACGGGGCCGAAGATCTCGTTCATCACGCAGGGGTGGTCTTCGGGCAGGTCCAGCAGCAGGGTTGGCTGCATGAACAGCTCGGGCGCCAGCTCCGCGCCCTCGGGCGCGGTGCCGCAGCGGATGACCTTCGCGCCCGGGGTCGCCTCGGCCTGGGCCACGTAGTCGTTGATCACCTTGGCCTGTTTGGCGTTGATGATCGTGCCCACATCCGTGGCCTCGTCCAGCGGGTCACCGATCACCAGCTGGTCCAGCTGGGCGGTCAGTTTCTCCATGAAGGCCTCCATGAGCGAGGCATGGACGTAGATGCGGCTGGCGGCGGTGCAGCTTTGCCCCTGACGGGTAAAGCGCATCCCCGAGATGGCGCCCGCCACGGTCTGATCCAGATCGGCATCCTCGCAGATGATCATCGGGGATTTGCCGCCCAGTTCCAGGCTGACCGGGATGATCTTCTTGGCGGCGGTCTCATAGACCGTCTGGCCCACGGCCTCGGAGCCGGTGAAGGTGATCTTGGCGACCTTGGGATGTTCGCACAGCGGCGCGCCGCAGGCCGGGCCGGTGCCGTTGATCACGTTGACCACGCCCGCGGGCAGGAAACGCGACAGGATCTCGATCATCGCATAGGTGGCATAGGGCGCCTCTTCCGAGGCCTTCACGACCACGGTGTTCCCGGCCACCAGCGCGGGCGCGATCTTTAGCATCATCAGCACCAGGGGCACGTTCCAGGGCAGGATCGCGCCCACGACCCCCAGCGGTTCGCGGGTGGTCACGGTCAGCGAGCGGGGGTGGAAGGGCACCGTCTCGCCCTTCAGCTCGGAGCCGAGGCCCGAGTAGAACTCCAGGATGTCGATGGCGGTTTTCACCTCGCCCCGGCATTCGGTGCGGATGGCCTTGCCGGTTTCGCGGGCCAGGGCCTGGGCGATCACCTCGGCCTCGGCGGTCATGGCGCGGGCGGCGGCGCCGACCAGCTTGCCGCGTTCGCGCGCGGGCACCTGGGTCCAGGCGGGGAAGGCGCGGGCGGCCTCTTCGACCGCTTGCGCCGTCTCCTCGGCGGAAGAGGCAGCGGCCTGGCCGATCTCGGCCCCCGTCGCGGGGTTCAGCACCGCAAGCGTTGCGGCGGTGGCGCATTTCTCGCCGCCGACCAGGTTCACACCGGCATAAGAGGCGATCAGCGCCTCGGGATCCTGGGGCAGATAGGGGCTTTGGGTCATGAGGAAACAGTCCTTGGGTCAGGGGCCCCCGGCTTGGTCCAGAGGGCGGCATTGGATGGGTCCACACGGGGTGGAAATGAAATCGGGATGGGGCCAGAGGCCCGGCCCGGGGGGGTAAGCGCCTGTTTTCATGGGCCCGCCGGTCAGAGGCGCGCCCAGGTCCAGATCGGGCGCGGTGCCGATGCCGACCAGGCGGGTGCCCGATTCCTGTGCATTGGGAGCATCGGTAGTCTCTGCCGGGGTCAGCTCCCACCGGCCGGCCACCCATTGCAGCAGCGCCGGGCCTTCGCCCGCGATCTCGACCCAGCCTTTCAGGCGCAGCAGCGCGGGCGGCAGGGCGGCCAGGGCGGCCTCCAGCGCGGGGCGGGGGATCGGGCCGGTTTCCACCAGCACCCGGTGGAAGACGTTGTCATGGGCCAGCGGATCGCCCTGCGGCGCCGAGAGCAGCGACAGGGTTGACCCCGCCAGCAGGTCCAGGGGCAGATCGGCGCGGGTGGTCTCGGCGACGGTCTTGCCCGGGGCCAGGCGGCGCAGGGCGGCGCGGGCGGCGTCCAGCTGCGGGCCGCTGGCCGCATCGACATGGTTCAGCACCACCAGATCGGCGCCGTCGAACTGCCGCGCCACGGTGTCGCCGATCAGCGGATCGTCCAGCTGCGCCGCCAGTTCCACCGCATTGGCCAGGGTCAGCACCATGTCCAGCTTCAGCCCACGCTCCAGCAGGGCAAACTCGGCCACCCGGCGCGGTTCGCCCACGCCCGAGGCCTCGATCAGGATCTCGTCGGGGCCCTTTTCCATCGCCGCCACCAGGGCCGGGCCGATGCCCTCGGCCATGGAGCAGCAGATGCAGCCCCCCGACAATTCCAGCGTAAGCCCGTCGTCCGAGCGGATCAGTGCGGCATCGACGTTGATGTCGCCGAAATCGTTGACCAGCACGGCGATCCTGCTGTGCGCGGCGCCCAGGATGCGGTTCACCAGGGTGGTCTTGCCCGCCCCCAGAAAGCCGCCAATCACCGTCACTGGGATCGGGCCGCCGGGGGCGGGCTGGGCCAGGACGCTCAGCGGCGCGCTCATGCGGGCACCGGCGTGTCGGGGATGGTGACATCGGGCACCGGCGCTTGATCCGCCGGGATCGCGCTTTGCTGCCAGCGGCCCGAGACCACGGTGCCCAGCACGCGCACCTCGCGCAGGGCCAGCGGGTCGACCTCGGCGGGGTCGCTGTCCAGCACGGCGAAATCGGCGAATTTGCCCACCTCGATACTGCCCACCAGGTGATCCAGCTTCAGCTGATAGGCGGCGTTGATGGTGATCGCCTTCAGCGCCTCTTCGACCGGGATGCATTCCTCGGCGCCCATGGTGCGGCCCTGGCTGGTCAGGCGGTTGACGGCGCACCAGGCGGTGAAGAGGGGGTTCAGCGGTGTCACCGGCACGTCGCAATGGACCGAGAATTGCACGCCCTCGGCCAGGGCCGTGCCGCAGGCATCCATGCGCCGCGCCTTGTCGGGGCCCATGGTCAGCGCATAGTGTTGTTCGCCCCAATAGAAGATGTGGTTGGCAAAGAGGTTGGCGGACAGGCCAAGCGCCTTCATCCGCCGGAATTGCGCCCGGTCGGCCATCTGGCAGTGCTGCAAGACGTGGCGATGGTCGGGGCGCGGGGCCTCGGTCATCGCCTCTTCCATCACGTCGATGACGAATTCCGAGGCCTGGTCGCCGTTCACGTGGCAATGCATCTGAAGGCCCGCCGCATGGTAGGCCTTGATCATCGCCGCCAGCTGCGCGGGCGGCACGTTCCACAGGCCATTGGGCGCGCCATTGTGATAGCCCGGCCATTTCAGCCGCCCGGTGAAGCCCTGGATGGACCCGTCGGTCATGATCTTCACCAGCCCGAGGTACAGCTTTTCATTGCCCAGCTTCTTCACCTCGGTGGCGCGTTTCACCCCCTCTTCCACGCCCCACTGGATGGCGCCCAGGGCCGGCACGATGCGCACCGGATAGGCGGCGTCGGCGGTGGCGGTCAGGAAGGCCTCCAGCGAGGCCTCGTTCAGCTGCTGGTGCAGGTCGGTGGTGGTGGTGACGCCCGCGTTGGTGGCCGCGCGGCCATAGCGGTTCAGCACCTCGACCGTGACATCGCGCACCGACATGGCCTCGCCGACCACGCGGGCGGCCATGTTCATGGCGGCCATCTCTTGCAGCTCGCCCGTGGGTTCGCCGCTGGCATCCTTCAGGATCCCCTCGACGTTGATCTGGCCCAGCATGTTGCCGCGTTCCATGATCACCGTATTGACGTTCAGCAGGTGCAGCGAGGCGTGCATGATCAGGATCGGCCGGGTGGAGGACACCGCGTCCAGGTGTTTCCGCGTCATCCGCTCGGTGTAGTAGATCGGGTCGAAGCCCCAGGCGATCAGCGGGGCGTCGGGGTCGGTCAGGGTGGCCTCTTCCTCTTTCAGGCGCTCGACCACGGCCTCGATGCTTTTCAACCCACCCTCGACGGTGCCCTCGGGAGAGGTGCGCTTGAAATAGCCCAGGAAGAGGTTGGCCCAAAGGGCGCCCTCCATGGCGTGGCCATGGGCCTCGACGAAGCCGGGCATCAGCACCTGATCGGCGAACCGCTCATCCAGGGTGCAGTCCCATGTGGCCTGCCAGGCGGCGCAATCTTCCGCGTCCCCCACGGCCAGGATGCGGCCCTCGCGCACCGCCACATGGGTGGCCAGGGCGCGATTGGGGTTCATGGTGCGGATCTTGGCCGCGCGGAAGATCGTGACGGTGGAGGAGGTCATGGGGGGAGAGTCCTGTTGGTGGTTTTGCCCGCAGCCTAGGCCGGGGGTGCGCGCGCCAGACAGGGCCAGCCTGGCCCCATGGGTTGGGCCAGACCGGCGGCAGGGGGCGCTAGAGGTCGCCCACGGCGCGGCCCAACTCGGCCAGACCCGCGTCGATCTTGCGGTCGTCGATGTAGGAAATGCCCAGGCGCAGGAAGCGGCCCGCCTGATCCTCGGGCACGAAGGGATCGCCCGATTCGAACAGCACCCCGCGCGCACAGGCGGCGGCGAAAAGGGCGCGGGCGTCGACGCCCGCCGGGCATTCCAGCCAGACCGAGGATCCGCCATGGGTGCCCGAGCGGACAAAGTCCGGCAGGTAGCGCGCGCAGCCCTCCACCACCTTGGCGTGGCGGTGTTCCAGTGCGGCGCGAAGGGAGCGTTGCAGGGCCAGATAGTGCCCCTCGGCCAGAAAGATCCCGGCGGTGCGCTGGTTGTTCAGCGGCGCCGAGCGGTGGATCAGGCGGCGCAGCCAGCGGGCCTCTTCCACCAGGGCGGGGGCGGCCACCATGAAGCCCAGCCGCACGCCGGGCGCCAGCACCTTTGACAGCGTGCCCAGATAGGCGACATGGCCCGAATTATCGAGGCTTTTCAGCGTGGTCTGGTCGCTGTCGCTGGCGGTCTCGCCCTCGTAGTCGTCTTCGATCAGCACGGTTCCGTCGCGCCGGGCGCGGGCCAGGATGGCCAGGCGGCGTTCGGGGGACATGGTGACCATGGTGGGGCAGTGGTGCGCCGGGGTCAGCACCGCCAGATCCAGGGGCGCCTCGGGCAGGCGGGCGCCCTCGGCGTCGATGGGTAGATCGACGATGTCTGCCCCCTCGGCGGCCATGATGTTGCGGCTGTCGGGATAGCCCGGCATTTCGCAGCCCACACGGGTGCCGGGCCGGGCCAGCAGCCGGGCCAGCAGATAGAGCCCCTCCTGGGTGCCCAGGGTGATCAGGATCTCTTCGGGTTTCGCATAGATGCCCCTTTGCGGCAGGATCTGGGTGCGGATCTGCTCGACCAGCAGCGGGTCATCCTCGACCGCGCGGTCGGCGGTCCACCAGTCGATGGCGGACCGGCCCAGGGCGTCGCGGGAACAGGTGCGCCAGGTGTTGATCGGAAACAGGGTGGGATCCACCTGGCCGTAGACGAAGGGATAGGCATAGTCCTGCCAGTTCGACGGCTTGATGATATGGCGCAGCTGCGAGGGCCGCTGTTTCAATCGCGTCTCCCAGTCGGGGCCGCGGGCCTCGGTGGCGCGGGGCTGGTTCGCCGGTTCGGGCGGCAGGTCGCGGGCGACGAAGACGCCCCGGCGCGGCACGGCGGCCAGATAGCCACGTGCCACCAGTTCCTCGTAGACGGCGGTGACGGTGTTGCGCGCGATGCCCAATTGCCCGGCCAACTGGCGCGAGGGCGGCATCTTCTGTCCCAGCTGCATCTGGCCCGAGTGAATCGATTCGACGATCCGGCGTCGCAACTGCGACTGAATCGGCTCTTCGCTTTCCCGGGTGATGATGGTTAGCATGGGTGTCGGTCCTATCTTGCCGGATCATAGCCGGTCCGGCGGGGCATGATACATGATGCTTCCCGCAAATCTGCTGGCGCGGCTCGCCTTTCGCCCAAGTTCCGGGCGTGGACAAGTCCGTGGACCCATGTATTCGTGCCTGCTGGACCTGTCGCGATGACGCGGCACGCGGCTTTGTGACGGCAAGGACCCAAGCGGGAGTTATGTTCCATGTATGACAACGATATCAGTGACGTGGTGGCCGCCGACAAGGCGCACGTCTGGCACCACCTGACGCAGCACAAACCCTTTGAAACCTCCGATCCGCGCGTGATCGTCGAGGGCAAGGGCATTCACGTCTGGGATGCCAAGGGCACGCGCTACCTGGACGCCGTCTCGGGCGGGGTCTGGACGGTGAACGTGGGCTATGGCCGCGAATCCATCGCCGATGCGGTGCGCGAACAGCTGGTGAAGCTGAATTATTTTGCAGGTTCCGCGGGTTCGATCCCCGGGGCGCTGTTCTCGGAAAAGCTGATCTCGAAGATGCCGGGCCTGTCCCGCGTCTACTACTGCAACTCGGGCTCCGAGGCGAACGAGAAGGCCTTCAAGATGGTCCGCCAGATCGCGCACAAGCGCTATGGCGGCAAGAAGACCAAGATCCTGTTCCGTGAGCGGGATTATCACGGCACCACCATCGCCGCCCTGTCGGCCTGCGGTCAGCCCGAGCGTCACATGCAGTACGGCCCCCTGACCCCCGGTTTCGTCGAGGTGCCGCACTGCCTGGAATACCGCAAGCAATGGGACGTCGAGAACTACGGCGAGCGCGCCGCTGATGCCATCGAGGAAGTGATCCTGCGCGAAGGCCCCGATACCGTCGGCGCCATCTGCCTGGAGCCCGTCACCGCCGGCGGCGGCGTGATCACGCCCCCCAAGGGTTACTGGGAACGGGTGCAGGAGATTTGCAAGAAATACGACGTGCTGCTGCACATCGACGAGGTGGTCTGTGGCGTCGGCCGGACCGGCACCTGGTTCGGCTATCAGCACTACGGCATCAAGCCCGACTTCGTGACCATGGCCAAGGGCGTGGCCTCTGGCTATGCCGCCATCGCCTGCATGGTGACCACCGAAGAGGTGTTCAACATGTTCAAGGACGATGCCGAGGATCCGCTGAACTATTTCCGCGACATCAGCACCTTCGGCGGCTGCACCGCCGGTCCCGCTGCCGCGCTGGAAAACCTGGCGATCATCGAGCGCGAGGGCCTGCTGGAGAACACCACGGCCATGGGCGACTACTGCCTCGAGAAGCTGGAAGAGCTGAAGGACAAGCACCAGGTCGTCGGCGACGTGCGCGGCAAGGGCCTGTTCCTGGGCGCCGAGCTGGTGGCGGATCGCGGCACCAAGGAACCGGTGGCCGAGAAGCTGGCGCAGCAGGTGGTCGGTGAATGCGGCGCCCGGGGGGTGATGATCGGGGTGACCAACCGTTCGCTGCCCGGGTTCAACAACACGCTCTGCCTGTCGCCCGCGCTGATCGCCACCAAGGACAACATCGACGAGATCGTCGGCGCCATGGATGTGGCCCTGACCAAGGTCTTCGGCTGATCCGGCGCCTGCGGGCGCATCGCCAAGGCATCCAAACCCCCCGGCGCCGCACCGGGGGGTTTTCTTTTGCCCAAAGGTGGCGCCAAAGGTCCAGAGGCGCTGCCGCACAGGGCTCTGTGCGGTGATTATACGTGACGCCATGGGGCGATACCCGCTAGGTCAGGGGCGACCCGCCATCCCTGGCCCGCTTCCGGGCATGGATGGCCCGGGGTCTGACGCGGCAGTTGCCCCGCCACCGACCGCCGCCCAGGGGCGCGGCCCGTCGCGCGGGCGACCCCCGGACGCAGGCCCCGTTCCGCATATGTGATGAGGAAGACCCCCATGTCCGACACGATCCCCGAACTGACCATCGAACGCATCCGCCACGAGCTGAAGCGCCGCCCGCTGACCCTGCTGAGCAAGGAAGAGCTGACCCCGCATATGCTGCGGCTGACCTTCGAAGGCGAGGATCTGGCCGATTTCGCCTCGCCCGGCGTCGACGATCACGTGAAACTGATCTTCCCGGTTGCTGGCGAGGAGAAGCCGGTGATGCGCGAATATACCCCGCGCAGCTACGACACCGCCGCCCGCCGTCTGGTGCTGGATTTCGCCGTGCACGAGGCCGGGCCCGCCACCGCCTGGGCCATCGCGGCCCAGCCGGGTGACGAGCTGACCGTAGGCGGCCCGCGCGGCAGCCAGGTTCTGAGCGGGCCGCAAGAGTGGCTGCTGATCGGCGATGAAACCGCGCTGCCCGCCATCGCCCGGCGCATCGAGGGGCTGGATGCGGGCCACAAGGTGACCGCGCTGATCACCGTGCCGGGCGCGGCGGACGAGCAGAGCTTTGACAGCGATGCCCAGGTCGAGATTCGCTGGATTCACCGCCCCGAGGACCAGGCCCATCTGGTCGACCCGATTCTGCCCGCCCTGGCCGAGGTCGAGCTGAGCGCGGGCCTTTATGCCTGGATCGCCGCCGAGGCGAGCGTGGCCCGGGCCCTGCGTGATGCGCTGCAAGAGCGCGGTCACCCGCTGACCCGGATGAAGGCCGCGGGCTATTGGACGCGCGGCGTGGCCGATGGCTCGGACAAGGGCATCGCCTGAGGGCCGAACGCCTGAAAACGCTGGGGCAGGGGGAAACCTCTGCCCTTTTTTTCGGGCATCGGCCAGGGTCGGAACACAAAAAAGCCCCGCGAAACCAAGGGCTTCGCGGGGCTTTGTTTTATGGTGCCCAGGAGAGGACTCGAACCTCCACGTCCATACAGACACTAGCACCTGAAGCTAGCGCGTCTACCAATTCCGCCACCTGGGCCGGTGTCGTGAGGGGCGATATATGGGGTGTGTCGGGGGGTGTCAACGAGGTTTTTGAGCATTTTGTGAAAGTCATTTCGACAAAGCCGCCAACCGCCTTGTGTGCAAGGGAAAGCGGGGCTAGGAACCTATAGGAATTCGATCAGCCGGAGGTTCGTCCATGCCCAAATCGAAGCTTGTCACCATTTTCGGCGGGTCGGGATTCGTCGGCCGTTACATCGCCCGGCGCATGGCGCAGCAGGGCTGGCGCGTGCGCGTGGCCGTGCGGCGCCCGGGCGAAGCGGGCTTCGTGCGCCCCTACGGCGCCGTGGGCCAGGTCGAGCCGGTGTTCTGCAACATCCGTGACGATGCCTCTGTCGAGGTGGCGATGCAGGGCTCTGACGCGGTGGTGAACTGCGTCGGCACCTTCGCCGCCAAGGGCAAGAACAACTTCGACGCCGTGCAGGCCGAAGGCGCGGGCCGTATCGCCCGGATCGCCGCGGCGCAGGGCGTGGCGAACCTGGTACATATCTCGGCCCTGGGCGCCGATGCCCAGGCCGACAGCGGTTACGCCCGCTCGAAGGGCGAGGGCGAGGCCGCCGTGCAGGCCGCCTTCCCCGGTGCCGTGATCCTGCGTCCCTCGGTGATCTTCGGCTACGAGGACAACTTCTTTAACCGATTCGGCCAGATGGCCAGCCGCGCCCCCGTGGTGCCGGTGATCGGCGCCGAGACCAAGTTCCAGCCGGTCTGGGTCGATGACGTGGCCGCCGCTGCCGTGCAGGGCGTGCTGGGTCAGGCCGTGGGCGGCATCTACGAGCTGGGCGGTCCCGAGGTGAAGACCTTCCGCGACTGGATGAAAGAGATGTTCGGCGTGATCCAGCGCCGCCGTGGCGTTCTGGCGCTGCCCTTCTGGGTGGGTAGTGTGATTGCCGGGGCCGTGGGGCTGGTGGAATCGCTGACCTTCGGTCTGGTGACCAACACCGTTCTGACCAAGGACCAGGTGAAGCAGCTGAAGGTCGACAATGTGGTCTCCGAGGGTGCCCTGGGCTTTGCCGATCTGGGTATCGAGCCGGTAGCCCCCGAAGCGGTGCTGCCCGACTACATGTGGACCTATCGCCCCTCGGGCCAGTACGCGGCGATCAAGGATTCGGCGCAGAACTTGAAGGTCTGAGCCTGGGGCCCTGGCCCTGACGGAATTGCGAGAGCCCGGCCATTGGCCGGGCCTTTTCGTTTTTGGTGGGGGAAGGTGGGGGCGGCGGGGCGAACCCCGCCTACGGGCCTTGGCACGGGCTGAAAGCCCGGGCCGCGCCCGACCCTCCCCCCGGGAGGGCGCATGGCGATGTCACGCACAGCCAGAGGTTCGCCGGGAATTTGGGGTGCATCGGCAGCGGACGGGGGCCGAGGCGCCCACCCAGGGTCGGGCGCGACCCCCTCTTCACCAAAGCGCCCCCCCCCCCCACACACACCGGGCGGACTCGCGGCCGGTGCCAGGCTCAGGGCGGGGCAGCGCGGCTCCGCTTCCTCAGCTATAGGCCCACCACAGCAGGCCCGTGCCCAGCAGGACGCGGTAGATCACATAGGGGGTGAAACTAACCGAGCGCAGCAGGCGCATCATCAGCGACAGGGCCAGCAGCGCCGAGAGGAAGGCGAAGATCGCCGCGATCGTGCCGTCGATGGCGGCTTGGGCGTTGGCGGTCGCGATCACCTCGACCGAGAGATAGGCTGCCGAGGCGATGATCATCGGGATCGACATCAGCATGGAGATCTTCGCCGCCGCCTGCCGTTCGAACCCGCCGAACAGCGCCCCGGTGATGCAGATGCCCGAGCGCGAGGTGCCCGGAATCAGCGCGATGGCCTGCCACAGGCCCAGCACGATGGCGTCCCGCAGGGTCCACTCCGCCGCCGCCCGCCCGCTGTCTCCGCGCCGGTCGGCGATCCACAGCAGCACGCCGAAGCCCAGCATGGTCCAGCCGATCACCGCAGCCGAGCGCAACATGTCGTCGATATGGGTGATCGCCAGGAAAAGGCCAAAGAGGATGCCCGGGATCGTCGCCACGATCAGCAGGAAGGCCAGGCGGCTGCCCGGCGTGTCGGTGCGCCCGCGCGCCAGGCGCGGCAACCCGGCCAGCGCTTCGCGGACATCCGCCCAAAAGTACAGCACGACCGCGCCCAGCGTGCCCACATGGACCGCCACGTCGATCACCTGGCCCTGGTCCTGCATCCCCGACAGGGCGGGCAGCAGAATCAGGTGGCCAGAGGAGGAGATGGGAAGAAACTCGGTAATGCCCTGAATAATCGCGAGAAGAAGGAGCTGAAGCAAAGGCATGGGAAATCCTGGGGAGGCTATGATGGGGTTAGGATTAACCCTTTGTAGTTGAAAGAGAAGCCGTTAAATAGGTCCGGTTCGGTACTTAATGTATCGCATCTTTTGCGTGTGAAACGCTTCGCCCGTGATGTTTGCGCATTAATAGGTCACTGGTTCTGACTTTTCATGCCGCGATCCGTGCTGTAGAAGGCCCCGGAACAAGGTAGCGACAAGCGAAACGAGGAGTTGGCCGTGGCGAAGCAACCGATGCTGAAATTCGTGTCCGTCGGGCGGGAGACCCCCCAGAAACGCGATGCGGACACCCGTGCCCATGACTTCGACGAGATCTATGCGGAATTCGCGGCCGCCAAGGCCGAGGAACAGGCCAGCCGGTGCAGCCAGTGTGGCGTGCCCTACTGCCAGTCCCATTGCCCGCTGCACAACAATATCCCCGACTGGCTGCGCCTGACCGCGACGCACCGCCTGGAAGAGGCCTATCAGGTCAGCCAGGCCACCAATACCTTCCCCGAGATCTGCGGCCGCATCTGCCCGCAGGACCGTCTGTGCGAAGGCAATTGCGTGATCGAACAGTCGGGCCACGGCACCGTCACCATCGGCGCGGTCGAGAAATACATCACCGATACCGCCTGGGAAAACGGCTGGGTGAAACCCGTCGTCCCCGAGGTCGAGCGTGAGGAAAGCGTCGGCATCATCGGCGCGGGCCCCGGTGGCCTGGCCGCCGCCGACATGCTGCGCCGCGCCGGCGTGCAGGTCACGGTCTACGACCGCTACGACCGCGCGGGCGGGCTGCTGACCTACGGCATCCCCGGGTTCAAGCTGGAAAAGGACGTGGTCATGCGCCGGGTCGAGCAGCTGGAGCAGTCGGGCGTCGAATTCGTGCTGAACTGCAACGTGGGCGAAGACCTTTCCTTTGACGCCATTCGCGGCAAGCATGACGCGGTGCTGATCGCCACCGGCGTCTACAAGACCCGCGACCTGACCGGCCCCAATGCGGGCGCCGAGGGCATCGTGCGCGCCATCGACTATCTGACCTGCTCCAACCGCGTCAGCTTTGGCGACACGGTCGAGGAATACGAGAACGGCGAGCTGAACGCCAAGGGCAAGAAGGTCGTCGTGGTGGGCGGCGGCGACACCGCCATGGACTGCGTGCGCACGGCCATCCGTCAGGGCGCCGAAAGCGTGAAATGCCTCTATCGCCGCGACCGCAAGAACATGCCGGGCTCGCAACGCGAAGTGCAGAACGCCGAGGAAGAGGGCGTGGAATTCGTCTGGCTGTCCAACCCCGTGGGCTTTGCCACCGAGGGCGAGACGGTCAGCGCGGCCATGGTGCAGAAGATGCGCCTGGGCCAGCCCGACGCCTCGGGCCGCCAGTCGCCCGAGGTCATCGAGGGCAGCGACTATGCCGAAGAGGCCGATATCGTCATCAAGGCGCTTGGCTTCGAACCCGAGGATCTGCCCGCGCTTTGGGGCACCGAGGGTCTGGAAGTGACCCGCTGGGGCACCGTCCGCGCCGATTTCGGCACCGGCCGCACCTCGCTGGATCGGGTCTATGCCGTGGGCGACATCGTGCGCGGTGCCAGCCTGGTGGTCTGGGCGATCCGCGATGGCCGCGATTGCGCTGCCGCGATCCTGGCCGACCTCGACGCCCCCGCCGCCGTGGCGGCAGAGTAACGACACCATAGGCTGGGCGGGCGCCACATCGGGGCCCCTCCGACCCCCGCTCATCGCATCCACCGCTAACGCGCCCCGAAAGGGCAGGACATGGCAGACGCATTGGACATCACCCCGGTCTCTGACAGCGAAACGCTGAAGGTCTGGCTCTATCGTGGCACCAGCACCCGTCTGGTCCTGTCCTTCTGGGACAGCGAAGAGGGCGGCGCGCCGCTGGCCGCCTTTGCCCATGCCGCCAGCCACGGCGGGCGCGACAACGTGCTGTTCTTCGCCGATCCGCAGGATACCTGGCTGAACGGCCCGCGCCTGATCGAAGAGATCGTGGAATGGGCCGCCGCCTATCACCGCGAGGTCGGCGCCGAGACGGTGATGGTGCTGGGCCAGGGGATGGGGGGCTTCATGGCCCTGGCCATGCCTGCGTTCCTAGAGGTCAAGGTGGCCCTGGCGCTGAGCCCGCTGTTTGCGATGCCCGCCCGCGCCATCCCCGAGGGCAAGGGCCTGGAAGACCTGCGCCTGCACAACCTGGGCGAGGTGCTGGGCCGCGACGCCGATTACTACCTGATCCACGGCGAGGCGCCGGGCGAGGCCGCCCATCTGGAAAGCTTCCCGTTGCAGCCGAATATCCACCAGATGATCCTGCCCACGGGCGACAAGACCGTGCCGCAGCTTCTGGACGAGGCCGGGCTGACCGGCGAGGTGCTGGAACGCGCCTTTCTGAACCAGGCGCGCAAGCTGCGCAAAACCCTGGAACCGCTGGGCGTTTACCGCCGTGAAGATGCGCTGCCCGAAGAGGGCGGCGAGAACGACCTGACCGGAGAGCCGCAGGCATGAGCGCCGCCGCTTTCCCCCGCAACACCGCCATTTCGGCAAAGGGAGACCTGACCATGACCAAGATCGACGCGAATTGGGCCGCCGCCGAGAAAGCCAAGCGCAAGTGGATGGAAGAGAACGGCCTGTTCCGCGAGGAACACGAGCATTCTTCCTGCGGCGTTGGCCTTGTCGTCTCGATCGACGGCAAACCGTCGCGCAAGGTGGTCGAGGCGGGCATTACCGCGCTGAAGGCGATCTGGCACCGTGGCGCCGTGGATGCCGACGGCAAGACCGGCGATGGTGCGGGCATCCACGTGCAGATCCCCGTTCCCTTCTTCTATGACCAGATCAAGCGCACCGGCCACGAGCCGCGCCGCGACGAGCTGATGGCCGTGGGCCAGGTCTTCCTGCCGCGCACCGATTTCGGCGCCCAGGAAACCTGCCGGACCATCGTCGAGGCCGAAGTGCTGCGCATGGGCTACTATATCTACGGCTGGCGCCACGTGCCGGTCGAGATCGACTGCCTGGGCGAAAAGGCCAACGCCACCCGCCCCGAGATCGAGCAGATCCTGATTTCCAACATCAAGGGTGTCGACGAGGAACAGTTCGAGCGCGAGCTGTATGTGATCCGTCGCCGGATCGAGAAGGCCGCCGCGAGCGCGGGCATCACCGATCTGTACCTGGCCTCGCTGTCCTGCCGGTCGATCATCTACAAGGGGATGATGCTGGCCGAACAGGTGGCCGTCTTCTACCCCGACCTGATGGACGAGCGCTTCACCTCGACCTTCGCCCTGTATCACCAGCGCTATTCCACCAACACCTTCCCGGAATGGTGGCTGGCGCAGCCCTTCCGCATGTTGGCCCACAACGGCGAGATCAACACGCTGAAGGGCAACGTGAACTGGATGAAAAGCCACGAGATCCGCATGGCCTCCTCGGCCTTCGGGGACATGGCCGAAGACATCAAGCCGATCATCCCCGGTGGGTCGTCCGACTCGGCGGCGCTGGATGCGGTCTTCGAGGTGCTGGTGCGGGCCGGGCGTTCGGCGCCCATGGCGAAAACCATGCTGGTGCCCGAGTCGTGGTCCAAGCAGGCCGAGGAACTGCCGGAAGCCTGGCGCGACATGTATTCCTACTGCAACTCGGTGATGGAACCCTGGGATGGCCCGGCGGCGCTTGCCATGACCGATGGTCGCTGGGTCTGCGCGGGCACCGACCGGAACGGTCTGCGCCCGATGCGTTACGTGGTGACCGGCGACGGCCTGCTGATCGCGGGCTCCGAGGCGGGCATGGTGCCGACCAACGAGGCCACCGTGCGCGAAAAGGGCGCCCTGGGTCCGGGCCAGCTGCTGGCGGTGGATACCAAAGAGGGCAAGCTGTACCACGACGTCGAGATCAAGGACAAACTGGCCGCCGGTCAGCCCTTCGGCGAATGGGTCGGCAAGATTTCCGAGCTGGACGAAGCCCTGGCCGAGGTCGAGGAAAAGCCGATCTATGAAGGCGCCGAGTTGCGCAAGCGGCAGATCGCGGCTGGCTATTCGGTGGAAGAGCTGGAACAGATGCTGGCGCCCATGGCCGAGGATGGCAAAGAGGCCATCGCCTCGATGGGCGACGACACGCCCTCTGCCGTGCTGTCCAACAAGTACCGCCCGCTGAGCCACTTCTTCCGCCAGAACTTCAGCCAGGTCACCAACCCGCCGATCGACTCCTTGCGCGAATTCCGCGTGATGAGCCTGAAGACGCGGTTCGGCAACCTGAAGAACGTGCTGGACGAGTCGAGCGCACAGACCGAGATCCTGGTGCTGGACACGCCCTTTGTCGGCAATGAACAGTTCGTCGAGCTGAAGAACCACTTCAACGCCGAGATGGTCGAGATCGACTGTACCTTCCCGGCCACCGGCGAGCGCGGCGCGCTGCGCGAGGCGCTGAACCGTATCCGGCAAGAGGCCGAGGACGCGGTGCGCTCTGGCGGCGGGCACATCATCCTGACCGATCAGAACCAGGGCCCCGACAAGGTGGCCATGCCGATGATCCTGGCGACCTCGGCGGTGCACAGCTGGCTGACCCAGAAGGGCCTGCGCACCTTCTGCTCCATCGGCGTGCGCTCGGCCGAATGCGTCGATCCGCATTACTTTGCCGTGCTGATCGCCTCGGGCGCGACCATCGTGAACGCCTACCTGGCCGAGGACAGCATCGCCGACCGCATCAAGCGCGGCCTGCTGGACGGCACCCTGACCGAGAACATGAAGCGCTACCGCGATGCCATCGACCAGGGTCTGCTGAAGATCATGGCCAAGATGGGTATCTCGGTCATCTCCTCCTATCGCGGCGGTCTGAACTTCGAGGCCGTGGGCCTGAGCCGCGCCATGTGCGCCGAGTTCTTCCCCGGGATGCTGAGCCGCATTTCCGGCATCGGGATCTACGGCATCCAGAAGAAGATCGAAGAGGTGCACCGCCTTGGCTGGAAGTCCGGCCAGGACGTGCTGCCGATCGGTGGTTTCTACAAGGCGCGCAAGTCGGGCGAGACCCATGCCTGGGAAGCGCAGACCATGCACATGCTGCAAGCGGCCTGTGACCGGGCCAGCTTTGAGATCTGGAAGCAGTATTCGGCACGGATGCAGGCCAACCCGCCGATCCACCTGCGCGACCTGCTGGCGATCAAGCCCCTGGGCAAGTCGATCCCGATCGAAGAGGTCGAATCGATCACCTCGATCCGTAAACGCTTCGTCACCCCCGGCATGTCCCTTGGCGCGCTGTCGCCCGAGGCGCACAAGCTGCTGAACGTCGCGATGAACCGCATCGGGGCCAAGTCCGACTCGGGCGAGGGCGGCGAGGATCCGGCACACTTCGTGCCCGAACCCAACGGCGACAACCCGTCGGCAAAGATCAAGCAGGTGGCCTCTGGCCGTTTCGGTGTCACCGCCGAATACCTGAACCAGTGTGAAGAGCTGGAGATCAAGGTGGCCCAGGGTGCCAAGCCCGGCGAGGGTGGCCAGCTGCCCGGCATGAAGGTCACCGACCTGATCGCCCGTCTGCGCCATTCGACCAAGGGCGTGACCCTGATTTCGCCGCCGCCGCACCACGATATCTATTCCATCGAGGATCTGGCCCAGCTGATCTACGACCTGAAGCAGATCAACCCCACCGTGAAGGTGACGGTGAAGCTGGTGTCGTCCTCGGGCGTGGGCACGATTGCCGCCGGTGTGGCCAAGGCCAAGGCCGACGTGATCCTGATCTCGGGCCACAATGGCGGCACGGGCGCCTCGCCCGCGACCTCGATCAAGTTCGCCGGTCTGCCCTGGGAAATGGGCCTGACCGAGGCGCACCAGGTTCTGGCGATGAACAAGCTGCGCGAGCGGGTCACGCTGCGTACCGATGGCGGCCTGCGCACCGGCCGCGACATCGTCATGGCCGCGATGATGGGGGCCGAGGAATACGGCATCGGCACCGCCGCCCTGATCGCCATGGGCTGCATCATGGTCCGTCAGTGCCAGTCGAACACCTGCCCGGTGGGCGTCTGCACCCAGGACCCGGCCCTGCGCGCCAAGTTCACCGGCACGGCGGACAAGGTGGTCAACCTGATCACCTTCTACGCCCAGGAAGTGCGGGAAATCCTGGCCGAGATCGGCGCCCGGTCCCTGGACGAGGTGATCGGCCGAGCCGACCTGCTGCATCAGGTCAGCCGTGGCGCGGAACACCTCGACGATCTGGACCTGAACCCGCTTCTGATCACCGTCGATGGCGCCAAGGACATTGTCTATGACCGCCTGAAACCCCGGAACGCGGTGCCCGACACCCTGGACGCCGAGATCGTGCGCGACGCCGCCCGCTTCCTGAAGGACGGCGAAAAGATGCAACTGTCCTACGCGGTGCAGAACACGCACCGCACCGTGGGCACGCGCACCTCGTCGCACATCGTGCAGGCCTTCGGGATGCGCAACGCGCTGCAACCCGACCACCTGACGGTGAAGCTGGAAGGTTCCGCCGGCCAGTCCCTGGGCGCCTTCGCGGCCCCGGGCCTGAAGATCGAGGTCTCGGGCGAGGCCAACGACTATGTCGGCAAGGGCCTGTCGGGCGGCACCGTGGTGGTGCGTCCCTCGATGCAGTCGCCGCTGGTGGCCGCCGAGAACACGATCATCGGCAACACCGTGCTTTATGGCGCGACCGATGGTTACCTGTTCGCAGCGGGCCGCGCGGGCGAACGCTTCGCGGTGCGGAACTCGGGCGCCAAGGTGGTGATCGAGGGCTGCGGCTCGAACGGTTGCGAATACATGACCGGTGGTCTGGCGGTGATTCTGGGATCCATCGGCCCGAACTTCGGTGCCGGTATGACCGGGGGCATGGCCTATCTCTATGATCCCGAAGGTCTGGCGGACAAGCTGATCAACATGGAGACCCTGGTGACCTGCCCGGTGGCCGTAGATCACTGGGAGCAACAGCTGAAAGGACTCATCGAACGCCACGCGGCCGAAACCGGCTCGCGCAAGGCCGCAGACATCCTTCAGCACTGGGATCTGGAGAAGGGCAAGTTCTTGCAAATCTGCCCGAAAGAGATGCTTCAACACTTGCCTCACCCCCTGTCCGAGGATCAAGTGTCTGTTCCTGCGGAATAATTTCCGCCTTAGAAAGCGTCACAAATCTTTCAAGAGGGTCCGCAGCCGCGGGCCCTCTTTTTTGATGCAAGAGGCGATCTGAAAGTTTTTCAAGGCAAAACTGAACTGTCTAGTTTTGCATTTAGTTCAATGAATGAATTGTAAAATATAGTAAAATCAATATGTTGCGGCTGCTCTCATGTTCGTGAGGACACGTTATGCCGTCACGAACGTTTATGTGTGCATAGATGCACTTCCAAAGCCGGAGCCCTGGGCCTATATCTCTCTCATCGCAAGGACGCAGACAGAAACACACAGCGTCTGAAGCAAAACAAACTTAGTGATTTAGGAGACCTACAATGAAAACCCTCAAAGCCTTCGGCATCGCAGCCCTCGTCGCAGCTTCCGCAACCTCCGCTTCGGCTCAGTTCTTCAACGGCTACAGCGACGACGACGCACGTTCGGGCCTGAACAGCGTGCACTCCGCACAGCAAGAAGTGACCCGCAACTACACCGACACCTCGTCGCTGGCCGCTTCCGGCAACGCCGTTGTCGACTACAACGACGACGACGCCCGCTCGGGCCTGAACGGTGCAAACGCATACGTCCTGCCCGAAGCCAAGTAAGTCCGGCTTCCGTCGCCCTACGCTCCCCGTGGTGACGACCTGGACAGCGGCACCGGCCCCGAAAGGCGCCGGTGCCGTTTTGCATAGGGCCCGGCGCAGAGGTCGTGGCCCCGCCAAGACCCGGATATCCGGGAGGTTCCCATGACGATCCGAATTGCCGCTTTTGCCCCCGCCCTTGTTCTGGCCCTGACGGCGCTGACCGCGACGCCCGGCCTTGCCGACAGCGACGAGGGATTCTCTATCCTGCCGCAGCCTGGCGCCGCCGCCGCACCGCGCGGGATCGAGGAATACCGCCTCGACAATTTCTCCCTGCGGTCCGGCTTTGGCGCGTTGAGCCAGGAGAATCGGGTGCGCCGCGAGGTTGGCCGGGCCGACCGCCCGGCGGGCAGCCCCTGGCGCGCCACCTGGCAAGGCGCCTACGAAGACTGATACCCGCGTGAATCGGCCCCCTGGGCCGGTTTTCTTTTGCGCCGCCCGAACGGCGGCCCCGCGCCCGGCCCGGGCAAAGGGCGTTGCCTGCCTGGCCCGCTTGCGTATAGCTGGGGCCGTGGCAAAGCAGACAAAATCCAAGACGACTCGGCGAAAAACCCCGGCCCGCAAGGGCAAGGGGGCGGCGCGCGGTGGTCCGCAGCCCCTGCGCTGGCTGCGCCGCTGGCTGTTGCGCGGGCTGGCGGGGCTGGTGGGTCTTCTGCTGCTGACGGTGATCGCCCATTCGGTGATCCGCCCCTGGGGCGGCGCCTACATGCTGCGCGAACGGCTGCGCCTGGGCGAGATCGACCGCACCTGGGTGCCGATCGAAGAGATCGCCCCGGTCATGGCCCGGTCGGTGGTGGCCGCCGAAGATGCCAATTTCTGCCTGCACTGGGGGATTGATATGTCCGCCATTCGCGACGCCATCGCCGATGGCGCGGCGCGGGGCGGATCCACCATCACCCAGCAGGTGGTGAAGAACGTCTATCTCTGGCACGGGCGCAGCTATGTCCGAAAGGCGCTGGAAACCCTGATCACCCCGGTGGTGGAACTGACCTGGTCGAAAAGGCGCATTCTGGAGGTCTATCTGAACGTGGCCGAGTTCGACGAGGGCGCCTTTGGCATCGAGGCGGGCGCCTGGCGTTACTTCCAGGCCCTGCCCAAGGATCTGAGCGCCGAACAGGCGGCGCGGCTGGCCGCCGTGCTGCCCTCGCCGCAAAGCTGGTCGGCCAGCGCGCCCGGGGACTTCGTCACCCGCCGTTCGGCGGCAATCCGCGACGGGGCGGCGACGATCGCGCGCGACGGGCGGGCCGCCTGTTTCGAGGATTGAAATTCCGGGCCTTAGGCGGCAAGACAGGTTTCATTTCAGGCCGGGGCCCGTTGGCCCGCGCATCTGCCGCGCCGGGCCCCAGTACCAGGACACGATGATGACTTCTGCCGAGCTGTACCACGTTCCCCTGTCTCCCTTCTGCCGCAAGGTGCGCCTGTCGCTGGCCGAGAAGAAGATCGCGGTCGAGCTGATCGAAGAGCGTTACTGGGAGAAGGACACCGATTTCCTGCGCCGCAACCCGGCGGGCAAGGTGCCGGTGCTGCGTCTTGACGGCCATGCCCTGGCCGAAAGCGCCGCGATCTGCGAATATCTGGAAGAGCTCTATCCCGACCCCTCGCTGATGCCCGCCGACCCGCTGGCCCGGCACGAGGTGCGCCGCCTGGTCAGCTGGTTCGATGACAAGTTCCATCACGAGGTGACGACGAAACTGCTTTACGAGCGGGTGAACAAGAAGCTGACCGGCCAGGGATTTCCCAATTCCACCAATGTGATGGCCGGTCTTCGGGCGATCAAGTTCCACATTGATTACATGGGCTGGCTGCTGGACCATCGGCGCTGGCTGGCGGGCGACCGGATGAGCCTGGCGGATTTCGCCGCCGCCGCGCATCTGTCCTCGCTCGATTATATCTCGGATGTGGACTGGGACCGGAACGCGCAGGTGAAGGACTGGTACGCCAAGATCAAGTCGCGCCCCGCCTTCCGCGCCATCCTGATGGATCAGGTGCCGGGGTTCCCGCCGCCCGCCCATTACGCCGATCTGGATTTCTGAGGGCACGGGTATCCGACCTAAGGCCGGTGCCCGTCTGCCGGGTGGGCGTTTGCGCCCGCCCGAGGGGGCGGACGGGCGCAGGCCGTGCCACCGGCACGACCCGATGGGCGGCGTGGGACAGTACGACGGCACAGCCATGCGCATGGCTGTGCCTGACGCCTACAGACCGGTGCAGGCCTTCGGGATCGCGCCCCCGCCTTTCCCCCATCCCCCGTTTTCTGGCATGAAGGCCCCCATGACCGAGGCGCTGAAACGCAAACTTCTGGACCAGGCGGAGGCAGAGGGATTCTCTGCCGCCCGTCTGTGCACCCCCGAGGCCGTGCCGCAGGTGGCGGAACGTCTGGGCGCCTTTCTGGAGGCGGGCTATCACGGGCAGATGTCCTGGCTGGCCGAGCGCAGTCACTGGCGCGGTGACCCGGCCGCGCTGTGGCCCGAGGCGCGCTCGATCCTGATGCTGGCGGAAAACTATGGCCCCGATCACGACCCGCTGGCGGTGTTGGAGCAGTCCGACCGCGCCGCGATCACCGTCTATGCCCAGAACCGCGATTACCATGACGTGGTCAAGAAACGGCTGAAACGCCTGGCCCGCTGGCTGATCGCCGAGGCTGGGCCGCAGGCGGACGGGGCCGAGGTGCAGGTGAAGGTCTTCGTCGACACCGCCCCGGTGCCGGAAAAGGCCCTGGGCCAGGCCGCCGGGCTGGGCTGGCAGGGCAAGCATACAAACCTTGTCAGCCGCGAGATGGGCAGCTGGTTCTTCCTGGGCGCCATCTTCACCACGCTGGAGCTGCCCCCCGACGCGGCAGAGGGGGACCATTGCGGGCGCTGCCGCCGCTGCCTGGATGCCTGCCCGACGGATGCTTTTCCGCAGCCTTATCAACTGGATGCGCGGCGCTGCATTTCCTATCTGACGATCGAATACAAGGGCGCCATCCCGCTGGATCTGCGCACCAAGCTGGGCAACCGCATCTATGGCTGCGACGATTGCCTGGCGGTCTGTCCCTGGAACAAGTTCGCCGAACGCGCGGCAGAGGTGAAATATCATGCCCGCGACGACCTGCTGGCCCCGCCCCTGGCCGAGCTGGCGGCGCTGGACGATGCCGCCTTCCGGGCCCGATTCTCGGGCAGCCCGATCAAGCGCATCGGGCGCGACCGTTTCGTGCGCAACGTGGCCTATGCCATCGGCAATTCCGGGCGGCCCGATCTGCTGGGCGCGGTCGAGGCGCTGACCGATGATGCCGATCCGGTGGTGGCCGAGGCGGCCGCATGGGCGGTGGCGCGGCTGCGCGCCCTCTAGGCCCGGGCAAAACGCCCGGGATCTCTCCCGGGCGTCGCCTTGCTGTCGTCGTGGCGCGGCCTTGCAGCGCGCCGATCACACACACACCCGTTGGCCGTCAGACCCGGTCGTCGACGATCAGCCAAAGCTTGCCATCGGTCTTGCGGAAGAAGCCCACGACATCGGGCGTGTCGTATCCGCGGCTCCACAGCCAGCGGGTCAGGGGCTGGTTGCTGGACAGGCGGGCGCGCAGCTTGGCGATCCAGCCGCCCGAGCGGGCCAGTTGCCGGTCGAAGGCGGGCTGGTCGATCTGGCCACGGCGTTCCAGCTGGCTGACCGTCACCAGGCCGAAGGCGCGGGGCGGCAGGGTGCCGAGCTGCGACAGGCCGCTGGCGGCAAAGGCCATGCTGTCGCCGCTGGCGCCCGTGCCGGACCCGGTGCCAGCGCCGCCACCGGAGCCCCCGGTGCCCGAGCCGCCGCCCGTGCCCGAGCCACCGCCGCCGGTTCCGCCACCGCCGGTGCCCCCACCACCGGAGCCGGAGCCGCCCCCAGAGCCGCCGCCGACCCCCAGGTCAGCGCCGATATCGGCCAGGGTCTCGCCGCCGAAGCTGACATCGGCATCGACATCGGCATTGACGCCATTGCCGCCGCCAACCGCGACATCGACATCCGCATCCGCGTTGATCCCATTGCCGCCGCCGATGCCCACGTCGGCATCCGCGTCCGCGTTGATCCCATCGCCACCACCGATACCCACGTCGGCATCCGCGTTTGCGTTGATGCCGTCATCGCCCCCGAGGCCGACATCCACATCGGCGCCGACGTTAACGCCGTCTCCGCCGCCGATCCCCACATCCAGATCCACATCCAGCCCCAGTTGCGCCTGCGCCGAGGCCGGGCCGATCAGCGCCAGGGTGGCGATCAGGGCGGTCGTTCTCTTCATCCTTTCCATGGTCATGAGATTAATCCTCCTCTCTCTCAACCGACCGGCCCGGGGGCTGGCCTATGGGAAAAGAAACGTGAGTATGTGATTCAAGTTGCACGTTTTGGGCGAGTTTTTTGCGGGATTGGTGGCGTTCAAACGAGATTCTGGCCTTGCAAAATAGGGGTTTGGATTGAAAGATCCTCTTGAATCAACAACTAAGTTGCCTGGGCGGGAACCTGCCGGTGCGGGAAACTTCTCTCGGCCTTTTTCCCGCGTCGGGGCTGTGAGATGCCCTTTCGGAACGAAAAAGGGACCCGCGGCGCGGATCCCTTCGGGGGCCACCGGGGGCGGTGGCGGGGGCTGGGCGGCGCTTAGCCGCGGTCGTCGATCACCAGTTGGGTCGAGCCATCCGCCATGGCCTGAACGCCGATCACATCCTCGGGGCCGAAGCCCTGGGCGGCCAGCGCGGCGGACAGGCTGGCATTGGCGGAAATCCCGTCCTGCATGGTGGCGATGACATCGGCATTGGCGGCGATGCTGCCGTCGATCCCGGCCAGGTCGATGGTGCCATCGGCCAGCAGCTGGGACACGGTGGTGGTGGCCAGACCCTCGGGGCCGACGACGCCCGACAGGATCACCCGGCCCTCGTCCTGAAGGCTGCCTGCGGTGGTGGCGGAGGCGGTGGCGGTGGTGCTGACCGTGCCGGTGGCCGCGTTGGCGGTGCCGGTGGCGGTGTTGCCCAGGGTCGTCACGCTGTCGGACACCGTGCCGGTTGCGGTGGCGACGGTCTCGCCCGCGGCCTGGGTGATCCCACCCAGGGCATCGCCCGCGGTGTCAGTCACACCGGAAACGCCGTCCGACACCGCGCCACCGACAGAGGCCACGGTATCGCCCAGCCCATCGGTCAGCCCGCCGGTGTCAGCGTCGGCGCTGGCATTGGCGCTGGCGCTGGTCGAGCCGCCCCCGGTCGAGACATCCAGGCCACCCCCCAGCGACAGTTGCGCCGAAGCGGCGCCGGTGGTGGCGGCGGCAAGAAGGGCGGCCAGGGCGAAGGAACGGGGTTGAAACGTCATGTGCATCTCCTGCGATTTTCTTTGCGGCCCCGTCGGTCGGGACCGATCACAGACACGCAGCCCGCGCCCCGGGGTTTCGCCGCCGTGTGGGCCGGGCGAAACGGGCGTGGCCTTGCCGGTTACGGGCCCGTATTGCGGCGCCCGCCCGCCGATCCGCTGCGCCGGGCGGGGCTGACCGGAAATCGCGTGAAACTTTGCCCGCCCGGTGCCGTGGATTGTCGCCCGTGCCCGGGTTTCGCCTTTCGCTCTCGCCCTTGTGCCCGGGGCGGGAACGGGTCGCCCCCTTTCCTTTCCGCCACGGCTGCCCACATAAAGGGGCAACAACGGAGGACATCATGCCCGAGTATCGCAAGACCGATGAGGCCGTCGCCCGACTGAGCCCGGAGCAATATCACGTCACCCAGGAAAGCGGCACCGAGCGGCCCTTTACCGGCGCCCTGCTGGAGAACAAGCGGGCGGGGATCTATGTCGACGTGGTGTCCGGCGAGCCGCTGTTTGCCAGCGCCGCGAAATACGAAAGCGGCTGCGGCTGGCCCAGTTTCGTCAAACCCATCGAGGACGAAAACATCGTCAATCTGCGCGACGAAAGCCACGGCATGGTCCGGGTCGAGGTGCGCTCGAAACATGGTGACAGCCATCTGGGCCACGTCTTCCCCGACGGGCCGACCGATCGGGGCGGGCTGCGCTATTGCATCAACTCGGCCTCGCTGCGTTTCGTGCCGAAGGAAGAGATGGAGGCCGAGGGTTACGGCGCCTATCTGGACAAGGTGGAGGATCTGGGATGACCGAAGAGCGTGCGGTTCTGGCAGGTGGCTGTTTCTGGGGGATGCAGGATCTGATCCGGCGTCTGCCCGGGGTGCTGCGGACCCGGGTCGGCTATACCGGCGGCGACGTGGCCCATGCCACCTATCGCAACCATGGCACCCATGCCGAGGGGATCGAGATCTGGTTCGACCCCGCGCGGATCAGCTATCGGCGGATCCTTGAGGTGTTCTTCCAGATCCACGACCCGACGACGCCGAACCGGCAGGGGAACGACATCGGCCTGTCCTACCGCTCGGCCATCTACTACATCGACGAGGGGCAGAAGGCCGTGGCCGAAGAGACGATCGCCGATGTGAACGCCTCGGGCCTCTGGCCGGGGCCGGTGGTGACCGAGGTTGAACCTGTGGGTGATTTCTGGGAGGCCGAGCCTGAGCATCAGGACTATCTGGAGCGGGTGCCCAATGGCTATACCTGCCACTTCCCGCGCCCCGACTGGGTCTTGCCGCCGCACGGCTGATCCCGGCGAAAGAGGCAGCGATAGAGAAAGAGAAACCCGGCGTCCCAGGGGGCGCCGGGTTTTTCATGTCTCGCGTCCGGTCCTGCGGCGGGGCGCCGCCGGGCCGGGGCGGGGATCAGGCGATGCCCGCCAGGAAGGCGCCGCCCACCAGGGCGATCACGCCGCCTGCGGCGCGCACGGCGATCTGGCCCAGGGGCCGGGTGGCCAGCAGGCCCAGGGCGATGCCGCCCAGGTGCAGCAGCAGCGTGCCCACCAGGAAGCCCAGGCCATAGGTCAGCGCGCTGGCGTTCTGGGGCAGTTCGGTGCCATGGGCATGGCCGTGGAAGATGGCGAAGACGCCGACCACGGCGCCTGCGGCCCAAAGCGGCGCGCGCAGGGCCAGCACCACCGCCAGGCCCAGTACCACGCCGGACAGGGCGATGCCGGTCTCGACGGCAGGGACGGGCAGGCCCGCAATGCCCATGGCCGCGCCGACGGCCATCAGCAGCGGGAAGACCAGCGGCAGGACCCAGATTGCCGGGCGCCCCAGAAGCGCGGCCCACAGGCCCACGGCCACCATGGCCACCACGTGATCCCAGCCGAAGATCGGGTGGGTAAAGCCGCTGACAAAGCCGCCCATGGGGCCCGCGCCGGTATGGGCCTGGGCCGCGGCGGCCACCAGCAGCAGCGGCAGCGACAGAGAGACAGAACGCAGGGCAGAGCGCGAAAGACGGGGCATGGCGGGTCCTTTCAAGGGTCTTAACCGGGGCTGGTCCCGAAGCGGGCGGAGGTCGCAGGGACCCTGGCGCGGGAGCCTTTTCACTATACGTGGGCCGATGGCGAATGCCAGCGCGGCGCGGGCGCCGGGCCGCCCCGGGGGCCATTGTCGCGCCCTGCCGCCCGGCTTTGCCCGTTTGGCGCGCAGCGCGGGCCGCGCCCCTGCGTGGCGCGCAGGTCCCCCATGCGGCGCGGTGCGGCCCGTTGACGCGGCGACAGCCCCGGGCGAGAACACCGGGGCGGCCAGGTCCGGCCCGCGCAACCGAAGGTGAAAAGATGCAGCCGCTCAAGGGGATCGTCCTGAAACTGGTGGCGGTGATCTGCTTCATCACCATGACCTCGCTGATCAAGGCCAGCGCCGGGCATGTGCCGCCGGGCCAGGCGGTGTTCTTCCGCTCGGTCTTTGCCCTGCCGGTGATTCTGGGCTGGCTGGCGCTGCGCGGCGATCTGGCCACCGGCTGGCGCACGCAGCGGCCCATGGCCCATGTCTGGCGCGGGCTGATCGGCACCACGGCCATGGGCTGCGGCTTTGCCGGGCTGGCCTTCCTGCCCCTGCCCGAGGTGACGGCCCTGCAATATGCCACGCCCATCCTGGTGGTGGTCTTCGCCGGCATGTTCCTGAACGAGAAGGTCGGCGTCTTCCGCCTGAGCGCCGTGGGTCTGGGCATGGTGGGCGTGCTGATCGTGCTGGAGCCGCGGGTGACCACCCTGGGCAGCGACACGGTGGCCATGACCGAGGCCGTGGGCGCGCTGATCGTGATCTTCGGCGCCACCTGCGCGGCCCTGGCCCAGGTCCATATCCGCAACATGGTGCGCGAGGAACAGACCTCGGCCATCGTCTTCTGGTTCAGCGTGACCTCGATCGTGCTGTCGCTGCTGACGGTGCCCTTCGGCTGGGTCATGCCGCGCGCCCCAGAGGCGGCGATGCTGATCGTGGCGGGCCTGCTGGGCGGGCTGGGGCAGATCTTCCTGACCTCCTGCTATCGCTTCGCCGATGCCTCGGTGGTGGCGCCCTTCGACTATGCCTCGATGCTGTTCGCCCTGGGGATCGGCTATTTCGTCTTCGCCGAGGTGCCGACGCCGCAGATGTTGCTTGGGGCGGGGATCGTGATCCTGGCGGGGGTGATCATCATCCTGCGCGAACGTCACCTGGGCCTGAAGCGCGGCAAGGCGCGGGCGGCGAAGTCGATCGAAAGCTGAGGGGGAGCATCGCCCGTCCGGGCGATCCCCATTCTCAGCGATCGAAGAGCCGTGCCTGGGTATATTCGGCGGCCAGGAACAGCCGCCGGAAGCGGCCCAGCGGAAAGCGCGGCGGCGGGGCGCGGAAGGCGGCGGGCAGGATCTGGCTGGGCTCCTGGTCCGAGGCCAGCTCTGCCATGCGGGCGCCAAGGTAGCTGCCCATGGCCACGCCGTTTCCGTGATAGCCAAAGGCGGTGAAGGCGCCGGGCAGGCCGGGCACCGGGCCGCAATAGGGCGTAAGCGAGGCCGTCAGGCAGACCATGCCGGACCAGTAATAGGGCGTTTCCACATCGGCCCAGGCCGGGAAGGCGCGGTCGAAATCGGCGCGCACCAGCTTTGCCAGCTTGGCCTCGGTCGCGGGCGACGACAAGAGCCCGCCGCGCTGGCCAAAGACCATCCGCCCGTCGGGGGTCAGGTGGAAATAGTGCAGCAGGCTCCGGTCCTCATAGGCCATCTGCCGCGACCAGTAGCCCTGGGCCTGCATCTCGGCCTCTGTCAGCGGCCGGGTAGCGATGACAGAGCTTTGCGCGGGCAGGGTACGGCCCCGGAACCAGGGCGCCAGGCTTTCCGCCGTATAGCCATTGGTGGCCACCAGCACGCGGTCGGCGGTGATCTCGCCCCGGGGGGTGGTGACGCGCAGGCTGGGGCCGGTCTGTTCGATCGACAGGGCGGGCGTGTCGCCCTGCACCGTGACCCCGGCGGCCAGCACCGCGCGCAGCAGGCCCGCGGCGTATTTCCGGGGGTGCAGGGCAAAGCCCAGGGGGTTGTGCAGCCCGCCGTGCCAGGTCGGCCCGTCCAGCCCCTCGGCGGCCAGGTCGGCCTTGGACAGGACCCGCATCTCGACCCCGTAATCGGCGCTGTAGCCCTCGGCGCTGGCGGCCAGTTTCGCCATGGCGCGGGGCGAATGGGCCAGGATCGTCTCGCCCGTCGAATGGCGGTCGACGTCGATCCCGTGGGCCTGGGTCAGCCGGTCCACATGGGCGATGGCGGCGGCCTCGGCGCGGCGCAGATCGGCGGGGGCCTTGGGGCCGAAGCGGCGGAGCAGCTGGCCGTCGCTGGCCCGGGCCGAGCCCAGGCAGCAGAAGCCGCCATTGCGCCCCGAGGCCCCGAAGGCGGGGAAATCGGCGTCGATCAGCGTGACCTGGCGGCCCGCCTGCGCGAGGGTCAGCGCCGCGTTGAGGCCGGTGTAACCCGCCCCGATCACCAGCGCCTCGACCCGGGCGGGGCCGGGCAGGGGCGGCTGGATCAGCGCCGCCTCGGGCACATCCTCGGCCCAGTAGCAGCCCTGAATGGGCGCGCGCGAATAGGTATAGTCCGGGTAGATCCGGCGCGGTTGTTTGGTCGTCATGCCCGCCTCCTACGCCTCGGCGCGGGCGGCGTCACGCTCTTCCTGGGTCTGGCGCAGGGCGGCGCGTTTCGACATCACCGAGAAGATCAGTACCCCCGAGGCGACGATGCCGATCATGATCGTCGACAGGGCGTTGATCTCGGGCGAGACGCCCAGGCGCACCGCCGAGAAGATCTTCATCGGCAGCGTGGTCGACGAGGGCCCGGCGGCGAAAGAGGCGATCACCAGGTCGTCCAGCGACAGGGTGAAGGCCAGAAGCCAGCCCGAGATCACCGCCGGCGCGATGATCGGCAGGGTGACCAGGCGGAAACTTTGCCAGGGCGTGCAGCCCAGATCGAGGGCGGCTTCCTCCAGCGAGGTATCGAAAGAGGCCAGCCGCGAGGAAACCACCACCGAGACATAGCACATCGAGAAGGTGGTATGGGCCAGCACGATGGTCAGGATACCGCGATCCAGCCCGATCCCGATGAACAGAAGCAGCAGCGACAACCCGGTGATCACCTCGGGCATGACCAGCGGCGCATAGATCATCCCCGAAAACAGGGTGCGCCCCAGAAATCGCCCCGAGCGCACCAGGATCCAGGCCGCCATGGTGCCCAGAACCGTGGCGATGGTGGAGGAGATCACGCCCACCTTCAGCGTCACCAGGGCCGCATCCAGGAAGGCCTCGTTGCGGATCAGCTCGCCATACCACTGGGTCGAGAAGCCCGCCCAGACCGTCACCAGCTTCGACGCGTTGAAGCTGTAGATCACCAGAATGACCATCGGCAGGTAAAGGAAGGCCAGCCCGAAGGTCAGGGACACGATGTTGAAGCCGCTCATCCGTCTCATTGGCCGGCCTCCCGGTTTTTCTGCTCATTGCGCTGGAACAGCACGATGGGGACGATCAGGATCAGCAAAAGCACCACCGCTACCGCCGAGGCGACGGGCCAATCGCGGTTGTTGAAGAACTCTTCCCAAAGCACCTTGCCGATCATCAGCGTACCAGAGCCGCCCAGAAGCGAGGGGATGACGAACTCGCCGATGGCGGGGATGAAGACCAGGAAACAGCCCGCGATGATGCCCGGTTTCGACAGCGGCACGGTGACCAGCCAGAAGGCCGAGGCGCGCGAACAGCCCAGATCCTCGGCGGCCTCCAAGAGCGAGCCGTCCAGCTTTTCCAGCGTCGCGTAGATCGGCAGGATCATGAAGGGCAGGTAGGTGTAGACGATGCCGATATAGACCGCCGTTTCCGTGTTCATGATGTTCAGCGGCTCCGAGATCACCCCGGTCCACATCAGGAAGGTGTTCAGCAGGCCGTTCTGGCTGAGGATCCCCATCCAGGAATAGACCCGGATCAGGAAGCTGGTCCAGAAGGGCAGGATCACCAGCATCATCAGGGTGGGGCGCCATTCGGGCCGCGCCGAGGCCATGGCATAGGCGACGGGAAAGCCGATCAGCAGGGTCAGCACGGTTGAAATGGCGGCGATGCGCAGCGAGCTGAGATAGGCCTTCCAATACAGATCGTCGCTGGTCAGGAAGGCGAAATTCTCGAAATCCAGTTCGCTGAAGAACTCGCGGATCGCCGACCAGCCGCCCGCGATGTCCAGCTGCGGGAAATAGGGCGGGCGCGCCAGGGCCACGTCCGACAGCGAGATCTTCACCACGATCAGGAAGGGCACCAGGAAGAGCGCCAGCAGCCACAGGTAGGGAACAAGGATCAGGATCAGGCGGCGCATGGCTGGCCTCCGCGGGCGCATGTGGCAAGGGGGGCAGGGGGGCGCTGCCCCCCCTCTCCGTTCCGGAGAGTCCCCCCGGAGGTATTTTTGGCCCAGTGAGAGAGCAAGGGGCGCCCCCGGCTTGGCCTACGTTGCGCCTGGGAGTGTGCAGGGCTCAAAGCCCGCGCGAGGGGGGCATGGGGGGCTTTGTCCCGCTCTTTCACCGGGCCGAAAATACCTCCGGGGGAGTCGGGCTTGCCCGACCGGGGGCAGAGCCCCCGCCGGCCGGCGTGCCGGTCGCCCGGCTGGATCCCCGCACTCATCCTCAACGCTCCAGCAGGACGGCGGCGGTGTCGGACCAGCTGAGCCA
Organism: Pseudooceanicola aquaeponti; assembly: GCF_050897975.1. Lineage (NCBI taxonomy): Bacteria > Pseudomonadati > Pseudomonadota > Alphaproteobacteria > Rhodobacterales > Paracoccaceae > Pseudooceanicola > Pseudooceanicola aquaeponti. The sequence goes on from NZ_JBPAXY010000002.1 coordinate 570,306, forward strand.
GACCTTGTCTTCCCAGGTGAAGTTGCGCCGCGCGATGCGGCGGGTGTTGGTCGATTGCGCCTTCACCATATGCCCGGTGGGCAGTTTCACGTGATAGGTCGAGATATTACCCAGATAGCCGATGTCGATGATCTCGCCCCGGACCTTGTTGGTGGTCTCGGGTTCCTCGGCGGTGATGGTGATCTTCTCGGGGCGGATGGCCAGGAAGCAGCGCTGGTCCTTCTGCAACAGGGCAGAGGAGGTGGCGACCAGGGGCGAGGCGCCTTCGGCCCAGGTGACCAGCACCTTGTCGCCCGACTGGCTGGCCGTGCCCTCGATGATGTTCACGTCGCCGATGAAGTCGGCCACGTAGACGGAATTGGGGTTCTCGTAGATCCGGTCGGGGGTCGAAACCTGCACCAGCTGCCCTTCGTCCATCACCGCCACGCGGGAGGCGACGGTCATCGCCTCTTCCTGGTCGTGGGTGACGATCACGAAGGTGGTGCCGGTCTTCTCTTGAATATCCATCAGTTCGAACTGCGTCTCTTCGCGCAGCTTCTTGTCGAGCGCGCCCAGGGGTTCGTCCAGCAGCAGCAGTTTCGGCGCCTTGGCGAGAGAGCGCGCCAGCGCGACCCGCTGGCGTTGCCCGCCAGACAGCTGGTGCGGCTTGCGCTTGGCGAATTTGTCCAGCCGCGTCAGGCGCATCATGTCGGCCACGCGGGTGGCGATCTCGTCCTTCTGGCGGCCTTCGCGTTTCAGGCCGAAGGCGATGTTTTCCCAGACCGACAGATGCGGAAACAGCGCATAGCTTTGGAACATCATGTTCACCGGGCGCTTGTTCGGCGGCGTGGCGGCGATGTCTTCGCCCCCCAGCAGGATCTTTCCGGTGGTCGGCGTCTCGAACCCGGCCAGCATCCGCATCAGCGTGGTCTTGCCGCAGCCCGAGGGGCCGAGCAGGGCGAAGAATTCGCGCGTGTAGATGTCCAGGTCGATGGATTGAATCGCGGTGAACTCACCGAATTTCTTGGTGACGTTCTGGAACCGGATCAGCGGTTTCTCGTCGGGATCTTCCCAGGGGGCAAAGACGGTCTGGGGCATGGGCGGCGCGGACTCCGGGGCGTGACAAGGCCCGCGCCGCGCGCGGATGGCGCGGCGCGGGGTGGCGTTGCGGCAGGGGTCAGGTGCCGGATTTCACCCGGGTCCACAGGCGGGTCAGCAGGCGCTGTTCCTTGGGCCCGAAGGGGGTCACGGTATAGAGATTGTCCAGCGTGGCCTCATCCGGGTAGATGGCGCCGTCGCCGATCACGTCCTCGTTCAGGAAGTCCTGCGAGGCCTTGTTGCCGTTGGCGTAATAGACGTAGTTCGACGCCGCCGCCATGTTCTGGGCATCCATGATGAAGTTCAGGAACTTATGCGCCGCGTCGGGGTTCGGCGCATCCACCGGAATGGCCATCTGGTCGAACCACATCAGCGCCCCTTCCGAGGGGATGTAGTATTCGACGTTGACGCCGTTGTCGGCCTCGGCGGCGCGGTCGCGGGCGATCAGAACGTCACCGGACCAGCCGAAGGCCACGCAGATGTCGCCGTTGGCCAGCGCGTTGATATATTCCGAGCTGTGGAACTTGGTGATGTAGGGGCTGATCGCGCTCAGCACCTCTTCGGCCTTGGCCAGGGCCTCTTCCGACTTGTCGTCGGGGTTGTCCCAACCGGCATAGGTCAGGGCGGCGGGGACGGTTTCGGTGGGGGCGTCCAGCATGTAGATGCCGCACTCTGCCAGTTTCTCGGCATTGGCCGGATCGAAGATCAGCGACAGCGAGTTCTGCGCCACGTCTTCGCCCAGAACCTCGGCCACCTTGTCGACATTCACGCCAATGCCGGTGGTGCCCCACATGTAGTTGATCGAATAGTCGCCGCCCGGGTCATAGACATCGGTGCGGTCCTGGATGACGTCCCACAGGTTTTCGATATTGGGCAGCTTGGACTTGTCCAGCGGCTGGAAGGCGCCCGCCATGATCTGGCGTTGCAGGAAGGTGCCGGTGGGCACCACCACGTCATAGCCCGAGCCGCCAGCCAGCATCTTGGTTTCCAGCAACTCGTTGCTGTCGAAGACGTCATAGACCAGGTCGATCCCGGTTTCGGCCTCGAACTTCTCCAGCAGGCTTTCGTCGATATAGTCGGACCAGTTGTAGACGTGGACCTCTTCGGCCTGGGCCATGCCGGCACCAAGGGCGAGGGTCGCGGCCGTCAGGCCGAGGATGGAACGTTTCATGAATGCACTCCCGTTGTTTCGCCTGGGGTCTTTCGCCCCTTGATCCCCGATTTGATCAAAAGGCCGGGAACCTGGCAACATGTAGATGTTTTCATGGGCGCCCGAGCCGTGCAAGATGGCGCAGAGCACGGGTGGGTCAACGTGAGGTGATTATTTTGCAGGCAGCGGGCACGCAGGGCGGCGCGGGCGGGGCGGTGGCCCCGGGCGACGGGCGGTCGGAGACCGAGAAGCAGGGCGCCGGGCTGCCCGCCCATGAGGTGGTCTATCGCACCCTGCGCGCCCGGGTGCTGTATGGCCAGTTCGAACCGGGCCAGGCGGTGACCATCCAGGGGTTGGTGGCCGAGCTGGGCGCGGGCATGACCCCGGTGCGCGAGGCGCTGCGCCGGCTGATGGCCGAGGGCGCGCTGGAGTTTCAGGGCAACCGCCGCATTTCCGTGCCCCTGCTGGGCGCGGCCGAGATCGAACAGCTGCTGGTCGCCCGCCGCGCGCTGGAACCCGAGCTGGCCCGCCGCGCCTGTGCCCGCATCGCGCCCGAGGACATCGCGGCGATGGAACGGATCGACGCGGCGCTGGATGATTCCATCCGCCGCGGCCATGTGCACGACTACCTGGTCGAGAACCACAAGTTCCATGCCCGGCTGAACGCCGCCGCCGAGGCGCCGATCCTGGCGGGGCTGGTCGAGGGGCTGTGGCTGCGCTTTGGCCCCTCGCTGCGGGTGGTCTGCGGCGCCTTCGGCACCCGCAACCTGCCCGACATGCACAAGGATCTGATCGTCGCCCTGAAAACAGGCGATTCCGAGGGGGCCGCCCGGGCCATGCAGGGCGACCTGGAACAGGGAATGGAGATGATCCTGCGCGCCCTCTGAGGGTCCCCGCGATTCGATTGACAGCGCCGGATTTGATCATATCCTTTGCCCAAGCGCCCCTGACCGGGCGGACAGCCAAGGATATCGTCATGACCAAGATCTCGAACCACCTGCCCACGGCAGAGCTTCAGGCGCTGGACGCGGCGCACCACGTCCACCCCTTCACCACCCAGACCGAACTGGCCGCACGTGGTGCCCGGGTGATCACCGGCGCCGAGGGCTGCTGGCTGACCGACAGCGAGGGGCACAGGATCCTCGACGGCATGGCGGGGCTGTGGTGCGTCAACATCGGCTATGGCCGGGATGAGCTGGCCGAGGTGGCGGCGCGGCAGATGAAGGAACTGCCCTATTACAACACCTTCTTCATGACCACCCACGCCCCGGTCATCGCCCTGTCCAGGAAGCTGGCAGAGCTGGCGCCCGAGGGGCTGAACCAGGTGATGTATTCCTCCTCCGGCTCCGAGGCGAACGATACCAACCTGCGGCTGGTGCGCACCTACTGGGCCGAAAAGGGCAAGCCCGAGAAGCAGATCATCATCTCCCGCTGGAACGCCTATCACGGCTCCTCCGTCGGCTCGGGTTCCTTGGGCGGCATGAAGGGGATGCATATGCAGGGCGGTCTGCCGATCCCCGGCATCCACCATATCGACCAGCCCGACTGGTGGTCCGAAGGCGGCGACATGACCCCCGAGGATTTCGGCCTCGAACGCGCGCAGCAGCTGGAAAAGGCCATCCTGGAGCTGGGCGAGGACAAGGTCGCGGCCTTCATCGCCGAACCCATCCAGGGCGCGGGCGGGGTCATCGTGCCCCCCGCCACCTACTGGCCCGAGATCCAGCGCATCTGCGACAAATACGAGATCCTGCTGATCGCCGACGAGGTGATCTGCGGCTTCGGGCGTACCGGCGCCTGGTTCGGCAGCCAGGCCGTGGGCATCCGCCCCGACATCATGACCATCGCCAAGGGTCTGTCGTCGGGTTACCAGCCGATCGGCGGCTCGATCCTGTCGGACGAGGTGGCCGCGGTGATCGGCGCGACCGAGTTCAACCACGGCTATACCTACTCGGGCCACCCCGTCGCCTCTGCCGTGGCGCTGGAGAACCTGCGCATCCTCGACGAGGAAGGCGTGGTCGAGACCTTCGGCCGCGACATCGCCCCCTATCTGAAGGAAAAGTTCGAGGGCCTGGCCGCGCATCCGATGGTGGGCGAGGCGCAGATCGTCGGCGGCATGGGCTCTCTCGCGCTGACCCCCGAGGCCGAGACCCGCGCCAAGTTCAAGGCCCCCGCGGGCACTGTCGGCTACATGGTCCGCGAGCGCTGCTTCGCCAACAACCTGGTGATGCGCCACGTGGGCGACCGCATGATCATCTCGCCGCCGCTGGTGATCTCGAAGGAAGAGATCGACACGCTGGCAGAGCGCGCCTGGCTGAGCCTGGACGAGGCCATGGAACAGGTGAAAGCCGAGGGGCTGTGGGAGAAGGGGTGAGGGGTTGGACCTTGTCGCTGGAATGAAGAAAGCCCCCGCCGATTGGCGGGGGCTCTTTTTGTGGGGTCTCGTGTCAACCCTCACGCCGACTGCTGATAGCCGCCGTTGTACTCTTCGCTCTTCCGGCGGATCTTGGAATGCTCGACGATGCGCTCGCGGGCCAGGCCGCGGAACTCTTCGATCGAGGCAAAGCCCTTGCGCTCCAGATAGTCGCTCAGATCGTCGCACAGCTCTTGGATCATCTTCACGCCGACGCCGCCGCTGCCTTTCTCTTCCATCGCCGCGGTGCAGATCTGAAGGTTGCCCGCCCCCTGCACGATGAAGTTGAAGGCCTCGTTCCAGCCCTTGATGCCGCCGATGCCGGAAATGGCCCCCTCGGGGTAGGCGCGCGAGATTTCCGAGACCTTTTGCAGCGCCTGGTTCAGGATCGCCAGACCGCCCTGACCGCCGGAAGAGACCAGCCCGTCGACCTCGGCCTCGAACTTCATCGTTTCGGGGTCCATCAGCGGCAGCGAGGGGAAGGTGTTGCACAGCGAGATCGCCGCGGCCCCGGCGGCGTAGGCGGCGCCGGCCGCATCCACCAGGGTGGAGGTCGCGGGCGTCAGCTTCACCCAGATCGGCACGTCCACCTCATCGGTGACGGCGGCCAGGATGTTGCGGATGATGTCCTCGTCATTGGCGATATGGGCGCCCATGTCCTTGCGGTCCATGTGGGGGCAGGACATGTTCAGCTCGATCCCGTCGCAGCCCACGTCGACCACGGCGCGGGCCAGCTTGCGCCAGTTCTGCATCTCTTCCTCGCCATCGGCACCGGCCATGATCGAGGCGATGACCATGCGGTCGGGGTAGGTTTCCTTGATCTCTTTCAGGTCCGGCAGCCACTGTTCCAGCGGCTGGTCCGAGATCAGTTCCCAGTTCCAGGACGAATGCGACACGGTATCGGGCCGCTTCATCCGCGAGACATAGGGCTTTTCCTCGCTGGTGCGCTGGTAGATCGTCTTGGGCCCGGCGACGTTTTCCACCGGGTGCAGGCCGATGGTCTTGGTGACCACGCCACCCCAACCGGCCTCGAAGGCGCGCAGGATCTTGCGTTTGCTTTCCGTCGGCGGGGCCGAGGCAAGGATGAAAGGATTGACGAATTTAAGACCGGTGAACTCGGTCGTCAGATCAACTGGCATGGCGTTTCCCCGTTGTGTTTGATCCTAGGACCGCCATTTTTGACCAAAAAGTCAATTATTTTGCGCGGGCAGCCGGGTGGGGCCGGGGAAATCGCGCCAAAAGCCGGGCAGATGATGGAGAATCGGGCAGGTTTCCCCCGGTCCTGCCTCTTTGGTCGGGGCGATGCGGCGGGCCAAGAGGCCGGGCTGACCCCGGGGGGAACCTTGACCGGCGGGTCAGCGTTCGTCCTGATCCGAAGCCGCAGGACCTTCCCCCGTGACCGATCTGAGCAAGCCGACCCATCCCCATCATGCCGCGACCGTGACGGCGCCCCAGGGTGCCCCGGCCCATGAACCCGACCTGGAGGATCTGGAAGAGAAGCTGCCCTCGACCGCCGCCGCCGTGCATGAGGTGATCCGCCGCGAGGGTGACAAGGAGATGGCCCGGGACGGGCGGGCGCTGATGTGGTCGGCGATCGCCGGGGGAATCACCATGGCCACCTCCTATATGGCGCGGGGGCTGTTGCACGCGCATCTGCCCGATACCGACATCGCCTTTTTGGTGGAATCCATGGGCTATACCCTGGGCTTCATCTTCGTCATCTGCGCCGGGCAGCAGCTGTTCACCGAAAACACCGTGACGCCGGTTCTGCCGGTCATGTCCGATCCGACGCGGCGCAACGTGGCGCGGGTGCTGCGGCTGTGGGGGATCGTGCTGGCGGGCAATACCGCGGGCGGGGCCATTGCCGCGGCGGTGCTGGCCTATATGCCGGTCTTCGACGGGGACACCACGGCGGCCTTTGTCGAGATCGGCCGCCACCTGATCGGCAAGCCCGCGCCCGAGATGTTCGCGGGCGGGGTGATCTCTGGCTGGCTGATCGCCACGCTGGTCTGGGCCATGGCCGCCTCGCCGCAGGCGCGGCTACCGCTGATCTTCCTGGCCACCTGGCTGGTGTCGGTGGGGGATTTCCCCCATGTCATCGCGGGCACGACCGAGGTTCTCTACCTGGTCTTCCTGGGCCAGGCGGGGCTGGGCGCGGCGGTGCTGGAATTCTGGCTGCCCACGCTTTTGGGCAACGTCATCGGCGGCACCTTCATCTTTGCCCTGATCGCCCATGCCCAGGTGCGCGCCGATGTCGAGGACAAGGTCAGCCCGCGCAACCGCTGATCTCTTCCGTGGGAGGGCCCCTTGCACCTGCCGCCCCGGGGGCGCATCACCGGGGCACAGGACAGGCCAGACGGAGGGCATCAGATGCACGGTGAATACAAGGTTGTGGGCGGCAAGATGGTGGTCGCCGATCTGGAGGTCCGCGAGGGCAAGTTGGCCGATGTGCGGATCTCGGGGGATTTCTTCCTCGAACCCGCCGAGGCGCTGACCGACATCACCGCCGCGCTGGAGGGGCTGCCCGCCGCCTCGACCAGCGAAGAGATCATCACCGCGCTGGATCAGGGCATCCCCGCCGGCACCGCCCTGGTGGGCTTCAGCGTCGAGGCGATCGCCATCGCCGTGCGCCGCGCCCTGGGGGTGGCCAAGTCCTGGCGCGATTTCGAATGGCAGGTGATCGACACCGAGCCGATGGCGCCTGCCATGCACCTGGCGCTGGACGACATCCTGGCCCGCGACGTGGCGGCGGGCAAACGCCCGCCCACCCTGCGCTTCTGGCAATGGGACCGCCCGGCGATCATCATCGGCAACTTCCAGTCGCTGAAGAACGAGGTCGACCTGGAGGCCTGCGAGCGCCTGGGCGTGCAGGTGGTGCGCCGGGTGACGGGGGGCGGTGCGATGTTCGTCGAGCCGGGCTCGGCCATCACCTATTCCCTTTACGCCCCCGCCGAACTGGTGGGCGACATGGATTTCGCCGCCTCCTATGCCTTCCTCGACAATTGGGCGCTGGAGGGGCTGAAGGGGGTCGGCATCGACGCCTTCTACAAGCCGCTGAATGACATCGCCTCGCCCAAGGGCAAGATCGGCGGCGCGGCGCAGAAACGCTATGCCGGGGGGATGGTGCTGCACCATGCCACCCTGTCCTACGACATGGACGCGGCCAAGATGATGCAGGTGCTGCGGATCGGGCGGGAAAAGATCTCGGACAAGGGCATCGCCTCGGCGGCCAAGCGGGTGGACCCGGTGCGCAGCCAGACCGGCCTGCCGCGCGAAGAGGTGATCGCGCGGATGATCGGCACCTTCCAGACGATGTACGGCGCCACCCCCGGCGCGCTGAGCGCCGACGAGCTGACCCGCGCCCGCGCCCTGGCCGCCGAGCAGTTCGAGACCGAGGCCTGGCTGACCCGCGTGCCCTGAGGGCGGGGCAGCGGACGGTGGGGTGCCCCCCACCCTACGGGCGCCTTCGCGGTTTCCTCTGGCCGCGCGGCGGGGCATGATCGCGGCGCAAGAGGAGACCTGCCCATGACCCTGCGTGACCGCCTGACCGCCCCCGACGCCCGCCTGCGCGGCATTTTCCAGGATCTGCCCAGCCCGGCGGTGACAGAGGTGCTGTGCCTGGCCGGGGTCGATTTCCTCTGTGCCGACAGCGAGCATTCCAGTTTCCGGGGCGAGCTGCTGTCTAACGTGCTGCGCGCCGCGGGTTGTCAGGGCGTGCCGGTGCTGGTGCGGGTGGCCGATGCCCTGCCGCATCTGATCGCCGAGGCGCTGGATGCCGGCGCCGCGGGCGTCATGGTGCCGCGCGTCAGCGATGCCGCCACCGCCCGCGCCTGCGTCGCCGCCGCGCGGTTCCCGCCCGAGGGCGTGCGCGGCGCCGGGCCGGGGCGCGGGGCGGGCTATGGCTATCGCATGACGCAGGTCATCGAGGCGCCCGCGCCGCTGATCGGGGTGCAGGTGGAAACCCTGGGCGCGCTTGACAGCCTGGAGGAGATCCTGGCGATCGAGGGGCTGGATTACCTGATGATCGGCCCGGCGGATCTGGGCCTCGCGCTGCGCGCCGGGCGGCCCGATCTGTCGCTTGAGGCCGCCATCGACCAGGTGCGCCGCGCCTGCGCCTCCGCCCATATGCCGCTGGGGATCTTCGCCGCCGACCGGGCGGCGGGGGATGCGGCGCTTGATTGGGCGCAGTTCGTCTTGCAGGGCACCGATGCCATGCTGCTGGCCGCCGCCACCGAGGCCGCCTTCGCCTGACCCCGTAGGGCGGGGATTCCCCCCGCCGTCCTAGGCCCCGATGCGTTACCGCCCGGCGCTCAGATCCACCGGAATGGTCACCGTCGCGGCATAGCCCATCTCGGCCCCGCCGCGCATCGCCAGGGTCTGCTGTGCCAGTTGCGCCGGGCTGTTGTTGCGAAAGATACTGTCGCGCGCCAGGGGGATCCCGGCCAGGTTGCGCAGCGCCCCGGGATAGCGCGCCGCCTGGGTTTGATAGACCTCTGTCACCTCGGCCTCGGGAAAAGCCAGCTGCGCCGTCAGCCGCGAGGCGCGCCCGGTGATCGCCGCCTCGGGGCTGTCGAAGAGCTCGAAATGGATATGCGGCCAGCGGCGCGGATAGCAGCCCGGAATGATGGTGGTGAACCGCACCCGCCCCTGGGCATCGGCCACGCCCAGCCCGCGCAGCCAGTTGGCCTCGGGGGTGTTATAAAGCGAATAGCGCCCGGCGCCGTCGCAATGCCAGATGTAGATCGCATGACCCGCCAGAGGGGTGCAGCCCCGGGCGTCCGCCAAATGCATCTCCAGCTCCAGCGGCACGCCCTCGGCCTGGCCGGTGAAGGCGCCGAAGGACGCGGTGATGTCACGGCGCAGGATGCCCTGCTGGGCCAGGGCGTTCACCGTCTGCCCGGCGCGGGCATTGGTGCCATCGGCGGGAAAGGGCCCGGCGGTTTCCCAGGGTAGCGCGACGGTGCAGGTCGCAGCCGCGGCCGGTAGCGCCGTGGCCCCCAGGCCCAGCCCGCCCAGTATGGTCAGCAGGCGGCGGCGGTCCATCAGGCGCGGCAGGTCGCGGGCCAGGCCATGCACGGGGCCATGTTCTGGGCCATGCTCTGGGTCGTGTCCCGCATGACGCGGGGAGAGGGGGTGGGCATCGGTCATGGGCGGGGCTCCTGTCTCGGGCGGCCAGATGCCGCCGCACCAGGATCAACCGCCCCGAAGGGCGCTTGGCCAGCCCACGGGTCGTCACAGCTGCGCGAGCGGGCGGCAGGCGGCGCATCGGCGCGCCTGCCGCAGCGCGGCTGCCTAGAGCTGCGCCAGGTAGTCGGTGACCAGGGCCTTCAGCTCCAGCCCCTCGACGGTCTCGAAGACCAGATCGGTGGTGCCCAGATAGGTCTCCTGGTTCATCGCCGACCAGCCGTTCATCGCCAGGCGGTAGGTGGCGCTGTCGTCCAGATCCAGGTCGGCCACATGCATGTAATCGCCGGTGCGCGCGTCCAGATCGGCGGCGCGGAACTGGTTCGCAAGGGTCAGGATCTCGCGCAGACGGGCGCCGGTGACCTCGGTGACCGAAATGCCGCCGCCGAAGCGCACGAAGGCGTCAAAGTCGTATTTCGTCAGCGGCCCGGCGGCCAGGGGGGCGCCAAAGGTGGTATGGCCCAGCATGGCCACATCGGCCTGGGCGGCGGCGCGCACGGCCTCGGCGGCCAGCAGGATAGAGCCGTGGATGTCCAGGCTTTCGGGGATCTGGGCGATCACCGCGCTGTCCTCGGGCGACAGGTGGGTGGCCTTCAGATCCTCGATCAGACCCAGAAGGGTGGCGTCGCCGCCCCCTGCCGCCACCGGCAGGGCGCGGTAATCGGCACGGATCGCGCCGCCGTCCCGGCGCAGGGTGACGACGCCCAGCTCGGTCCCCCAGCAGGCGCCGTGGAAATAGGTGACATGGTCGACATCCATGTCGAAGCTCAGGTGGTCATGGCCACCCTGCATCACGGTGCCCTCGGGCAGGCTGTCGATATAGGCCTTGTCAGGGGTGACGCCCGCATGGGTCATGATGACGGCCAGGTCGGTGCCCTCGGTGGCCGGGCCGAAACCGGCGGCGACGGTGTCGGGCGCCTCGGTGAAACCCAGGGTCTCGCGGGTTTCCTTGGGATAGGTGAAGGGGGCGGTGACCCCCAGACCCATGACGCCCAGGGTCAGCCCGCCCAGCTTCAGCCGGGTGGCGGGATCGGCAAAGCCCGCGCCGCTGCGGGTGTCCGTCAGGTTCGAGATCACGGTGACCCCGGCGTCGCGGGCCAGGCGCACGGTCTCGGCCATGTCGAGGGTGAAGTCGGGCTCGTGATTCCCGAGGTTCAGGATCACCGGCATCTCGGCGGCCAGGGCCGCGACAAAGGCCCAGTCGGCCGCCCCGCCCGAGCGCAGGCCGACCACGTTGCCGGTCTCGAAAAGATCCCCGTTGATCAGCACGGCGGCGGGCAGGCCAGCGGCGTCACGCTCGGCGCGGATCATCTCCAGCAGCTTGGGCAGGCGGGCATAGGCGCAATGCAGATCGGCCAGGGTGAAGAGCAGCGCCGCTGCGCCCTCGGTCTGGGCGCGGGCGGCAAGCGGCAGGGCGGCCAGCGCGGCAGAGGCGGCGGCGCCTTGCAGCATCAGGCGGCGGTTGAGGGCGAAGGTGGCGTGAAAGCTCATGTCCGGCATCCTTGGCAAGGGAGGGGGAGAGGCGGCGCGCGGGCCGTCATCGCCGCCTGCCTAGGCCCCGATGATGACGCCCGCGTGACGGGGGTGCCTCGGCGCGCGATACGTAGAGGGGGCGGGGGCTCTGCCCCCCTTGAGCCTGCGGCTCAATTCCCCCCGGGATATTTTTGGCCAACAAATAGAGAGGGGGGAGGCACAGCAAAGCCCGGGCGGCGGCGCCCGGCTGAAAAGTCCGCCAACGGGGTCATCCGCGCCCGTTGCCCGACTTTGCAGCCGGGGGGCGGTCGATGCTTTCGGGTGCCCCCCTACCTTTCTCATTGCCAAAAATATCCCCGCCGGAGGCATCGCCCGGCACGGGCGATAAACGGCGCGGGATCCAAGGCAAAGGGCCCTCCGCTTGCGCGGGGGCCCTTCGGGGTGTCTGGCGATGGCGGCCCGGCTTAGGCGCGGACCAGCTTCTCGTAGGTTTCGACCATGTCCTTGGCTAGGGCGCCCACCTCGAAGGTGTAGTCGCCGATCTGGCCCACCGGGGTCACTTCGGCGGCGGTGCCGGTCAGCCAGCACTGCTCGAAGCCTTCCAGTTCGTAGGGCTCGATATGGCGTTCGTAGACCTTGATGCCCTTCTGCTTCAGCAGGTCGATCACCGTCTGGCGGGTGATGCCGTTGAGGAAGCAATCGGGCAGGGGCGTATGCACCTCGCCGTCCTTGACGAAGAAGATGTTGGCGCCGGTCGCCTCGGCCACGTAGCCGCGGTAATCCATGAAGAGCGCATCCGAGCAGCCCTTGGCCTCGGCCGCGTGTTTGGACATGGTGCAGATCATGTAGAGACCGGCGGCCTTGGCGTGCACGGGGATGGTTTCGGGCGAGGGGCGCTTCCACTTGGCGATGTCGAGCTTGGCGCCCTTCATCTTGGCGTCACCATAGTAGTTGCCCCATTCCCAACCGGCGACGGCCAGGCGCACGGGGTTCCTCATCGAGCTGACGCCCATGTCTTCACCCGCCCCGCGCCAGGCCACCGCGCGCACGTAGGCGTCGGTCCAGCCGTTGGCCTTCAGCATGGCGTATTTCGCCGCCTCGATCTCTTCTACCGAGTAGGGGATCTCGAAATCCAGCAGATTGGCGGATTTCTTGAGCCGTTCGGAATGCTCCACCCCCTTGAAGATCTTGCCGTTGTAGCAGCGTTCACCTTCGAAGACGGAGGAGGCGTAATGCAGCGCATGGGTCAGCAGGTGTACGTTGGCATCGCGCCAGTCCACCAGTTTCCCATCCATCCAGATCTTGCCGTCGCGGTCTTCATAGCTGGACATCGCGAACCTCCTGACATCAGATTTTTTCCATATGTTGCGTCGAAATGGTCCGCATCGGACATAAAATTTCGTCGCAGCATGGCACAGGTAACTTTTGATTCTTGGAATGTCAACAAGTCTGACGTAGTTTCGCCCAAGGTAGCCTGGCCCCCCGAGGGGATCAGCTGCGAACAGGCGGGGCCGGGCGGGGCGGCGGGTGTCTTGGCTAAACGCGCCGGACCGCCTATCGTCGCGCCCGTATCGGTGAGGGAGACACAATGTCGGAAGGTCAGGTCGGGGACTCGCTGCTGTTTCTGACGGATGAGCAGCTGCGCCAGGGCATCGAGGCGATGTTCTTTGCCTATCGGGGGTTTACCGCCGGTCCCGACCACCTGCTGGAGGGGACGGGATATGGCCGTGCGCATCACCGGGCGCTGCATTTCATCGCCCGGGCGCCGGGGATGAACGTCAACCGCCTGCTGGCGATCCTGGGTGTTACCAAGCAAAGCCTGAACCGGGTTCTGCGTACCCTGATTGCCGATGAGATGGTGGAAAGCCGCATTGGCCGCGCCGACAAGCGCGAGCGCCATCTGTACCTGACCGAGAAGGGCGCGGCGCTGGAGGGGCAGCTGTCGGAGGCGCAGCGCAAGTGGATGCGCGACGCCTACCGCAAGGCCGGGCCCGACGCCGTGGCCGGGTTCCGCCAGGTGCTGGAGGCGCTGATGGATGGCGAGATCCGCAAATCCTACAACGCCCTGCGCGAGGCCGGCGCATGAGCGACCCGGATCCGCACCTGCTGATCGTCGATGATGACGAGCGCATCCGCGACCTGCTGGCGCGGTTCCTCAAGCGCAACGGGTTCCTGATCTCGACCGCCCGCGATGCTGCTCATGCCCGGCGCCTTCTGGCGGGGCTAGAGTTCGATCTGATCGTGCTGGACGTGATGATGCCGGGCGAGGATGGAATCACCCTGACCGAAAGTCTGCGCGCGGGGGGCTTGCGCACGCCCGTCCTGCTGCTGACGGCCCGGGGCGAGACCGAAGACCGCATTCGCGGGCTGGAGGCCGGGGCGGATGATTACCTGGTCAAACCCTTCGAGCCGCGCGAGCTGCTGTTGCGGATCAACGCCATTTTGCGCCGGGTGCCCGATGTGCCGGTGCAGCGGGTGCTGCCCAAGGTGCTGCATCTGGGCGAGGTGCGTTACGACATCGACCGGGGCGAGCTGTGGGCCGGGGATCAGCCGGTGCGGCTGACCGCCACCGAGGTGCAGTTGATGCGCATCTTCTCGGCCCACCCGGGCGAGCCCCTGTCGCGGCTGCAACTGGTCGAAGAGCTGGGCCGGGGCGGGTCGGGCGATCAGGGCGGGGCGCAGGAACGCGCCGTCGACGTGCAGATCACCCGGCTGCGGCGCAAGATCGAGGCCGACCCGAAGCAGCCCCGCTATCTGCAAACCATCCGCGGCGCGGGCTACATGCTGGCGCCGGACTGATCCGGCGCTGCGCGGCGGGGCGCTAGTCGGCCAGCAGGGCGCGCAGGTCTTCGAACATCGCCTCGGACAGGGCCAGGGTGTGGCGGATGCGCGGCCCCGGCATGTCGGGATGTTCCACCCTCACCAGCAATTCGTGACACAGGAAAAACGGCAGATCGCCGGTCAGCTCGGCCTCGGTCAGGGCAAAGGCCCGGGCGAAGGCCTCGACCCCGCCCGCATCCACGCCAAAGCGGCGCCGCCCCGAGGGCAGCATCCCGCGCCGTGCCGCATGGACCAGGAAACGCGCCATGTCGCGGTAGATCGGCGCCCGGGTCGAGGCGCCGAGATCAATCCCCCAGGTCACGCCGCCCGCGTCGCGCATCAGGTTGTTGGGGTGAAAATCCCCATGGCCCAGGGCGCTGCGCCAGGTCGTGACGGGGCGCAGGCGGCGCGACAGGGCGTGCATCTTTTGCAGCACCCGCGCCTCGATTGGCCTTAGCCGGTCATGGGGCTGACGCGCCACACCCGCCTCGGCCCATTTGCGCCAGGGGCCCCGGTTCACCGGGCGATCCTCCAGCGTGGGCGCGGCATGGGCGGCCAGCCAGCCTGCGCCGCTGTCCTGCAAGGCGGGGCGGTTGGGCTTTTCGGCCTGCCACAGCGCATCCAGCAGCGGCGTGCCGCTGACGGCCTCGGTCGCGGCCACCCGGTCGCCCGCGATCAGGCGGATCGGTTCGGGGACCCGGTAGGGGCCGGCCTGCATATAGCCATGCACGCGGGTCTGTTCGTCGTGGCGGCTGCGGAACTCGGCCGCCTCGGCGGGATCAAGGGCCAGGTGAAAGATCACCCGTCGCCCCAGCCACTGCCCGGCAAAGACCGCGCGGCGCCCGGGCACCAGGCGCAGGATCGCCTCCGGGGCCGCGTCCAGCCCCGCCAGCAGGTCCTCCAGCGTACCTGCGGCGCGGGCAGCCATGGCGGGGTCGGCCTGGGCGGTGTTTTCCAGCAGCGCGTTCATGGGCGCCATCCTGCGCCTCTCCGCCGGGGGGCGTCAACGCGCCAGAAGCCGAATTGAACCGCCCGAGAGAGGGCGGTAAGGTGCGCGCGAACGCTGCCCACAGGAGCCCGAGATGAGCGAGACCCCGATCGCCGAGATGTCCTTCGAAGCCGCGATGAAAGAGCTGGAAGCCGTCGTTGGCCAGCTGGAACGTGGCGATGTCGAGCTGGAGGCCTCGATCAAGCTGTATGAGCGTGGCGCCGACCTGAAGAAGCATTGCGAGACCAAGCTGAAAGAGGCCGAGGAAAAGGTCGCGGCCATCACCCTGGACGGCGAGGGCAACCCCGCCGGGCTGAAGCCGGTCGAAGGGCTCTGATCTTGTTCCAGGACGCTCTGGCCGAGGCGGCCACCGCCGTTTCCGACCATCTGACCGAGGTGCTGGCCCCCTTCGAGGGCGAGCTGGGCGCGGCCATGCGCTATGCCTGCGGTGGCGGCAAACGGCTGCGGGCCTTCCTGGTGATCGAAGGGGCGCGCCTGCATGGCGTGGGCCGCGCGCCTGCCCTGGACGCGGCGGCGGCGATCGAGGCGGTTCATGCCTATTCGCTGGTGCATGACGACATGCCCTGCATGGATGACGACGACCTGCGGCGCGGGCTGCCCACCGTCCATGTGAAATGGGACGAGGCCATGGCCGTGCTGACCGGCGATGCCCTTCAGGCTTTGGCCTTTGACCTGCTGTCGGATGCCGATCTGCCCGATCTGGCACGGCTGAACCTGCTGCGCGGGCTGTCGCGGGCCGCAGGCGGGCGCGGCATGGTCCTGGGCCAGGTACTGGACATTGCCGCCGAAACCGCCGCCACGCCGCTGACCCTGGATCAGATCAAGCGCTTGCAGGCGCTGAAGACCGGCGTGCTGTTCGAATGGTCGGCCACGGCGGGGGCCGTCATGGCGGGCGCCGATCCCACGCCGCTGGCCCGCTATGCCGCCGCCTTCGGCCTGGCCTTCCAGATCGCCGATGACATCCTGGACGTCGAAGGGGACGAGGCGCAGACCGGCAAACGCGTCGGCAAGGACGCCGCTGCGGGCAAGGCCACCTTCGTCTCGCTGATGGGTCTGGAGGGGGCGCGCGCCGAGGCGCAGCACCTTGTCACCTTGGCCTGCGACGCCCTGGCCCCATATGGTGAGGCAGCCGGGAACTTGCGGGAGGCCGCCCGCTTCGTTATCTCGCGCCAAAGCTGAACGCGCGGGGCCTCTGCCCCGATCCCCGCCCGAGCCCGAAAGCCAGACCATGACCCAGATCCCCGAGACCCCGCTTCTTGATCGCGTCGTCACGCCCTCGGACATGAAGGGCCTGTCGGATGCCGAGCTGCGGCGCCTGGCCAATGAGTTGCGCGCCGAGACCATCGCCGCCGTCAGCGAGACCGGCGGCCACCTGGGCGCCGGGCTGGGCGTGGTGGAACTGACCGTGGCGCTGCACGCCATCTTCGAGGCGCCGCGCGACAAGATCATCTGGGACGTCAGCCACCAAAGCTATCCGCACAAGATCCTGACCGGGCGCCGCGACCGCATCCGCACCCTGCGCCAGAAGGACGGGCTGTCGGGCTTCACCAAGCGATCGGAAAGCCCCTATGACCCCTTCGGCGCGGCCCATAGCTCGACCTCGATCAGCGCCGCCCTGGGCTTTGCCGTGGCGCGCGACCTGGGCGGCCAGGTGCCCGAGGGGCTGGGCGATGCCATCGCGGTGATCGGCGACGGCGCCATGTCGGCGGGCATGGCCTTCGAGGCGATGAACAACGCGGGCCATTTGAAAAAGCGGATGATCGTCATCCTGAACGACAACGAGATGTCCATCGCCCCGCCCGTGGGTGCCCTGTCGAACTACCTGTCGCGCCTCTATGCGGGCGACCCGTTCCAAAGCTTCAAGGAGGCGGCCAAGGGCGCGGTCTCGATGCTGCCGCCGCCCTTCCAGGAAGGCGCCAAGCGGGCCAAGGAAATGCTGAAGGGGATGGCCGTGGGCGGGACCCTCTTCGAGGAGCTGGGGTTCAGCTATATCGGGCCGCTGGATGGCCATGACATGAACCAGCTGCTGCCGGTGCTGCGCACGGTGAAGGCCCGCGCCGACGGGCCGGTGCTGATCCATGTGGTGACGCAAAAGGGCAAGGGCTATGCCCCCGCCGAACGGGCCAGCGACCGGGGCCATGCCACGGCGAAATTCGACGTGGTCTCGGGCAAGCAGAAGAAATCCCCCTCGAACGCCCCCAGCTACACCTCCGTTTTCGGCGAGGAACTGGTGCGCCTGGCCGCTGAAGACAGCCGTATCTGCGCGGTGACCGCCGCCATGCCCGATGGGACGGGGTTGCAGCTGATGGCCGAACGCTTCCCCTCGCGCACCTTCGACGTAGGCATCGCCGAACAGCACGGGGTCACCTTCTCGGCCGCCCTGGCGGCGGGGGGGCTGCGGCCCTTCTGCGCGATGTATTCGACCTTCCTGCAACGGGGCTACGACCAGGTGGTGCATGACGTGGCGATCCAGCGCCTGCCGGTGCGTTTCGCCATCGACCGCGCCGGTCTGGTGGGCGCCGATGGTGCCACCCACGCGGGCAGTTTCGACGTGGCCTTCATGGCCAACCTGCCGGGCATGGTGGTCATGGCCGCCGCCGACGAGGCCGAGCTGAAACACATGGTCGCCACCGCCGCCGCCCATGACGAGGGCCCCATTGCCTTCCGCTATCCGCGCGGCGAGGGGGTGGGCGTCGAGATGCCCGCCAAGGGCGTCCCGCTGGAGATCGGGAAGGGCCGGATGATCCGGGAAGGCGGGCGCGTGGCGCTTTTGTCCTTCGGCGCCCGGCTGAAAGAGGTGCAAGAGGCCGCCGACGCCCTGACCGCGCGCGGCATCGCCCCCACCGTGGCCGACGCCCGTTTCGCCAAACCGCTGGACCGCGATCTGATCCTGCGCCTGGCGGCAGAGCATGAGGCGCTGATCACCATCGAGGAAGGCGCCGTGGGCGGTTTCGGCAGCCATGTGGCGCAGCTGCTGGCGGACGAGGGGGTCTTTGACAAGGGTCTGAAATACCGCTCGATGGTGCTGCCCGATACCTTCATCGACCAGTCCAGCCCCGCCGACATGTACGCCACCGCCGGCCTGAACGCCGAGGACATCGAGGCCAAGGTTCTGGACGTGCTGGGGGTCGAGAGGCTGGGCAAACGCGCCGGCGTCTGACGCCCGACGGGCGGATCACCCGCCCGCGCCGCCCGTCACCAGCCACAGGATCAGCGTCGCGCTGAGGCCGACCCAGATATAGCCTATCAGGGTAAAGACTCCGTCGCGGGTCAGTAGGCCCACGGCGAAGAAGGAAATCGCCAGGGCGAAGAACGAGGTGACGAAGGGCAGCAGCTCCAGCGCCGGGATCACCAGGCAGATGGCCAGGATCACCAGGATCGTCACCAGGTTCGCCGGGCGCGACACCAGCCCGGTCAGCCGGGTATGGGTGCGCCGGTCGACCCAGGCGCAGGGTTTGCGCAGCCAGCGCAGCGCCTTCAGCAGCTTGTCCTCGCCCACCTCGCGGCGGCGCAACACGCCGGGGATCCAGACATTCGCGCGGCCCATGGCCTTCTGGATGGTGATCAGGAAGATGAAGATCGCCCCGATGGTCGGCAGGCCGAAGATGCCCGACAGGGGCGAGACCAGGATCAGCGCGGGCACCAGGATGATGGGGGCGAAGGCGCGGGTGCCGACCTCGTCCACCACGTCGCCCAGGGACACCCGCCCGTCATGGGGTGCGTTCTTCAGCGCGTCGAGGATATCGGTGAGGCTGCGCAGCCGCTGCGCCTCGCCCTGGGGATCTGTCCCGTCCATCTGTTCAGCCATGCTTGTCATGCCTTCCTAACGCGGGCGGGACGGGAAAGTTCATTGCGCCGCGTCCCCGTCGGCAGGGGATGGCCGGTCATCGGCCCCGGCCTCTTCCTCGCTCAGCAGGGCGGCCAGCCCGGCGCGGTAATCGGGGTAGCGCAGGCGCACCCCCAGCTCGTCCTTGATGCGGTCGTTCCGCACCCGCTTGCTCTCGGCGTAGAAGGAACGGGCCATGGGGGTCAGCTCGGCGGTGGCGAACTCCTCGACCGGGGGCGGGGCGAGGTTCAGCAGAGCGGCCGCGTGGGTGATGACGTCCTGCGGCGGGGCCGGGTCGTCATCGCAGACGTTATAGGCCGCGCCGGGATTGGGCCGCGCGATGGAGGCGGCCAGCACCTGGGCGATATCCTCGACATGGGTGCGGCTGAAGACCTGGCCGGGTTTCACGATCCGCCGGGCGCGGCCCGCGCGCACCTTGGCGAAGGGGCCGCGGCCCGGGCCATAGATGCCCGCCAGGCGGAAGATATGCAGGGGCAGGCCGGGGATGGCGCGCCAGGCGGCCTCGGCCTCGGCCCGCCAGCGTCCGCGCCGGGTCGAGGGGGTCAGGGGCGTCGCCTCGTCCACCCATCCGCCCTGATGGTCACCGTAGACCCCGGTGGTGGACAGATAGCCCACCCAGTCATAGCGCGCGGCATTGCGGCCGATCACCTCGCCATAGTGGCGCAGCACCGGGTCGCCCTCGGCATCGGGCCCGGCGGAGATCAGCAGGTGCGTGGCCCGATCCAGAAGCGGGGTCAGATCCTCGCCCGGCATCAGGTGGGGGGTGACGCCACGGGCGGCGATCGCCTGCGCCTTCTCGGCGCTGCGGGTGGTGCCATGGATCTGCCAGCCGCCCTGGGCGGTCAGCAGGCGGGTCAGGGCGCGGGCCGAATAGCCGTGGCCGAAGGACAAAAGCAGACGGGTCATGGCGAAGAGATGCGGCTTTGACGGCCACGACGCAAGGGGCCTGTCATCCCGGCCCCCGGACGGATGCGGGTTGCAAGGGCGCGCGCCTCCCCGCAGAAAGGGCGGAAAGGAGTTCCCGCATGACCGACCAGATCCTCAGCCCGAAGACCGGCCCGGCACAATCCTTCACCGATGCCGAGAAGGCTGTGGCCCATCTGGCCACCCTTTACGACCAGGCCGCCACCTTTCTGCGCGAGCATTTCCTGACGGCCATGGCCGAGGGGCGCCCGGCGACCCGCATCCGCGCTTATTATCCCGAGGTGCGGCTGACCACGACCAGCTTTGCCCAGATCGACAGCCGCCTCAGCTTTGGCCATGTGCCGATGCCCGGGGTCTATGCGGCGACGATCACCCGCCCCGACCTGTTCCGCAACTACCTGCTGCAACAGATCGGCCAGCTGATCGAGAACTACGAAACCCACGTGGAAATCGGCCCCTCGGATACGCCGATGCCGGTGCATTTCGCCGTCGCCAATGCCGGGATCACCGTGCCGCAGGAAGGCGCGGCCAGTTTCATCCTGCGCGATGTCTTCGACGTGCCGGACCTGACGACGACCAATGACGACATCGTCAACGGCGTCTTCGAACCCGGCCCCGATGGCGCAGGCCCCCTGGCGCCCTTCACCGCGCAGCGCGTCGATTACTCGCTGGCGCGGCTGTCGCATTACACCGCCACCGATGCCGAACACTTCCAGAACCACGTGTTGTTCACCAACTACCAGTTCTACGTCAGCGAGTTCGAGGCCTACGCCCGGCGGATGCTTGCCGATCCGGACAGCGGCTATACCAGCTTCGTGTCGACCGGAAATGTCGAGATCACCGACCCCAAGGCCGAGATTCCGCCCTCGCCAAAGATGCCGCAGATGCCCAGCTATCACCTGAAACGGCCCGGCGGCGGCGGGATCACCCTGGTCAATATCGGCGTCGGGCCGTCCAATGCGAAGACCGCGACCGACCATATCGCGGTGTTGCGACCCCATGCCTGGGTCATGGTCGGCCACTGTGCCGGGCTGCGCAACAGCCAGAACCTGGGCGATTTCGTCCTGGCCCACGCCTATCTGCGCGAGGACAAGGTGCTGGACGACGACCTGCCGGTCTGGGTGCCGATCCCGGCGCTGGCGGAAATCCAGGTCGCCCTGGAAGAGGCGGTCGAGAAAGAGACAAAGCTGGAAGGCTATGATCTTAAACGGATTATGCGGACCGGCACCGTCGCCACCCTGGACAATCGCAACTGGGAACTGCGCGACCAGCGCGGCCCGGTGCAGCGCCTGTCGCAGTCCCGCGCCGTGGCGCTGGACATGGAAAGCGCGACCATCGCCGCCAACGGCTTTCGCTTCCGGGTGCCCTACGGCACCTTGCTGTGCATCTCGGACAAACCCCTGCATGGCGAGCTGAAGCTGCCCGGCATGGCGACGGATTTCTACACCACCCAGGTTGGTCGCCACCTGATGATCGGCATCCGCGCCATGGAGGCGCTGCGCGATATGCCGCTGGAACGGCTGCACAGCCGGAAGTTGCGCAGCTTCGACGAAACTGCCTTCTTGTGAGAAAAACTGCCGCGCAGGTCAAAAGCCGCGCGACCAGCGAAAAAGGCAAGAAAACTTACTCTATTTGTTGTGCCCGGACTCTACATCCGGTTATATGCGGCGCACGAGGCCCAAGACATCGGGCAGTGAATGAGGCCCAGGACATCGGGCACAAGAAGGAGACCTTGAATGGCAAAGCCGATGACGAAGACCCAGCTCGTGGCCGCACTGGCCGAGGAAATGGGCGAAGACAAGAAGACCGCCTCCGCCGCGCTGGACGCCGTGGTTGCTGTCATCACCAAGGAAGTGTCCGAAGGCGGCGCAGTGACCCTGCCGGGCGTCGGCAAGATCTACTGCCGTGAGCGCCCCGAGCGCATGGTGCGCAACCCCGCCACCGGCCAGCAGATCAAGAAAGAAGCCGACAAGGTGGTCAAGATGACCATTGCGAAGGCTCTGAAGGATAGCGTCAACGCCTGATCGGCGGCGACGGTCCAGGGGGATCTGCCCCCGACCCGAGTTACGGAAAGGCTGCCTTCGGGCAGCCTTTTTCATTGGGGCCTGGGGGCGGCGCGGGGCAGGCGGGCATGGCCGGGTCGCGCCGCGCGCATGGCTGACGGGCCGGGCGGGGGTTTCCCGGGCGCCGCGATCCCTCTATCCCCGAAGGCAGCAGTTTACGGGAGGTCATCATGGATTTTCGCGCCATCGGGATGGGAGTCCTGTTCGTTCTGATGTGGTCCAGCGCCTTTACCTCGGCGCGGATCATCGTCGAACACGCGCCGCCAATGATGTCGCTGGCCGCGCGTTTCCTGATCTCGGGGGTGATCGCCATGGGGCTGGCGGCGGCCATGGGCCAAAAACTGCGGCTGACCCGGGGCCAGTGGCGCGCCACGGTGATCTTCGGGGTCTGCCAGAACGCCCTCTACCTGGGCCTGTTCTTCATCGCCATGCAGTGGATCGAGGCGGGTCTGGCCTCGATCATCGCCTCGACCATGCCGCTGATGGTCGGCCTGTTCGGCTGGCTGGCCCTGGGGGAAAAGCTGCGGCCCATGGCCATGGCCGGGCTGGTGCTGGGGGTGATCGGCGCGGGCCTGATCATGGGCACCCGCATTTCGGGCGGCGCCGATCTGGGCGGCGTGGCCCTGTGCATCCTCGGTACCGCGGCCCTCAGCGTGGCGACCCTGTCGGCGCGGGGCGCCTCGTCGGGGGGCAACGTCCTGATGGTGGTGGGCTTGCAGATGATGGTGGGGGCGCTATGCCTGGGCGCGGTATCGCCCTTCCTGGAGGTCTGGGAAGTGCGTTGGGACAGCGCGCTGATCCTGGCCTTCGCCTATACGGTGCTGATCCCCGGGATCGCCGCGACCTTCCTGTGGTTCGTGCTGGTGGCACGGATCGGCGCGGTGAAGGCGGCGACCTTCCATTTCCTCAACCCGTTCTTCGGCGTGCTGGTGGCGGCCGTGGTCCTGGGCGAGAAGATCGGGCCGCTGGACATGGTCGGCGTGGCCATCGTCGCGGCGGGTATCCTGGCGGTGCAGCTGTCGAAACAGGCGCCCGCCCCGGCGTCCGTGCCGGTGACCGAGGCGCCCGGCAAGGGCTGAGGCTCGCGCGGCGCTGTAACAAATCGCCCCCCGGATCTCACGCGAAGTTCGGGTGACAGTGAGCGGCGCGCGCGGACAGGATGCGCCATGGAAATTCTGTTCGCCTATCTCGCCGGTCTGCTGACCCTGATTAATCCCTGCGTTCTGCCGGTGCTGCCCATCGTCCTGGGCAGCGCCCTTCAGGCCAGCCCGCGCGGCCCCCTGGCCCTGGCGGCAGGGATGAGCCTGTCCTTCGTCGGGCTGGGGGTCAGCGTGGCGGGCTTCGGCTATGCCCTCGGCCTGACCGAAGAGGTCGTGGCCCAGGCGGGCGCCGTGCTGATGATCGCCTTCGGCGCCGTGCTGCTGGTGCCGCGTTTCTCGTCTGCCTTCGCCAGCGCCACGGGCGGTCTGGCCGCCGGGGCCGATGCCCGCATCGGGCGGCTCGAGGCCGGGGGCGCGCGGGGGCAGTTTCTGGGCGGGCTTCTGCTGGGCGCGGTCTGGTCGCCCTGCGTCGGCCCGACCCTGGGGGGCGCCATCTCGCTGGCGGCCTCGGGTGAGGGGCTGCTGCGGGCCACGGTGATCATGATCGGGTTCGCCGCCGGGGTCTCGACCCTGATCATCGGGCTGGGCTATGGCGCGCGCGGGCTGCTGGCGCGGCATCGCGGGGCGATGCAGGCCCTGGCCAATGTGGCGCGCCCCCTGCTGGGCGGCTTGTTCATCCTGGTCGGAACGGCGATCCTGTTCCGGCTGCATCATCTGGCCGAGGCCTGGGCGCTGTCCGTCCTGCCGCCCTGGCTTCTGGACCTGTCGGTCGCGTTCTGAGGAAAGGTAACCTTATGAAAAGACGTCATTTCATCTCTGCCGGGGCGGCGCTGTTGACCCTGCCGCTGGCCCCCTCGGCCCTGCTGGCGCAGGCGGTTCCGGCGCCCATCGAATACAAGCCCGGCCTGCTGACCGAGCATCTGCGGGCGGGCGAGACGGTCTTTCTGGATTTCAAGGCCGACTGGTGCACCACCTGCGCCGCGCAAAGCCGGGTGATGGACAAGCTGAAGGCGGAAAACCCCGCCTATCTGGAGAATGTCACCTTCATGAAGATCGACTGGGACACCTACGGTCGCTCGCAGATGGCCGGGCGGATGCGCATCCCGCGCCGCTCTACCCTGGTGGTGCTGAAGGGCGATGACGAGCTGGGCCGCCTGGTGGCCGATACCCGCGAAGAGAAGATCCGCGCCCTGATGGACACCGCCCTGGCCGCCGCCACGGCGGGCTGACCCCTGGGGCCGCCGCCCATCGGATGTGCCGGATCTGCCCCGGGCCGGGCGTCGTGACCGCAGCCTCTAGGGGCGCAGCGTGGCGATGGCGGCGGTGCTTTCGGCGCCGCGCAGCTCGCCCTGGGGGCGCAGCAGGGCGTCGCGCCCCGGTGGCGGGGCGCCGAACCAGCCGGAACTGAGGCCCACCAGACCGGCCAGCAGCGCGACCCCGGCCAGACCCATCCCCAGGGGGCGGTCGCCCTCGGGGGCCAGGTCGTCGAAAAACCCATGGGCGGCCAGGCGCGCGGTTTCGGCGCGCCTGGCCTGCGGGCCGGAACGGGTCTCTGCGGACATTGGCGATCTCCTCTTCCTGTTCTCAGGCGCCCCGCGTCCTCGGCCAAGGCGCGGCGGGGGGCTTTCCCCCGATGCTGGTCAGGAAGTGTTAAGATTGCGCAAACTTCGGCCCGGGGCCGGTCAGGCCAGCAGCGCCAGCAGGCTGGTCAGGGTGATGAATGCCGCGGCGGTCGAGATCGTCACTGTCAGCGCCGCCGCCCCCTCGTGGCCTGATCCCTGCGCCAGGATCGGGAAGATCCCGAAGACCGGCATCGCCGTGGCCAGGATCAGCGCATGGGGCAGGTCGCCCGGCGGCAGCGGCAGGGCCAGCAGGGTGAAGACCGACAGCCACAGGAAGGCGATGGTGGGATGCAACAGCAGCTTGCAGGCCGCGATCGCCCCGGCCAGGCCCAGGTTGCCCTTCATCGGCAGCCCGACCAGCGACCCGCCGATGAAGAACAGCGCCACCGGCGAGGCGGCGCGCGACAGCAGGTCCAGCGCCCGATCCAGCCCGGTGGGCAGCGGCAGGGCGAAGACCGAGAACACCGTGCCCAGGATTATCGCGATGATGAAGGGGCGTTTGAGCACCGACAGGGCCACCTGGCCGATCTGGCGCAGCGCCGAGGTGCCCTCGGCGCGCGGGTTCACCGCCTCGATCAGGGTCAGGCCGAAGGGTTGCAGCAGGAAGTTTTCCACCAGCAGGCACATGGCCAGGATCGAAGGCGCCTGTTCGGGATAGACCATCTGCATGATCGGGAAGGCCAGGAAGGCCGAGTTCGGCGTGGCCGCCCCCAGCACCCCGATGGCGCGCCGCCCGGGGCCGACGCCGCGCAGGCGCAGGGCCGTCCACATCAGCGCCTGGGTGGTGAAGGCCGCCAGCACCAGCAGCCCCATGAAGGCCGGGTCGACCAGCGACGAGAAGCTGCGCGTGGCGGTGGCATGGAACAGCAGGGCGGGCAGGGCGATCAGGATGACGAACTTGCCCAGCACCGCCATGTCGCGCGCGGCAAAGACCTTCAGCGAGGTCAGAAGGTAGCCCAGCCCGATCAGGGCGAAGATCGGGAAGGTAATGGAGAGAATCGCCAGCATGTCGTCTTTCGTGCCTGTTCGTCCCCTCCCGTGCCGTTGCTATAGCTGCGGGCCGATCCGACCGCCAGCCTCGCCGACCTGGCCGCGATGCAGCAGCAGGTGATCCAGCAGGACACAGGCCATCATCGCCTCGCCCACGGGCACCGCGCGGATGCCGACGCAGGGGTCGTGGCGACCCTTGGTGATGATGTCGGTCTGCTCGCCCGTCTTGGTGATCGTCTGGCGGGTCTTCAGGATCGACGAGGTGGGTTTGACCGCGAAGCGCACCACGATCTCTTGCCCCGTCGAGATGCCCCCCAGGATGCCGCCGGCGTGGTTCGAGCTGTAGACCGGCTGGCCATCGTTGCCGAGGAAGATCTCATCGGCGTTTTCCTCGCCGGTGAGGCAGGCGGCGTTCATGCCCTCGCCGATCTCGACGCCCTTGACGGCGTTGATCGACATCATCGCGGCGGTCAGGTCGGTGTCCAGCTTGCCGTAGATCGGCGCGCCGAGGCCTGCGGGCACGCCGCGGGCCACGATCTCGCAGATGGCGCCGACCGAATTGCCCGACTTGCGCAGCCCGTCCAGGTAGTCGGCCCAAAGGGTGGCGGCCTCGGCGTCGGGGCACCAGAAGGGGTTCTGCTCGATCTGCTCGGGGTCGAAATTGGCCCGGTCGATGCCATGGGGGCCAACCTGGGTCATGTAGCCCTTGATCTCGACCTGGGGTGCCAGGGCGCCCAGGGCGGCGCGGGCCAGGCCGCCAGCCGCCACGCGGGCCGCGGTTTCCCGGGCCGAGCTGCGGCCACCGCCGCGATAGTCGCGGATGCCGTATTTCTGGAAATAGGTGATGTCGGCATGGCCGGGGCGGAACTTCTCGGCGATCTCGCCGTAATCCTTCGACCGCTGGTCGGTGTTGCGGATCATCAGCTGCACCGGCGTGCCGGTGGTCTTGCCCTCGAAGGTGCCCGACAGGATCTCGACCTGGTCCGGCTCGCGTCGCTGGGTGGTGTATTTCGACTGGCCGGGCTTGCGGCGGTCCAGCCAGAATTGCAGCAGCTCGGGGTCGACGTCGATCCCCGGGGGCACGCCATCGACGGTGGCGCCCAGGCCCGGCC
Source organism: Pseudooceanicola aquaeponti (assembly GCF_050897975.1). Taxonomy (NCBI): domain Bacteria; kingdom Pseudomonadati; phylum Pseudomonadota; class Alphaproteobacteria; order Rhodobacterales; family Paracoccaceae; genus Pseudooceanicola; species Pseudooceanicola aquaeponti. The sequence continues at coordinate 597,087 of NZ_JBPAXY010000002.1, forward strand.
CGTGGCTTTCGCCCCAGGTGGTGACGCGGAACAGGTGGCCGAAAGTGTTCAGGGACATGGGGCTTCTCCGGGGCTGGTTGTGCCTCGGTTACCCGATCCCGTGCCCCCGTGCAATTGCGCGCCGGGGCCACGCGTCCCGTGGTGGCGGCCCTCTCCACCCCCGACGACAGCCCCCGCTTGCGGCCCGTCGCGCGGGGGGCTAGGGTCGGCCTTACCTCGGGGTGCCAGGCCATGTGCCGGGCTGAGATGCGTCCTGCGAACCCGTTGAACCTGATCCGGTTAATACCGGCGGAGGGATGGTCAGACAGCCAAGGCACGCGCGGGTCGCGCGCCCCGGTGTCGCTGAACAAACTCCGCCCGTAGCAGAAAGGAGGATGCGATGAAGCATCTTGCACTTGCCACGGGTTGTCTTCTGGCCACGCAAGCCGTGGCAGAGACCCCCGTTCTGAACGTCTACACCTATGAAAGCTTCACCTCCGAGTGGGGCCCGGGTCCGCAGATCGAGAGCGGCTTCGAGGCGCAATGCGGCTGCGATGTCGTCTTCACCGGCATCGGCGACGGCGCCGCGCTTTTGTCGCGGGTGCGGCTGGAGGGCGACCGTTCCGAGGCTGACGTGGTGGTGGGGCTGGATACCGCCCTGATGGCCCGGGCGCGGGAAACGGGGCTGTTCGCGCCCACCCAGGCCAGCGCCGCCTATGACCTGCCGATCCCCTGGGAGGATCCCGATTTCGTGCCCTTCGACTGGGGCTATTTCGCCTTTGTCGGCAATGCCGGGGACGCCCATCCCGCCAATTTCGAGGCGCTGGCGGCCTCGGACCTGTCGGTGGTGATCCAGGACCCACGCAGCTCGACCCCCGGGCTGGGGCTGCTGATGTGGGTGAAGGCCGCCTATGGCGACCGCGCGGGCGAGATCTGGGAAGGGCTGGCGGACAATATCCTGACCGTGACGCCCGGCTGGTCCGAGGCCTATGGCCTGTTCCTCGATGGCGAGGCGGATCTGGTCCTCAGCTACACCACCTCGCCCGCCTATCACATCATCGCCGAAGGGGATGACAGCAAGGTCGCGCTGCCCTTCGACGAGGGCCACTACATGCAGGTCGAGATCGCGGGCCGTCTGGCCGCCTCGGACCAGCCCGAGCTGGCCGAGGCCTTCCTTCAGTACCTGCTGGGGGCCGAGGCCCAGGGGGTGCTGCCGGAAACCAACTGGATGTACCCCGCCGTGCTGCCCGAGGGCGGTCTGGCCGAGGGCTTCCACCAGGTGGTGACCCCTGACAAGGCGCTGCTGCTGCCCGCGACCGAGGCCGAGGCCCTGCGCGAGGAGGCCCTGGCGGAATGGCGCGCGGCGCTGGCACGCTAGGCCGCAGCGCGGGCATCGCCGGGGCCGCCCTGGTCCTGGTGATGCTGCTGCTGCCGCTTTGGGCGATCCTGCGCGCGGCGGGCGGCGGGGTGCGCCCCGGCCCCGACGATCTGTCGGCGCTGTGGTTCACCCTGGAACAGGCCAGCCTGTCGGCCCTGCTGTCGGTGGCGCTGGCGGTGCCGGTGGCCCGGGCGCTGGCGCGGCGGCGCTTCGCCGGGCGGCGGCTCTTCATCACCCTGACCGGGGCGCCTTTCCTGCTGCCGGTGGCGGTGGCGGTGATGGGGCTGCTGGCAGTCTTCGGTGCGCGCGGCTGGCTGAACGCGGCGGCGGGCACCGTCGGGCTTGGCCCCTGGCGCATCTACGGGCTGCATGGGGTGGTGCTGGCCCATGTTTTCTTCAACATGCCGCTGGCGGTGCGCATCCTGTTGCAGGGCTGGCAGGCGATCCCGGCGGAACGGTTCCGCCTGGCGGCCAGCCTGGGCCTGCCGCCGGGCCAGGTCTTCCGCCTGCTGGAATGGCCCATGCTGCGCCAGGCGGTGCCCGGGGCGCTGGCGGCGATCTTTGCGATCTGCCTCGGCAGTTTCTCGGTGGCGCTGATCCTGGGCGGCGGGCCGTCCGCCACCACGCTGGAGCTGGCGATCTATCAGGCCTTCCTCTTTGACTTCGACCTGGGCCGCGCCGCCGTGCTGGCGCTGATGCAGGCGGGCCTTGTGGCCGGGGCCGCCGCCCTGTCGCTGTGGCTGACGCGGATGGACGGGTCGGGCAGCGGGCTGGACCGCGCGGGCCAGCGGCGCGATGCGCCGGGGGGCTGGCGGCGGGGGCTGGATGCGGTCTGGCTGGCGCTGGCGGGCCTCTTCGTGGTGCTGCCGCTGGTGGCGCTGGTGCTGAAGGGGCTGCCGGGGCTGGCAGATCTGCCGGCGCGGACCTGGCCCGCCGTGGGCAACTCGCTGGCGGTGTCGCTGGGCTGCGCGGGCCTGACCGTCACCCTGGCTTCGGCCCTGGCAGCGCCCATGGCCCGCTGGGCCGAGGGGGCAGGGCTGATGCCGCTGGCCCTGTCCTCGCTGGTGCTGGGCACGGGGGTCTTCCTGATCCTGAACCCCTATATGCCGCCCGCCCGTGCCGCCCTGCCGGTGACGCTGCTGGTCAACGTGCTGATGGCGCTGCCCTTCTGCCTGCGGGTCATCGCCCCCGCCTGGGCCCGGGCCGAGGCCGATCACGGCCGCCTGGCCGATCAGCTGGGCCTGCGGGGGCGGGCGCGGCTGCGCTGGCTGATCCTGCCGCGCATCCGCGGCCCCCTGGGCTTTGCCGCCGGGATCGCCGCCGCCCTGTCGATGGGCGATCTGGGTGTCATCACCCTGTTCGGCAGTACCGAGCGCGAGACGCTGCCCCTGCTGATGTACCGCCTGATGGGCGCCTACCGGACCGAGGCCGCCTGGGGCGCGGCGCTGGTCCTGCTGGTCCTGTCCTTCGGGGTCTTTGCCATGTTCGACCGGATGGGAGGGCGCGATGCCTGAAACGCGCGGATTGCAGCTGCGCAAGCTGGAGCTGATGCAGGGCGACTTTCACCTGTCAGCCGATTTCACCCTGGAGGCAGGGGCGCGGGTCGCGGTGCTGGGACCCTCGGGGGCGGGCAAGTCCACCCTGCTGGGCGCCATCGCCGGGTTCCTCGATCCGGTGGCGGGGCAGATCCTGTGGGATGGGGCGCGTATCGACCGGCTGGCCCCGGGGGCGCGGCCCCTGGGGATGCTGTTTCAGGACGGCAACCTGTTTCCGCATCTGGATCTGGCGCGCAACCTCGCCCTGGGGATCTCGCCCCGGGGGCGGGTCGATGCGGCGGGGCGGGCGCGGATCGACCGCGCGCTGGACCGGGTGGGGCTGACGGGCCTGGCCGCGCGCCGCCCGGCCGAGCTGTCGGGCGGCCAGCAAAGCCGCGCCGCCCTGGCCCGGGTGCTGGTGCAGGCGCGCCCGCTGCTGTTGCTGGACGAACCCTTTGCCGCGCTTGGCCCGGCGCTGCGGGCCGAGATGCTGGACCTGCTGGCCGAGCTGTTGGACGAGACCGGCGCCACCCTGCTGATGGTCAGCCACGACCCCGGCGATGCGGCGCGGATCGCCGGGCAGATCGTGCTGGTGGACGAGGGCCGGGCGGCGCCGCCCGCGCCCACGGGGCCGCTTCTGGCCGACCCGCCGCCGGGGCTGCGCCGCTATCTGGGCGAGGGCTAGGCCCAGGCCCCTTGCAATTGATTGACCATTCGGTCCGGCGCGCCCTATCACGGGGGCATGAGCTGGATCGGACAGGAAATCGGCACCCCTCGTGCCTGGGGCCCGGACGGGGCGACCGCAGACCACCCCTGCGCCCCCGAGGCGCGGATCCTGGTGGGGGCCCCCGGCGTGCCGGGCGACAACCTGCCGGGCAAGCTGATGCCCGAGCAGATGCAGCAGGCCCCCGACGGGATCCACCTGCCGCCCTTGGGTGCCCTCAGCGCGGGCCAGCGCCTGCGCCTGCTGGGGTTTCAGACCCTGAACCCCCATTGGGACGGGCTGGCGGTGCTGCCGGGGGTGCGGGAGACCCTCTGGGTCACCCTGTCGGCGGGCGAGGCGATCCACCTGCGCGCCAGCGCCACGCCGCGCCTGGCCAAGGCCCTGGGCTGCGCCGAAGAGAAACCGCAAGGGCTTGATGAGGCCATGGCGCGGGCCGATGCGCTGCCCTTCGAGCTGGCCGAGGCCGCCCCGGCCCAGGCCCTTGGCCTGCTCTTGGGCGCCGAGATGGCCGCCGCCAAAAGCCTCTGGCTGGGCCAGCAGGCGGTTCTGGTGGGCCAGGTGCCCCTGTCGCGCGCCTATCTGGCCGCGCTTCAGGGCCTTTACGTGCCGGTGACCGAAACCGCCGAGGACGCCCTTCTGCGCGAGGGATTCCGCGCGCTGGCGCGGAAATTTCTGCCCGCCGCCTGAGCGATTGCGCCACGCGGTGCCCTCCGGTGGGGGAGGCCTGCCGTCTGTCCGCAGGGGATGGCACAAAATTTGACCATTTGGTCTATTTTCCCATGCGCCAGAGTCGGGAGCCGCTTGCGCGGCAGCAGCGCCCGTGGAAAGGTCCGCGCGAGATCAGGAGAGCCGCCATGCAGATCAGCCAGGAGGGGGTGCGCGCCGACGCGGCGCAGCTGCCCCAGACCGTAGACACCCACGCCCTGCCCCGAAATCCGGGGATGGAGCTGGACATGGATTGGGTGATGTCGGCCCGTGCCAATCGCTCGGCCATCGAACGCCGCGCGGCCACGCTGCCGGGGCGGCGGTCGGTCAAGAAGGACTATCAGGCGGCCTGGCTGGCCCGCGCCATCAGCTGTATCGACCTGACCACCCTGGCGGGGGACGACACCGAGGGCCGCGTGCGGCGCCTCTGCGCCAAGGCCCGCCAGCCGGTGCGCGCCGACCTGCTGGAGGCGCTCGGCCTGCCCGGTCTGACCACCGGCGCTGTCTGCGTCTATCACGACATGGTGGCCACGGCGCATGACGCGCTGGCGGGTTCGGGCATCCCGGTTGCCGCCGTCTCCACCGGCTTCCCCGCAGGCCTTTCGCCCTTCCACCTGCGCGTCGCCGAGATCGGCGAAAGCGTGAAAGCCGGGGCCGAGGAGATCGACATCGTCATCACCCGCCGCCACGTGCTGCAAGGCAACTGGCAGGCGCTGTATGATGAGATGAAGGCCTTCCGCGCCGCCTGCGGCGAGGCCCATGTGAAGGCGATCCTGGCCACCGGCGAGCTGGGCACTCTGCAAAACGTCGCCCGCGCCAGCCTGGTCTGCATGATGGCGGGCGCCGATTTCATCAAGACCTCGACCGGCAAGGAAAGCGTCAACGCCACGCTGCCCGTCAGCCTGGTGATGATCCGCGCCATCCGCGACTACCATCAGCGCACCGGGATCCACGTCGGCTACAAACCCGCCGGGGGGATCAGCAAGGCCAAGGACGCGCTGGTCTACCTGTCGCTGATCAAGGAAGAGCTGGGCGACCGCTGGCTGCGGCCCGACCTGTTCCGTTTCGGGGCCTCTTCGCTGCTTGGCGATATCGAGCGGCAGTTGGAACATCACGTGACCGGCGCCTATTCGGCCGCCTGGCGCCACGCCGCAAGCTGAGGGCTGGGATATGAAACTTTCGATCCAAACAGAGTGGAGGGTGCTATGGCGGTGAAAACTGATCTGCAGGACTGGGTTTTTGACGCAGTGAAACAGCTCGACGGTGAGGCATCGGTGGCTGAAGTTGCGAAAGTAATCTGGGAAAAGCATGAAGCGGATCTGAGAAGCTCTGGAGATCTTTTCTACACTTGGCAGTACGACATGCGTTGGGCGGCAGAGTGGTTGAGAAAACAAAACCGCTTGAAACTGTCCGGCAGAAAATGGGCTTTGGCATGAGCATCAAGAGTATCTTCGAGACCATGGACTATGGCCCCGCCCCCGAAGCCGCCGGTGATGCGCTGGCCTGGATCGTCGATCAAGGCAGCCGGTTCGGCGCCTTCATCAATGGCGATTTCACCGCCCCCGGCGACACCTTCGAAACCTTCAACCCCGCCACCGGCGAGGTACTGGCCGAGGTGACCCAGGCGAGCGCCGCCGATGTGGACGCCGCCGTGGCCGCGGCGCGCAAGGCGCAGGATGGCTGGGAGAAGCTGGGCGGCAAGGGCCGTGCGCGGCACCTCTACGCCCTGGCACGACTGGTGCAGAAACACGCCCGCCTCTTCGCCGTGCTGGAAAGCCTCGACTCGGGCAAACCCATCCGCGAGGCGCGCGACATCGACGTGCCCCTGGTGGCGCGGCATTTCTACTATCACGCGGGCATGGCCCAGCTGATGGAGGCGGAACTGCCGGGCCGCGCCGCCATGGGCGTCTGCGGCCAGGTGGTGCCCTGGAACTTCCCCCTGCTGATGCTGGCCTGGAAGATTGCGCCCGCCCTGGCCATGGGCAACACAGTGGTTCTGAAACCCGCCGAATGGACCTCGCTGACAGCCCTTCTGTTTGCCGACATCTGCCGTCAGGCCGGTCTGCCCAAGGGCGTGGTCAATATCGTCACCGGCGATGGGGCCGTGGGGGCCGCGCTGGTCGCCCATGAAGGGGTCGACAAGGTGGCCTTCACCGGCTCCACCGAGGTGGGCCGCAAGATCCGCGAAGTCACCGCAGGCCAGGCCAAGGGCCTGACGCTGGAGCTGGGCGGCAAGTCGCCCTTCATCGTCTTCGAGGATGCGGATCTGGATTCGGCTGTCGAGGGGCTGGTGGATGCCATCTGGTTCAACGGCGGGCAGGTTTGCTGCGCGGGCTCGCGCCTGCTGGTGCAGGAGGGCGTGGCCGAGCGGTTCCATGAGAAGCTGAAGCTGCGGATGCAGGCGTTGCGCGTCGGCAATCCGCTGGACAAATGCATCGACGTCGGCGCCATCGTCCACCCCGAGCAGCTGGCCCGCATCAAGGGGCTGGTCGCCGGATCGGGCGGCGTGGTGACGCAAGGCACGGCGCCCGAGGGCTGCTACTACCCGCCGACGCTGATCGAGGGGCTGGAGCCCGCCGATCCGCTGATGCAGGAAGAGATCTTCGGCCCCGTCCTCGTCTCCACCACCTTCCGCACGCCGTCGGAGGCGGTGCAGCTGGCCAACAACACCCGTTACGGGCTGGCGGCCTCGGTCTGGTCGGAAAACGTCAACGTGGCGCTGGACGTGGCGCCCAAGCTGGTGGCGGGGGTCGTCTGGATCAACGGAACCAACATGTTCGACGCCGCCGCCGGGTTCGGCGGGGTGCGCGAAAGCGGCTTTGGCCGCGAGGGCGGCTGGGAAGGGCTTCAGGCCTACACCAAGCCCACGGGCAAGCGGAAGGCGCTGAAGGCTGCCACCCCGGTGGTCGGCGAACCCGAACTGCCCGAGGGGCTGGACCGCACCGCGAAGTTCTATATCGGCGGCAAGCAGGCGCGGCCCGATGGCGGCTATGTGCGCCATGTCTACGGCAAGGGCGGCAAGGCCCTGGGCCAGGTGGGCATCGCCAACCGCAAGGATCTGCGCAACGCGGTCGAGGCGGCGCGCGGCGCCGGGGGCTGGGCGGGGGCCACGGCGCATAACCGCGCCCAGGTCCTCTACTACATCGCCGAGAACCTGGAGGCCCGGGCGGAGGAGTTCGCCGCGCGTATCGACGCGGTCACCGGCAAGGGTGGCAAGGCCGAGGTCGAGGCCGCGGTCAGCCGCTTGTTCAGCTATGGCGCCTGGGCCGACAAGTTCGGCGGCGACCTACGGCAGGTGCCGATGCGGGGCATGGCCCTTGCGGTGCGCGAACCCGTGGGGGTGATCGGCGCCTTCTGCCCGGATGAGGCGCCCCTGCTGGGCCTGATCTCGGTCCTGGCGCCCGCCATCGCCATGGGCAACCGCGTGGTGCTGGTGGCGGGCGAGGCCGCGCCGCTGACCGCCACCGACTTCTACCAGGTGCTGGACACCTCGGACGTGCCGGGCGGTGTGGTCAACATCCTGACCGGGTCGCACGCCGAACTGGCGCCCACCATGGCGCAGCATTTCGACATCGACGCGGTCTGGAGCTTCTCTGCCTCGGAAATCAGCGCGCAAATCGAGGCGGGCAGCGCCGCCAGCCTGAAACGCACCTGGGTCAACAACGGCCTGGCCACCGACTGGGAGACCGCCGAGGGCCGCGCCTTCCTGGAACAGGCCACCGAGGTAAAGACGGTCTGGGTGCCCTACGGCGCGTGATTTGATCTGAAAGACTTCTGGGCGCCGTTCAGGCGGCGCCCCGACCCGATCTAAAGACTGGGTGCCGCCTAGGCGGCGCCCAGATGCCGCAGCAGGATCGAGCCGCCCAGGCCGATCAGTGCAGCCCCTCCGAACATTTCCGCGATCCGCCCGAAACGGCGGCCCAGCAGGCGCCCGGCCAGCAGGCCCGAGGTGCTCAGCGTCATGGTGGTCACCCCGATGGCCAGGGCGATCCACAGGATGTTCACCTGAAGAAAGGCCAGCGACACGCCAACGGCCATGGCGTCGATCGAGGTGCCGATGGCCGTCAGCAGCGTGCGCCACAGGGTCGAGGGCGCGGGGGCGGCCCCGGTGTCGCGCGACAGGGCCTGGAACAGCATATGCAGGCCCACGGCGGTGAGCAGGGCAAAGGCGATCCAGTGATCCACCGCTTCGACATAGCGGTTGGCGGCAACGCCTGCGCCCCAGCCGATCAGCGGGGTGATCGCCTCGACCGCGCCGAAGATGGCACCGGTGCGCAGCGCTTGGCCGAGGCCCGCGCGGCTTTGCGCGGCGCCCTTGCCCAGGCAGGCAACGAAGGCGTCAACGGACATGGAAACGGCAAGGATGCCGATGGTGATCGGAGTCATGAGATCAGACTTTCGCGCGGACGGGGAGAGTGCCGGACAGGCCGGCGGCACCACGATCCCGCCCTTTCGGATCGCCGCGCCACGGTCTCGCAAGCCCCGCACTGGGCCGGTCACGCCACGCGGATGAGCCGCGAGAATGTTGACGCGCCGCGCGCCGGGCCGGGCCCGGCGGTTGCTACTCCCCGTGGGGCGTCAGATGGGGGTGCAGGCCGGGAAAGTCAAACAAAAACATGTGGTTAAAAATGCGTCTCATTTGCAGGTAGACGTATCAGCCCACCGTCACCGACCAGCCGAACCGCGTCGCCTCGCCCGGGGCGAGGGTCTGCGACAGGGGGCGTTCGGCGATCTCGGGGCCGGCGCCCTGGCGGGCGGCCATGCCGTGCCAGGGCTCAACACAGACGAAGGGCGCGCCGCCGGGTTTCGACCAGATCCCCAGGGCCGGGCAGTTGTCGAAGGTGAAGGCCAGGCGTGGCGCCCCGGGGGCGGAATAGCTCAGGCCCGGGCCCGCCCCTTCGGGAAAGATCATCGCATCGGCCTCGAACAGATCGGGTGCCAGGGTAAGCCGCCCGGCGCGGAAGGGCGAGGGCAGCGTCTGGGGTGCCAGCAAACCCGCGCCATCGAGCCGCGCCAGGGCGGGTTCGGCGCCATTGTCCAGCTGGATCTCGGCGGGGCCGGTGGCGCCGGGCAGGGGCCAGGCGAAGGCGGGGTGGAACCCCAGGCCGAAGGGCAGGGGGGCATCGCCGGTATTGGCCACCTCGACCGTGACCGACAGGGTGGCCCCCGCCAGCGCATGGGTCTGGCTGAGGCGGAAGGCCCGGGGGGAGACCGCGCGGGTCTCGGCACTGTCGCTGAGCATGTGGGTACAGGCGCTTTCGCAGCGCCGCGCCAGGATCCAGTCGGCGCGGCGGGCAAAGCCGTGTTGCTTCATCGGGGCCAGCGCCCCGTCCACCGCGATCTGGTCCTCCGGCGCGCGGCCGACGATGGGAAAGAGCAGCGGCGCGCGCCCCGACCAATAGGCCGGATCGCCCTGCCACAGAAGTTCGGCGCCCTCATGGCACAGGCTTTGCAGTTCCGCGCCCCGCGCGGCCACACGGGCGGTCAGCGTCCCGGAGGTAAGGGAGATGTCGGCGGCCATGGCGGCGGTCCTGTCCGTTCGGTCAAATCTGCGCCAAGGGGTAGGCCCTGGGGCGGCGGGCCGCAATGACAGGGCCGCCCCGGCAGGGCCCCTGGCGGGCCGGGCGGCGCGGCTTTGGGCGGTGACCGGAACAAGGCGCCTAGATCTCCATCTCGACCAGCGGGGTGACCTCGACCTCGCCGCCGCCCGCGACCATCGGATTGTCGGCGGTCAGGGCGCAGGCCTCTTCCAGGGTGGCGCAGTCGAGGATGGAATAGCCCATGATCGGCGGGTTGTTCCCGCCCTCACGCGCGCCCGCGGCGGTCACGGTCCAGCTTTTGCCGACAGGATTGCCCGGATCGACAAGCTTGGGGCCCAGTCGCTCGATCCAGGCGCCCCAGGCGGCCATGGCCTCGGTGGCGGCCTCTGGTGTCTGCGGAACCTGGGATGTCTCGGCCTTGTAGATCAGCAGGTAGCGGGGCATGGCGTCCTCCCTTGCGATGCGCAGGCAAAGGGGACGCGGTTTGCGCGATTCGGGCAAGGTCGCGGGCCGGGCCCCGCCGAAGAGGCGGGGCGGCGCCGGGATCAGAGGGCAGGATCAGAGGGCGACGAACTCTTCGCGCGAATAGCCTTGCAGGTACAGCAGCGCGGTCAGGTCGCCGTGGTTTACCCGCAGCTGGCATTGCGCCGCGACCGAGGGTTTGGCGTGCAGCGCCACGCCCGCGCCCGCGCGGGTCAGCATCCCCAGGTCGTTGGCGCCATCGCCCACGGCCAGCACCTCGGCCTCGGTGAGGCCCAGACGGGCGGTGATCTCGACCAGCGCCTCGACCTTGGCCTCGCGGCCCAGGATCGGGCGGGCGACCTCACCCGACAGGGTGTCGCCCGTCGTCAGCAGGGTGTTGGCGCGGTTCTCGTCAAAGCCCAGTTTGGCCGCCACCTGGGCGGTGAACATGGTGAAACCGCCCGAAACCAGCGCGCAATAGGCGCCAGCGGCCTTCATCGTGGCCAGCAGCTCGGGGCCTCCGGGCATCAGGGTAATCCGCGTCGCCAGCACCTGGTCGACGACCGAGACCGGCAGGCCCTTCAGCAGGCCCACCCGTTCGGTCAGCGCGCCTTCGAAATCCAGCTCGCCGTTCATGGCGCGGGCGGTGATGTCCTTGACCCGGGCGCCCACGCCTGCCTCGTCGGCCAGCTCGTCGATGCATTCCTGCTGGATCATGGTCGAATCCATATCCGCCAGCAGCATCTTCTTGCGCCGCCCTGCGGTCGCTTGCAGGCACAGGTCGACGCCCTGCTGTTGCAGCTCGGCCCAGGTTTCTTCGAAATTGGCGGGGGCGGTGTCGACGGGAAACTCGACCGCCTCGCCATCGGCCAGCACACGGATCTCGCCGCCGCCCCAGGCATTGCGCAGGGCGGTGACCAGGGCGGTTTCCAGGCTGGGCGAGCTGGGGGCGGTCAGCAGGGTGACGGTGAACATGGGCGGGCCTCCTTGGGGTCCCCGCCGCTATAGGACAGGCGGCGGGGCGAAGGCCAGCGGTTCGCGCGCCTCAGCCGCCGTCGGGGATCGGCGGCAGGCTGCGCAGGTAGAGGATGAGGGCCGCCACGTCGTCCTCGGTCATATTGGCATAGTGCCGATAGGACATCGGCGGAGACATCGCCGAGCCGTCGGGGCGAATCCCTTGGGTGATCATCGTCGCGATCTCGGCATCGCTATAGCCCGCCAGTCCGTCCTCATGGCTGGTCAGGTTGGCCGCGACCGAGACGCCCCAGGGCCCTTCCCAGGCATGTCCGCCGCCGCCCAGATGCCCCGCAAGATCGGGCATTCCGTCCTTCAACGAATGGCATTCCAGGCAATGGGCCACCGGCCCGGCCAGATAGGCGCCGTAGGCGACGCTGACCTCGGGCAGGACATCCGCCACGCTGTCGATGGGCGGGCCATAGGCCGGGGGCAGGGGGAAGGGATAGGTCGAGGCCTTGAACTCGGTCTCTACCGCCGGGACGGTGCGCAGGTAGGTGACCATGGCGGTGACGTCGCTGTCGGACAGCTGGCGGTAGAGTGGGATCGGCATCGGCGGGCCGATGACCGAGCCGTCGGGGCGGATGCCCTCGCGGATGGCACGGACCAGTTCGGCGTCGGTCCAGCTGGCGATGCGGGAACCGGGGGTGATGTTGGGCACCTCTGCGGTGAAGGCCGGTTCGACCAGGGTGCGCCCGGCCAGGGGCGCGGCGCCGGGCATGGGCGCGGTATGGCAAGAGCCGCAGGCGGCGGGCCCTTCGACAAGATAGGCGCCGCGGTCCAGCGGGGTTTCGGCCGCAAGGCCGGTTGCGGAAAGGGCCAGGGCCCCGGCGAGGGTGGATAGGCTTTGGCTGGGCATACGCATGGATGGGCTTCCTCCGATACCTGTCGAGCGTGTCTGCGGTGGCTGCGCGCTATTGACGCAGGGTCAGCTTATCACGCGTGGCGAAAAAACAAGGTTCGAAGATGTATCAATGCCGGTCCGGGGCAGGGGGTGCGGGGGACGCAAGGCAAAGGGTCGCAAGGCAAAGGGGGGCGCAACGAAAAGGGGGCGTCCGGCGGACGCCCCCTTTCTGGTCGGGTACGGGTCGGGCGGGGCTTACATGCCCTTGGCCAGGGCCTCGCGGAAGGCGGTCAGGATCTCGGTGCCCGGCTTGCCGCGCGCGTCCAGATCGGCGGCCCATTCGTCGCCCACATCGGCCATCAGCTGTTCCAGCTTGGCCATGTCCTCGGCGGGCAGGTCGATGAAGTCGACGCCCTCGCTGGCGACGAAGTCCTTGTCGGCGGCGGCCGAGGCATCGGTCACCTCGCAGCCGTTGCGCGTCGCGGCTTCGCCCGCTTCGGTCAGGGCCTGCTGCACCTCGGCCGGCAGGCTGTCGTATTTCTTCTGGCTGATCATCCAGGTGGCGACGAAAGAGCCGAAGTTGGTGCCCTGGGTGGCCGAGGCGATATGCGGCGCCAGGTCATAGGGCTTGATCGAGCCGATCGGGAAGGCGATGGCATCCACGGTGCCGCGCGACAGGGCCTCGCGGGTTTCCGGGCTGGAGATCGAGACGGGCACGCCGCCCAGCTTCTGGATGCCCGCGATCTTGGGGGCGCCGGTCACGCGGACCTTCCAGCCCTCGACATCGGCCAGGCTGGTGATCTCTTTCGCCGAGAACAGCTGATAGGGCGGCAGCACCAGCACGGCCAGGGCGCGAATGCCCTCGGGCGCCAGTTCGGCCTGGTCCAGGGCGCCGCCGGGCTTGGCGATTTCCCAGAAGGCCATGGTGCCCTCGCAGGAATTGGTAAAGGCCTCGGGCAGTTCCGCGACCGAGCTCAGCGGCAGCTTGTCGGCGGAATAGGATGCGCCGACATAGGCGATGTCGGCCACGCCCGATTGCACCAGCGACAGCATGTCCTTGGCCTTGCCCAGCTGTTGCGCCGGGAAATGTTCGAAGGCCACGGCGCCGCCGGTCGCCTCGACCGTGCCGTCCATCAGCGGCTGGCCCACGCCGGTGGTCATGTAGTGGCCCACGGGCAGGCTGTCGGCCAGGCGCAGGGTGATGTCCTGGGCGGCCAGGGGCGCGGCGGTTGTGGCCAGCAGCAGGGCGGCCAGAAGGCCCCGTTTGGTCGTCGTCTTGGTCATTGTTCGTTCCTCCTCAGTCGAACAGGTGACGTGGCTAGTGCATCGTGGATGGCAGCCACAGGGTGATCGCCGGGAATGCGGCGAGCAGGGCAATGACGATGAGATGCGCCCAGACGTGCGGGGCGACACCGCGAAACAGCTCTCCGAGGGGGCGGCCGGTGTAGCGGGCCACGACGAAGACATTCATTCCCAGGGGGGGCGTGACCATGCCGACCTCGGCGGTCACCACCACCAGCACGCCGAACCAGATCGGGTCATAGCCCATCTGAAGGATCAGCGGCAGGACCACGGGCACGGTCAGGATCAGGATGGCGATCTGATCCATGAAGAAGCCCAGGATCAGATAGCCCAGCAGGATCACCGCCAGGATCACCCAGCGAGAGGTTTCCAGGCCGCCGACCCACATGGTGATGTCGTTGGTCACCCGGGTCAGGGTGAAGAAATACCCGAAGATATGGGCGCCCAGGATGATGAACAGCACCATGCAGGTGGTCTGCGCCGCCGAGCGCAGGGCGCGCAGGGTATTGGCCGGGGTCAGCTGCCGTTCCCAGGCGGCAATCAGCATGGCGCAGAAGGCGCCGATGCCCGACGCCTCGGTGGGGGTGGCGATGCCGGAATAGATCGTGCCGGTCACGGCGAAGAACAGCACCAGCACCAGCCAGACCCGTTTCAGCGAGGCGAACTTCTGGCCGAAGGAATAGGACTTGCCGACCGGGGCTGCCTCGGGGTCGCGCCAGACCAGGAAGGCGATGGTCAGGATGATGGTCAGGGTGACGATGATGCCGGGGATCACGCCGCCCACCAGAAGCGATCCGATCGGGATATCGGCGATGATCCCATAGAGGATCAGCGCGATCGACGGCGGGATCAGCATGGCCAGCGTGCCCGAGATGGCGACCACGCCGCAGGCCAGCTTGGGCTCGTAGCCTTCCTTCAGCATGGCCGGGATCGAGGTCGAGGCCAGGGTGGCCGCCGCCGCCGTGGACGAACCCGAGATGGCGCCGAAGCCCGCCCCCGCCAGGGCGGTGGCCATGGCGACGCCGCCGCGCAGCCGCCCGACCCAGACGGTGGCGGCGCGAAAGAGGTCATTGGCCACGCCCGAGATGATGACGAACTCGGCCATCAGCAGGAACATCGGAATGGTGATGATCTCGTAATCATTGGCGGTGGACAGGGGCGTGGTTTCCAGGATGCCGCGCAGGATCGGCCAGCCGCCGAAAAGGTACAGGCCGACGGCACCCGACACGCCCATGGCCAGGGCGACCGGCAGCCCGAAGACCAGCATGGCAACGAGAACGACAAGGGCGATGGTCACGGTCATTCTGCGTGCTCCGTTGCGGGCCGCGCGGTGACCGGCGGCGGGGGTGTTTCGACCATGTCGCGGCCGCTGACGGCCGAGGCCGCGTGGAACAGGGCGCGGTAGAGGCAGCGCAGCACCAGCACCCCCATGCCGAGGGCCAGCACCGCATGGGCCACCCAGGTCTGGAAGGGCACGACGCCCGCGATGCGGTCATCGGCCATGAAGGCCTCTTCGGCCTGCCAGAACTCCAGCCAGGTGATCGCCGCCAACAACACGGTGCCCGCGGCAAAGCCCAGGGCCTGGCCCGCATGGCGCAGCCGGTGCGGGATCAGCGGCACGAAGACGTCCAGCGCGATATGGCCGTGCTGCTGCATCGTGTCCGACAGGGCGAAGAAGAACACCGCCCCGACCAGATACAGACCGATCAGGTCGAAGGACCAGATCAGCGGGGCGGCAAAGACATAGCGCAGGATCACGTCCAGCATGACGATGCACATGATCGCCGCCATCGACAGGGCCGACAGCACGACCAGCGCGGTTTCCAGACGCGCCAGCCAGGCGGATGGCGCGTTCAGTGGTTCTTGGTTTCCTCCCGGTGCGGCCATGGTCTCCTCCCCTCAGCCTGTCTGTCCGGCCAGTGCCATGATCTTGCGCGCCGCCCGTTCATGGGGCTTGTCGATCATCTGGCCATCAATGCGCACGACCCCGGCGGCGGGATCGGCGGCGAAGGCGTCCAGCACCTTCCGTGCCCAGGCCAGCTCCTCCTCGCCCGGGGTGAAGGCGGTGTTCACCGGCGCCACATGCTTGGGGTGGATCACCGCCTTGGCGCCGAAGCCGTCGCGCCGCGCCTCCAGGGCCTCTGTCTCGACCACCGACAGATCGTCAAGCACGGCGCAGATGGAATCCACCGCCACCACGCCCGCCGCCGCCGCGCCCGCCAGGCACAGGTTGCGCGCCAGGCGGAAGGGTTCGTGATAGCCCTGCTTGGCGCCGTTTTCCTTGGCCCCCAGCGAGGCCGCCAGATCCTCGGCGCCCCACATCATGCCCCAAAGCCGCTGATCCGCCTTGGCATAGTCACCGATGGTGAACAGCGAGGCGGCGGTTTCCGTGACGATGGCCAGGATCGGCGTCGGCGGCAGGGCATGGGTGGCCTCGAAGGCGGCCAGGTAATGCGCCACCCGGTCCAGGTCGGCAGGGCCTTCGCATTTCGGCAGGACGATCCCGTCGGGACGATGCGCCATGACGGCGGCCAGATCGGTCAGGGTCAGCCCGGTGTCCAGCGCGTTGATGCGCACGAAGAGGGCCTTGCCGCCCCGCTCGGCCTCCAGCATCTGGCCGACCGTCTGCCGGGCCTCTGCCTTGGCGGGCAGGGCCACGCTGTCTTCCAGGTCGAGGATCAGCGCGTCGGCCTCGCCAGTGACGGCCTTGTCGAACTTGCGCTGGCTGTCGCCGGGCACGAAGAGGAAGGATCGCATCACGCCGCCTCCGGCCGCATCCGCATCAGCGCCATACGCTTGCAGCGGGCGACCACGGTGTCGTCCTGTTTCAGGCAGATATGCTCGAACTCGACCAGGCCCTGGGTGGGGCGCGATTTCGAGGGCCGCACCGACAGCACGGTGGTTTCCGCCCGCAGGGTGTCGCCGTTGAACACCGGCGCGGGGAAGGTCACCTCGGAAAAGCCGAGGTTGCCGACCGTGGTCCCGAAGGTGGTGTCCTGCACCGTCATCCCCACCATGATGGCGAAGGTGAACATCGAGTTGAACAGCGGCTGACCCCATTCCGTCGACTTCGAGAAATGCGCGTCGATATGCAGGGGCTGCGGGTTCATCGACATCAGCGAGAAGGTGATGTTGTCGCTTTCCGTCACCGTGCGCGTCAGCTCGTGGCGGAAATGCTGTCCTTGGTGGAATTCTTCGAACCAGAGTCCGGGCATCTTCTTCTCCTTCAGTAGGACTTCGGCAGGCCCAGGACCCGCTCGGCGATATAGCACAGGGCGAGCTGGGGCGAGATCGGGGCGATGCGCGGGATCAGGCTTTCGCGCAGATAGCGTTCGACGTGGTACTCCTTGGCATAGCCAAAGCCGCCGTGGGTCATCACCGCCTGCTGGCAGGCGTTGAACCCGGCTTCGCCGGCCAGGTATTTCGCCATGTTGGCCGAGGCGCCGCAGGGCAGGCCGTTGTCATATTCCCAGGCCGCCTTCATGGTCAGCAGCCAGGCCGCCTCCAGCTCGGACTGGCAGATCGCAAGGGGGTGCTGGATCGCCTGGTTCTGCCCGATGGGCCGGTTGAAGACATTGCGTTCCTTGGCATAGTCGGTGGCCTTGCGCAGGGCGGCAAAGCCCAGGCCCACGGCCTCGGCGGCGATCAGGATCCGTTCGGGGTTCATGCCTTGCAGGATCATGCGGAAGCCTTCGCCCTCTTCGCCGATCCGGTCGGCCTCGGGGATCTCGAAATCCTCGAAGAACAGCTCGTTGGAATCCACCGCCTTGCGGCCCATCTTCTCGATCACCGAGACCTTGATGCGCTCGCGGTCGAAGGGGGTGTAGAAGAGCGACAGGCCTTGCGTCGGCTTGCTGACCTCTTCCAGCGGCGTGGTGCGCGCCAGCAGCAGGATGTTGTCGGCCACCTGGGCGGTGGAAATCCACACCTTCTGCCCGTTCACCACATAGCGGTCGCCGCGTTTCTCGGCGCGCAGCTTCAGCTGGGTGGTGTTGAGCCCGGTGTTGGGTTCGGTCACCCCGAAACAGGCCTTTTCCCGGCCCTCGGCCATGGGGCGGATCATCCGCGCCTTCTGCTCTTCGGTGCCGAAGATATCGACCGGCTTCAGGCCGAAGATGTTGATATGCACCGCCGAGGCGCCCGACAGGCCCGCGCCGCTTTCGGCGATGGTGCGCATCATGATGGCGGCCTCGGCCACGCCCAGACCGGCGCCGCCCTGGGCCTCTGCGGTGCAGATACCCAGCCAGCCTTCGCTGGCCAGCGCCTCGTAGAAATCATCGGGGAAGCCGCCGTCGCGGTCCTTCTTCAGCCAGTAGTCATCCCCGAACCCCTCGCAGATGCGTTCGATCGCGGCCTTGATCGCCTGTTGATCCTCGGTCAGCGTAAAGTCCATCTCAGGCCCTCTTCGGTAGTTTCACGGCGCCCGCGTCGACAAGCGCGGCAATATCGGTGGCGCTGAAGCCCATGCGGCTCAGCACCTTTTCCCCGTCCGCCCCAAGGCTGGGGGCGGGTTTCTCGGGCCGGGCCGGGGTGCGGGAAAAGCGCGTCGGCACCGCCATCTGGCGGATGCGGCCTTCGGTCGGGTGGTCGATCTCTTCGAAGAAGCCGGTCTCGCGCAGATGCGGATCCTCCAGCGCCGAGGAAAAGCTGTGCATCGGCATGGCGGGCACATCGGCGCGGTCAAACAGCGCCAGCCAGTCGGCGGTGGTGCGGGTCTTCATCAGCTCGCCCAGCTCGGCGTAGACCTCGTCGATATGCTCCATCCGGGCGGCGAAGCTGACATAGCGGGGGTCGGCGGCGGGCATGTCAGGGCGGCCCAGCTCGCGGAAGAAGCGTTCCCAGTGGCCGTCGTTGTAGATCAGGGCACAGACATAGCCGTCCTTGGTCTGATAGGGGCGGCGGTCGGGCGACAGGTGGCGACGGTAGCCGCCCGCGTCCAGGGGTGGTTCGAAGGTCAGCCCCTGCATGTGATCAGCCAGGATCATCGACAGCATGGTCTCGAACATCGGTACTTCGATCTTCTGGCCCTGGCCGGATCGGTTGCGTTCGATGATCGCCGCCAGCACGCCGTTCACCGCCGACATGCCGACGATGCGGTCGGCGATGGCGGCAGGCACATAGGCGGGGGCCTGGCCCGCGCGCTGGAAGGCATAGGGAATGCAGGCGCCGCCCTGGATCAGGTCGTCATAGGCGGGCCGCGCCGCATAGGGCCCCGCCTGGTCGAAGCCGACCAGCGCGGCATAGATCAGCCGCGGGTTGGCCGCTTGCAGCACCTCCCAGGTCAGCCCCAGTCGGTCCATCTTGCGCGGGCGGACATTGGTCAGCAGGACATCGCTGTCGGCCACCATGCGCAGCAGCGCCGCGCGCCCCTCTTCCGTCTTCAGGTTCAGCACGATGCTGTCCTTCGAGCGGTTCGAGTTCAGGTAGATCGCCCCCATGCCCGGGTGCCGACCCGGGGCGATCTCGCGCACCAGGTCGCCGCTCGGCGCCTCGACCTTGATCACCTCGGCGCCGTAATCGCCCAGGATCTGCGTCGCGTAAGGCCCCATCAGAACAGAGCTGAGGTCGAGGATACGAATCCCCTCCAGCGGTCCCATCGTCTTTTCTCCTCCCTATGTTTGTCCATATATCTGGACAAACATATCAATATTGAGGACAAGTAATGCCAAGCGCCCGGGTCTTGTCAACGCCGGACTTGCGGCTGCGCCCCTGGACAAGGCAGAAACAGACATGGCCGTCAGACAGATCGAAAACCTCATCGCGCTTTTGGAATACTTTGCCGAACGGCAGGAACCCGCGACCCTGGCGGACATCGTGCGCGATTTCGGCTGGCCCCGGTCCAGCGCCCATAACATACTGATAACGCTGGTGGATGCCGGGTATCTGTATGAGCCGAAGGCGCGCGGCGGCTATTATCCCTCGTCCCGCTGGACGCAGTTGGGCCAGGCCTTTTCCGATGGCGAACCGATCCCCGAGGCGCTGCGCAACATCATCGTCGACCTGGGCAAACGCACCGGGGAAACGGCCTGGATCTCGGCCCCCTCGGGGCTTTACGCGGTCTTTCTGACGGTGGTCGAATCCCTGGCCGCGGTGCGTTACGCGGCGCAGGTCGGCAACCGGGTGCCGATCCATATCACCGCCTCGGGGCAGTCGCTGCTGTCGCAGATGCCCGAGCGCGACCGCGAGGTGCTGCTGCGCAAGGCCTCCTACGGCAACTGGGGCCCCAATGCGGCGCGCAGCACCGAAGAGGTGCGCCAGCAGATGGCCGAGGCGGCCGAGCGCGGCTGGTTCAAATCCTCGTCCTGCTATTCCCCCGATCTGGGCGGGGTGGCGGTGCCCATCGTTCTGGGCAACCGCATCTTCTCGGTCACCGTGGCCGGGCCGATCTACCGCATGGAAGACCGATTCGCCCCCTATGCGGCCGAGATCTACGACGCCATCGCGCGCGAGCTGGGCGCCGATCACTGCGCCCGCACCCTGAAGGGAATCCGCCTGCCCTGAGGGGGTGGCCTAAAGCGGGGTCGAGGTCAGGCAGCGCACCAGTTCCAGCGAATTGCGCACCCCGAAACGGGTCATCAGCCGGTTCTTGTGGACATGGACCGTGCGCGGCGAGATCTCCAGCCGCCGGGCGATTTCCTTTGCCGTCAGCCCCTCGACCAGCAGCACGCCAACCTGCCGTTCGCGGCGCGACAGGGCGGCCACGGGGCGTTCGCGCGACAGGTCGGCAAAGCTCCAGACGGCGCGGGCCAGCGGCGCGGCCGGGTCCAGCGCCTGACCCCGCACCCGGCACCAGAACAGCGACCCATCCTTGCGCCGCATGATCCGCTCGTCGGCGTAATCCCCATGCTGGCCCAGCTCGCGCGTCCAATGGGCGCCGGTCTGGGTGAAATCGTCGGGCGAGGGGTACAGAAGCGCCAGCGAGGCGCCCTCCAGCTCGGCCACGTCATAGCCGAAGATCGCCGCGAAGCGGCTGTTCAGCCGCAGGATCTGGCGCTCTTCCGTATAGGCCAGGCCCACGGGGGCGTGGTCGAAAATGGCGCTGTCTGCGATCTGGCCGGTCATCTGCGCTTCCGGATTAGGTAACTTTGCGGACTACCCGCGCGCGGCGGCGGGGATAGGATCCGGCGCCAAAGGGAGGATCACATGCAACCATGTATTACCGGCTGGGGCCACACCAAATTCGGCGCGCTGAAGGATCAGGGGCTGGAGGATCTGATCCAGGCCGCCGCGCGCGAGGCACTGGATCACGCGGGCGTGGCGCCCGGCGATGTCGACGGCGTCTGGCTGGGGCATTTCAATTCGGGCATGGTGCCCGACGGCTTTCCGTCGTCGCTGGTGCTGGGGCTGGATGAGGCGATGCGGTTCACCCCCGCGACGCGCTGCGAGAACGCCTGCGCCTCGGGCTCGGCCGCGATCTGGTCGGCGCTGAACGCCATCCGCGCGGGCGAGGCCAAGATCGCCCTGGTGGTCGGGGTCGAGAAGATGACCGATCTGGACACCGCCGGGGTGACCAAGGCGCTGGCCGGGGCGTCCTATCAGAAGGAAGAGGCGGGGGTGTCCTTCCCGCAGATCTTCGCCCGCATCGCGGCGCAGTATTTCCAGCGCTATGGCGACCAGTCCGAGGTGCTGGCGCGAATCGCGGTGAAGAACCACGCCAACGCCATGGCTAACCCCCTGGCGCATATGCAGAAAGCGGTGACGCAAGAGTTCTGCAACACGGTGTCCGAGAAGAACCCGATGATCGCCGCCCCGCTGCGGATGACCGATTGCTCGCTGATCACCGACGGGGCCGCCGCGCTGGTCATCGTGGCGCCCGAGCTGGCCGGAGAGTTCCCCCGCGCCGTCACCTTCCGCGCGGCGGCGCAGGTGAATGACCTGCTGCCCATGTCGCGCCGCGACATGACAGAGCTGACCGGCCCCCGCGTGGCGTTCCAGCGCACCTTCGAGCAGGCCGGGGTGGGTCTGGACGACATCGGTTTCGCCGAGGTGCACGACTGTTTCACCATCGCCGAGCTGATGATCTACGAGGCCATGGGTCTGACGCCCAAAGGGCAGGGCGCGCGGGCCGTCGCCGAGGGCACGGTGATGCCCGGCGGGCGGCTGCCGGTGAACCTGTCGGGCGGGCTGAAGGCCAAGGGCCACCCGGTGGGGGCCACCGGCGTGTCGATGCATGTGATGGCCGCGCGCCAGGTCACCGGCACGGCGGATCAGATGCAGGCCGACCGCGCCGATCTGGGGCTGGTCTTCAACATGGGCGGGTCCGGCGTGGCCAACTATTGTTCCATCCTGGAGGCGGTGCGATGAACCCGGCGGAATGGCTGGCGCGCACGGCGTCCCTGACCCCAGAGGCCCCGGCGCTGTTCCTGGGCGACCGGCAGGTGGCCGATTACGGCGCCTTCGCCCGGGATGCGGCGGCGATCGGCGCAGGACTGGTGGCGCGGGGCATCGGCCCCGGCGACCGGGTGGCACTGTTCCTGCCCAACTCGATTGACTACCTGCCGATTTTCTATGGCATCCTTTACGCGGGGGCGACGGCGGTCCCGGTGAACGGCAAGCTGCACGCCAAGGAGGCCGCCTGGATCGTCACCCATTCCGGCGCCCGGCTGGTCTTTGCCAAGGATCCCCAGGCCCTGCGTGCCACCGGCGATATCGACGGCGTGCCCTGCCTGGCGCCGGGCGAGGCCGAGATGGCCGCCCTGCGCGCCACCCCGCCGCTGGCGGCGCCCGCGCCCCTGCGGGCCGAGGATCCGGCCTGGCTTTTCTACACCTCGGGCACCACCGGGCGGCCCAAGGGGGCGATCCTCAGCTGCGGGAACCTGCTGGCCATGTCGCTGAGCTATTTCGCCGATGTGGACGAGGTGGCGCCGGGCGATGCCGCGCTTTACGCCGCGCCGCTGTCGCATGGGGCGGGGCTC
This sequence comes from Pseudooceanicola aquaeponti, assembly GCF_050897975.1. Classification (NCBI taxonomy): domain Bacteria; kingdom Pseudomonadati; phylum Pseudomonadota; class Alphaproteobacteria; order Rhodobacterales; family Paracoccaceae; genus Pseudooceanicola; species Pseudooceanicola aquaeponti. The sequence continues at coordinate 619,485 of NZ_JBPAXY010000002.1, forward strand.
TACAACTTCGTCCACGTCCTGCGCGGCGCGCGCCATGTGGTGCCCGAAAGCGGCGGCTTCGACCCGGCCGAGATCTTTGCCATGGCGCGGACCCTGGGCAACATCTCGATGTTCGCCGCGCCGACCATGGTGAAGCGTATGGTGGATCACGCCCGGGCGGGCGGCGGCAGCGGCGAGGGGATCAAGACCATCGTCTATGGCGGCGGCCCCATGTACGTGGCCGACATCAAGGAGGCGCTGGCGGTCATGGGGCCGAAGTTCGTGCAGATCTACGGCCAGGGCGAGGCGCCGATGACCATCACCGCCCTGAGCCGCGCCGACATCGCTAACCGCGACGCCCCGGGGTGGGAGGGGCGGCTGGCCTCGGTCGGGCGCGCCCATGCGGTGGCCGAACTGCGCATCCTGGGCCCCGACGGTGCGCCGCTGCCCCCGGGCGAGGTGGGCGAGATCGCGGTGCGCGGCCCGCAGGTGATGCAGGGCTATCTGGACAACCCAGACGCCAACGCCGCCTCGCTGCGTGACGGCTGGCTGATGACCGGCGATCTGGGCCAGATGGATGCGCAGGGCTATCTGTACCTGCATGACCGGGCCAAGGATCTGGTGATCTCGGGCGGGTCCAACATCTACCCGCGCGAGGTCGAAGAGGTGCTGCTGACCCATCCGCAGGTGGCCGAGGTCTCGGTGATCGGTCTGCCCGATCCCGACTGGGGCGAGATCGTCGTGGCGGTCGTCGTGCCCGCGGGCGACACCGCCCCCGAGCCCGCCCAGCTGGACGCCACCTGCACCGCGCAGATCGCCCGCTTCAAGAAGCCGAAACGCTATGTCTTCCTGCCGGAGCTGCCGAAGAACAACTATGGCAAGGTGTTGAAGACAGAGCTGCGCGAAAAGCTGGCCGATCAGGACTGACCTGGCCCGCGCCGAGGGGGCGGCCCCCCTCGGCGCGGCCCCCTGCGGCGGGGCAGGTTTCCGATAGGCGTCACGCCCGGCGCATTTTACCCAGAAAGCGACGCGTCGCGGCCCGGATGCGGCATCTGGGCGATTGCGCGGCTTCCGAATCGCCCCTATACGCGTCGGCGGGACACCCCTCCCCAACGAGGGGCGCTTATCTGGAAGGTTAAGTCATTATGACTGACAAGCATCCGGCCGCGCGGCCGGCAAATCCGCGTTTCTCCTCTGGCCCCTGCGCCAAGATCCCCCATTACAATCTGGACATGCTCGCCGACGCTCCGCTCGGCCGCTCGCACCGTGCCAAGGTCGGCAAGGCCAAGCTGAAGGCCGCCATCGAGACCACGCGCGAGATCCTGGGCATTCCGGCCGAATACAAGATCGGCATCGTTCCCGCCTCCGACACCGGCGCCGTTGAAATGGCGATGTGGTCGATGCTGGGCGCCCGCAAGGCCACCATGGTGGCCTGGGAAAGCTTCGGCTCTGGCTGGGTGAGCGATGTGGTCAAGCAGCTGAAGATCGACGCCGAGGTCAAGGAAGCGGGCTATGGCGAGATCGTCGATTTCGCCACCGTCGATTTTGACACCGATGTGGTCTTCACCTGGAACGGCACCACCTCGGGCGTGCGCCTGCCCAATGGCGACGCGATCCCCGCCGACCGCGCCGGTCTGACCATCTGCGACGCCACCTCTGCCGCCTTCGCCCAGGATCTGCCCTGGGACAAGCTGGATGTGACCACCTTCTCCTGGCAGAAGGTGATGGGCGGCGAAGCGGCCCACGGCATGATCGTGCTGAGCCCGCGCGCCGTCGAGCGTCTGGAAACCTACACCCCCGCCTGGCCGCTGCCGAAGATCTTCCGCATGACCAAGGGCGGCAAGCTGATCGACGGCATCTTCGAAGGGGCGACGATCAACACCCCCTCGATGCTGGCGGTCGAAGATTACCTCGTTGCGCTGGACTGGGCGAAAAAGGTTGGCGGCCTGGAAGGGCTGATGAAACGCGCCGATACCAACGCCAAGATCCTGTGGGACTTCTGCGACCGGCATGACTGGATCGCCAACCTGGCCGTGGATGACGCGACGCGCTCGAACACCTCTGTCTGCCTGAAGTTCACCGACGATCGCATCAAGGATCCGGCGGCCTTCGCCAAGGCGGTGGCCAAGAAGCTGGAAGACTACAACGCGGCCTATGACGTGGGTGCCTATCGCGACGCCCCCGCCGGTCTGCGGATCTGGTGCGGCGCCACGGTCGAGGCCTCGGATCTCGAGGCGCTGACCCTGTGGCTGAAGTGGGCCTTCGAGGCCTGCATCGCAGAGCAGGCATAAACCCGACGAATGGTGCCGGAGGCGGCGGGGAAACCCCCGCCCCCTGGCCGAGCTGACCGGTCGGGCGGGGAGATCCCCGCCTGCCAACGCCCCCATTGCATCGAAGGAGCGCCTGACATGGCCCCCAAAGTTCTAATTTCCGACAAACTCTCCGCCGCCGCCGTGCAGATCTTCAAGGACCGCGGCATCGACGTGGATTTCCAGCCCGACCTGGGCAAGGACAAGGACAAGCTGGCCGAGGTGATCGGCCAATATGATGGCCTGGCCATCCGTTCGGCCACCAAGGTGACCGAGAAGATCCTGGAAAACGCCACCAACCTGAAGGTGATCGGCCGCGCCGGCATCGGCACCGACAACATCGACAAGGAAGCCGCGTCGAAAAAGGGTGTCATCGTGATGAACACCCCCTTCGGCAACATGATCACGACCGCCGAACATGCCATCGCGATGATGTTCGCCGTGGCCCGCCAGATCCCCGAGGCCAGCGCCTCGACCCATGCGGGCAAGTGGGAGAAGTCGAAGTTCATGGGGGTCGAGCTGACCGGCAAGACCCTGGGCGTGATCGGCGCGGGCAACATCGGCGGCATCGTCTGCAACCGTGCCCTGGGCCTGAAGATGAAGGTCGTCGCCTACGATCCCTTCCTGGGCGAGGAAAAGGCCACCAAGATGGGCGTCGAGAAGGTCGAGCTGGACGAGCTGCTGGAGCGCGCCGATTTCATCACCCTGCACGTGCCCTACACCGAGCAGACCGCCAATATCCTGTCGGCCGAGAACCTGGCCAAGACCAAGAAGGGCGTGCGCATCATCAACTGTGCCCGTGGCGGCCTGGTGGATGAAGAGGCCCTGGCCGAGCTGCTGAAATCCGGCCATGTGGCAGGCGCCGCCTTCGACGTGTTCAAGGAAGAGCCCGCCACCGAGAACCCGCTGTTCAACCTGCCCAACGTGGTCTGCACCCCGCACCTGGGCGCTGCCACCACCGAGGCACAGGAAAACGTCGCCCTGCAAGTGGCGGAGCAGATGTCCAACTACCTGCTGGACGGCGCCGTGGAAAACGCGCTGAACATGCCCTCGATGACCGCCGAGGAAGCCAAGGTGATGGGCCCCTGGGTCGACCTTGCCGGCCATATCGGCAACTTCATCGGCCAGCTGACCGACGAGCCGATCAAGGCGATCAACATCCTTTATGATGGTGTCGCCTCGGAGATGAACCTGAAGGCGCTGAACTGCTCGGTGATCGCCGGGATCCTGAAGAAGGCCAACCCCGACGTGAACCTGGTCTCGGCCCCGGTCGTGGCGCAGGAACGTGGCATCCAGATCTCGACCACCAGCCAGGCCAAGGGCGGCACCTTCGACGGCTACGTGAAGGTGACCATCGTGACGCCCGAGCGCGAACGCTCCTGCGCGGGCACGGTCTTCTCGGATGGCAAGCCGCGCTTCATCCAGATCAAGGGCATCAACATCGACGCCGAGGTGGGCGAGCACATGCTCTACACCACCAACGAGGACGTGCCGGGCGTCATCGGCACCCTGGGGACCACCCTGGGCGAGAACGGCCAGAACATCGCCAACTTCACCCTGGGCCGGACGGCCACGGGCGCCCAGGCGATCGCGCTGCTCTATCTCGACGAGAAGGTGAAGCCCGAGACGGTGAAGGCGCTGCGCGAAACCGGCCTGTTCCAGCAGATCCGCCCGCTGGAATTTGCGGTCTGATCCCGCTGGGATGATCTTCTGGGAAGGGCCGCGCCGCAGGGTGCGGCCCTTCTTCATTATGGGCGTCGCAGGGGTGGGGGCTCTGCCCCCCTTGAGCCCTCGCGGGCTCAATTCCCCCCGGGATATTTCTGGCAAACGAGAAGAGGGGGCGGGGCGCCTGTCGGGAGGGTTGCGCGCCGGGTCCGGACCGCGCGGGGCCAGGGCCTGTCATGAAAATGTGTCAGCCGGGCGCTGGTCATTGGCGGGCAAAGATGCTCCTTTTGCCGCAACGCAGAAACGAGGGTGCCATGACCATCTATGCCATTGGCGACATTCACGGACAGATCGGCATGTTGGAGGGCGCCCTGGCCCGGATCGCCGCCGATGGCGCCCAGGACGGGCCGGGCGGGCCGGACGAGGTGATCTTTACCGGCGATCTGGTGGACCGGGGCCCCGAGGCCCGCGCCGTGATCGACCGGCTGATCGCAGGCCAGGCCGAGGGGCGGCGCTGGACCGTGATCCGGGGCAATCACGACACGATGTTCCGCCGCTTCCTGGCCAATGGCGAGCTGCATGACGACCGCATCCGGTCGGGCGCGCCCTGGACGCATTTCGCCCTGGGCGGATGTGCCACGCTGGAAAGCTATGGTGTGGCGACCGGGCCCGAGCGGTCGCCCGCCGATCTGTTCGCCGAGGCGCGCGAGAAGGTGCCGCAGGCGCATACCGAGTTCATCGACGCCATGCCGCTGTGGGCCGAGCGGGACGATCTGCTGTTTATCCATGCCGGGATCCGCCCCGGGATCCCCCTGGCCCGGCAGGACGAGCAGGATCTGATCTGGATCCGCGACGAGTTCTATGCCGAGACCGGCCCGCATCCCTGGCTGATCGTTCATGGCCATACGATCGTCGATCAGGTCAGCCATTTCGGCAACCGCATCGACATCGACACCGGCGCCGGGGCCAGCGGCACGCCGCGCTTCCTGTCCGCCGTGGCCTTCGAGGGCCCCCGGGCCTTCGTGCTGAGCGAGGCGGGGCGCGCGCCGCTGCTGCCCGGCACGGAATAACGCACCGTCACTGTCGCCAAGGGGCAGCGCGGTGGTAGGGTCTGCGCGAAATCACGTTCGGGAGGATCTCATGGACGATATCGTCATTCTTAGCGGTGCGCGCACCGCCATCGGCACCTTCGGCGGCAGCCTGGCCGGTGTCAGCCCCATCGAGCTGGGCACCATCGTCACCAAGGCCGCGCTGGAGCGCGCGGGCGTCGAGGGCGCCCAGATCGGCCATGTCGTCTTTGGCCATGTGATCAACACCGAGCCGCGCGACATGTACGTCAGCCGCGTCGCCGCCATGCAGGCAGGCATCCCCGACACGACGCCGGCGATGAACGTGAACCGCCTCTGTGGCTCTGGCGCCCAGGCCATCGTGTCCGCCGCGCAGTCGCTGATGCTGGGCGATGCCGATTTCGCCGTCGCGGGCGGGGCCGAGAACATGTCGCGCTCGCCCTATATCATCCAGGGGCAACGCTGGGGCACCAAGATGGGCGACGTGAAGACGCTGGACATGATGCTGGGGGCGCTGAACTGTCCCTTCGGCACCGGCCATATGGGCGTCACCGCCGAGAACGTGGCGGCCGAGACCACGATCACCCGCGAGGATCAGGACGCCTTTGCCCTGGAAAGCCAGCGCCGCGCGGGCGCGGCCATCGAGGCGGGCTATTTCGCCGAGCAGATCGTGCCGGTGCCGGTGAAGGTGAAGCGGCAAGAGGTCGAGTTTGCGACCGACGAACACGCCAAGCCCGGCACCACCGCCGAGGTTCTGGCCGGTCTGCGCCCCGCCTTCCAGAAGAACGGCACGGTGACGGCGGGCAATGCCTCGGGCCTGAACGACGGGGCGGGGGCGCTGGTGCTGGCCCGCGCCTCGGCCGCCGAGGCCGCCGGTCTGAAGCCGCGCGCGCGGATCCTGGGCTATGCCCATGCGGGGGTGCGCCCCGAGGTGATGGGCGTGGGCCCGATCCCGGCGGTGGAAAAGCTGCTGGCCAAGACCGGGCTGAAGGCGGCGGACTTCGACGTGATCGAATCGAACGAGGCCTTCGCCGCCCAGGCCATCGCGGTGAACCGCGCCCTGGGTCTGGACACTGCCAAGGTGAACCCCAATGGCGGCGCCATCGCCCTGGGCCACCCGGTGGGCGCCACCGGCGCGATCATCACCGTCAAGGCGCTGTATGAGCTGGAGCGGATCGGCGGATCCAAGGCGCTGATCACCATGTGCATTGGCGGCGGTCAGGGCATTGCCCTTGCGATCGAGCGCCTGTGATTATTTTTTGGCTCTAAATACTCTCGCCGAAGGCAAAGGCGCGCCCCCTGGGGCGCGCCTTTTTCATTTCCGAAGGTCCGCCGCTCAGGCGGCGTCGGACTTGTGCGCTTCGGCTTCGGCCTCCGCCTCGGCGTGCTCTTCCGGGGTTTCCTCGGGCAGCACCAGGTTCAGCAGGATCGACAGGCCGGCGGCGGGCAGCAGGCCCGAGGTCAGCAGGATCTGCAAGGTGCGCGGCAGGTGTTGCAGCGCCGAGGGCTCCAGTTGCAGGCCAAAGCCCACCGACAGGGACACCGCCAGGATGATCATGTTGCGGCGGTTCCAGACCACATCGGACAGCATGTTGATGCCCGAGGCCGCGACCATGCCGAACATCACGATGACGCCGCCGCCCAACACGTTGATCGGCACCGTGTTGATGATTGCGCCCACCTTGGGGATCAGCCCGCAGAGGATCAGGAAGACCGCGCCGATGGTCACCACGTGGCGGCTCATCACGCCGGTCATGGCGATCAGGCCGACGTTCTGGCTGAAGGAGGTGTTAGGCAGCCCGCCGAAAACCCCGGCCAGGGCCGAGCCGAAGCCATCGGCGAAGGTCGCGCCCTGGATCTCCTTGTCGGTCGCCTCGCGGCCCGCGCCGCCCTTGGTGATGCCCGAGGTGTCGCCCACCGTCTCGATGGCCGAGATGATCGCCATAAAGCACATGCCAACGACGATGGCCGGGTCAAAGGACATGCCCCAGGAAAACGGCATCGGCAGGTCGAAGATCGCCGCCCGGCCCACGTTGCCAAAGCTGACCTGGCCCATCAGGGCCGCCACGCCATAGCCCGCCAGGATGCCGATCAGCACCGAGGCCACGGACAGAAGGCCCTTGGTGAAGAAGGACAGCGACAGGGCAACCACGATCACCACCAGCGCCGGGATCCACATGGCGGCGGTGCCGAACTCGGGCTTGCCGACCAGGGGCACGCCGCCTGCGGCATACTGGATCCCGGTCTTCAGCAGGGCCAGGCCGATCATCAGCACGATCAGCCCGGTGACCAGCGGCGGCAGGGCAAAGCGCAGCCGCCCGATGAAGAAGCCGATGCAGAAGTGGAACATGCCGCCGATCACCACCCCGGTCATCAGCGCCGCCATGCCATCGACGCCGCGCCCGGCGACCGCCGGGATCATCACCGGCAGGAAGGCAAAGGAGGTGCCCTGCACGATCGGCAGCCGCGCCCCGATGGGGCCCGCGCCGATGGTCTGGAACAGCGTGGCAATGCCCGCGAACAGCATCGCCATCTGGATCATGTAGGTCATGTCGGGGAAGCCAAGCGCCCCCTGATCCGAGCCGAAGCCGAAGCCCGCCGCGCCTGCGATGATGATCGAGGGCGTCACGTTCGAGGCGAACATCGCCAGGACGTGCTGGATGCCCAGCGGAACCGCATCGCCAAGCGGCGGCATGTAATTCGGGTCGCGAAGCTGTTCCGCGGTGCCCAAGGAACTCTTGGTCATTGTCACTTCCCCTGTTGTGATCACGGGCCCCTCTTGACGGGGGCGTATGTCACAAGGTGACAGTAAAGGGCCGGTCGAGGAAGTGTTCTTGCAGGTTGGGGGTGGCGCCGATGCGGTCGATCACCGCGAAAAGGCCCGGTTCTGCCAAAGGCGTAAGCACCCCGTGCCAGGTGCCGCGGTGGAAATTCACCGCCTGGCCCGGTTCGGGCAGAAAGGCCTGGGGCGCGCCGGGTACGCCGCCCGCGTCGGGGGCGACGATCACCAGCCAGGGCGCGGCGGTCATCGGCACGAAGGCCTGGCTGCCCTCGGGGTGCCGCTCCAGCAGGTCGCAGGCATAGGGCAGGGCGCGGGCCCGGGCGCGGAAGATCGAGATGCCTGCGCGCCCCTCGGGGCCGAAATCCAGGGTGGCGCGGTCGTGGTAACGCTCGCACATCCCGGCATTGATCAGCTTGTCATAGCTGTCGGTGACCTCCAGCACGTCGCCGAAGGGCGCGAAGGCCTCCGCCGTCAGCGGCACGGCGCGGATCGAGGTCACCGGGGCGCTCATTTGCCCTGCCAGACCGGCTTGCCCCACATGCGCAGGCGCGAGATGCCGCCATCGGGGTGGATGTTCAGCCGGATATGGGTCACCGGGCCGATGTCCTTCACCTCGTCGGTGAAGTTGTGGATCGCGTCGGGGCCCAGTTTCAGCCGCGGCAGCAGCTCTTCCCAGAACATCGAGGAGGTGACCAGCGCATCGGTCAGCCCGTCGCCGAAGTTCGACATGTCGGCGGCCTGGATACGGCAGGCGTCGGGGTAGTTGCCCTTGTAGTGCTTGGTGTCCACCTCGATCCCCGAGACGGTGCCACGGGCACCCAGGGCGATGATCATCCAGTCGTAGCCGGGTTCACGGCGCCGCCGGGTTTCCCAGCCGTCGCCCATGTCGCGGCCCCGGCCCGGGGCCAGGATACGGTTGTAATCGCCATAGTGGGCATCCGAGAAGGCCAGCACCCGGCCGCCGTTCAGCGCCGAGGCCAGGTCGATCTGTTCGGTGCCCTCGTTCGAGGGATCCAGTTCCGGCACGCCATAGACCCGCAGGCGGGCGACGCCGCCGTCGGGGTAGATATGCAGGCGCAGGTGGGTCCAGCTTTCATAGCTTTCGCAGCGGAAATAGTGGTGATCCGAGGCCGACAGCGGCTTGTTCGGCAGGATCTCGACCCAGCGGGTGGCATCGGTCGGGTCGCCGTTGAGGCAGGTGCAGGCCTCGATCCGCGCGGCGGGGGCGTAGTTGCCGGTAAAGTGGCTGGTGTCGATGTCGAAGCCCAGGATGCGCCCGGCGGCGGCCAGCTTGATGACCGCGCTGTCGTGACCGGCCCCGCGGCGGCGGCGGGTTTCCCAGCCGTCCATCCACTTGCCGTTGTCATCGTAGAGATCCGGAAAGAACTCGGCCGGGGCGTCCTTCAGCATCCGCTCGAGCGGGGCGAAGAATTCGTCGCTGGCCCAGATGGCCTTGGCGCCCAGCCCTTCGGAGGCCAGGTTGATTCCGGTCCGCACGAACAGCGGCACATTGGGGTCGATACGGTCGATTGTCGTCATCAGCTATCCGGTAGCAGGGCCGCCAGACGGTGATACGCGATGCGTTCGACCTGGCGACAGGCGGCGTTGAATTCGGTGGTACGGTCATGGGCGAGACGGCGCGTCATCGCCTCCATGATCGTGGCCTTGGTATTCTCCTTTGCGGAGATAATAAAGGGGAAGCCAAACTTTTCCGTATAGAGCGTGTTGTGCTCGGTGAAGAAGGCGCGCTCTTCATCGGTCAGCGCCAGCAGGCCCGCGCCGGACTGTTCATCCTCGCTTTCCGCCGTCAGCCGCTTGGCATCGGCCAGCTTGCCCGCCAGGTCGGGGTGGGCGGTCAGCACCTGTAGGCGTTCCTCGTCCGAGGCGGTGCGGAAGACACGCACCAGCGCGCTCCACAGCCCCTTGGCGCGGTCGTGGACCGGGCCCAGCTCGCCCTCCCAGGCGCGTTCCGCGACCCAGGGGGAATGCTCGTAGATGCTGCCGAACAGGCGCAGGAACTCTTCCTTGCCCATCTGGCTGGGCACCAGGGCGGGGGTCACATGGGGGTGTTCGGCGGCCCAGTGGTCGTGAATGTCGATGCGGCGCGGGAACCAGACATCGCCCTTCGACTGGGCATAGTCGATGAACTTGCGCAGCGCGGCGATGCGGCCCGGACGGCCCAGCAGGCGGCAGTGCATCCCGATCGAGACCATCTTGGCCGACCCGGCCTCGCCCTCGGCGTAAAGCTCGTCAAAGGCGGCCTTGAGGTACTCAAAGAACTCTTCCTGGCCGCCAAAGGTGGCGGGCCCGGCAAAGCGCATGTCGTTGGTGTCCATCGTGTAGGGGATGACCAGGGTGCGGTGGCCGTCGAAATCGCCCCAATAGGGCAGGTCGTCGTCAATCGTGTCGCTGACCCATTTCATCCCCAGTTCGGCGGCCAGTTTCACCGTGTTCATGGAACAGCGCCCGGTGTACCAACCCTCGGGCTTCTCGCCGGTCACCTCTTCATGCAGGGCGATGGCGTCGAGCATGGCCGCGCGTTCCTCGGCCTCGGGCATGTCCTTGTGTTCGATCCATTTCTTGCCGTGGCTGGCGATCTCCCATCCGGCCTCTTGCATGGCCCAGACCTGTTCCGGGCTGCGCGCCAAGGCATCGGTCACGCCGTAGACGGTCAGCGGGATCCCCTTTTCGGTGAACAGCCGATGGATCCGCCAGAAACCGGCGCGGGCGCCGTATTCATAGACCGATTCCATGTTCCAATGGCGCTTGCCCTCCCACGGCGTGGCGCCGATCACCTCGGACAGGAAGGCCTCCGACGCCGGATCACCGTGCAGGATGTTGTTCTCGCCCCCTTCCTCGTAGTTCAGCACGAAAGAGACCGCGACCTTGGCACCGCCCGGCCAGCGGGCATCGGGCGGGGTGGGGCCGTAGCCGATCATGTTGCGCGGATAGCGGTTCATGTGGTTGTCTCCGTCTGCATCTGGGGCGCGGGCATCTTTGACGCCGGGCCCTGGGGCGCTCAAGGGGAATTTGGCAAAAGGGGGCCGGAATGGCCGAGGGTTACCTGACGACGCATGTTCTTGATACGGCAAGAGGCGTTCCGGCGGCGGGGATGGAGGTGGTTCTGTACCGCCTGGCAGAGGGCACACGGGACGAGCTGGCGCGGATGGTGACCAATGCCGACGGGCGCACCGACAGCCCGATCCTGCCCGCCGCGCATTTCGCCTGCGGCACCTACGAGCTGGAGTTTCACGCCGGCGCCTATCTGGACGCCAGCGGCGCGGCGCCGGAAGAGCCGCGGTTCCTGGACGTGGTGCCGATCCGTTTCGGCATCTCGGATCCGGCGGCGCATTATCACGTGCCGCTGCTGATCTCGCCCTTCGGGATGAGCACCTATCGCGGCAGCTAAGCGCGCGCCCTGGCGGGGCTACAGCATGACCACCGGGTGAAAGACGGCCGAGATGCCTGCGCGGTCGAAGGCCGCGCGGGCGGCCGCGCGGCGCGGGTCGGCCAGGTAACGGTCGTAGCTGTCTTCATCGGGGAAGGCGTAAAGATGCGTCTCTGCCCCGGTGTCGAGATGGCGCAGGCAGAACATCCGCTCGCCCCCATGCGCGGCCAGAACCGGCAGCACGGCGGCTTCATAGGCTTCCAGGGGGCGAAAATCCTCGCCCGGCGGGCCGACGGACAGCAAGACGCAATACATGCGCCCAGCTTAGAGGCGATTTCTCATCAAAGCGTTAGGACCGGGCCGTAGCGTGCCCCGGGGGCCGGACCAAGCGAAAGGCCGCACCCGGGGGCGCGGCCTTTGCCGGTGTCGTGCCGGACCGCTGACTTAGCGGGCGTTCGGCAGGATGATGATCTCGACGCGGCGGTTCTGCGCGCGACCCTCGGGGGTCAGGTTCGAGGCGCGGGGCTGATCCTCGCCACGGCCGATGGCCTGGATGCGGCCCGAGGACACGCCGTAGCCGATCAGGGTCGAGGCGACGCTGGCGGCGCGGCGCTGCGACAGGTCCTGGTTATAGGCGGCGGCACCGGTGTTGTCGGTGTGGCCCAGAACCTGGACAGAGGTCTGCGGGTAGTCGTTCAGCGAACGGGCCAGGTCGGCCAGGTCGCCGGTCAGGTCGGGACGCAGCGCGGCGCTGTCGGTGGCGAACAGGATGTCCTGCGGCATGGTGACGATCAGGCGGTCGCCGGTGTTCACGATCTCGACGCGGCTGCCCATGGACTGGCGCAGCTGCGCTTCCTGGCGGTCCAGGTAGTTGCCATAGGCGCCACCGGCCAGGCCACCCAGGGCCGCACCGATCACCGCGCCCTTGCCTTCGTCCTCCGAGACGATGGCCCCGACGGTGGCACCGGCCAGGGCGCCCAGGCCCACGCCGGTGCGGGTGTTGCGCTGGCCGTCATCGGGATTGACGCAGGCGGTCAGGGCCAGCAGCGAAGCGCCCGACAGGGCGAGAATGGATTTCTTGGTCAGGGTCATGTCTGTCTCTTTCCTCCGGTGGGCCATACGGGGGCCATCGTTATGCTTCCGCCATAGCGGATCTTGCGGAAGCTCCCAATGCACAACCCGGTGCGGACAGGCGGGTTTCCGCTGTCGAAGAGGATAGTTTCCCTGTTGCGGAATTGCCGCACACCGGGGCGGGGGCGGTCAACCTGCCTCGGCGGGCTGGCGCAGGGCCTCGCGGGTCAGCAGGGCCTGTTTCACCCCGGCGCCCCAGTGATAGCCCCCCAGGGCCCCGTCTTTGCGCAGCACCCGGTGGCAGGGAATCAGCCAGGAGATCGGGTTGCGGCCCACGGCGGTGCCCACGGCGCGGCTGGCGCCGGGCGATCCGATGGTTTGCGCCAGGGCGGAATAGCTGGTGGTGCGCCCCTCGGGGATGGCCAGCAGCGCCTCCCAGACCTTGATCTGGAAGGGGCCGCCCATGACATGCAGCCGCGCCGCGCCCCCCTCGAAGGCGGCCTGGGCCAGGGGCGCGATCCGAGCCGGGTCGCGGCTGTAGCGCGCGGCGGGCCAGCGGGCGCAAAGGTCGGCCAGGGCCGCCTGGGTGCCGGTTTCGGTGGTGAAGGCCAGGCCGCAGATGCCGCGCTCTGTTGCCATCACCAGGGCCGGGCCGAAGGGCGAGGCGACCAGATCCCAGGCGATGTCGATCCCGGCGGCGCCGCGCGCCAGGTCGCCGGGGCGCATCGCCTCCCATCGCAGGACCAGGTCATGCAGCCGCCCGGTGCCTGACAGGCCTGCCGCCGCCGCGCTGTCCTCCATCGTGGCGCGGGCCGCCAGCAGGGGGCGGGCGCGGGCCAGGGCCAGGAACTGCTGATAGCGCTTGGGCGAGATCCCGGCCCAGGTCGAGAAGACCCGCTGGAAATGCGCCGGGCTCATCCGCATCCGGGTGGCCAGCTCCTCCAGCGAAAGCGGCGTCTCGGCGGCGCCGATCTCTTCGATCGCACGGCGGATCAGGGCGTAGTGATAGCGGTCCTCGGGGGGCGAGGCCGGGGGCTGCGGGGCGGCAGAGAGGGGCGCGGGCTGGGTCATGGCGGCAAGGATAGGCGCGGCGCGGGGCGCTGGCGACCCGGAAGCTGCGGATTGCGGGGCAGGGGCGACGCCTGCGTTGGTCGCCAGGGGCGACGCGAAGAAAGGGGTGGGGGCTCTGCCCCCCTTGAGCCCTGACGGGCACAATTCCCCCCGGGATATTTTTGGCAATGAGAAAGGTGGGGCGGGGCGCGAGAGGGGCCAAGGGGGCGCGGGATGGCGGGGCGGGCGGGGATGTGCGGTGCGGCGGCGCGCGGCCTGTTTGGCCATTCTGCGCCGTGTTTCGCGGGGGCTGTGGGTCGCGAAGCCTGGGGCGTAGGGGCATGGAGCGGCTCGGGCTGGGATGGGGGCGCCCGGGCGCACCGGCACGGGGCGGGTGGCTCCTGCGGGGCCTGTGAGGGCGGGCGCCGCTTTTGCCGGGTGTCCGGGCGCGTCGGACGTGGGGCGGCGGCATTTTCTGCGGCGTCTTGCGAAGGCGGCAGGGCGTCGCTGCGGGCGGGCTTTTCCGCCCGGTGCGGCGCCGGGCGAGGCCTGCGCCCCCGTCCCGGCCTCTGGCGATCAGGCGGCCAGCAGGTCGAGCAGGGAGAGGTCGGCGGGGCAGAGCTGGCGCAGTTGCAGCGCCTCGTCGCGTGACAGGCAGGGGCGCGCGGTGGCATGGTCCGGGTCCAGCAGCCGGGTGGCGCGGCGTACCGCCGGGGGCAGGTCCAGTTGGGCCGCGACCTCTGGTCCGGCGCTTTCGACCCAGAGCGAGCCGGCCGAGATGATCTCGTGCCGTTCCAGGATCACCTGGTGATAGCTGAGCCCGCCCATGTTGGGATCGGGGCGGGCGCGGTTGCGGCGCGAGATGTCGCAGAACCGGGCCAGCGCCTCTCGGGTGCCGAACTGGGCGCGGATCTCGGGGCGGCGCAGCAGGGCGCGGTGGCCCGGCGCGACGCGCAGGGTCTCCAGCAATTCGCCCTGGGGCCCGCGTTCGCCGGGGTGGAAGGTCAGCGGCGCGGGCAGCGGCCCGCCCCCCGGCGCCTGGCGCAGCCGTGCGATATGCAGCACCGGCTGGGCGCCGTGGTCGCGGGTGATCACCTTGTCGCCCGGGGCCAGCCATTCGATCGGCATCTCGCCGTCGAGGGTCAGGACCATGCAGCCGGGCCCCAGCCCCGACAGCGGCGCCGTGCCGGTCTCGACCTCGGCCGGGCGGTGTTGAGAATCGGTCATTGTCGTGCCTCCGCGCCCGACATTGGCGCGAACCCCTTTCGCCGGGGTTAAACGGCTTGTTGCAGGCGGGATTTCAGGGCAGAAACGCCCCATGGCCCGCCAATTGCCCTATCCGATCCTGCGCGAGATCTTTGCCCGCTTTCAGGCGGCCGAGCCCCATCCCAAGGGCGAGCTGGATCACACCAACGCCTATACGCTGCTGGTGGCGGTCGCCCTGTCGGCCCAGGCCACCGATGCCGGCGTGAACAAGGCCACCCGCAATCTGTTTCCCATCGCCGATACGCCGCAAAAGATGCTGGAGCTGGGCGAAGAGGGGCTGATCGAGCATATCAAGACCATCGGCCTGTATCGCAACAAGGCGAAGAACGTCATCAAGATGGCGAAGATCCTGGTGGACGACTATGGCGGCGAGGTGCCCAATTCCCGCGCCGCGCTGCAATCCCTGCCTGGGGTGGGCCGCAAGACCGCCAATGTGGTGCTGAACATGTGGTGGGGCTTTCCGGCGCAGGCGGTCGACACCCATATCTTCCGGCTGGGCAACCGCGCGGGCATCGCGCCCGGCAAGGATGTCGTCGCCGTGGAACGCGCGATCGAGGACAACATCCCGGTGGATTTCCAGCTGCACGCGCATCACTGGATGATCCTGCATGGCCGCTATATCTGCACGGCCCGTAAACCCAAATGCGGTAACTGCCTCATCCGGGATCTCTGCGAATTCGAGGAAAAGGTTCTATGACCAAGTATGACGTGATCGGCATCGGCAATGCCGTGATGGATGTGATCAGCCAAAGCGACGATGCCTTCCTGTCCCGCATGGGGATCGAGAAGGGCATCATGCAGCTGATCGAGCAGGACCGGGCCGAACTGCTTTATGCCGAGATGGAAAACCGCCGCCAGATCCCCGGCGGATCGGTCGCCAATACCGTGGCAGGCGTGGCCAACATGGGCCTGAAGACCGCCTTTATCGGCAAGGTGCGCGACGACGAGGTGGGCCGCGAATATGCTGCCAAGACCCGCGACGGCGGCACCGATTTTCCCAATGATCCCTTCGTCGGGGCCGAGCTGCCCAGCTCGCGCTCGATGATCTTCGTCTCGCCCGATGGCGAGCGCTCGATGAACACCTATCTGGGCATTTCCTCTGACGTGGGCCCCGACGATGTGCCCGACGCAGTCTGCCAGAACGCCGCGATCCTGTTCCTGGAGGGCTATCTCTACGACAAGCCCAAGGGCAAGGAGGCCTTCGAGACGGCGGCCCGGCTGACCCGCGCGGCGGGGGGCATGGCGGGGATCGCCCTGTCCGATCCCTTCTGCGTCGACCGTCACCGCGCCGATTTCCGGCGCCTGGTGAAGGATCTCGACTATGTCATCGGCAATGAGCACGAGTGGAAATCCCTCTACGAAACCGACGACCTGGGCGCGGCGCTGGAAACGGCGGCGGCCGAATCGGGGCTGATCGTCTGCACTCGCTCGGGCCACGACGTGGTCATCGTGCGCGGCGAGGAAGAGGCCATCGTGCCGGTGCAGGAGGTGACCCCGGTGGATGCCACCGGTGCGGGCGATCTTTTCGCCGCCGGGTTCCTGTACGGCCTGGCCACCGGCGCCGATCTGGCGACGGCAGGGCGCATGGGCTGTGTCGCCGCCGCCGAGGTGATCTCGCATTACGGCGCCCGCCCCGAGGCCGACCTGGCCGCGCTGTTCAAGGCCGAAGGGCTGGTCTGAGCCGCGCCGCCCGGGCGCAGAGGCGCTCACGGTAAACTGTATGCATTCGTGTACCGGGCGGGCTTGACCCGTCCGGACAATCAGCGCAAACCACGTTACGACGCATCTGGAAAGGAATGGCCCATGGCGCAGCGCCTTCACCTCGTCTTCGGCGGCGAACTTGTCGATCCGTCGAAGAACGTCTTCAAGGACATCAACGACCTGCATATCGTCGGCATGTACCCCTCTTATGCCGAAGCCTATGACGCCTGGAAGGCCGAGGCCCAGAAGACCGTCGATAACGCCCATATGCGCTATTACATCGCGCATATTCACCGGCTGCGCGACGAAGAGCTGGAAGCCTCGCCGACCGAGGAACTGGGTCATTAATCCCTGATGGTGCCCCCGGTCGGACTGGCTGCCTATCGGGCGCTGACCCGTCGGGGCGCCCCGGCCGGGGCGGATCTGCCGCCGCGGCCCGCAGGTGTGCTGCTGTGGATCCATTGCCCGCGCGCGGCGCGGCGCAAGTCCGCCGAGGAACTGGCCCGGCGGCTGATTTCCCAGGAAGAGGGGCTGTCGGTCCTGCTGACCCTGGGCGAGGCGGACCGGCTGCCGCCGATCGACGATCCGGCCCTGATCACCCTGCCCGCGCCCGAGGAAGACAGCCCCTCGCTTCAGGCCTTCTTCACCCATTGGCAGCCCGATCTGCTGGTCTGGCTGACCGGGGATCTGCGGCCGCCCCTCCTGGCCCAGGCGCGGCGCGCCGGTCTGCCCATGATGCTGGCCGAGGCCGAGGAGGACGGGTTCAACGAGCCGCGCTTCAGCCTGCGCCCCAGCCAGACGCGGCGGATGCTGGAGCGGTTTTCTACCCTTTGCGCCAGTTCCGCCAATGCCGCCCGCCGGTTGCAGCGCCTGGGCGTCGATCCGGCCCGGATCGAGATCACCGGCGCCTTGCAGGAGGCGGGCATGGCCCTGCCCTGCAATGACGAGGCGCGCGATGAACTGGCCGCCGAACTGGCCGGGCGGCCCATCTGGCTGGCCGCCATGGTGCACCGCGAGGAACTGGCCACGGTGCTGGAGGCGCACCGCCGCGCCTCGCGCCTGGCGCACCGGTTGCTGCTGGTGCTGGTGCCCGACGACCCCGAAGAGGCCGAGGGGTTCACCGAGGTGCTGCGGACCGAGGGCTGGCGCTACCTCAGCTGGTCCGAGGGCGACATGCCGCGCGAGGATACCCAGGTGCTGCTGGCCGATACGCGCGGCGAGATGGGGCTGTGGTATCGGCTGTCGCCGGTCACCCTGATGGCCGGGTCGCTGCGCCGGGGGATGAAGGGGCATGATCCGTTCGAGCCTGCGGCGCTCGGCTCTGCCGTGCTCTATGGGCCCTTCGTGGCGCATCATCTGCCTGCCTATACCAAGCTGGCCCAGGCGGGGGCAGCGCGGCTCATTCGCGATGCGGACAGCCTGGCGCAGGGCCTGTCGCGGATGCTGGCGCCGGATCAGGCGGCGACCATGGCGGCGGCGGCCTGGGATGTGGCCACGGCGGGCGCCGAGATGACCGACCGGGTCTGCGCCTGGGTGACCACGCAACTGGACGAAAGGCAGGGCTGATGCAGGCTCCCCCCTTCTGGTTCCGGCCCCCGGGCCTGGCCGCCACGCTGCTGCGGCCCCTGGGCGCGGCCTATGGCGCGGCCACCGCGCGGCGGCTGGCGGGGCGGGTGCCGGTGGATCCCGGGGTGCCGGTGATCTGCGTCGGCAACCTGAACGCCGGGGGCACCGGCAAGACGCCGACCGCCATTGACCTGCTGATGCGGCTGTCGGCCCGGGGCCGGACCCCGCATTTCCTGTCGCGCGGTTATGGCGGGACGCTGGAAGGGCCGGTGCAGGTCGATCCGCGCCGCCATGCCGCCGCCGAGACCGGGGATGAGCCGCTGCTTCTGGCCGCCTTCGCGCCGGGCTGGATCGCCCGCGACCGGGTGGCGGGCGCGCGCGCCGCCGTGGCCGCCGGGGCCGATGTGATCGTCATGGACGACGGGTTCCAGGATCCGTCGCTGGCCAAGGCCCTGTCGCTGGTGGTGGTGGATGCCTGGAAGGGCTTTGGCAACGGGCTCTGCCTGCCCGCCGGGCCGCTGCGCGAGCCGGTGGCCGCCGGGTTGGCGCGCGCCGACCTGCTACTGTCCATCGGCCCCGCCGAGGCCCAGGCGCAGTTCGATCCCGGCCCGCTGCCCGGGCATCTGGCGCATCTGCGCGGCGAGTTGGCGCCCTTGCCCACGGGGATGGACTGGCAGGACATGCCGGTCTTTGCCTTCGCGGGCATCGGCCACCCCGAGAAGTTCTTTGCCACCCTGCGCGGCCTTGGCGCCCGGGTAATCCATGGCGAGGGCCTGTCGGATCACCAGCCCCTGACGCCCGCCCTGCTGGCCCGGCTGGAACGGGACGCGGCGGCTCATGGGGCGCAGCTGGTCACCACCGAGAAGGACGCGGTGCGCCTGCCCGCCGAATACCGTCAGAAGGTGCTGACCCTGCCGGTGCGGCTGGCCTTGCAGGATGCGGACCCGCTGGAGGCGGCGCTGGATCGGGTGCTGGCGGGGTAGGGACGGGTGGGGGCTCTGCCCCCCCCGGTCGCCGGATGGCGACAAATAGAAGGGAAAAGGGGGCTCTGCCCCCCTTGAGCCTTCGTGGGCTCCTTCGCGGTTGAAATCGTCCCCCGGACGATTTCCGAGACGCCGCTCAGCCCCCGAGATATTTTTGGCAATGAAAAGAGAGGGGCTGGGCGCGCCGGGGCAGGCGGGGTGCCCAGCGACCCGCACCCGGCAAGGAGCGGGGAGCGCCCTTGGCCCTAGTCGCGCTGTGGCGGCAGGGGGGCGCGGGGGGCGTCGGGGGCCAGGCGGGAGAGGATTTCGGTTTGCAAGGCGGGTGAGGTGGCGATCACCCCGTCGAGCAGCGGCTGAGGCCGGTTGAAGAGCAGCGGCCCGCCCTGCCGGTCGCAGGTGGTGGCGCCGGCCTCTTCCACGATCAGGCTGCCCGCCGCGATGTCCCATTCCCAGGACGGGCGCAGGGTCATCATCGCGTCGAACCGGCCCTCGGCCACCAGCGACAGCCGGTAGGCCAGCGAGGGGCGGTAGTGGCGCACCACATCGGGCACCGGGCCGGTCCAGTTCTCGGGGGCGTAGTTGGGCTTGGCCGCCAGGAAATGCGCCCCGCTGAGCGCCGTGGCGCCACTGGCGCGGATCGGCGCGCCGTCCAGGGTCGCGCCCGCGCCCCGGGCGGCGGCATAGAGCTTGCCCATGGCGGGCAGAAAGACCACTGCGGCCGTGACCCGGCCCCCCTCGGCCACCGCCAGGGAATGGGCCCAGGCGCTGTCGCCCTTCATGAAGGCGCGGGTGCCGTCGATCGGATCGACGATGAAGACGCGGTCGTGTTGCAGGCGCACCGGATCGTCGGGGCGTTCCTCGGACAGCCAGCCGTAATCGGGCCGGGCCGCGCCAAGCGTGGCGTGGAGCGCCGCATCGACCGCCAGGTCGGCCTCGGTCACCGGGCCCTGGCCATCGGGTTTTTCCCAGCTTTGCGCGCCGCGCGCCGCATAGCGCAGGGCGATCTCGCCCACCTCGCGGGCGGCGTCGATCAACAGCGCCAGATCGGCGGCAGCGCGGGCGCGGGCCTCAGCGTCCGGCAAGGGTCATCCCTTCGACCAGCAGCGACGGCACCCGCAGCGAGGCCCAGGGGCGGGCGTCATTGGCGGGGCGCAGCCGGGCCAGCATGTCGCGCAGGTTGCCCGCGATGGTGCATTCATGGACCGGGTGGGTGATCTCGCCGTTTTCCACCCAGAAGCCCGCCGCGCCGCGCGAGTAGTCGCCGGTATTGGGGTTGATGGTCGAGCCGATCAGCGAGGTGACCAGCAGGCCGGTGCCCATCTCGGCCAGCATCTCGTCGCGGGTCTGCGTGCCGGGGGTCAGTTCCAGGTTCCAGGTGGTGGGGGCGGGCGGGGCCGAGAGGCCGCGCGCGGCATTGCCCGTGGGCGCCACGCCCAGCTTGCGCGCCGTGGCCAGATCGACGGTGAAGCCGGTCAGCACGCCGTTTCGGATGATGTCGCGGGGCGCCACGGCCAGGCCTTCGGCATCGAAGGGGCGCGACTGGCCGCCGCGCGGGCGCAGCGGGTCTTCGGTCAGGGTGAGGGCTTCGGGCAGCACCCCCTCGCCCAGGGCGTCGCGCAGGAAGGACGAGCCGCGCGCCACCGCCTGGCCGTTCACCGCGCCGATCAGATGGCCGATCAGGCTGGAGGCGACCCGTTCATCGTAAAGCACCGGATAGGCGCCGGTCTTGGGCGCCCGGGCGCCCTGACGGGCCAGGGCCCGCTCGGCGGCGCGCTGGCCGATTTCGGCGGCGTCGCGCAGATCGGCCGCGAAGATGCGCCCGTCGCTGTCGTGGTCGCGCTCCATCGCCTCGCCGGTGCCCGCGATGGCCACACAGGCCAGCGAGTGGGACGAGCGGCGATAGCCGCCCTCGAAGCCGTTGCTGGCCACCAGGCGGATGTCGCTTTCGCCATAGGCCGCCGAGGCGGTCGAGACCTGGCTGATGCCCGACACCGACAGCGCCGCGGCCTCGGCGCGCAGGGCGGCGTCCTTCAGGGCCTCGGGGTCGGGCTCACCCTTGGGGTCGTACATCTCCAGCCCCTCGGCATCGCGGCGCGCCGACAGCTGGTCGGGCGTGGCCAGGCCGATCCAGGGATCCTCGGGGGCCTCGCGGGCCATGGCGACGGCGCGTTCGGCCATCATCGCCAGCCCCTCGGGCCGTGCATCCGAGCCAGAGACGCAGGCCTGGCGCTGGCCCAGAAGCACCCGCAGGCCGATCTCGAACCCTTCGGCGCGCTCGGCCTGTTCAAGCTGGCCGCCGCGCATGTCGATCGACACGGAGGTGCCCTGGCGGGCCATCACGTCGGCGGCCTCGGCCCCGGCCTTGCGGGCGGCGTCGAGAAGGGCGTGGGAAAGATCGGTGAGGTCGTGCATGGAAGTCCCCGAATTTGGGCCGGGTTGCGGTTCCAACTGACCTAGACCCTGGGGGGGCGCGGATCAAGGCGCGGGGGCCCGGCCGGGGGCGAAACGCAAACCGCCCGGGCGCCAGTGGCGGCCCGGGCGGCAGAGGGTCGGGTCAGGGGGCGCGGCCCGAGGGCGGCGCCCGGCGCCGGGCCTCAGGGCATCATCGGGGTGCCGTTGACCAGCAGGCTTTGCTCGTCGGTGATCTCGATCGTGGTTGCCAGATCATCCGGCCCCGACACCTGGCGGGCGAACATCCCGGCCATCATCGGCACCGACATGGCCTGCTGCGGCGGGATCAGGCCCATCTGGCCCAGGGTCTCGACCAGTTTCAGCAGGCCCTGTGCCGTCACCTCCAGCGAGCCGGTGGCCTTGGGCATGTCGGGGTTCAGCTTCGAGGGGACAGAGTTGTCGATGTCGAAATGCCCCTCGGCCTGCACCGCGGCGCCCCCGGCCTTCAGCTCGAGCATGTCGAGGGTCAGCGCGGTCAGCTCGCCCGGGGTCTCGCCCGGGCCCATCTCCTGCATCGCCTCGGGATCGGTCAGATCCTGGAACAGGCGGGCAGCGCCGGACAGGCGGGCGTCGAGGGTGATCGGGTCATGGGGCAGGGCGCCGGTCGGGTCGACCATCCCCCACAGGCCTTCGGGCAGGTCGGCCTCGCGCAGGGTGATGCGCAGACCGATCGGCGCGGGTTCGTCGCCGGCGGTCAGCGGCATGGTCAGGCCGAAGCCGGTCTCGGCCAGGGTGACATCCACCGGGAAGGGCAGCTGGTCGGTGACCACCTGGACCGCCAGGTCGGTGGCGGAGGCGTCGTAATGCACTCCCTGCTCGCTCAGCTGCATCTGGAACTGGCCGCCGGTGCTGGTGTGCGACATGCTGAAGCTGTCGCCGTCCGAGCTGCCTTGCAGTTCCATCTTGCCGCCCTGGTGCAGCATCTGGGTGTCGACGCTCAGCCCGTTGGCAAACAGCTTGGCGGGATCGACCTCCTCGCCCTCGGTCCGGGCGGGCAGGGCGGCGGTGCTTTGCATCGTCAGGCCGGTCAGCTCGCCGGTGGCGTGGGCCTCGCCCTCTTCGCCGCTTTCGACCGGGGCGACCACGTCGAAACGATAGCTGAGGGTTTCGGCCAGGATGGATTGCTCGACGTTGTACAGATCGCCGCTGGTCATCCGGGCGCTGCCGGTCACCGCGTCCAGGGTCAGGGCCAGCAGATCGGTCAGGGTGACATCGTCGGGGCCGGTCACCTGGTCCACGGTCAGGCCGATCTGGTCCGCCTCGTAGGTGGCCGTCAGGTCCTCGGGGGTGCCGCCGAAGATCTGGCGCAGGGCCTGCTGGGTCAGGGTCATCTGGGCGCTGAACGGGCCTTCGTCGCTGTCGCCTTCCATGGTCATGGCCATGGCGGCGGGCAGCACCAGCTCAACCTCGTCGCCGCGCGCGGCATAGGTCAGATCGTGCAGGGTCAGGACCATGGTCACGTCTTCGTCGTCCTCGACCTCGGTCGTCATGGTCAGGCGCAGCGTATCCACGGTCAGGTCGTCGCCCGCGCGGCTGATGTCGGCGGACACCTCGTAGCCGCTGGCGCGCAGGTAGCCGAGGTTTTGTTCCCACAACTCGTCCGGGGTCAGGGCGAAGGCGGGGGCGGTCAGGCAGGTGCCGGTGACCAGCGCGGCCAGAAGGGGGCGCGCCGGACGGGGCAGGCGGGGGGTGAAAAGGGTAAGGGTCATGGAAAAGGTCCTCCGGATTATGGCGCACAGGGTGGCGCGCGCCCTGTCACCGGTCAAGCGTTTCGCGCCTGTCTGCGGCGTCTTGGCAGGGGGCGCGGGGGCGCGCAAGGGCCGGTCCCGGGCGACGGCGGGGGGCCGCCTCGGGCCGGGCGGGACGCCGGGCCGCTGGACGGGGCGCGGTCGGAAGGGTAGCTCTGGGCCGAAGAACCAGCAGGGACGGGGCCGAAGCCGCCCCGGGAAAGGACAACGGACATGACGGATCTGACGGGCAAGACGGCGATCATCACCGGGGCCAGCCGGGGCATCGGCGCCGCGGCTGCGCGGGAATTCGCCGCCCGGGGCGCCAATGTGGCGCTGCTGGCGCGCAGCAACGACGAGATCGCGGCCCTGGCGGGCGAGATCGGCCCCAAGGCCGTGGCGATTCCCTGCGACGTGTCGCGCTACTGGGAGGTCGAGCAGGCGGTGAAGGCCGTCGCCGAGACCTTCGGCGGCGTCGACATCCTGATCAACAACGCGGGCGTGCTGAAACCCGTCACCACCCTGGCCGAGGCCGAGCCCGAGGCCTGGATGAAGGTCATCGACATCAACATCGGCGGCGTCTTCAACGGGATGCGCGCCGTGCTGCCGATGATGATCGCCGCAGGCGGCGGGACCATCATCACCGTTTCCTCCGGCGCCGCGCATCGCGCCCTGGAGGGCTGGAGCGCCTATTGCACCTCGAAGGCGGGCGCCGCCATGCTGACCGAGGCCGCGCATCTGGAGAATGCCGAGCACGGCATCCGCGTCCTGGGCCTGTCGCCGGGCACCGTGGCCACCCAGATGCAGCGCGACATCAAGGCCTCGGGGGTCAATGCGGTCAGCCAACTGAACTGGGAAGATCACGTGCCCCCCGAATGGCCCGCCAAGGCGCTGCTGTGGATGTGCGGCCCCGAGGCCGACGCCCATCTGGGCGAAGAGCTGTCGCTGCGCGACGAGGGCCTGCGCGCCAAGCTGGGCCTGACGTCATGATCCGCACCGAAGAGCTGGAGGGGGGCCTTTACAAGGTCACCCTGGCGCGGCCCGACAAGGCCAATGCCCTGACCGAGGCGATGCTGGAAAGCCTGATCGAGGTCTTCGAGACGGTGCGCCCGCGCGCCACGATCCTGACCGGCGAGGGCCGGGTGTTCTCTGCCGGGGCGGATCTGGAGGCGGCGCGCGCGGGCCTGGGCGTCTCGCCCCTGTGGGAGAGGCTGTCGCGTGCCATCGCGGCGCAGCCCGGGCTGACCGTGGCGGCGCTGAACGGCACCCTGGCGGGGGGCGCCATGGGCATGGCCCTGGCCTGCGACATCCGCCTGGCGGTGCCGGGGGCGAAGTTCTTCTATCCGGTGATGAAGCTGGGCTTCCTGCCGCAGCCCTCGGACCCGGGGCGCATGGCCGCGCTCATTGGTCCGGCGCGGGCCAAGATGATCCTGATGGGCGGGCAGAAGATCCTGGCCCCCGAGGCCCTGGCCTGGGGTCTGATCGACCGCATCTGCGACGATCCGGTGGCCGAGGCCGAGGCGCTGGCCGCCGATACCCTGGGCGCCACGCCTGCCCATGCCGAGGCGATCAAGCGGATGTGCGAGGGCTAGGCCGGGTTGGGGGGCTCTGCCCCCCTTGAGCCGTTCCGGCTCAATTCCCCCCGGAGTATTTCTGGCCATCGAATGGGACTATTTGCGTTTGCGCCTGGCGCCCGGCGTCTTCGAGTGGAAGTCGGGCGGGCGTTTGGCGACCCAGGCGGCGAATTTCGCCAGTCGGGGGTGGCGGCGCAGGGCCTCCGGTGTGTGGTAGTCGCGGGCCAGTTCGGCCTCGGTCAGGGTGGCGTGGATCTCATTGTGGCAGATCTGGTGCAACAGCACGGTCGGGCCGCCCTTGCCGCCTTTGAGGCGGGGGATCAGGTGATGCAGGCTTTGTTTCGCATGGGGCGGAATGGGGCGCAGGCAGAGAGGGCAGAGGGGATCATCCGTCATGCCCGAAGGATAGGGTGATGCGCGCGGAAAGCGAGACGGTAGAGGCCTTGGTGATCGGCGCGGGTCCGGCGGGGCTGATGGCGGCAGAGGCGCTGGCGGGGGCCGGGCTGTCGGTCGTCGTGGTCGACCGGATGCCCAGCTTGGCGCGCAAGCTGCTGATGGCGGGGAAATCGGGGTTGAACCTGACCAAGGACGAGCCGTTCGAGCGGTTCGTCGCGGCCTATGGCGAAGGCGCCGAGCGGCTGCGCCCGATGCTGCGGGACTTCGGCCCCGATGAGGTCGCCGCCTGGGCGCGGGGGCTGGGGCAGGACCTGTTTACCGGCTCGACGGGGCGGGTCTTTCCGAGGGTGATGAAGGCCTCGCCGCTGCTGCGGGCCTGGCTGGGGCGGCTGGATGCGGCGGGGGTGCAGTTTCGCACCCGCTGGGCCTGGCGCGGCTGGGATGCGGAGGGGGCGGCGCTGTTCGACACCCCCGAGGGCGCGCGGCGGATCAGGGCCGGGGTCACGGTGCTGGCGCTTGGCGGGGCCAGCTGGCCCCGCCTGGGATCCGATGGCGCCTGGTCCGCGTGGCTGGGACCGATCGATCCCTTCCTGCCCTCGAACTGCGGTTTCCGCGTTACCTGGTCGGATCACATGGCGCCGCAGTTCGGCGCGCCGGTGAAGGCCGTGGCCCTGCACGCGGGCGGGCAGGTCAGCCGGGGCGAGTTCGTGATTTCCCGCGCCGGTGTCGAGGGCGGCGCGATCTATGCCCTGTCGGCGCCCCTGCGCGAGGGGGCGGCGCTGACGCTGGATTTGTTCCCCGATCTGGACGCCGCGACCCTGGCCGCCCGGCTGGCCAGGGGGCGCAAGGGCGAGAGCGGGGCCAAGGCGCTGCGGCGGATGAAGCTGGACGAGGCCAAGCGCGCCCTGGTGATGGAACTGGCACGGCCCCTGCCGAAGGACCCCGCCGCCCTGGCCGGGCTGCTGAAGGCGCTGCCGCTGCCGCTGGCGGGGCCGCAGGGGATGGAGCGGGCGATTTCCAGCGCCGGGGGCCTGCGGCTGGACGCGCTGGATGATCATCTGATGCTGCGCGACCGGCCGGGGGTCTTTGCCGCGGGCGAGATGCTGGGCTGGGACGCGCCGACCGGGGGCTATCTGCTGACCGCCTGCCTGGCCACCGGCCTGGCGGCGGGGCAGGCGGCGGCGGAGTACGCGCGCCGCTAACCTTGCGCCGGGGGCGTCAGGCGGTGGCGGGCGCGGCCAGGGATTTCTCCGAGGCCACGGCGCGGCGGTAGGCCTCGCGGGCGCGCATCCGGGCGTGATAGGCCAGCAAGGCCTCGTTGGTGACCTCGAAACGCGCCGCATGGGCCCAGTCAAGGCAATGGGCGGCCAGGATGTCGGGCACCGTCATCTCTTCGCCCATGACGAAGGGGCCCACCATGCGCTCGGCCAAGGCTTCGCAATTGCGGGCAAATTCCCATCGCAGGCTGTCCTTGATCGCGGGCAGACGCTGCTCTTCGGGCAGGACGAAACTGTGCCGGGTGGACATCCACAGGACCCCCTCGATGTCATCGACGATCTGCTGGGTCAGCCCGTCCTGGCGGGCGCGGTCCAGGCTGCCTGCGGGGGCGGTCATGCGGCCGGTGCTGTCCGCGAGCCAGGTCAGGATGGCGACGGAATCGGTCAGGGCGGTGCCGTCCTCGGTGACCAGCACCGGCAGCTTGCCCAGGGGCGAATGCTCGGTCACCTGTGGTTCATGGGGTTTGGCGTATTGGCGCTGGTAGGGCAGACCCAGCTCTTCGAGCATCCAGACGACGCGGAAGGTGCGGTTCTGCGGACCGCCGATAAGGGTATACATGGGTGATCTCCTCCTGCCGCCAAAGAGGCACAGGGGCGGGCGGAAATCCAGTATGACGTGACGCGGCCTAGCGCGCGCGACCCAGCATGGCCAGGCGGATCAGCATCCGTTCCACCAGCGCCATGTCCGGCGCCGTGGCCCCGGCAGAGCGCAGGGTCAGATCCGTCTCGACGATCAGCGACAGGGCCTGTTCCAGGCGCGGTGCGCCCCAAGAACCGGCCTGGCGCATGATCCGGTCGCGGCGGGGGCCGAAGACCGGCGGGCGCAGCTTGCCGATGCCCTCGCCCGGCCCGCCCGGATGGGCGGCAACGGCGTAGAGGGTGCGGAAGTGGCGCAGGGCGGCGATGCACAGCCCCGTGGGCTGGGTGCCCTGGGCCTTCAGCTGGCGCATCACCGGGCCGATCTCGCCCGCGCGGCTTTCGGCCACGGCGTGCAAGACGTCGTCCAGCTCGGCCTCGACCGAGGCGGGGGCGCAGGCGGCGATATCCGCGCCGGTCAGGGGGCTGTCGTCGCCGAATTTGTAAAGCGCGATCTTTTCCACGGTCTGGCGGAAATCGCCGGGATCCAGGGCCAGGGCCAGGTTGGTCAGATCGCGCAGGGCGTCCTGGGGGACGTTGCGCAGGCCTGCCTTTTGCAGCGTCGCCTCGATTTCCTCGCGCGAGGGCGGGTCGTCGTAGATGCCGCAGGCATAGGCGTTGCGGTGCCCCTCGAAGGCCTTGCGGATCTTCGAAGTGGCCTTCAGCTGGCCTGCGGTGACGATCAGCTGGGCGTCGCCCGGCTGCCATTCCTCCAGCGCGGCCAGAAGGGCCGGGGCGGCGGTGTCGTTCACCCCTTCGACGAAGACCACGCGCGGGCCGGGAAAGAAGCTTTGCGCCTTCATCGCATCCACCAGCTGGGCGGTGTCGCGGCGCAGCTCGCCCCCCTGCATCCGGGTCAGGCGCATTTCCTCGTCGCCCTGGGGGCCGACGAGGGCGGCGATCATCTCTTGCCGCCGCAGGGCGATGCGCATCGCATCGGGGCCATAGAGCAGCACACCGGTGCGGTCCGCCTCGGGCTTGGCGGCATAGCGGGCGATGTCGCGCGCGGCGAGCTTCATGTCTCGGCGGTGGCGGGGGCGGGCAGCTCGGCGATCAGGCGGGTCATCAGCAGATCGGCCAGCATGGTGACGATGCGGGCGCGCGCCGCGCGGCCCGCGGCCTG
Organism: Pseudooceanicola aquaeponti; assembly: GCF_050897975.1. Classification (NCBI taxonomy): domain Bacteria; kingdom Pseudomonadati; phylum Pseudomonadota; class Alphaproteobacteria; order Rhodobacterales; family Paracoccaceae; genus Pseudooceanicola; species Pseudooceanicola aquaeponti. The sequence goes on from NZ_JBPAXY010000002.1 coordinate 647,496, forward strand.
GGTGGCGACGGTCGAGCCGGTGGCGGAATAGCCGGTGAAGTTGGTCACCTGGCCCGACGTCAGCACCGCGCCGGTGGCATCGCGCAGCTTGTAATCCAGATCGCCCGAGACGCGGAACCGCGTGGTGTCATTGGCGGCATTGACCGCGAGGCGGCTTTCGGAAATGCGCAGCGACAGTTCCAGCGCGTAGTCCGCCGATCCGGCCCGGCCCAGGCGCTGTTCCAGCTCACGGATCAGCAGATAGCTTTCTTCCGAGTTGGGATCGGGCAGCAGGGTCCGGCCATAGAGGCGCGAGGCCGCGCCGCCCGGCGCATAGGCCGGAGAGAAGCCGCAGCCCGCCAACCCCGCCAGCCCGAGACCGGCGAGGGCTTTCAGCACGTTGCGCCGCGCAGGGCTGCTTTTAGACAACGACATTCACGATCCGCCCGGGGACGACGATGACCTTCTTGGGCTGGGCCCCGTCCAGCGACCTGACGACACCATCGCTGGCCAGGGCCAGCTTTTCAACCTCTGCCTTGTCCATGTCCTTGGGCACGGTGATCTCGCCCCGGCGCTTGCCGTTGACCTGGATGGGCAGGGTGACGGTGTCCTCGACCAGCATGGCCTCGTCCGCCACCGGCCAGGGGGCCTTGGCGATCAGGCCTTCGCCGCCCAGCAGGGCCCAGATTTCCTCGGCCAGGTGGGGGGTCATCGGCGACATCAGCTGCGCCAGGGTCAGCACCGCCTGTTTCTTCGCCGCGCCCGAGGCCTTGGACTTCTGGATGGTGTTGGTGAAGCCGTAGAGTTTCGCGATGGAGGCGTTGAAGCCGAAGCTTTCGACGCCCAGGGTCACGTCGCGGATGGCCTTGTGCATCTCGCGCAGAAGCGCGGTGTCATCGGCCTCGGTGCCTGCGGCGCCCTCGTCCAGCTCTGCCGCCAGGCGCCAGACGCGGGCCAGGTGCTTGCTGGCCGCCTCGGCGCCCGCGGCGGTCCATTCCACGTCGCGTTCCGGCGGGCTGTCGGACAGCACGAACCAGCGCGCGGTATCGGCGCCGTACTGTTCGATGATCGCCACCGGGTCGACCACGTTGTTCTTCGACTTCGACATCTTGGCCGAGGGGATGATCTCGATCCCACGGTCCTTCATCTTCTCAATCGAATGGAGCTGAGACAGCGCGAAATTGTCGGAGGGGTCGATGTTGCTGGCTGCTGCATCCTGCTTCAACACAGCTGCTTTACGCCCGTCGGCGTCGTTAAACTCGATGACGTCCTCGGGGTAGTGGTAGACCGGGCGGCCTTCAGCGTTGCGGCTTTGGTAGATCGCGTGGGTCACCATCCCTTGGGTGAAGAGCGCGTTGAACGGCTCTTTCGACTTCTCGGGCAGGTGGCCGCAGATGTTCATCGCCCGGGCGAAGAAGCGCGAATAGAGCAGGTGCAGGATCGCGTGTTCGATGCCGCCGATATACTGGTCGACGTTCATCCAGTATTCGGCCTCGGCCAGGTCGGTGGGCGTGGTGGCGCGGGGCGCGGTGAAGCGGGCATAGTACCAGGACGAATCGACGAAAGTGTCCATCGTGTCCGTCTCGCGCTGCGCGGGCTTGCCACAGGCCGGGCAGGCGCAGTCACGCCAGGTCGGGTGCCGGTCCAGTGGGTTGCCGGGCACGGCAAAGTCGATCGGCTTGCCGCCCTCGTCATAGGGCAGTTCGACCGGCAGGTTCTCTTTCTTCTCGGGGACCACGCCGCAGTCGGGGCAATGGACGACCGGAATCGGGCAGCCCCAGTAGCGCTGCCGCGACAGGCCCCAGTCCCGCAGGCGGAACTTGGTCACGCCCTGGCCGATGCCCTTGGCCTCGCAGAACTCGACCGTGGCGTCGATGGCCTCGTTGCCGGTCATGATGTCCTCGCCCGCGACCTTGCGGATGAAACGCACCTTGTCGGGCTTGGGCGGCACATAGGCGCCCTTGGCCGGATAGTCGCCCTCGACAGGCTCGAACACCGGGGTGATCGGCAGGTCGTATTTGCTGGCGAACTCATGGTCGCGCTCGTCATGGGCGGGCACGCCGAAGATGGCGCCGGTGCCGTAGTCCATGAGGATGAAGTTGGCGATCCAGACCGGCAGTTTCCATTCGGGATCAAGGGGGTGGGTCACGGTCAGCCCGGTGTCGAAGCCCAGCTTCTCGCCGGTCTCGATGGCCTCTTCGGTGGTGCCGCCCTTGCGCGCCTCGGCGCAGAACGCCGCGACCTTGGGATCCTTGGCTTCCAGCGCCTTGGCCAGCGGGTGGTCGGGCGAGATGCCGACAAAGCTGGCCCCCATCAGGGTGTCGGGGCGGGTGGTGTAGACCTCGATCTGCTCGAACCCTTCGGCGGGCGCCGTCAGATCCCAGGAGAATTGCAGCCCGCGCGACTTGCCGATCCAGTTGGCCTGCATCGTCTTCACCTTGGCGGGCCAGTCGCCGAGACCGTCCAGCGCCGTCAGCAGCTCATCCGAGAAATCGGAGATCTTGAAGAACCACTGGGTCAGCTCGCGCCGTTCCACCAGCGCGCCGGAACGCCAGCCGCGGCCGTCCTCGACCTGTTCGTTGGCCAGAACGGTCATGTCGACCGGATCCCAGTTGACCACGGCATTCTTGCGGTAGACCAGGCCCTTTTCCAGGAAATCCAGGAACATGGCCTGTTGCTGGCCATAGTATTCCGGGTCGCAGGTGGCGAACATCCGGGTCCAGTCCAGGCCGAAGCCCAGGGGCTTCATCTGGGCGACCATCGTGTCGATGTTGGAATAGGTCCAGTCCTTGGGGTGGCCGCCATTGGCCATGGCGGCGTTTTCGGCGGGCATCCCGAAGGCGTCAAAGCCCATGGGGTGCAGCACGTTGTGCCCGGTGGACATCTTGTAGCGGGCGATCACATCGCCCATGGTGTAGTTGCGGACGTGGCCGATGTGGATCCGCCCCGAGGGGTAGGGGAACATCTCGAGCACGTAGTACTTCGGCTTGTCGCCCTCGCGGGTGGCGCGGAACACCTGGGCGTCGTCCCAGGCCTTCTGCCATTTCGGTTCGATCTCGGCGGCGGAATAGCGCGACATGTCTGGCCCTCGGGTGTCTGGCGGTAATCGGTCTGCGGATAGCTGTTGGCGCGGTTGATATTGCGCGGGGCGCGCAGGGTCCAGCCCTTTGCGCAAAGGGGCGGCGGCCACGGGTTTCCAAGGCGGGCGGCGCGTGGTTCACTGGCACCACCTGCGGAGTGGCGCCTTTGAACATCCTCTTCATCCATCAGAACTTTCCCGGCCAGTTCAAGCATCTGGCGGTGGCCCTGGCGGCGCGCGGCCATTCGGTGACCGCGCTGACCCTGCGGGTGAAGGAACCGGCCACCTGGCGCGGGGTGCGGGTGCTGCCCTATCAGATCCACCGCAAGGGGGGGCAGCAGCTGCATCCGTGGATCCTCGACATGGACAGCAAGGTGACCCGGGCCGAGGCCTGTTTCCGCGCCGCCCGGCGCCTGCGCGATCAGGGCTATACCCCCGATGTCATCATCGCCCATCACGGCTGGGGCGAGTCGCTGTTTCTGCGCGACGTCTGGCCCAAGGCGCGCCTGGGTATCTATTGCGAGCTTTATCACCTGGCGGGCTATCCGCATCTGAACTTCGACCCCGAGTTCCGCGGTCAGGACGACGGGGTCGAGCCGCTGCGCATCCGGATGAAGAACCTCAACAACCACCTGCATTTCGACATTGCCCAGGCGGGGATCTCGCCCACGCGGTTCCAGGCCGACACCTTCCCGGCCACCTTCCGCGACGAGATCTCGGTTATTCACGACGGGATCGACACCGGCCAGGTGAAACCCGACCCGCAGGTGCGTTTCGCGCTGGAAGAGGGCGGGCGCGTCCTGACCCGGGACGACGAGGTGATCACCTTCGTCAATCGCAACCTCGAACCCTATCGCGGTTACCATATCTTCATGCGTGCGCTGCCCGAGTTGCTGCGGGCACGGCCCAAGGCCCAGGTGCTGATCACCGGGGGCGATGGCACCTCTTACGGGGCGAAACCGCCCGCCGGGCAAAGCTGGAAACAGATCTTCATCGACGAGGTGCGCGACCAGATCCCGGAGGAAGACTGGGCGCGGGTGCATTTCCTGGGGCGCATTCCCTATCCGCGATTCCTCGACATGCTGCGGCTGTCGCGGGTGCATGTCTATCTGACCTATCCCTTCGTCCTGTCCTGGTCCCTGCTGGAGGCGATGGCGACCGAGGCGGCGATCGTGGCCAGCGATACCGCCCCGGTGCGCGAGGTGATCACGCATGACAGGACCGGGCGGCTGGTGGACTTCTTCGACCCCGCCGCGCTGACCGCCGAGGTCTGCACCCTGCTGGAGGATGGCGCGGCGCGCGAAAGGCTGGGCCGGGCGGCGCGGGCCCATATCCTGGAGCATTACGAGCTGACGCGAATCTGCCTGCCCCGGCAGATCGACTGGGTCGAGCGTCTGGGCCAGATGCACGCGCCGCCGCTGCCGGAATAGGCGCCAGGGGGCGCGGCAGGGGGAGGCGGGCAGAAAGAAGAAGGGCGGCGCCCGATGGGCCCGCCCCTTTATCTCACTCTATATAACTGACGCCTCCGCAGGGGAGGGGGCCGGCGTCTTAGAACCGGCGGTCGCCGACGCGCAGCTGGCGGGCGCGGGTCAGGATCGCATCCTCGACCGCCCGCTGGGTGCCTTCAGCCACCGGGGCGCCGCCGCGGGTCTGGATCGCCACGTTCAGCGAACGCGCTTCCAGCGCCGGATCCGAGATATAGACGGTGGCGCGATAGGCGCGGCCGCCGCCGGGCGGGGTGCCGTAGCCGAAGGAGATGACGCCGGTAAAGGGATCGACGGTTTCCACGGGCAGGAAGTTCAGCACCTCCAGCGAGGCGTTCCACAGGTAACGGTTCACCGCCACCTTGCTGCCGTCATCGCGCTGGTTGAACAGGTCCCAGATCGTTTCGCGCTGGTCCAGCTGTTGCTGCGGCGTCGGACCCGGGTCGGGGTTGTTGCCACAGGCGGCCAGTGCCAGCAGGCCGGTCACGGCCGTGGCGCGGGCCACGGTTCGGATTGCGCGAGAAGAGATCATGCTTCGGCCCCGTTCTAATTGGTCCTCTCCGATCTACCGAAGCCGCCCCTCAGGAGCAAGAACCTTTAAGGCGCGGGATTTCCTGCCATAAGCAATGTAGGTGCCGCCGCCGCGCAGATCGGCGGGCGCGGGGCGCGCCTGCGCCGGGCACAGGCCCGCACGCGCAGAAAACCGGCGGGATCGGCCCGGTGGCCGGGGGGCACTGTGGCAGAGTTGCACCAATCCGTGGCGTGGTTGTCGGCGCGCCTTTCGGTGTTCTTGCCAAGGAACGGCAAAAAGAGCGAAAGACCTTGGCATACCCAATGCGGATTCTCCGTTTTGGGGCAGACTGAGAAACCGAGGGAAACACTATGAAAAAGATTCTCTTTGCGACGACCGCCCTGGTCGCTTCCGCAGGCTTCGCCTCCGCTGACATCACCGTTTCCGGTGGCGCCAACATGGGTGTGAAGTACCAAGAAGGCCGCGCCGCTGGCGAAACCTTCCTGTACAACGAACTGGACTTCGGCATCGCCGGTTCCGGCACCACCGACTCGGGCATCGAGTTCGGCGCGTCGATCGACCTGGACGCATCGCTGACCGACGAGTCGGCTTCGCAAGACCCGGGTTCCTTCGACCCCGAAGCTTACGTCTCCTCCGGCGGCCTGACCCTGACCATCGGTACCCTGGACGGCGCTTCCGACCCCTTCGGCCTGCCCGACATCGGCTTTGACGGCGTTGGCGTTGACGACGTTGCAGAAGACCTGATGGGCGGCGCACTGGGTGTGAAATCCGGCGCCAACGTGAACGTCTCCTACACCTTCGGCGACTACTCCTTCATGGCTGCCCATGACGGCGACGACAACTGGGGTATCGCGTTCAGCGGCGCCGTGAACGGCTTCTCGTTCGGCATCGCCTACGAAGAAAACAACGACATCACCTTCGATACGTTCACCTTCTTCGGCAACACCATCGTGACCGAATACCTCGACGTTCAGTCGACCTGGCTGAACCTGGGCTACGAATTCGACGCCTTCTCGGTGACCGCGTTCTATGTCAACATGGACATCGACCACACCGACGTTGGCTTCTTCGGCAACCCGGACGTCGTGACCTCCTCGACCGAAGAAGGCTACGGCCTGGCCGCTTCCTACACCGCCGGCGACCTGACCGTGACCGGTGTCTGGGCTGACAGCTCGACCGCAGACGACGCTGCCTACGGCATCGACGCAGCCTACGACCTGGGCTCCGGCCTGGTCCTCAAAGGCGGCGTGGCTTCGGTCAACGACGCAACCAACGCCGACCTCGGCGTGATCATGTCCTTCTAATAGACCCTACGGTCTATCAGATGGGGAAGGGCGAGCTTCGGCTCGCCCTTCTTGCTTTTCGGGTCCTCGCCACGGCGGGGGCCTTTTCTTTTTCCGCGCGCTGGTGTTCCTATGCCGCCAAATCCCCACCCGACGACCCGCCAGGAGGCCCCCATGTCGCTGTCAGAGATCCGCACCCGTATCGCCAAGGCCTGCGACGAGGCCGGGCGCGACGCCTCCGAGGTGACCCTGATCGCCGTCTCGAAGGTGCAGCCGAACGAGCGGGTGCGCGCCGTGCTGGACGAGGGCCAGCGCGTCTTCGGCGAAAACCGGGTGCAGGAGGCGGCGGGCAAATGGCCCGACTTCCGCCAGCAGTACGAGGGGATCGAGCTGCATATCATCGGGCCGCTGCAATCCAACAAGGTGCGCCAGGCCATGGAGCTGGCGCAGTACATCCATTCGGTGGACCGCCCCAAGATCGCCCATGCCATCGCCCGCATCGCCGATGAAACCGGCGCCTGCCCGCGCCTGTTCCTTCAGGTGAACACCGGCGAAGAGCCGCAGAAGGCGGGCATCCTGCCGGGCGAGGCCGACGCCTTCGTGGCCGAATGCCGCGCCCTGTCGCTGCCGGTCGAGGGGCTGATGTGCATCCCCCCGGTCGAGGAAGAGGCCAGCCTGCATTTCGCCCTTCTGGCGAAGATCGCCGAACGCAACGGGCTGACCGGCCTGTCGATGGGCATGTCGGGCGATTTCGAGAAGGCGATTTCCTTTGGTGCCACCCATGTGCGTGTCGGCTCTGCCATCTTCGGCGCCCGCGAGGCCGCGCAGGGCTGATCCGTCGCAATGCCGTGATCCGGCGGGTCTAAAGAGGCACGGAAGGTTGCGGCGCGGCGCGGGCTTCGCCAAGCTGCGGCCAAAGCGAGGCACGGGCTGAGGAGCTGGACCCAATGGATTTCATCGCGCCAATCGTCGAATGGCTGGTCTTTATCTTCGTCATGGCCATCGGCCTGGCGATGCTGGCCGTGGTGGTCATGTTCCTGCTGGACCTGGGCCAGCGCGAGGATGCCATCCGTCGGAACTATCCCGTCATCGGCCGCTTCCGGGGCATGTTCACCAAGCTGGGCGAATTCTTCCGCCAGTATTTCTTTGCCATGGACCGCGAGGAAATGCCCTTCAACCGGGCGCAGCGCGAGTGGGTCTACCACTCGGCCAAGGGGCTGAGTAACACCCTGGCCTTCGGCTCGACCCGGAACCTGTCGATTCCCGGCACGCCGATTTTCGTCAACGCGGTCTTTCCGCCGCTGGACGACCAGTTCGCGGTGACCAAGCCGATGGTGATCGGCCCCTATGCCCGCCATCCCTACAATGCGCCGTCGATCTTCAACATCTCGGGAATGTCCTATGGCGCCATGTCGCGCCCGGCGATCGAGGCCCTGTCGAAGGGCGCGAAAGAGGCGGGGATCTGGCTGAACACCGGGGAAGGGGGGCTGTCGCCCTATCACCTCGAAGGGGGCTGCGACCTGGTCTATCAGATCGGCACGGCGAAGTTCGGGGTGCGCGACCATGACGGCAACCTCAGCGACGAGAAGCTGCGCGAGATGGCCGCCAAGCCGCAGGTGAAGATGTTCGAGCTGAAGCTGGCCCAGGGCGCCAAGCCCGGCAAGGGCGGCATCCTGCCCGCCGCGAAGGTGGACGAAGAGGTGTCGCAGATTCGCGGCGTGCCCATGGGCAAGCCCGCCATCAGCCCGAACCGCCACAAGGAGATCGACGATTTCGGCGACCTGCTGGACATGATCGCCCATATCCGCGAGGTCACCGGCCGGCCCGTCGGCTTCAAGACCGTCATCGGGTCCTCCGACGCCTATGAAGAGCTGTTCGAGATGATCGTGGCGCGCGGCCCCGAATCGGCGCCCGACTTCATCACCATCGACGGCGGCGAGGGCGGCACTGGCGCCGCGCCCATGCCGCTGATGGATCTGGTGGGGATGCCCCTGCGCGAGGCGCTGCTGCGCATCGTCGACATGCGCGACCGCTTCGGCCTGCACGACCGTATCCGCATCATCGCCAGCGGCAAGCTGGTGAACCCCGCCGATGTGGCCTTTGCCATCTGCGCGGGGGCCGATTTCGTCACCTCGGCGCGCGGCTTCATGTTCTCGATGGGCTGTATCCAGGCGCTGAAGTGCAACAAGAACACCTGCCCCACGGGGATCACCACCCATGACCCGCATCTGCAACGCGGCCTGGTGGTGCAGAAGAAGTACAAGGGCGTGGCCAATTACGCCCGCGGCATCGTCGGCGAGGTCGAGATGATCGCCCATTCGGTCGGCGTGGGCGAACCGCGCCAGATGCGCCGCCGCCATGTGCGCCTGGTGCTGGCCGACGGCAACTCGGTCGTGCTGCGCAAGCTGCGCCCCTCGGTCGAGGATGCCGCCGCCATCCCCGAGGCCAGCAAGACCGCCGAGGCCCCGGTGGAGGCCCCCGACGCCTGACCTCCGGTCCCCCAGAGGCCCCCGCCCGCGCAGCCCCCTGCGCGGGCGTTTTGTTTCAGGCCATTGCCGCAGCTGTGAGCAAGGGTCATTTTGAGGAAACCGGATGGGCTGCTACCTCGTATCTTAGGGAGAGACATGAGGAGACCCGCGATGCGACGCAGCTGGACCACCCCCCTGACCGAAAACGACGTGACCCCCGAATCCGTCTACCTGAACCGGCGGACGATCCTGGCGGGGATGGCGGGGATGGGCCTGGGCTCGATCGCCGGGCCTGCGCTGGCCGCGCCCGAGGGGCTGCGCCCCAACGACTTCGAGGACATCACCCAGTACAACAACTACTACGAGTTCGGCACCGGCAAGGAAGACCCGGCGCGCTATGCCCATAACCTGACCGTCGCCCCCTGGTCGGTCGAGATCAACGGTATGGTCGACCGCCCCGGCACCTACGGGCTGGAAGACATCCTGAAGGGCAAGGAGATCGAAGAGCGGATCTATCGCCTGCGCTGCGTCGAGGCCTGGTCGATGGTGATCCCCTGGAACGGCTTCGAGCTGCGCGCGCTGCTGGATCAGGTGGGCGTGCAGTCGGGGGCCAAATACGTGGCCTTCGAGACCGCCCTGCGCCCCGACGAAATGCGCGGCGTGTCGCGCCGGGTGCTGGACTGGCCCTATCGCGAGGGCCTGCGCCTGGATGAGGCGATGCACCCGCTGACCCTGCTGGCCACCGGCGTCTATGGCCGCGACCTGCCGAACCAGAACGGCGCCCCCCTGCGCCTAGTGGTGCCGTGGAAATATGGCTTCAAGTCGATCAAGTCGATCGTGCGGATCACCCTGCAGGAAGAGCAGCCCTTCACCAGCTGGAAGGATGCCAACTATCGCGAGTACGGCTTCTATTCCAACGTGAACCCCGAGGTCAGCCATCCGCGCTGGTCCCAGGCCAGCGAGCGGGTGATCGGCGGCGGCCTGCGCTCGCGCCGCGACACCGATCTGTTCAACGGCTACGGGGAAGAGGTGGCGCACCTCTATTCCGGCATGGATCTGTCGAAGAACTATTGATGTCGGTGCTGGCTCTTCCCAAACCCGTGCAGCGGCGCCTGGCGGATCCGGTGAACCGGGCGCTGCGCCACCTGCCGACCTGGCCCCTCTATATCCTGGGGGCGCTGCCGCCCGCCTGGCTGTACTGGGCGGCGCTCAACGACCGGCTGGGGGTCGATCCGGTGCGCGAGATGGAACATCAGCTGGGCCTCTGGGGCCTGTGGCTGATCATTGCGACCCTGGCGGTGACCCCGCTGCGCCAGATCACCGGCATCTCGCTCTTGAAGTATCGTCGCGCCCTTGGGCTGCTGACCTTCTTCTATATCCTCTGCCATCTGGCGGTCTGGGCCTATTATGACGTCCAGACCTGGGGCCGGGTTTGGGCCGACATCGTCAAACGCCCCTATATCACCATCGGCATGGCGGGGCTGGCCCTGATGCTGCCCCTGGCGCTGACCTCGAACAACGCCTCGATCCGGTGGCTGGGCAAGCGCTGGCGCAAGCTGCACAAGCTGGCCTATGCGGTGGCGATCCTGGGCGGGCTGCACTTCATCATCCTGGTGAAGGGGTTCCAGATCGAACCGCTCCTCTACATGGCGGCGATTCTGGCGCTCCTGGCGCTGCGACTCCCCGGGATGGCCCAAAAACGACGCTGAAAAGCGTCGTTTTTCGCAATTCGGGGGCAAATCACCCCTGAAAAGCGGCCGAGACTACTCGATTTCGACGGCGAGTCTGTGGAAAACTTGCCCGGCACGGGATTTTCACTGGTCAGGGTGCGTCGAGAGGGCGGAAAACCGCAAAAAGTTGGCCATGCAAGTGTATGTATTTGTTCGGTAAATCATGTTCTTGCAAAAATTATGACGGTTTCCGCGATTTTCCCCTTGCGAGGGTCGGCCCTGATCCGTAAATACCCCTTCACCGGCGGCGCTGAGGCGCAGCGGGGCGGCCCGGACGGGTCGAACGGAACGAAGCGGCGGCGCTGCTGAGGGAGGTTCGAGGCGGACGGGTTGAAAGAAATTCAGAGGTACTGTCGGGCGGGCGCGCCGTAAGTTAGGGCGCACTGGTCTGGTTTTTGTCTCTACGCTCTTTGACATCGCGAGTATCTGAAGAGATATGCGGGCGGTTTGGATCATTCGACGAATGAACGTCTGTATATCGCGCTCTTAGG